>NZ_JBVHWT010000016.1:0-178298 GCF_055564055.1 Streptomyces sp. NPDC029159
GAGATACGCGACGACATCCACGAAGCCTTCCTCACCCTCGGATGCGCGCTCATCTGCTGGCGACGCCTGAAGTCATTCCGATAGGAGTTCTAAGGCGGCACAGCGCAAACGGACCGCCTGCAACGAAGTGCTCAACACCGGAGTGGAAAAGGCTACTTCGCGGAGAATCCGCAACCTGTCAGACGGCGTCATTACCGCAGCAGAGAGTGGACGGGCGACGGAGCGGTGCACGAGGTGCACTCGCTCAGGTGCCGCGCGGCTACCGCGACCTGGCCTGTGCCCATCCTGCGGCAGTTCGTGAGCTCGTGTGCTTGCACATCGAACGGTTCGGCGTGGCGCCTGACGGACGGCTGTTCCGGAACCAGGCCGGCAACTATGTCCATGCTTCCGCGTATGGGACGACGTGGGCGCGGGCACGGAAAGACGCCCTGGCGCCCGACCGGCAAAATGCCAGGTCAGGCGCCTTCCCCTAGGTTCTAGAGAACCTCTAGAAGAACCCCAGCTTCTTCGGCGAGTACGAGACGAGCAGGTTCTTCGTCTGCTGATAGTGATCCAGCATCATCTTGTGGTTCTCGCGGCCGATGCCGGACTGCTTGTAGCCGCCGAAGGCGGCGTGGGCCGGGTAGGCGTGGTAGCAGTTGGTCCACACGCGGCCCGCCTGGATGGCGCGGCCGGCGCGGTAGGCGGTGGAGCCGTCGCGGGTCCAGACGCCGGCGCCGAGGCCGTAGAGGGTGTCGTTGGCGAGGGTGATGGCGTCGTCGAAGTCGGCGAAGGGGGCGACGGCCACGACGGGGCCGAAGATCTCCTCCTGGAAGACGCGCATGGCGTTGTTGCCCTCGAAGACGGTCGGGCGGACGTAGTAGCCGCCTTCCAGCTCGCCGCCGAGTTCGGCGCGGGCGCCGCCGGTGAGGACGCGGGCGCCCTCCTGACGTCCGATGTCCAGGTAGGAGAGGATCTTCTCCAGCTGGTCGTTGGACGCCTGTGCGCCGACCATGGTGTCGGTGTCCAGCGGATGGCCCTGGACGATCTTCTCGGTGCGGGCCACACCAGCGGCGAGGAAGTCCTGGTAGTGGCCGCGCTGGATCAGGGCGCGGGAGGGGCAGGTGCAGACCTCGCCCTGGTTGAGGGCGAACATCGTGAAGCCCTCCAGCGCCTTGTCGAGGAAGTCGTCGGTGGCCGACGAGACGTCGTCGAAGAAGATGTTGGGGCTCTTGCCGCCCAGTTCGAGGGTGACCGGCCGCAGGTTCTCCGAGGCGTACTGCATGATCAGGCGGCCGGTCGTGGTCTCGCCGGTGAACGCGACCTTCGCCACCCGGGGGCTGGAGGCGAGAGGTTTGCCCGCCTCGGCGCCGAAGCCGTTGACGATGTTGACGACGCCCGGCGGCAGCAGGTCCGCGATCAGGCTCATCAGGAAGTGCACCGAGGCGGGCGTCTGCTCGGCGGGCTTCAGGACCACGGCGTTGCCCGCGGCGAGCGCGGGTGCCAGCTTCCAGGTCGCCATCAGGATCGGGAAGTTCCACGGGATGATCTGCGCGACGACGCCCAGCGGTTCGTGGAAGTGGTACGCGACGGTGTCCGCGTCGATCTCGGAGAGGGTGCCCTCCTGGGCGCGCAGCGCACCGGCGAAGTAGCGGAAGTGGTCGATGGCCAGCGGGATGTCGGCGGCCAGCGTCTCCCGGACCGGCTTGCCGTTCTCCCAGCTCTCGGCGACCGCCAGCTCCTGGAGGTGGGCCTCCATCCGGTCCGCGATGCGGTTGAGGACCACGGCACGTTCGGCGGGCGCGGTACGGCCCCAGGCGGGCGCGGCCGCGTGCGCCGCGTCCAGGGCGCGTTCGACGTCCTCGGCGGTGCCGCGCGCCACCTCGGTGAAGGGTTGGCCGTTCACCGGCGTCGGGTTCTCGAAGTACCGGCCCTGTGCGGGCGCGACGTACTCACCGCCGATCCAGTGGTCGTACCGGCTCTGGTACGACATCACGGCATCGGCGGAACCGGGGTGGGCAAAGCGGGCCATGGCACGGCCTCCCAATCGCTCGGCGCGGTGCCCTCCGCTTCTCTGCGGAGGACGGTGCGCGCACGGTAGGGCGGGGGAGGTTGCCGCAACGTTGCGCGGGACCGCGTCCGGCGGGCGGGTCCCGTGCCCGCCCCATCGCGCACCCCTCGCCCTACAGACCCACCACCCCGTACACCTCCCGCAGCCGCCGCACCGCGGTCCGGGCCCGTGCGTGTCCCGGGGCGTGCGGCGGGAGTGCGGCGGCCAGCGCCTCCCAGACCTCCAGGTCGTCCTCGCCCCAGGGCGTCCCGGTCCACTGCCGCAGTACCTCCGGATCGCTGCAGGTCAGCAGGGTGCGCCGGAGCCGCGCCTCCAGGGCGTCCCGCAGCCGCCGTACGCCGGGGGCGTCGGAGAGCGGGAGCAGCGGGCCCGGGTAGCCGTCGAGTGCCGCCGACGGGTCGCCGGAGGTCAGGGCGGCGCCGACCGCGGCGGCGTCGGTGTCGACGGGGCGCCGCAGCCGGTACGGGCGGGAGTCGAGCAGCGGACCCACGAGGTGCCGCAGCCGGGAGAGTTCGGCCCGGAGCGTCACCGGGCGCACCTCCCGCTCGCCGTACAGCAGCAACGCCAGCTGATCACCCGTCAGGCCGTCGGGGTGGTGGGCGAGCAGCACCATGATCTCGCTGTGCCGCCGCCCCAGCCGCAGCCGCCGGCCGTCCACCACCAGCAGCGCCTCGTCGCGGCCCAACGCCGTCAGAAACACGCAGGGTTCCGGCGTGTACGCGGCGAGATGCGCCTCGGCGGCGCGGGCGGTGGCCTGGACGAGGGCGAGGCTGTGGGGATGGGCGAGATGGTCGCCGCCGGTGATGTCGACCGCGCCCAGCAGCCGCCCGGTGCGCCGGTCGCGCAGCGGTGCCGCCGCGCACGTCCAGCGCTGCACCCGCCGGTTGTAGTGCTCCGCCGCGAAGATCTGTACGGGGTGACCCGCGGCGAGCGCGGTGCCGGGCGCGTTGGTTCCGGCGTGCCGCTCGTCCCAGCGCGCCCCGACCACGAAGTTCATGCGCTCCGCGCCCCGCCGCACGCCGGGGTGGCCCTCGACCCACAGCATCCGGCCCTGTGCGTCGCAGACGGCCATCAGATGCGCCCCGTCCTGCGCGGTGGCGCCCAGCAGTTCCCGGAAGACGGGCAGCGCGCGGGCCAGCGGATGGCTGTCGCGGTGGGCGCGCAGCGTCTCGCCTTCCAGCTCCACCGGGACCGTGCCGTCGGGCGCCGCGCGGGCGTCGGCCGAGCGCCGCCAGGAGTCGGCGACCACCGGGCGCACCGGCGGCGCCACCGGCCCGCCCGCGAGGAATGTCTCGTGCGCCCGCCGCAGGGAGGCGATCCGTGCCGCGGGATCCGCGCCCGCCTCCAACGCCAGCCAAGGATTGACCACGTACCACCTCTCCGTGCGGCGCCGCCCCGTACGCCGATCGTCCCGGGAACGCGGCGGCGCCGTAAACCCCCATGCGGGGGACAACGGCGCCGGGCGCGGACCGGGGAAGCAGGCCGCGACCGCGCCCGACGCACTCCCGGCGCCGAACATGACGCTCTGTCATACTGCCGAGAATTTACGGCAGTTGCAGATGAGAGCGGATTGTGACCAAGACCCAACAGCGTGGACGGAGCGCCTGCACCACCGACCGTTCGCAGGCGCGTCGGCGGGACCTCATAGCCGTCGGACGGAAGCTGTTCGCCGACACGTCGTACGACGCCCTCTCCATGGACGACATCGCCCGGCACGCGGGGGTCGCCAAGGGCCTGATCTACTACTACTTCACCAACAAGCGCGGCTACTACCTCGCGATCGTCGAGGACGCCGTCGCCCAGCTCGCCGAGCGGGCCGGCGCCGCCCAGGACCTGCCGCCCTACGACCGGGTGCGCCACACCGTCGACGGCTATCTCCGCTACGCCCAGCACCACCAGGCCGCCTACCGGGCCATCGTCACCGGCGGCGTCGGCTTCGACGCGGAGGTCCAGGCGATGCGCGACGCGGTCCGCGCCCGGATGCTCACCACCCTCGCGCGCGGCGCCTGGGGCCGCGACGACCTGCCCGAACTCGCCCGTACGCTGCTGATCGGCTGGCTGAGCGGCGTCGAGGGCGTCACCCTGCACTGGATCGAGGAGCAGCGGCTGCCCCGCGAAACCGTCTGCGACCTTCTGGTGCGCGGGCTGGGGGACACCCTGCGCCTGATCGCGGAGCACGAACCGGACTGCCCGGCGCCGCCGGCCGGCTGAGCCCGGCGTCCACGCGCGAAGGGCGGGAGGCCGCTGCCTCCCGCCCTCGTGCGCAACCCCGCGAGGTATTACTTGATCGCCTTGATCAGCTCGCCGTTCGAGGTGTCACCGCTCAGCTCCCAGAAGAACGTGCCGCCCATGCCCTGCTCGTTCTTGAAGGCCATCTTCCCGGCGATGGTCTCCGGGGTGTCGTAACTCCACCACTGGTCCCCGCACTTGGCGTACGCGGTGCCGGCGATCTTGCCGGTGGCCGGGCACCGGTCCTTGAGGACCTTGTAGTCGTCGATCCCGGCCTCGTACTTGCCCGGGGCCGCGCCGGTGGCGGTGCCGCCCGGCTTGTCGTCGCTCACGCCCTGCCAGCCGCGGCCGTAGAAACCGATGCCCAGCAGCAGCTTGTCCGCCGGAACACCGAGCTTCTTCAGCTTGGCGGTGGTGTCGGTCGTGTTGAAACCGTCCCGCGGGATGCCGTCGTACGCGGTCAGCGGGGAGTGCGGAGCGGTCGGCCCCTTGTCGTCCCATGCGCCGAAGTAGTCGTACGTCATCGGGTTGTACCAGTCGACGTACTGGGCGGCGCCGGCGTAGTCCGCCTTGTCGAGCTTGCCGCCGTCGGAGGCGTCCGCGCTGATGGCCGCGGTCACCAGCTCGTCCTTGCCGAACTCCGCGCGCAGCGCCTTCATCACGTTGGTGAAGGCGTCCTTCCCGCTGGTGTCGCAGGTCAGACCGCAGTCGTTGGGGTACTCCCAGTCGATGTCGATACCGTCGAAGACATCGGCCCACCGGGAGTCCTCGACCATGTCGTGGCAGGACTTGGCGAACGCCGCCGGGTTCTTGGCCGCCTCGCCGAAGCCGCCGGACCAGGTCCAGCCGCCGAACGACCAGATCACCTTGAGGTTCGGGTGCAGCTTCTTCAGCTTGCGCAGCTGGTTGAAGTTGCCGCGCAGCGCACCGTCGTCCCAGGTGTCGGCCTTGCCGTCGACGCTCTGGTCGGCGGTGTACGCCTTGTCGTAGTCGGCGTAGGAGTCACCGATGGCGCACTTGCCGCCGGTGACGTTGCCGAAGGCGTAGTTGATATGCGTCAGCTTGGCGGCGGAGCCGGACGTCTCGATGTTCTTGACGTGGTAATTCCGGTCGTAGACACCCCAGTTGGTGAAGTATCCGACGACCTTGTCGCCCGCGGCGGTGGCAGGCTTCGCCGCCGTCTTCGCCGTGGCGGCCGCCGGGTGTGCGGCGGTGGGGGCGCCGGGCGAGGCGGCGAGCGCCTGGCCCGCGAGCAGGGAGCCGGAGAGCGCCACCGTACACAGGGCGGTGGTGGCGGCCAGGGCTCGGCGTGATCGTCCACGGTGCGGTCTGAGCATGTCTTCTCCTCGGAGGGGGGACGAGGGACGGGATGCGACCTGCGTTCCGAACGGTCCAAAACGCGTGGGGCGTTGGGGAGAAGCTAGATGGACTAGACCAGTGCGTCAATGGTTCGGACCAATTTCGCGGCCAGTTCATCTGCCTGCGCAAAGATCATTCCCCCTCCGTCAACCCGTGACGCCAGGCCGCCGATCGGGCATACTCCAAGCGCCACAGTCGCAGGTCATCGCGTTCCGAGACCCGGAGGGCAATCATCGGCTGGGCACCCGGAAGACGGCACCGCCGCCCACCCCATGCGTGCGGGGCCGCCAGCGCCCGAGACGGAGGAGAGCGCCGCCATGACCGAGTACGGCCCCCGCCCGGTGGACCGCAGTCTGCCCACCGAGGAAGCCCGTGACCTGCTGACGCTCGTCAGGGATCTCGCCGAGCGGGAGATCGCCCCGAACGCCGCCGAGGAAGAGGAGGCCGGACACTTCCCGCGCGCGGCCTTCACCCTGCTCTCCACATCCGGACTGCTCTCCCTGCCGTACGCCGAGGAGTTCGGCGGCGGCGAGCAGCCCTACGAGGTCTACCTCCAGGTCCTGGAGGAGCTGGCAGCCGTCCGCCTCACCGTCGGCCTCGGCGTCAGCGTCCACACTCTGGCCTGTCATGCCCTTGCCGGGTTCGGGACCAAGGAGCAGCGCGCCGCGCACCTGCCCGCCATGCTCGGCGGCGGGCTCCTCGGCGCCTACTGCCTCTCCGAACCCTCCTCGGGCTCCGACGCCGCCTCCCTGACCACCCGCGCCGTCCGCGACGGCGACGACTGGGTCCTCGACGGCACCAAGGCGTGGATCACCCACGGCGGCGTGGCCGACTTCTACACCGTCCTCGCCCGCACCGGCGACAGCGGCCCCCGCGGCATCACCGCCTTCCTCGTCCCCGGCGACGCCGAGGGCCTCTCCGCCGCAGTCCCCGAACGCAAGATGGGCATGAAGGGCTCGCCCACCGCCCAGCTGCACTTCGACGGCGTACGGGTCGGCGACGACCGCCGCCTCGGCGACGAGGGTCAGGGCTTCGCCATCGCGCTGGCCGCCCTGGACTCCGGCCGTCTCGGTATCGCCGCCTGCGCCATCGGCGTCGCCCAGGCCGCGCTGGACACCGCGCTTGGATACACCGTGGAGCGGCGGCAGTTCGGCCGTCCGATCGCCGACTTCCAGGGCCTGCGCTTCCTGCTCGCCGACATGGCCACCCAGATCGAGGCCGGTCGCGCGCTCTACCTCGCCGCGGCCCGGCTGCGCGACGCGGGCCGGCCGTTCTCCAAGGAGGCGGCGATGGCCAAGCTCTTCTGTACCGACACCGCGATGCGGGTGACCACCGACGCCGTCCAACTCCTGGGCGGCTACGGCTACACCCAGGACTTCCCCGCCGAGCGCTACATGCGCGAGGCGAAGGTCCTGCAGATCGTCGAGGGCACCAACCAGATCCAGCGGATGGTCATCGCCCGACACCTGGCCGGCCCGGAATCGCGCTGACCCACCCGGGGTGAACTCCCCCCCCGCCTCGCATCGGGTTGGGCCCGCCTCATGGAAGAGGGGCGGGCCTTTTCCGTGCCCGCGGGGGGCTCTGCCGCCGTGCGGGTGCGGACATGAAAGAACCCGGACCGGTCGTACCGGCCCGGGGGCACGGGAGGAGGAGCGGAGGGAGCGTCGGGCCCCCTCGCTCCGGGCGCCGTCGGGGTGGGCGCCGATCGCCGTCGTGCGGCGTCGTCAGGCGTGACGCATCCGCGGCACCCGAGGTGCGCCGGAGCCGTCACCGCCGATGTGCGAGAAGGGCTGACGGCGCCAGTCCAGGCTCTCCGGCAGCGTCAACAGCACTGCCACGTCCTGCTCATGGGCGTCCAGCGCGTCCGGCGTCTGCGCGGCGTCGCTCACCGGCCGCCCCGAGCCCTGGCAGACCGTCAGACCGAACGGGTTCCACGGCGAGGGGCACAGCGCGTGCTCGGGAAGGCTGTCCTCCTCGGCGAGCAGCGCGATGGCCTGCCCGCAGTCCGGGCAGGCGACCCGGAAGATGTCGTACGTGCCGAACTCGTCCGGATCGTCGTCCTCGACGAAGCCGGGACTGTCGCCGTCGGTGCTGCCGGCTCGGGTCACAGTGGTGTCCTGCTTGATGCGTCGCATGGTGTCCATCCCCCTCGGGTGGGCCGCTCGGCCGCCGCTCCTGTGACGGGCGGTCCGGGCCACCACCAGCAATTCCCCTCATGCCGCGCGCATAATCGCAGCCACCCTCCGGACAGCGGAGCGCGCCTGTGGCGTTCGTCACATGAACGGCGCGCGGGGGTGTCCACAACCCGGCGCGCGGTGCGCGGGGGCGCATCGGCACAGTAAGTTGAACGCGTGGAGGAGTTGGACCGACGAATCGTGGATCTGCTCGTCAAGGACGGGCGGATGAGCTACACCGACCTGGGCAAGGCCACCGGCCTGTCCACCTCGGCGGTGCACCAGCGGGTGCGCCGCCTGGAGCAGCGCGGGGTGATCCGTGGCTATGCCGCGATCGTGGACCCGGAGGCGGTGGGGCTGCCGCTGACCGCCTTCATCTCGGTCAAGCCCTTCGACCCCAGCGCTCCCGACGACATCGCCGAGCGCCTCGCGGACGTCCCCGAGCTGGAGGCGTGCCACAGCGTCGCCGGCGACGAGAACTACATCCTCAAGGTCCGCGTCGCCACCCCGCTGGAGCTGGAGCACCTGCTCAGCCGCATCCGCAGCCTGGCCGGCGTCTCGACCCGCACCACCGTCGTCCTGTCCACGCCGTACGAGGCCCGGCCGCCCCGTATCTGAGGCGGGCCCACCGGGCGCGGGCGGGCGGCCCTTCGGCCCCCGCGTCCGTCCGTCCGGCCGGGGGCGCATTTCCCGCCACGCCGCGCCTTCGCCCACCCCGCGCACCGGGCCCGGCCCGGCAGGGGCGAAACTGTCCGGTATGAGCGAGCGCATCCCCGATCCGGCCCGTCCCCGTACCGTCCTGCTGCGTGGTGGTGAGGTGCACAGCCCCGCCGACCCGTTCGCCACCGCCATGGTGGTGGAGGGCGACAGCATCGCGTGGGTGGGGGAGGAGGGCGCCGCCGACTCCTTCGCCGACGGCGTCGACGAGGTCGTCCATCTCGACGGTGCACTCGTCACCCCGGCGTTCACGGACGCACATGTGCACACGACCGCCACCGGCCTCGCCCTCACCGGGCTCGACCTCGCGCCGGCCACCCATCTCGCCGACGCGCTCGCCCGCGTCCGCGCCCACGCCGCGGCCCGCCCGCACGACCGGGTCCTCCTCGGACACGGCTGGGACGCCACCGCCTGGCCCGAGGGCCGCCCGCCGTCCCGTGCCGAACTCGACGAGGCCACCGGCGGCCGTCCCCTCTATCTCACCCGCGTCGACGTGCACTCCGCCGTCGTCACCACCGCCCTGCTCGATCTCGTCCCCGGCCTGCGTGACCTGGCCGGATTCCATGCCGACGCCCCGCTGACCGGCGACGCCCACCACGCCGTGCGGCAGGCCGCGTACGCCACGCTCACGACCGTCCAGCGCGCCGATGCGCAGCGGGCCGCGCTCGCCCGGGCCGCCTCGCTCGGTATCGGCAGCGTCCACGAGTGCGCCGGCCCGGAGATCTCCGGCGAGAGTGACTTCACCGCCCTGCTCGCCCTCGCCGCCGAAGGGAACGGTCCGCGGGTCGTCGGCTACTGGGCCGAACTGGTCGCATCCGCAAAGGAAGCCGACCGGATCCGCGAACTGGGCGCCCTCGGCGCCGCGGGCGACCTCTTCGCCGACGGCTCCCTCGGCTCGCACACCGCCCACCTCCACGCGCCCTACGCCGACGCCGGCCACACCGGCACCGCCCACCTCGACGCCGAGGCCGTCGCCGCCCACGTCACGCACTGCACCGAGGCCGGACTCCAGGCGGGTTTCCACGCCATCGGCGACGCCGCGCTCACCACCGTCACCGACGGCGTCCGGGCCGCCGCCGACCGCGTCGGCCTCGCCCGCGTCCGCGCCGCCCGCCACCGCGTCGAACACGCCGAGATGCTCACCGAACGCACCCTCGCCGCCTTCGCCGACCTGGCTCTGACCGCCTCCGTCCAGCCCGCCTTCGACGCGGCCTGGGGCGGCACCGAGGGCATGTACGCGACCCGCCTCGGAGCCGACCGCGCCCGCACCCTCAACCCGTACGCGGCGCTGCTCAAGGCCGGGGTGCCGCTCGCCCTCGGCTCCGACAGCCCCGTCACGCCCCTCGACCCCTGGGGCACGATCCGCGCCGCGGTCTTCCACCGCACCCGGGCGCACGGCATCTCCGCCCGTGCCGCCTTCACCGCCCACACCCGCGGCGGCTGGCGCGCCATCGGCCGCGACGACGCCGGTGTGCTGGTCCCCGGCGCCCCCGCCGACTACGCCGTCTGGCGCGCCGGGGACCTGGTCGTCCAGGCGCCCGACGAGCGCGTCGAGCGCTGGTCGACCGACCCCCGCTCCGGCACCCCGGGCCTGCCCGACCTCAGCCCGGACCGCCCGCTGCCGGTCTGCCTCGCCACCGTCGTCGCCGGACGTACCGTCTTCGCACGGCCGAACGAGTGACTTCGTGCGGCCGCCGCCGTGCGCGGCGGCCGCACCGTACGCCCCTGCCCCGACTGGGATCGACGGCCACCGGTCCGACGGGACGGTGAAAAGGCCCCGGTTGTGGCGGCTGTTGACAGCAGGCGGTCGGCGGCCGGTAGGTTCGGCCCAGTCCACCACAGGACGTCCGGCCGGGAATTTCCGTACCGTCGTCGGCCGCGGCTGGGCCACGGGCGGTGTGCCGGGACCGGACGCCGTCACTGTGAGCCAGGTCCAGCACCAGCGGCGCGAGACGCGGAAACGCTCCGGCCGGAGGGGTCCCTCCCGGCTCCCTGGAGAGCCGGGAGGACGGTGCGACCCGGGTGGGGCCCGGACGCTCAGTAGACAACGGCTCTCGGTCGACCCGCAGCCAGCGGGCCCCAGGTCGGCCCGAAGGGCACCGGGCCCCTATCCGCACCGTCCCACCCGGCGGCGCCGCGGAGCGCCTGCCGCCCCCGGCACCCCGCACCCGCCGCCCCGGCCTTCCGATGTACGGTCTGCTCACCACCGCACGACCTGCAGGAAGGCGCGACCGTGCCCCCGGGCCCCTCCGACACCACCGAAGCCGCGGCCGGCCGCGACGCGGCCGACGGTTCCGCGCCGCCGACCGCGCCGGCTCCGGCACCGCCACGCCCCGGCCGGTGGCACCGCCTCGGCGCACTCGCCCGCCGCACGGCCCCGCGCACCGCCCTCGCCGTCTGCGCCGGAATCGCCCTCGGCCTCGCCTTCCCGCCGTACGACCTGTGGCCGCTCTCCCTGCTGTCGGTCGCCGCGCTGGCGCTGCTGGTCCGCGGCCGGAGCGCCGCACAGGGCGCCTGGCTCGGCCTCGTCCTCGGCCTGCCGTTCTTCCTGCTGCTGCTCAAGTGGCTGCACGTGGTCGGCTGGGACGCCGTCGTGGGGCTGTCGTTCGCCGAGGCGCTGTTCATGGCGCTGCTCGGCGCCGGGCTCGCCCGCGTCTCCCGGCTGCCGTGGTGGCCGCTGTGGGGCGCCTGTCTGTGGGTCGCCCAGGAGTGTGCGCGCGACCGGCTGCCGTTCGGCGGCTTCCCCTGGGGGCGCCTCGCGTTCGCGAACACCGGCTCGCCGTTCACCCCGCTCGCCGCGCTCGGCGGCGCACCGCTGGTGACCTTCGCCGTCGCGCTGACCGGCGGTCTGCTGGCGGCCTGCGCCGCCGGGCTGTGGGGGCTGCGCTCCGGCGGGACGCTGCGCCGCGCGCTGCCCGCCGTGGAGGCGTTCGGCCTCGCCGCGGCGCTCACCGCGGCCGGGACGCTGGTCCCCGTACCGACCAAGGCCGACGACACCGTCGACGTGGCGGTCATCCAGGGCAACGTTCCGCGGCCCGGAATGGACTTCCTCGGCCGCCCGATGCAGGTCCTCGACAACCACGCCCGCGCCACCGAGCAGCTGGCCGCCGACATCCGGGCAGGTAAGGCGCACAAGCCCGACCTGGTCATCTGGCCGGAGAACGCCTCCGACCTCGACCCCTTCCGCTTCCCGCAGGCCCGCGACCGGATCGACGAGGCGGTCCGGGCCATCGGTGTGCCGGTGCTCGTCGGTGCCCTCGTCGACCACCCGACCAAGCCCGGGTACGTCTTCAACGAGGGCATCGTCTGGGACCCGGCCAAGGGCCCCGGCGCCTCGTACACCAAGCAGCACCCGGTGCCGTTCGGTGAGTACGTGCCGTTCCGGGAACAGCTCAGCAAGATCATCACGCGGTTCCAGCGGGTGCCCCGGGACTTCTACCCCGGCGACCACACCGGCGTCCTGAAGGTCGGCCCCGCCCGGCTCGGCGACGTCATCTGCTTCGAGGTGGCCTACGACGAGATCGTGCACGACACCGTGCGCGCCGGGGCCCGGGCCCTGGTGATCCAGACCAACAACGCGACCTACGGCCGCACCGGGCAGCCCGAACAGCAGCTGGCGATGTCCAAGCTGCGCGCCGTCGAGCACGGCCGGGCCGTCGTCACCGCCGCGACCAGCGGAATCAGCGCGGTGGTCGCACCGGACGGAAAGATCGTCCGGAAGATTCCCGAATTCACCCAAGGCGTCGTCTCCGCGCGCATCCCGCTGCGCGACGAAACGACGCTCGCCGACCGCGCGGGTGCAACGCCCGAGTGGACGCTCGCTATCGTGGGCCTTCTGTCCTGCGTCGCGTCCCCTCTGATCGGCCGGCGCGGGCGACCGAAGGACGAGAAGGGGCAGCAGTGACAGACGGCGGTCAGCGGCAGTACGGTCCGCTCGGCACCACCTTGGTGATCATCCCGACGTACAACGAGGCGGAGAACGTCAAGCCGATCGTCGAGCGGGTGCGGTCCGCCGTCCCCGAGGCGCATGTGCTCGTCGCGGACGACAACAGCCCGGACGGCACCGGCAAGCTCGCCGACGAACTCGCGGCCGCGGACGATCACGTCCATGTGCTGCACCGCAAGGGCAAGGAAGGGCTCGGCGCCGCCTATCTCGCCGGGTTCCGCTGGGGCGTCGAGCACGGCTACGGCGTCCTCGTCGAGATGGACGCCGACGGCTCCCACCAGCCGGAGGAGCTGCCGCGGCTGCTCACCGCGCTCAAGGGCGCCGACCTGGTGCTCGGCTCGCGCTGGGTGCCCGGCGGCCGGGTGGTGAACTGGCCGAAGTCCCGCGAATTCCTCTCCCGCGGCGGCTCCACCTACTCCCGCCTGCTGCTCGATGTGCCGATCCGCGACGTGACCGGCGGATTCCGCGCCTTCCGCGTGGACGCCCTCGACCGGCTCGGCCTCGACGAGGTCGCCTCCCAGGGCTACTGCTTCCAGGTCGACCTGGCCCGCCGCGCGGTCAAGGCCGGGCTGCACGTCGTCGAGGTGCCGATCACCTTCGTCGAGCGGGAGCGCGGCGACTCCAAGATGAGCCGGGACATCGTCGTCGAGGCGCTGTGGCGGGTCACCGCCTGGGGCGTCGGCTCCCGCCTGGACAAGATCCGCGGAAAGAAGTGACCCCGGCCGCCTCGAGGTGATCGTCGCGACGACCCTCGGGGGCGGCCCGGGCGGGCGGCCAGGCACACTTGAGGCATGACGTTCGGAGCCACGCCCACGCCACCGCCCCGCCCGCCCCGGCACTCCGCCGCCCGCCGCTTCCTGCCGCTCGCGGTGATCGCCTGGTTGGTCCTGGAGGTCTGGCTGCTCCGGTTGGTGGCCGAGGCGGCCGGCGGCTGGACGGTCTTCTTCCTGCTGATCGCCGGGGTCGTCGCGGGCAGCTATGTGATCAAGCGGGCCGGCCGCCGGGCCTGGCGCCGGCTGGCCGAGTCGGTGCAGTCCGGTACGGCGCCCGAGCCCGCCAAGGACGGCGGCAACACCCTGCCGATGCTCGGCGGGCTGCTGCTGATCCTGCCCGGCATGGTCTCCGGCGTGCTGGGCCTGCTCTGCCTCTTCCCGCCGACCGGGAAGCTGATCCGCCGCCGCGCCGAGAAGCTGCTGACCGACCGCGCCGCGCGTCCGGCGCCCGGCTCCCTCGGTGACGCCTTCCAGCAGGCGCGGATGCACCGGCCCGACGGCAAGGTCGTCCAGGGTGAGGTCATCCGCGACGACGAGCCGCCGCGCCCGCCCCGCCAGGACCCGCCGCTGCCCCGCTGAGCGGGCGGCCGGGCACCGTCGACGGGCCGGTCCGCGTCCGCGGAGGAGTGGGACCGGCCCGGGCCGCGCCGCCCGGACATGCATGAGGGCCGGTGCCACCAAGTGGTGGCACCGGCCCTCAAGTGCTGCTGTGGTGCGCTACTGCGTCGGGAAGTCCGGTCGTCAGGCGGACTTGCGGTTGCTGTCGCGCGGATGCACGGCGATGTTCATGGTGCCGGAGCGCAGGACGGCCAGCCGTTCGGCCAGCACCTCCTCCAGCTCCTCGCGGGTGCGCCGCTCCATGAGCATGTCCCAGTGCGTACGCGCGGGCTTACCCTTCTTTTCCTCCGGGCCGTCGCCATCCACCAGAAGCGAGGGTGCACCACACACCTTGCACTCCCACTCCGGCGGAATCTCGGCCTCAACCGAGAACGGCATCTCGAATCGATGTCCGTTCTGGCATGCGTACTCCACCGCCTGGCGCGGGGCCAGGTCGATGCCGCGGTCGGTCTCGTAGCTGGTCACCACGAGTCGCGTGCCGCGAAGAGCTCGCTCACTCATGAATCGTGCCTCCCGGGCTTGTCGCCCACAGGACAGGTGTCGCTGTCGTCGTCATCTGGTCAACGTCCGGTCGGCGGTGAAGATTCCCGAATCCGGGATGGATGCGCCCGCCCGTCACCGACCACCGTTCCTGACGGAGGCGCCGTACGCCGCTGCTCACCTTCACCACTCGCCCGTCTCCGCCATGACGGAGACGCTGCGCGCCGCTGCCTACCTTCGTGCCGCCCCTTGTTGTACCCACCAGCGCCCGTTTTGTCACATCTGACAGGAGATGTCACCCGACGCCCACTTCTCTTGAACGCGCAGTAACGGTCCGCCTGGTGAGCCAAAGGCGTATACTACCGCGCCACCTACGCCGAAACTAAATCCGGTCCGGTACGGGATTCCCCGCAGCCGCCACGGCCCGCCGCATCGGGACCCGCGCCAGCAGGACGAATCCCACCACGAAGAACACCCCCAGTGACGCGATGGCCAGCCGATAGCTCCCCGTCAGCTGGTACGCCACCCCGAACACCAACGGCCCCAGCCAGCTCACGCCACGGTCGCTGATCTCGTACGCGGAGAAGTACTCCGCCTCCTTGCCGCGCGGCACCACATGCGAGAAGAGCGAGCGCGAAAGCGCCTGACTGCCGCCCAGAACCAGGCCGATGGCCGCGGCCAGCGCGTAGAACCACGCCGGCTCCCCGGGCGGCAGCGCACACCCCGCCACGATCGTCGCCGTCCACGCCGCCAGTGAACCGAGAACCGTGCGCTGTGCGCCGTACCGCCGGGCCAGCCGCCCCATCACCAGCGCCCCGGCCGCCGCCAGTACCTGTACCAGCAGGACCGAGATGATCAGCGTCGTCTGATCGAGGCCCAGCTCCTGCGAACCGTAGACCGACGCCTGGGTGATGACCGTCTGCACGCCGTCGTTGTAGACGAGGTACGCCAGCAGGAAGGCGAGGGTGAGCGGGTGGGCGCGCATGTCGCGGAGGGTGGCGCGCAGCTGGGCCAGGCCCTGGCCGAGCACCGCGGGCCCGTCCGGCCCGGGGCGCTCCGGCGCCCGGTCCGCCCAGCGGTCGCGCAGTCTGCGCAGCGGAATGACCGAGAACAGCCCCCACCACAGGCCGGATGACGCCAGGCAGATACGGATCGCGGTGCCCTCGGTGAGGCCGAAGGAGGCGTGCGCGCCGTACAGCACCAGATGGGCGATGAGCGCCAGACCGGCCGCCGCATAGCCGAACGCCCAGCCGCGGGTGGAGACCGCGTCGCGCTCCTCGGGCCCGGCGATCTGCGGCAGATAGGAGTTGTAGAGCATCATCGACACCACGAACGCGACGTTCGCGACGATCAGCAGCGCCCCGCCCAGCAGATAGCGCGTGCCCGCCAGCCAGAACATCCCCGCCGTCGCCACCGACCCGACCACCGTGCAGAGGCCGAGCAGCGGTTTCTTCCGGCCCGTCCGGTCGGCCACCGCCCCGGCGAGCGGCATCGCCAGCACCGACAGCAGCAGCGACGCCGAGACGGTGTACGCGAAGAACGAGCCGGGGCGCACCGGTATCCCGAGGGGGTGGACGAAACCGTCCGGACCCGCGGCCGCCTGCGCGATCGAGGTCAGATACGGGCCCAGGAAGACCGTCAGCACGGTCGTGGAGTAGACGCTGTTGGCCCAGTCGTACCAGTACCAGCCGCGCTGTTCGCGGCGGAGCGCGGCGAGCCGCGCGGGTTGTTCCTCCACGGTCGGTGCGTGCACCGGCCACCCCCGTCTTCCCCTGGCGGCGCGACCTGGGGCCCAGGGGTCAGATCCAGGCGTTCCGTCCGGTCAGCACCGCACGCAGTGTGTCGATGTGATCGGTCATGATGCCATCCACACCAAGATCCAACAGCGCGGCCATCCGGCCGGGATCGTTCACCGTCCACACATGCACCTGCAGCCCCAGCCCATGCGCCGCGCGGACGAACCGCCGGTCCGTCACCGGGATCCCCGCCTGCCGCTCCGGCACCTGCACACAGACCGCGCTGCGCCGCACCGCCGCGCCCAGCAGCCGGTCCAGCGGCAGCGGCGCCGGACCCAGCGAGCGCAGCCGCAGCCCGGCCACGCCGCGGGTGCCCAGCGACGTCGCCAGCCGCACCCCGGCCCGGCGCTGCGCCCGCGCCACCCGCGCCTCGGAGAACGACCCGACACAGACCCGGTCCCAGGCGTCCGCCCGCCGCACCAGATCCACCAGCGGCTCCAGTGCCGCCTCCGCCTTCAGATCGACGTTCCAGCGCGCCTCGGGGAACTCCGCCAGCAGGTCCTCGAAGAGCGGCAGCGGCTCCCGCCCGGCGACCTTGGCGCGGCGCACCGCCCGCCACGGCAGCTCCCCGATCGCGCCCCGCCCGTCGGTGACCCGCTCCAGCGTCGCGTCGTGGAAGGCCACCAGCTTCCCGTCCGAGGTGGCGTGCACATCGGTCTCCAGGTAGCGGTAGCCGCCCGCGACCGCGCGCCGGAACGCCGCGGCGGTGTTCTCCAGCCCGTCCGCCGCCCCGCCGCGGTGGGCGAACGGCAGCGGTGCGGGGTGGTCGAGGTACGGGTGGCGGGGGCGTATCGCAGTGGTCACTCGGTCATTGTCACCGGTGCGGCCGGGGCGTCACCGCCCGCCACCACCCGCGACGGCTCCGGCGGCAGCCCCTTGACCGCGAAGCGGCGCAGGAAGAACTGCGCCAGCGGGCCGATCGCCAGCGCGTACAGGACGGTGCCCGCGCCGACCGAGCCGCCGAGCAGGAAACCCACGGCGAGCACGGCCACCTCGATGCAGGTCCGCACCAGGCGCACCGGCCGCCCGGTACGCCGGTGCAGCCCGGTCATCAGACCGTCGCGCGGCCCCGGACCGAACCGCGCCGAGATGTACAGACCGGTCGCCGCGCCGTTGACCAGCACCGCGAGGAACAGCAGCGGGATACGGACGGCCAGCGCCTGCGGCGTGGGGAGCAGCGACAGCGTCGCGTCCATGACCAGGCCCAGCACGATGACGTTGGAGACCGTGCCGAGCCCGGGGCGCTGCCGCAGCGGTATCCACAGCAGCAGGATCAGCGCACCGGTGACGATGGTGACCGTCCCCATCGACAGCCCCGTGTGCAGCGAGATGCCCTGGTTGAGCACGCTCCACGGCTCCAGACCGAGCCCGGCGCGCAGCTGGAGCGCCATGCTCACGCCGTAGAGCACCAGACCCGTGTAGAGCTGCACGAGCCGACGCGGCAGAAATGCCCCCGGCGTCTTGTGCGCCTCGTCCATGGACAACGAACTTCCCCCTCCTGGCAGGATTGGACCGACGCGTGCCACCATGTGGCAGGCCGGTACGGGGTATCGAGAGCCAATCGGGGAAAGGTGGACTGCAATCATGGCGCAGTGGACTTCGGCGGTGGGTGCTCCGCAGCTCGCCCGGCTGCTCCGGTCGCAGGACCCCGGGGACGCCGAACAGACCGCCACCGGACGCCGGTTGCCCGCCTACCGCAGCCTCGCCGACGGCGTCCGCCTGCTCGTCCTGGAGGGGCGCATCGCGGTCGCCGCCCGGCTGCCCGCCGAACGCGAACTGGCCGGCGCCCTCGGCGTCAGCCGCACCACCGTCGCCGCCGCCTACGAGGCGCTGCGCGCCGAAGGCTTCCTGGAGTCCCGCCGCGGCTCCGGCAGCTGGACCGCCGTACCGGCCGGGAACCCGCTGCCCACCCGCGGGCTGGAGCCGCTGCCGCCGGAGGCCGGCGGATCCATGATCGATCTGGGGTGCGCGGCGCTTCCGGCCCCGGAGCCGTGGCTGACCCGCGCCGTTCAGGGCGCCATGACCGACCTGCCGCTCTACGCCCACACCCACGGCGACTACCCCGCGGGCCTGCCCGTCCTGCGCCAGGCGCTCGCCGACCGCTACACCGCCCGCGGCATCCCCACGATGCCCGAGCAGATCATGGTCACCACGGGCGCGATGGGCGCCGTCGCCGCCATCTGCAAGCTCTGCACCGGCCCCGGCGAACGCGTCGCCGTCGACTCCCCGTCGTACGCCAACATCCTCCAGCTGATGCGGGACGCGGGCGCCCGGCTGGTGCCGGTGGCGCTCACCGAGCGGCTGGGCGGCTGGGACATCCCCGCCTGGCGCCAGGTGATGCGGGACGCCGCGCCGCGGATGGCGTACGTCGTCGCCGACTTCCACAACCCCACCGGCACCCTCGCCACCGAGGACCAGCGCCGCCGTATGGTCGATGCGGCCCGCGCGGCCGGCACGCTCCTCGTCGTCGACGAGACCATGACCGAACTGCGGTTGGACGACGATCCCGAGCCGCCGCGCCCGGTCTGCGCCTTCGACCCGGCGGGCAGCTCCGTCATCACCGTCGGCTCGGCCAGCAAGGCGTTCTGGGCCGGGATGCGGATCGGCTGGGTGCGCGCCGCGCCCGATCTGATCCGCAGCCTGGTCGCCGCCCGCGCCTACTCCGACCTGGGCTCGCCCGTCCTCGAACAGCTTGCCATCGCCTCGCTGCTGGGGTCCGGCGGCTGGGAGGAGGCGGTCGCGATCCGCCGCGAGGAGGCCCGCCGCAACCGCGACGCGATCGTCGGCGCGCTCCGCCGCGCGCTGCCCGACTGGGAGTTCACCGTCCCGCACGGCGGCCTCACGCTCTGGGTGCGCACCGGCGGCCTGTCCGGCTCCCGGATCGCCGAGGCGGGGGAGCGGCTGGGGGTGCGGGTGCCGTCGGGGCCGCGATTCGGTGTGGACGGCGCCTTCGAGGGGTACGTACGGCTGCCGTTCACGGTCGGCGGCGCGGTCGCCGAGGAGGCCGCCGACCGGCTGGCGAACGCGGCCCGGTTGGTGGCCGGTGGCCACACCACCGGCGTGGAGTCGGTGCGGACGCTGGTCGCCTGAGCGGCGGGCCCTCGGCCGGTCCGCTCTCGCTCACGCCCGCCCTTCGAACAGCTCCGCGTACAGGCCGCCACGGGCCAGGAGCTGGGGGTGGGTGCCGGATTCGGTGAGGTGGCCGTCGTTGAGGACGAGGATGTGGTCGGCGGTGGTGGCCAGGTCGAGGTCGTGGGTGATGACGAGGGTGGTGCGGTCGGCCGCCAGGCGGTGCAGGGGGGCCAGGATGCGTTGGGCGGCGAGGGTGTCGAGCCCGGTGGTGGGCTCGTCGAGGATGAGCACCGGGGCGTCGCGGAGCATGGCGCGGGCGATGGCGACGCGCTGGAGTTGGCCGCCGGAGAGGGCGGCGGTGGACGGGGCGATGACCGTGTCGTAGCCGTCCGGGAGGGCGGTGACGAAGCCGTGCGCGTCGGCGGCCCGGGCGGCCCGGGTGACCTCGTCGCGGGTGGGGGTGGGGTCGTCGCGGCCGCAGGCGATGTTGCGCTCGATGGTGTCGTGGAGGACGAGGGTCTCCTGGGGGAGCAGCGTGATGTTGCGGCGGAGGTCGGTGAGGGGGAGGCGGTCGACCGGGATCCCGTCGAGGCGGATGGTGCCGGTGTCCGGGTCGTAGAAGCGGAGGAGAAGGGCGGCGAGGGTGGACTTGCCGGCGCCGCTGGGGCCGGTGACGACCACGAACTCGCCGGGGTGCGCGGTGAAGGAGAGACTGCTGAGGGCGTCGTGGTGGGAGGAGTGGGGATAGCGGAACGTGACGTCGTCGATGCGGAGTTCGCCGTGGGCGCGGTGCGGGAGGGGGACGGCACGGGCCGCGGGCGGGTCGGTGACGGCCGGGTGGGCGTCGAGGATCTCCAGCAGCCGGTCGGCGGCGGCGGTGGCCGCGGTGGCGGTCAGGCCGAGGTGGCCGAGGGAGCGGATCGGCGGGTAGAGGTAGCCGATGAAGGCGGCGAAGGCGAGGAGCTGCCCGAGGGTCAGCCGGCCCGCCGAGATCTCCCAGGCCCCCAGACCGATGATGGCCAGCACGCAGAGCGTCTCCAGGACCTCGATGAACTGGTCGTAGAGGGCGCCCAGGCGGGCGCTGGCGACGGAGGCGCGGAGCCAGCGGCGGGCCTCCCTGACCAGGCGTTCCTCCTCGTCCCGCTGGCGGTTGTACGCCTGGGTGAGGACGACATTGACCAGCGTTTCCTCGACGACGGAGGTGAGGGCGCCGTCGGCGGCCCGCTGGCGGCGGGTGACCTGGCGGATCCGTCCGGTGAAGCGGCGGGTGGCGAAGTAGAAGAGGGGGGCGGCGATGAAGGTGGCGAGGGCCAGTTCCCAGCGCAGCCAGAGAGCGGCGGCGCCGTAGAAGAGGGCGGCGAAGAGGGCCGCGGAGGCGCCCACCACACCGCTGACGACGAGCCGTTCGATGGCGTCGATGTCGCCGGTCAGCCGTTCCACCAGGTCGCCGCGGCGGTTGCGTTGGAAGAAGTGCGGCGGCAGCTTCTGGAGATGGGAGAACACCCGGGCGCGCAGACGCAGCAGGAAGCGTTCCGCGATCCAGGCGGCGAGGGAGTTGCCGAGATAGCCGACGACGGCGCCGAAGACGGCCACCGCGAGCCAGGTGCCGGCGGGGCTCCAGAAGGCGCTGACCGAGCCCTTCGCCAGGGCCTGGTCGGTGAGTTGGGCGAAGAGCAGGATCGCGGCGGTCTCGGTGAGGGCGGTGACGACGGCGCACCCGATGACCGTCAGCAGCCAGCGGCGGTCGCCCCGGGTCAGCGGCCAGAAGCGGTGGAACGCCTCCACCGGGCCGACGTGGCGCGTCAGAATGGGCGTTTCGCCGGTGAGTTGGGTGCGCGGCGAGGAGGGGGGACGCGCCTCCGGGGGCGGGGTGTGGGGTGCGGTGGGGGAGACGGGCGGGTCCGCTTCGGGTCGGCGGTCGTGGGCCATGCGGCGCTCCTGGCCGTTGACGGTGTTCGCCGCGGTCGTCGACGGTCTCCGCCTTCCGGCCGTTGGGCGCCTTCGTCGCACGGCCGTCACCATTCCGCCGGTCGTGACCGCGGCGGTCGTCGCGCAGAGGCGGGAGGGACGCGTGCGGTACCACGGCAAACGGGGGACGGCAGCGCACGAGGCCGGCCCGCGCGGTGTACGCGAGCCCGCCTCGCCACGTGCCTCAGGTTCGTGAATCCGAGGCACATTTCATGACCGTCTACGGATATCGGGAAATCCGCGACAACGGGTCAGATGGTTACCTGCGGAAGCCGCCGCGGCCGCCTCCCCATCCACCGTAACCGCCGTCGTCACGTCCGCCGTATCCGCCACGTCCGTCACGTCCGCCGAAGCCTTCGCCCCGGCCGCCGCCGTAACCGTGGTCTCCGCGACCGCCGCCACCGTGTCCGCCGCGGTCGTCACGGATGCGGGGGAAGAACACCTTGAAGGTCATCTCTGCCTCCAGTGATCGGATGCCGCCGCGGCTTTCCCGGACCGTACTCCGGTGGCGATTCGGCGCGCCCGTCGGGGCGTTCTCTGCGGTTCGTCCTGACGGACGTCTTACCGCGACACTTCCGACGGTACGTCGAGCCCTCGGCCCCAACAAGGGCATTGCGTGAAAATTAGACAAATTGGTCAGGTTGTCGCCGGTGCGAGGGCAGTTGCCGACGGTCGACACAAGGCGATGACCTCCCCCTTTCCCTGTGCCGCCCGCCGTGCTTCCGCTCTCTGGGGGGATTCGCCGGGCGCGCCCGTCAGCCCTCCGCGCCCGCTGCCCGCACCGTGCCGTGGACCGGGAGCGTGCCCGGTGCGCCCGTCGGCCCGGCGGCCGTCCGGCCGGGCGGCTCCGCCGCCTCTGCGGGGTGCGCGGGCGCCTTCGTCATCCGCACCGGCCGACCGGCCGACCGCTCCCCGGCGGGCACGGTGCGCTCCGGCAGCAGTGCCAGCACCGCCCGCCGCTCGGTCTCGTCCGCCGTCTCGTCGTGCGGATCCGGCGTCGCCGGGACCTGGAGGCGCAGGACCGGGCCGGCGCCCAGCCGGGCGTAACCGCGGCCGGGCGGCACCTCCGGCGTCGGAGTGGTGTGCGGCTCGGCGCCCAGCGTCATGCGGAGCTCGTCCGGCGCCGCGGGCCCGAGCACCACCCGGGCGCGGGTGGTGTGTACCCGTACCGGATCGCTCAGCAGGTCGGCGTTGTCGAGCTGTTCGGCCACCACTACCGTGACCTGCGCCGCGCGCCCGTGCCGCAGCGGCACCTGGAGCAGCCGCTGCGGATCGTCATGGCCCTCGGCGGCGGCCAGATGGGTCAGCGCGGTGGGCCGGTCGGCGAGGATCCACAGCGGGCGGCGGGTGTCGTCGGGGGCCGGTTCGCCCGCCTGACGGGCCCGGCTGGTGGCGAGGAGGCGCCGCTCGGTCTCCTGCGCCGCCCACGCCAGCGTCGCCAGCGCACCCGACGGCCCGCTCTCCACGCCCAGCACCCCGGCGCGCCCGGCCAGCGCCCCGAACTCGCCGGTGCCGCCGCCGTCGATGATCAGCACATCGCCGTGGAGCAGCGCCTGGAGTGCCAGCGACCGCAGCAGCGTCGTGGTGCCGGACCCGGGCTGCCCCAGGATCAGCAGATGCGGTTCGGTCGAGCGCGCCCCGGTGCGCCAGACCACCGGCGGCTCGTCCCACGTCACGTCGCCGTCGGTGACCGGCAGCGTCCGCTGTACCGACTCCGGATCGGTGAAGCCGAGCACCGTCTCACCGGGCGCGGTCACGAACCGCTGTGCCGTGATGTCGGTGGGCAGCGCCTCCAGGACGGTCAGCGTCAGTGTGTTCGCCTCCGCGTCCCAGTCGAAGCGGTACTCCCGGCCGCGCCCCGACTTCGCGTGCAGCACCTGCTCGATCCGGGCCCGGGCCGCGGGCTCCCCGTCGGTGAAGTACGCCGGGTAGCGCAGATGCAGCTGCTCGATCCGGCCGTCGTCGTCGAAGGCGTACGCCTCGAACGGCGCCATCCAGTCGCCGCCGTGCGCGTAGAGCGGCTCGGGGTCGCCGTCCCCGGCGAAGTACGGGACGAGCGCCTCGTACAGCACACGGAGCCGGGCCGACTCCGCGTCGCCCGGGCCGGTGGGCGCGGGCGTGCGGTCCCGTCCGGCCCAGGCGGCGGCGCCCATCACCGCGAGCAGCCCGAGCAGCGGGCCGTACGGTGCCAGTGCCACGGCGAGGATGCAGGCGCCGGTCAGGAAGGACATCGGGGCCCGCCGCTCCTGGGGCGTGGCGCGCCAGCGCTGCCCGGCGGAGACGGCGAGGCGGCGCAGCCCGCGGCTGAGAGTGATCAGCGGGTGGAAGATGTCGCCGGCGCCGTCGGCTGCGGTGCGCGCCAGCTCACGGCCACGGGTGAGCGGCGCGCGGTCGGTCAGGATGCGGGGCAGAGGTCGCCGGGCCACATCGGTCTCCTGGGGTCGTACGCGGCGGTGGGGGCCCGGCGGGGGAGCGGGGCCGGGGAGCGGCGGGACACGTGCCGGGGTGGGGGAGTGCGGCGCCGGGCGGGAGCCGGAAGGTCCCGCCCGGCGGCCGGAGGTGACGTTACGGACACCGGGCCGGGCCCGGCGAAGGACACGCCCTGGGGAGCGCCGTCCGCCGGATCCCGCCCGGACGGCCGCTAGGCCCTGTCGCCACACTCCCGCCTGCCGCGCGACGCCTGGCACGCACGCTCGCCGCGTTGTCGGGCTCATCCCGGTACACCCGGTACCGGGACGACCCTCCGCCTTGCGATCGCACGCACCAGACGCCGCGAGGCCGCCCTTCGGGCGACGACGGGAGTGTGACGACAGGACCTAGATGCGGAGCCCTCCCAGGAGGCTGGCGAGGCTCGCGCCGCCCGCCTTGATGCTCGGGGCGATGGCGGAGCCCGCCAGGTAGAAGCCGAAGAGCGCGCACACCAGGGCGTGCGAGGCCTTGAGGCCGTCCTTGCGGAAGAAGAGGAAGACGATGACGCCGAGCAGGATCACACCGGAAATGGACAGAATCATGAGGTTCTCTCCTGGGAGGAGTGGGACGGTCACCATGAGTTCTTCCAACCTCACAGGACGTACCAAGCCAGGAAAAGCCGCAAAAGAGTGATTTGTCGTTGAATCCGTTCATATGGGCGCATGGAAAATCGGCCTGATGTCCGGATACGGCCTGCGGATGTCGGCCCGGCCGCCGTCCGGGCGGAACCGCGTGCGGTACCCACCCGCCGCTGGGGACCGCTCGCCCGACCTGCACAATCGATCCGTGTCGAAGAAGCCGAAGAGCGCGCCCCGCCGCCCCGTCGCCCGCCCCGTCCTCACCGCCGCCGACCCCTGCCCCTGCGGCCGGGACGCGGTCTACGGCGACTGCTGTGCGCCGTTCCACCGGGGCGACGCCGCCGCCCCGACCGCCGAGCGGCTGATGCGCTCGCGCTACGCCGCCTTCGCCGCCGGGGACCCCGCCTATCTGCTGCGCACCTGGCACTCCTCGACCCGCCCGGCCACCCTCGACCTCGACGCCGAGCGGCGGTGGACCGGCCTGGACATCCTCGCCACCACCGGCGGCAGCGCCTTCCACACCGAGGGCACGGTGGAGTTCCGCGCCCACTCCACCTGGCGCGGCGCCGCCGACAGTCAGCACGAGAACAGCCGCTTCGTCCGCGAGGACGGCGCCTGGGTGTACGTGGACGCGCTCGACGGGCCGTGAATCACCGGGCCCCCGCCCCGGCCGTCCGCGCGCCTCAGCGGCCGCGCAGCTGCTCGATCTCGCGGCGGTCGCGCTTGGTGGGGCGGCCCGCGCCCCGGTCACGGACCGCGACGACCGGTACCTGGGCGCGCGGCGGCTCGGGCGGGGTGTTGTCGACGTAGCACTCCGCGGCGACGGGCGCACCCACCCGCTTGCGCACCAGCCGCGAGACCACCACGATCCGCTCCCGCCCGGCGTGCCGCAGCCGCACCTCGTCGCCGGTGCGCACCGTGTACGCGGGCTTCACCCGCTCGCCGTTGACCCGGACATGGCCCGCCCGGCAGGCGGACGCCGCCAGCGACCGGGTCTTGGTGAGCCGGACCGACCAGATCCAGCTGTCGATGCGGGTGTTCCCCTCGTCTGAAGCCATGTTCCGACTCTAGAACGTTGAGGTGACAGCGGGCGCCGTGGCCGGGGCGCGGAGCCGCTGCCCGGCGGCCGTTCCGTACCCGATGACCAGGGCGGACGCCCGCCCGCTCACGCGGACGTGCGCTTGGACGTCCCCTTGGCCGCCGATTTCGTGCCGTCCGACTTGGCGGTTCCGGCGGTCTTCTTCGATGCGGACTCCTTCGTCGAGCGTTTCGCGGTCGTCTTCTTCGCGGCGCTCTTCTTCGTGCCCGTGCCCGAACTGCCGGATCCGGTGGCCGACTTCGTCCGGCTGCCCGACGTCTTCGCCGCCGTCCGCTTCCGTCCCGACGTCCCCGAGGAGTCCGCAGCCGTCTTCCGGCCCGGGGACGCCGACTTCTTCGTGCCCGTCCCGCTCTTGGCGCTCTTGCGGCCGCGGATCGGTGTGACGGTCGCGTCCGCCTCCTCCCCGGATTCCTCGTCCGCCCCGGTCTCCTCGCCGCGGCCCTTCCGCGCCTCCCGGACGCTGCTCTCCAGTGCGGCCATCAGGTCGATCACCTGGCCACCGGAGGCGCCCGCGGTCTCCGGGGCGGCCGGTTCGCCGCCCTCCAGCTTCGCGGCGACCAGGTTCTCCACCGCCTCGCGGTAGTCGTCGTGCAGCTCGTCCGGGTCCAGCTCCCCCAGGGAGTCCATCAGCGTCTCGGCCAGCGTCAGTTCGCTGTCGCGGATCTCGACGTCGTCCGGCGCCACCCCGGCCGTCGAACGGATCTGGTCCGGCCACAGCAGGGCGTGCATCACGATCGCCCCGTCGTGCGCCCGCAGCATCGCCAGCGTCTCCCGGCCGTGCATCGCGACCTTCCCGACGGCGACCTTGCCGTGGTGCTCCAGCGCCTCCCGCAGCAGGGTGTACGGCTTGGTGGCGGTGGGGCCGTTGGGGCCCAGGTAGTACGCCCGGTCCATCTGGAGCGGGTCGATCTCACCGGCGTCCAGGAACGCCAGGATGGTCAGCGTCTTCGTGGTGGGCAGCGGCAGATGGGACAGGTCCTCGTCGGTGACCTGCACGATCGTGTCGTCGGTGGCCCGGTAGCCCCGGCCGATCTCCTCGTTGGGGACCTCCTCGCCGTCCAGCTCGCAGACCTTGCGGTACTGGATGCGTCCGCCGTCCTTCTCATGGATGCGGACGAAGGAGACGGAGGTGCTGCGGTCCGTCGCGCTGTAGGTCTTCACGGGGATGCTGACCAGGCCGAAGGAAATAGCGCCGTTCCATACAGATCGCATCATTCATCCCTTGTGTGGGATTCTCATCGTATGTCGCCGATAACCGTCGTGGAGGGGCGGCGTCTCTCGCTCACCCGACTCGACAAGGTCCTCTATCCGGAGACCGGCACCACCAAGGGCGAGGTGCTGCACTACGTCACCACCACGGCGAGCGCCCTGCTCGCCCACCTCCACGACCGGCCGGTCTCCTTTCTGCGCTACCCCGACGGGCCCGACGGCGAGCGCTTCTTCACCAAGAACGTGCCGCCCGGTACGCCCGCCTGGGTGAAGACCTGCGAGGTCCCGTCCCGCTCCGCGGCCTCCCGCCGGCAGGTGCTGCTCCAGGACCTCGCCTCCCTGGTGTGGGCCGCCAACCTCGTCGTCGAACTGCACGCACCCCAGTGGACCCGCGAGGCTCCGGGTACCGCCGACCGCCTCGTCCTCGACCTCGACCCCGGAGCCCCCGCCACCCTCGTCGAATGCTGCGCCGTCGCCCTCTGGCTGCGTGAGCGGCTGGCCGCCGACGGGCTGTACGCCTGCGTCAAGACCAGCGGCTCCAAGGGGCTCCACCTGCTCGCCCCCATCGAACCCGCCCCCTCCGACGACGCCACCGCCTACGCCCGCGCCCTCGCCGTCGAGGCCGCCGCCGCGTTCCCGGACCTGGTCACCGCGAAGATGCGCAAGGAGCTGCGCCCCGGCAAGGTCTTCATCGACTACTCGCAGAACGCCGCCGCCAAGACCACCGCCTGCGCCTACACCCTGCGGGCCCGCGCCAGGCCCACCGTCTCCACACCCGTCACCTGGGACGAGGTCGCCGCCTGCACCGACCCGGCCCAACTCACCTTCCTCTTCGGCGAGATCGCCGGGCGCCGCACCCGCCACGGCGACGTCTTCGCCCCGCTGCTCAACCCCAACCGCGCGCGTCCGCTGCCCCGTACGGTCTGACCGGCCCATGCTCAGCCCAGCCGCGTCAGATCCGGCCGCAGCCGCTGCCACACCGGATGCCGCAGCCGCCCGGCCTCCGTCCACGACGACGCCGTCACCTCGGCGATCAGCCGCGGCTCCACCCAGCGGGCCCCCGCCGCCTCGACCGGCCCGGCGAACGGTGACTCCGCACGGGCCAGCACCTCCAGATATCCGGCCAGCTCCCGCCGCTCCCGCAGCGACATCCCCGACCCGACCGACCCCGCGAACCGCAGCCCCTCGGGCGCATCGGTGCCGACCAGCACCGCCCCCGGCAGTCCCCGCAGCCCGCCGAGCCCCGGCGTCCAGCCGCCGATGACCACATCCAGCGTCTCCACCCGCTTCGTCTTCCGCCAGTGCGCCGACCGCGCCCCCGGCGTGTACCGGGAATCCAGCCGCTTGGCGACCACGCCCTCAAGGCCCGCCCGCACCACCGCGTCCCACGCCTCGGCGGAGTGCCCGGGCAGCGCCGCCGGCACCGACCAGGCCGGTGCGGACAGCTCCAGACCGGTCAGCACCCGGCGCCGCTCCCGGTACGGCTGTGCCAGCAGCGAGCGGCCGTCGAGGTACAGCACGTCGAAGAGGACCAGCCGTACGGGCGTCTCACGCGCCAGCCGGGCCGCCCGCCGCGCATCGGCCACGCCCATCCGGTGCTGCAACCGCCCGAAGTCCGGCCGCCCCGCCGCGTCCGGGGCCACCACCTCACCGTCGAGGACGAGCGTGTGCCCCCGCGCACCGTCCGCCGGGACCAGCAGTTCGGGGTAGGCCGCCGTCAGATCGTTCCCGGCCCGCGACACCGGCCGTACGGACCCGTCGCTCGTCACGGCCAGGATGCACCGCACACCGTCCCATTTGACCTCGAACGCCCAGCCGTCGTCCGGTACGGGCAGCGGCCCCGGCACCGCCAGCATCGGCGCGATCACCGGCGGCGCACCACCGGGGGAGCGGCCGGGGCCCGTGGAATCCGCCATACCTCGATGGTCGGCCGCCCGGACCGGACCCGCAGGGCGTACCGGCCGTGCCCGTACGGGCATGATCCGCCCGGCCGCGGCGGTGCCCCGGCAAAGGTTGACGCCCATGACCCAGGAGAAACCCGACGACACCCTGCCGCTGCGGATACCGCCCACCGGCGAGGCCCCGGCCGGCCCGCCGCCCGCCGCAGGCCCCCGACACGCCGCGGCGAAACCCACCGGAGCGCTGCGCTCCTCGGCGCTGATGGCCGCGGGCACCGCCGTCTCCCGGGCCACCGGCATGGTCCGCCAGACCCTCCAGGCCGCCGCCCTCGGCACCGGCCTGCTCGCCACCACGTACACCACCGCCGATGTCGTCCCGATGAGCGTCTACACCCTCCTCATCGGCGGCGCCCTCAACTCCGTCCTCGTCCCGCAGCTGGTACGCGCCCGGGCCGAGCATCCGGACGGCGGCCACGCCCACGAACAGCGGCTGGTCACGCTGGTGCTGAGCGTGCTGGCGGTCGGTACGGTGCTCGCGGTGTGGGCGGCGCCGCAGATCGTCGCGGTCTACGCGTCCGACGGCCCCGGGAACCACGCCGCCTTCGACCTCACCGTCGTCTTCGCCCGCTTCCTGCTGCCGCAGATCTTCTTCCACGGCCTGTACTTCATCCTCGGGCAGCTCCTCAACGCCCGGCAGAAGTTCGGCGCGATGATGTGGACGCCGGTCCTCAACAACCTCGTCCTCATCGCCGTATTCGGCCTCTACGTCGCCCTGCTGACCGGTCCCCGCGAGGTCGCCGACATCACCGCGGGTCAGGTCCGGCTGCTCGGCATCGGCACCACCGCGGGCATCGTCGTCCAGGCCGTGGCGCTCATCCCGTTCGTCCGGGCGTCCGGCTTCCGCTTCCGCCCGCGCTTCGACTGGCGCGGCGCCGGCCTCCGCAAGAGCCTGACCGCCGCCCGCTGGACCCTGCTCCTGGTGCTCGCCAATCTCGCCGTGATGACCGTCGTCACCCACCTCGCGGGCGCCGCCGACCGCGAACTGCCCACCGCCGGGGTCGGGTTCACCGCGTACTCCTACGCCCAGACGATCTGGATGCTGCCGCAGTCCCTCGTCACCGTCTCGCTCGTCACCGCCCTGCTGCCGCGGATGAGCCGCGCGGTGGCCGAACACCGCCTGGACGATCTGCGCGGCGACCTCTCCCGCGCGCTGCGCGCCAGCGGCGTCGTCATCGTCCCGGCCGGCTTCTTCTTCCTCGCCTTCGGTCCGCAGACCGCCCAGCTCCTCTTCGCCCACGGCGCGGTCGACGCCGCCTCCGCCGCCCCGGCCGGGCACATGCTCCAGGCGCTGGGCCTCGGCCTGATCCCGTTCTCCGCGCAGTACCTGCTGGTCCGCGGCTTCTACGCCTTCGAGGACACCCGTACGCCGTTCTGGACCGCCGCCCAGATCGCCGCCGTCAACATCGCCCTCGCCGTCGCCTGCCATCTGCTGCTGCCGCCGCGCTGGGCGGTGACCGGCATGGCCGCCGCGTACGCCGTCGCCTACGCCGCCGGGCTGCTGCTCACCGCCGTCCGGCTGCGCCGCCGCCTCCACGGCAGGCTCGACGGGCGGCGCCTGTGCCGCACCTACGGGAAACTGGCCGCCGCCGCTGCGGCAGCCGCGCTCCTCGGCCACCTCGCCGCCACCGGCATCGTCCGCAGCGGGGCGCCCGCCCTCACCCTGCTGGCCGGCGGCCTCACCATGGCGGCGGCCTTCTGGGCGCTGGCCCGGCTGCTGCGCGTCGGCGAACTGCGCGGGCTGCCGGGGCTGCGGCGCGCCTGACCGGCCGTCGGGCGGCCGCCTCCCGGACGGCACACGGTCCGGGAGGCGGCCGCCGGTGGCGCGGAAACGGCGGTGCGGCCGTCCGACAATCGGGGCCGTCCGGCAGGAAAGGACCGCCCTTCACGGTCTGCGCACACAACTCCCCCCTGGTGTTCACACTGTGGGATTTGTTGCGGTGGAAGGCTGCCCACCGGCCGTACACCCAACGGCCGGTATCGGCCGCACCCCCACAACTCGCGGCCCGGTACCACCATTCGGGGAGAGGACACCTTCGTGGACATCACCCGTGCGACCCGTAGAGGTCGCCGCCGTACCGCGCTCGCCGTGGCCGCCGTGGCCGCGTCCGCCGCACTGGCCACCCAGCTCCCGGCCACCGCGACAGCCACCCCCGTCGCCCCCCACCCGGCCGCCGCCCATGTGTCCGGCGGACCGGCGGTACCCGGGGCGACACACACCGCCTACGACGACACCTACTACAAGGACGCGATCGGCAAGACCGGGCAGGAGCTGAAGTCCAGCCTGCACCAGATCATCAAGTCCACCCAGACCGGCAAGCTCACCTACAGCCAGGTCTGGGACGCCCTCAAGGACACCGACGAGGACCCGAACAACAAGTCCAACGTCATCCTCCTCTACTCCGGCCGCTCCCAGGGCAAGGACACCAACGGCGGGAACCCGGACGACTGGAACCGCGAGCACGTCTGGGCCAAGTCCCACGGCGACTTCGGTACCTCCACCGGCCCCGGCACCGACCTGCACCACCTGCGGCCCGAGGACGTCTCCGTCAACAGCGACCGCGGCAACAAGGACTTCGACAACGGCGGCTCCCCGGTCCCCGAGGCGCCCGGCAGCTTCACCGACAACGACTCCTTCGAGCCACGCGACGCGGTCAAGGGCGACGTCGCCCGGATGATCCTCTACATGGCCGTCCGCTACGACGGCGACGACGGCTTCCCCGACCTGGAGCCCAACGACAAGGTCGACAACGGCTCGGCCCCGAACATCGGGAAGCTCTCCGTCCTCAAGGCGTGGAGCCAGGCCGACCCGCCCGACGCCTTCGAGCAGCACCGCAACCAGGTGATCTTCGACAAGTACCAGCACAACAGGAACCCGTTCATCGACCACCCCGAGTGGGTCAACGAGATCTGGTGACCTGATCCGGGCCGGGTCGACGCGCGTCGACCCGGCCCGGACCGCCACGTCGACCCGACACGCCGTGCCGGGTCGTGGTGATGAACCGTATGGAGCACTCCAGACGGCGACGCGCCCGGGGCCGTTCCTAGCGTGGCCCCATGTCGTCAGCGAAATGGCCCACCGTCAAAGCCGGGACCGCCGCGGCCGTTTGCGCCGCGACCGTCGCCGTCACCGCCCTCCCGGCCGCAGCCGCCGGCTCCCCGGGGGACGGCCCCCTGGTGGCCGGTGACGCCCCGGCCACCTCCGCCGCCGCCCGCCTCGACCGCCCTGGCGTCCAGGTGCGCACCGCACCCGACGTCGACGAACCTCCCGATGTCTCCGCCCTGTCCTGGATGGTCACCGACGCCGACGACGGCCGGGTGCTCGCCGCCAAGGACGCCCACCGCGAACTCCCGCCCGCCTCCACCCTCAAGACCCTCTTCGCCGTCACCGTGCTGCCGAAATTCGGTCAGGAGACCGTGCACACCGTCTCCGAGGACGACCTGTCGGGCATCAGTCCCGGCAGCTCCCTCGTCGGCATCAAGGAAGACCTCCGCTACACCGTCGCCGACCTGTGGCGTGGCGTCTTCCTCAGCTCCGGCAGCGACGCGGTGCGCACCCTGGCCGCGATGAACGGCGGCTGGGAGGCGACCTTGGACGACATGCGGGCGATGGCCGACCGCCTCGGCGCCCGGGACACCGATGTCGAGTCGGCGGACGGCTACGACACGCCCGGCCAGCACTCCTCCGCCTACGACCTCACGCTCTTCGCCAAGACCGGGCTCACCAACAAGGACTTCGCCCGCTTCGCGAGCACCAAGGAGGCGGAGTTCCCCGAGTCGGGCGGCCCGGACTCGTTCGGCATCCAGAACACCAACCGGCTGCTGGTCGGCTCGCACGGGGTGGAGCCCTACCCCGGCCTCATCGGCGTCAAGAACGGCTACACCTCGCAGGCGGGCAACACACTCGTCGCCGCCGCCCGCCACGACGGCCGGACCCTGCTCGTCACCGTCATGAACCCGCAGTCCGGCAAGAACAACGCGGTCTACGAGGAGGCCCGCTCGCTCCTGGACTGGGGCTTCGACGCCGCACCCGACATCGAGCCGGTCGCGATCCTGCCGGACCGCGTGGGGCCGCTGCCCTCGGCCCCCTCGGAACCGGACACCGACGCACCGGCCTCCCACCAGCCCGCCGCCGACCGCGGGGACCGACGCCGCGCCACCGACCGGGCGGCCGTACTGCGCGCCGCCGCGCTGGGCCGCGACGCCGGTACGCCGGACGGCTCCGGACCGGGCGTGTGGTGGTTCATCGCCGCGGGAGCGGTGCTGGTCACCGGCTCCACGGTGGTCGTGCTCCGCCGCCGGCAGGGCTGATTCGCCGCCCCGGCCGGGCCCCGTACGGACGTACGACCGGTCGGGGATTCGGTGGACCGAGGGCGCGTTCCGGCAGGGGACCCGTGACGCGACTGCCACGGTGGTGATGACTGCCGGGCAGCACTCGGTGTAGCGTCCCGATCAGCTGTCGTGGTTCCGAAGTGCCGGACGCCCGTGTCGCCTTCACGGGCGTTCTTTCTGTGCGATACCTCTCCGGACCAGGGCGATCACCTCCGGCTGCCGCACCGCGCGGAAGCCGATACGAGCCCCTTGAACGAAGGAGACGGATATGGCCAGCGGAACCGTGAAGTGGTTCAACTCGGAGAAGGGCTTCGGCTTCATCGCGCAGGACGGCGGCGGCGCCGACGTCTTCGCGCACTACTCGAACATCGACGCCCAGGGCTTCCGGGAGCTCCAGGAGGGCCAGAAGGTGACGTTCGAGATCACCCAGGGCCAGAAGGGCCCCCAGGCGGAGAAGATCCGCGTCGCCGTCTGATCACGGCCCACCACGGCGCCCGCCCCGCACGTCCGGGGCGGGCGCCGTCGTGTGTCCGGCTCATGGCTCCCGGTCGTTGAGGATCTTCTGGAGCCACGGCATCGCCCGGCCCGCCGAACATCGCGCGCCAAGGCGGCGGACAGCGTCGTCATCGGCTCGGAAGAGGCAGCCCACCTGCACCGTTGTGGATAACCCGGATCGTTGTCGTACGGGCGTGCGAGGATGGCGGGCATGGGGATCTTCAGCAGGCGTGGCGGCGCCGAACCGCCGCCGGTCGCAGGGCCGTTCCGCTTCACCGTCGCGGATGTCTTCGTCGTACCGACGCGCGGGGTGGTCTTCACCGGGCAGGTGGTCTCCGGGGCGATACGGACCGGGCAGCGGGGCCTGCTGCCGCTGCCCGCGGGGCCGCGCGAGGTGACGGTCGAGGCCATCGAGGTCCGCCGCCGCAAGCGCGGCCATGCCGCCGAGGGCGAGGAGGCGGCCCTGTATCTGGCCGGAGTCACCGCCGCCGACCTCCCGCGCGCGCTCGCCGCGGGCGGCGCCGTGCTGGACCCCGGCCCGCTGCGGGGCCTGGAGATCACCGGGGCGTGACGCCCGGTCCCGGCCGGTCCCGGGCCGGCCGGTGGCCCCGTCCGGGAGCGCCGGGGCGCGCCCGCGCGGGGCCACGGAAAGGGCGGACCACGGTGGCGGGCGCGGCCCGGGGGGTCAGGACTGCGGCGGCTGGCCCTTGTCGCCCCCGCCGAACTCGTCCTTCAGGCGGTCCCGGCCCTTGTCGACCTGGCCGCTGTACTTCCCCTGGGTCCGCTCGTCGACGTAGTCGCCGGCCTTGTCGATGCCCTTGCCGGTCTGTGTCTCGTGGCCCTTGAGCATGGACTTGAGCTTGTCGAGCATGGACATGGGTCATCCTCCCTCACGACGATCCCCGTCGGCTCCAGCATCGCCCCCGCCCCGGCGCCCCGCATCCCCGCGGCCCGCGTCGCCGGTCCACGCCGCCGTCACCCGGCCGGGCCACGGATACGGCCTGGGCGGCGCAGCGGCGGCCCGTCCGGCGGGCGCGCCGCCCGGGCACCGGCCCAGAATGCACCGGTGACCGATGAACACCGCACGCCCGACGGGCCCGCGCCCCGCCGCATCAGCCGCGACGAGGAGCGTCGGCGGGCCCGGTCCGCGCTGGCCGGCCGGGCCCGGGACGCGGGGGAGCTGTCCCTGCTGCTGGACATGCTCGACCTCGACCCGGGCCACGACGGCTACCCCGAGGAGGACGAGCCCGCCGCATCCCCGGACGACGGCCACCCACCGTGACACCGCGGCGCCCGAACGCCCACCGCCCTGCCCGTACGCTCACCCCGCCGCCCGCGTCAGCCGCAGCGTGACCAGCTGGAACGGCCGCAGCGCCAGCCGCACCGCGGCGCCGTCCCGCACCGGACGCGGGCCGTCGGCCAGAGGGCGCTCCAGCAGGTCGGTGGCGACCACCCCCGACGGCGCGAACGACGGGGTGAGCGTCGCGGTGGTGCGCGCACCGTGCGCCTCGTGCAGCCGCACCACCACATCGCCGCTGCCGTCGTCCGCCAGCTTCACCGCCGTCACCACCACCGACTCCTCGGCGACCGAGACCAGCGGCGCCACCGGGCCCGCACCCGTCACCCGCCGCTCCGGCAGATTGATGCGGTGGCCCTCGCGCACCGCACCGCCGATGTCCGCGCCGGGCACCAGCGCGTACCCGAAGCGGTGCACCCCGTGGTCGGTCTCCGGGTCCGGGAAGCGCGGGGCGCGCAGCAGGGAGAGCCGCACCGTGGTCGTGGTGCCCGCCTCGCCGGGCGCCTCCCGCACGGTGCGGGTCACGTCGTGCCCGTACGTCGCATCGTTCACCAGCGCCACACCCCAGCCGGGCTCCGCGAGATGGACGAAGCGGTGCGCACACGCCTCGAACTTCGCCGCGTCCCAGCTGGTGTTGGTGTGCGTGGGCCGGTACAGATGCCCGAACTGGGTCTCCGCCGCGTACCGGTCGGTGTGCAGATCCAGCGGGAAGGCCGCCTTGAGGAACTTCTCCGTCTCGTGCCAGTCGACCTCCGCCGCCAGATCGACCCGGCCCGTGCCCCGGGCGAGCGTCACCGTCTGCACCACACGGGAGGCCCCGAACCGCCGCGTGACCTGCACTGTAGCCGCCTCGTCCGACACCGCCGCGAGCACCACCTCGTCCGCGTCGGTCAGCTCGGTGACGGTGTTCCGGTAGAACGCGTCCACATCCCACGCGTCCCACATGTTCGGGAAGTCCGGGTGCAGCTGGAGCAGATTGGCGGCGCCGCCCGGCGCCACGCACTCCCGCTCCGCCGCCAGGTCGTACACCGACACCAGCAGCCCCCGACCGTCGACCTCCGCCCGCAGCACGCCGTTGACCAGCACGAACCCGCCGCCCTCGCGCGGCTCGGCGGCCACCGGACCGCCCTCGGACACCGCCGGGGCCAGCCCGCCGGCAGCGACCTGGGAACGGGCGTGCGGCGCCGCGTTCGCCGTCAGCTCCCGCTCCCCGTCCCCGGCCAGCGCCGCCAGCGCCTCCGCGACGATCTCCTCCAGCTCCGCCGCGACCGCCGCATACGTCCGCGCCGCCTCCCGGTGCACCCAGGCGATCGACGAACCGGGCAGGATGTCGTGGAACTGGTGCAGCAGCACCGTCTTCCACAACCGGTCCAGCGCCGCGTACGGATACGGATGACCGGCCGTCACCGCCGCGGTCGCCGACCACAGTTCCGCCTCCCGCAGCAACTGCTCGCTGCGGCGGTTGCCGCGCTTGGTGCGCGCCTGGCTGGTCAGCGTCCCGCGGTGCAGCTCCAGATACAGCTCACCCACCCAGACCGGCGCCTCGGGATACTCCGCCTCCGCCGCCGCGAAGAAGTCCGCCGGCTTCTCCCACACCACCACCGGCGAACCGTCCAGATCCCGCACCCGCCGCGCCTTGGCGACCATCTCCCGGGTGGTGCCGCCCCCGCCGTCACCCCACCCGGTCGGCGCCAGCGACCGCCTCGCCGCCCCCTTCTCCTTGAAGTTCCGCGCCGCGTGCGCCAGCTGCGCCCCGGACATCTCGCAGTTGTACGTGTCGACCGGCGGGAAGTGGGTGAAGATCCGGGTGCCGTCGATGCCCTCCCAGCGGAAGGTGTGGTGCGGGAAGGAGTTCGTCCGGCTCCAGGAGATCTTCTGCGTCAGCAGCCAGCGGGCGCCCGCCGCCTTGATGATCTGCGGCAGCCCCGCGGCGAACCCGAACGTGTCCGGCAGCCACACCTCGTCGTTCTCGACGCCGAACTCCTCCAGGAAGAACCGCCGCCCGTGCACGAACTGCCGCGCCATCGCCTCCGACCCGGGCATGTTGGTGTCCGACTCCACCCACATCCCGCCCGCCGGGACGAACCGGCCCGCCGCCACCGCCTCCTTGACCTTCGCGTACACCGCGGGCCGGTGCTCCTTGAGCCAGGCGTACTGCTGCGCCTGGCTCATCGCGAACACGAACTCCGGCTCGTCCGCCAGCAGCGCCGTCATGTTCGACGCGGTACGCGCCACCTTCCGCACCGTCTCCCGCAGCGGCCACAGCCACGCCGAGTCGATGTGCGCATGCCCCACCGCGCTGATCCGGTGCGCCGACGCCCCCGCCGGCGCCGCCAGCACCTCCCGCAGCCGCTCCCGCGCGGCCGTCGCCGTACCGTTCACGTCCTGGAGGTCCACCGCGTCCAGCGCCCGGCCGACCGCCCGCAGGATCTCCCAGCGGCGCCCCGCCTCCACCGGCAGCTCGGCCATCAGCTCGCCCAGCACCTCCAAGTCCTGGATCAGCTCCCACACCGCCTGGTCGAACACGGCCAGATCCATCCGCGCCAGCCGGTACAGCGGTGCGTCGCCCGCGGTCTCCGGGTCGCCCAGCGGCGTCGGCCGGAACGGCGGATCGCCCATGATCACCGGGTTCGACGCCGCCTCCAGATGCCACTCCACGCGCTCGCCGCCGCGCACCGGGGCGCCGACCCGCACCCACTGGTTGCGCGGGCTGAGGCCCTTGACGGGCGCGCCGTCCGGCGTGTGGACCAGCGCCTCGCACTGGAAGCCCGGCTGCCGCTCGTCGAACCCGAGGTCGAGCACCGCCTCCACGGTCCGCCCCGCCCACTCCCGGGGCACCTCACCGGTCACCTTGAACCATGTCGTTCCCCAGGGCGCGCCCCAGGCGTCCCCGACGGCCACGGGGGAGTGCGGCGCCGCGATCCCCTCCGCCACCGGAACCGGCTCCCCCGGGGCGACCCAGGCGGAGACCTCCAGCGGTACGGATACGGGATGGAGCGCGGGCCGGATGCGATCGGCGAGGACCCGGGCGAGCCGGGCTTCGGTCAGGGCACGGTCGTCGTGCATGAGGTGTGCTCCGTAACGTTGAGATACCTGTGGTGAGCTGCGGTGACAGGACGGGGAGCGGGCGGCCGGTGATCAGCCGGGACGCCGGGCGGCGGCGCCGCCGAGCACCTCGTCCGGCGTCACCAGCTCCGTGATGCCGCGGGCCGCGGCAAGGCCCGCACCGCCGGTGTGCCGGTCCAGTACGAGCGCGGGCCGGACCCCGTCGGCCGCCAGCCGGGCCCACGCCTCGAAGACCGGCCCGCCCGGGGCGCACACCGACCGGTGCGGAGCCGTCTCCGGGGCGCCCACGTCGACGACGAGCGCGGTGGTGCGCGGCGCGGGGCGGGGCGGCCGGGCGGCGGCCCGCTCGGCGAGGGCGTGCGCCGCCGGTTTGGCCGTCCCGTCGGTGGTGAACAGCCCCAACCCGTACTCCAGCTCCGGGAAGTCCGCCAGCGCCCGGTCCACATCGTGCGAACACCACCACGTCACGCCCCACACGTCCGTGCAGTCCAGCGCGGCGTCGACGGTGGCCGCGGTGAAACGGGCGGTGCCGTCCGGCGGGATGTGCGGCGCCGGGGCGCCCACCTCCTGGAGCCACACCGGACGGTGCGGATCGTCGGCCCACGCCTTCGACAACTCGATCAGATACGCGGCGTGCCGCTCCGTCGCGGCACCCGTGGCGCCGTGGCGCTGCGCCGTCCCGTTGAACACCCAGGAGTGCACCGCCGTCACCGCGCCCAGCCGGGCGGCGTGCGCGGGCGTGAAGGGGTGACCGTCCTGATACCAGGCGGCGTCGTAGGCGGCGTGCAGATGCAGCCGCCCCGGCGCCCCGCGCTCACACGCGGCCAGCATCAGCTCCAGCCACGCCCCGGCCTGCGCCGCGTCGATCCGGTCCGGATCGGGGTGCGGACCGTCCGCGAACTGGTTGAACTCGTTGCCGACCGTCATCCCGAGGAACGCCGGCCGATCGGCGAGGGCGGCGGCCAGCGTCCGCAGGTACTCCTGCTGCCCGGCGAGCACCTCCGGATCGGTGAACAGGCTCCGGCGGTGCCAGGTCCGCGTCCAGGCGGGCAGGAAGTCGAAGCTCGACAGATGCCCCTGGAGGCCGTCGACGGCGACGTCCAGACCCCGCTCGGCGGCCGCGTCCGCCAGCGCCACCAGCTGCTCCACGGCGCGCGGCCGGATCAGCGTCCGGTTGGGCTGGAACAGCGGCCACAGCGGGAAGACGCGTACGTGGTCGAGGCCGAGGCCCGCGACGGCGTCCAGGTCGGCCCGCACCGCGTCCAGGTCGAAGTCGAGCCAGTGGTGGAACCACCCCTGCGACGGCGTGTAGTTGACGCCGAAACGCGGCGGGCGGCGATCGGTCTCCTGCTCGGGCATGGCGGCTCCTGCGGGTCGGACGAACCGGCGGACGCGGCCGGACGGGGCCGGACCGCGGATCCCATGACCGCACCCTGGCCCGTATCGAGGACGGAGAAACACCGCGGCGCGGCGGAGACCGGGAGCGGTGGCCGGATGGCGGTGCCGGGGCCGCCCGGTGCGGGCCGCCGCACGCCGAACGGCCGGTCCCCGGCGCCGCATCGGGCGCCGGGGACCGGCCGTCGTTCGGGGCGGCGTCAGCCGTTGGCGAGTGCCTGCAGCCGGCTGAAGGAGCCGTTGAAGCGGTTGCGGTCACCGACCGTCTGCCCGCTGGAGGTGTACTGCCAGATGGTGTGGAAGCTCCAGCCCGCCGGCAGCTCACCCACGGACGAGCCGTAACGGGGAACCCACAGCGGGTTGGTCTTCCCGAACTTCTTGGAGTTGCCGGTGCACTGCTTCCACCAGTTGGTGGAGGTGTAGAGGACGGCGTCCCGCTTGGTCTCGGCGCGGTACGTCTTCAGGAAGTCCGCGATCCAGTCGATCATCGCGGACTCCGACTTGCCGTAGCAGGTCGACCCGTAGGGGTTGTACTCCATGTCCAGCGCCCCGGGCAGCGTCTTGCCGTCCTTCGACCAGGCGCCGCCCTCCTTCGCGAAGTACTTCGCCTGCGAAGCGCCGCTGGAGTGGTCGGGCAGCGCGAAGTGGTACGCGCCGTGGATGATCCCCGCGTCGTACGACCCCTTGTACTGCTGGGTGAAGTACGGGTTCTTGTAGGTCGTTCCCTCGGTCGCCTTCACGTAGGCGAAACGCACCCCGCTCTGCTCCAGGGCGGACCAGCCGACGTTGCCGTTGTGGCTGGAGACGTCGACGCCGTTGACCGACGAGGCCGCGCCGGACTCCGTCGTCTCCGGGTCGTCCGTGTCCTTGCCGCCGGCCCGTTCGCCCCCCTCGTGGGCGGCGATGGTGGAGCCCATCCAGTCCTGCTCGGGGTGGGCGGGCTCCCGGCCGTTCCCGGTGGCGGCCACCGCGGCGGTGGGCAGCGCGAGCGGCAGGGCGAGCGCGGTGAGGACGATAAGGGTTCCGGCCGTGACGGGGATCGCACGGCGGGCGGGACCGGAACTGCGCAAGGGCATCGAGTGCCTCCGAAAGCCATCGGTGAGGTCGTGATCGGCGGATGCGAAACATGGAACATATCTGCCGATAAAAAGACGTATACGCTAATCCGTACACGTCGAAGACCCGATGGCCTGTCAGTCCGCCGTTCAGCCGGTCGTTCTCACCCGGTCGGACGCATCTGACGGCGTGTCGCCACAGTTCAGGCACCGTGGTGTGCAAACGCCGCAGCGGGCCCCGATGAACGGGGCCCGCTGCGGGCTGCGGACGAGGCGCACGCGCCAGTCGCCCCGGTCCGCGGTCTCGGTGGCGCACATCCGGCGTGGTGCCGGAGTGTGCGCCCGTCAGCGCGGTGTCACTCCGTGTCAGTAGGCGGAGTTGACGTTGTCGATCGAGCCGTAGCGGTGGGCGGCGTAGTTGGCCGCGGCGGTGATGTTGGCGACCGGGTCGGTCAGCTCATGGGCGGTGCCCTTGACGTGGTACGTGTCGAAGGTGGGCTGGATCACCTGGAGCAGACCCTTGGACGGAATGCCGTTGACGGCGTTGATGTCCCAGTCGTTGACGGCGTTGGGGTTGCCGGAGGACTCACGCATGATGTTGCGGTGCAGACCCTCGTAGGAGCCGGGTATGCCCTTGTTCTTCATGATGTCGAGGGACTGGCGGATCCAGCCGTCGAGGTTGTTCGCGTACGACTTCGGCGCGGCCTTGGGGGCGGCCTTCGGGGCGAGGGAGGCGCGTTCCATGGAGCGGTTCGCGGCGTCCTGGGCGGCCCGGTCCTGCTTCGCCACCGCGGTGACCTTCAGACCGTCGGCCACCGAAGCGGAGACGTCCGCGGTCTTGGCCTCGCCGGTCGTCGCCTCGCCGGTCACCATCTTCGGCAGACCGTTGGCGCTCACGGGCTTGACCGTGGTCGGGGCGTGCGCGGCGGCGGGCTGGGCGTCGCTCGGGGCCGCGGTGGCGGTCAGGGCGCCGGTGGCGCCCGCGGCGGCCAGCACGGCGACGGCGACCTTGTGGGTGCGGGTGATGCGGGCGTTGCGGAGCAGGGTGAAACGGGACATGCGGTGGTGACCTCTTCCGAGTGCGGGATGCGGGGGAGCGGCCTGTGGCGGCGCGTGGAACCGAGGGTCAGGCCGTGCTCGCTCACCTGGCGGGAGGAGTCCGTCGGCACGTTCTCGGCGCTTACGGGATTCATGGTTAGCGCTGTCCCGTAGCGGTGGCAATGATGTGACGTACTACCCCTCGTAGTGAGATAGGTCGATATGTCCGATGTTGCGGGCTTTTTATCCCGTGTCGACGGGGTTGTGGCGGCACTACCGGCCCTCGTAGGTGACGTGCGTCCTGTGCCCGGCATCACCTGGCACCCCCTCGTGAGGGGCCTGGTGTGTTGCCCGGGTCACGCCCGGAACGGGCCCGGATCCGGGCGGGATGCGGGCCCGGTTGTCCCGCGTCGGGGCCGTGCGGGGCGCCCGTTGCGGCACAGTCCATGGGCCGTTCGCCGCAGCGTCCGGGCTGTCGCGGCGGCCGGGGTGCGCGGCTCGCGGAGGCTGAGACCTGTTCCGGCCCTCGCACCGTAAGGAAGCGCCTATGTTCCGTCGTCTGACCGTCCTGGTCGCCGCTCTCTGCGCCGCGGGCGCCCTGGCCGCCGGTCCGGCCGTCGCGGCACCCGCCGACGACCACGACCTCACCCCGAAGGAGAAAGCCGGCCTGGAGGTCGTCGGCCAGATCGTCGGGGCCCTCTTCGGTCTCCAGCCGCTGGGCGGCGGCGCCGACCGGTAGGGGTCCGCGCACGACGACGAGGGCCCTGCCCGCGGGAAGCGGACAGGGCCCTCGTCTGTGGTCACGGCCGACCGGTGGCCGGTCGCCCGATGAGGCCGCCGTCAGGGGTGACGGCCGTCATCTCCTGCCTCAGTAGGCGGAGTCGACGTTGTCGATCGAGCCGTAGCGGTCGGCGGCGTAGTTGGCCGCGGCCGTGATGTTGGCGACCGGGTCGGTGAGCTTATCGGCGGTGCCCTTGACGTGGTACGAGTCGAAGGTGGGCTGGATCACCTGGAGCAGACCCTTGGACGGAATGCCGTTGACGGCGTTGACGTCCCAGCCGTTGACGGCGTCGGGGTTGCCGGAGGACTCGCGCATGATGTTGCGGTGCAGACCCTCGTAGGAGCCGGGTATGCCCTTGTCCTTCATGATGTCGAGCGACTGACGGATCCAGCCGTCCAGGTTGTTCCCGTACGACTTCGAGGTCTCGCTCTCGGCGGAGCGGGTGGCGGCCTGCTTGGCGGCGTCGCCCTGCTTCGCGACCGCGGTGACCTTCAGCTGCCCCGCGGCGGACGCCGTGGCCGAGGTGGTCTCGGCGCTCTTGGCGGCGCCGGTCTGGGGCAGACCGTTGGCGCTCACGGGCTTGACCGCGGCCGGGGCGTGCGCGGCGGTGGCGGACGCGGCCTGGCTCGGGGTGGCCGTCATGGTCAGCGCGGTGGTGGCGCCGGCGGCGGCCAGCACGACGGTGGCGACCTTCTGGGTGCGGGTGATGCGGGCGTTGCGGATCAGGGTGAAACGGGACATGCGGGGGTGACCTCTTCTCAGGGGCTGGTGCGGGATGCGGCCTTCGGCGGCGCGTGGAACCGAGGGTCTGGCCGCGCTCACTCACCAGGGCGAGGAGTTCACCGGCACGTTCTCGGCGCTTGCTGGATCCATGGTTAGCGCGGCCCTGAATCGGTGGCAATGGTGTGACGTACTACCGTTGATAGTGAGTTGCGGTGAAATGTCCGGAATGAACCGAGTTTTCCCGGGTTATCACGGGGTCCGCCGCGACTAGACGCCCTCGTACGTGACGTACGCCCTGTGCCTGCCCTCACTCCGCGGCGGCCGAAAACAGGGGTGCGAAGCGGCGCGGAAGGGCGCCGAAGTGGCCTGCGCCACAAGGAAAAGAGAGGGCGGCGCGGCTCAGACGGCCGGGCCCGCCGCCACCAGGCGCAGCACCGCGTCCAGCCCGCGGATACCGCCCGGCGCCGCACCGCTCGGCAGGACGTAGGAGCGCAGCCCGGCGAGCGCACCGCCGCCGTCCTTGGCGGGGTGATCGCCGACCATCAACGCCTGCCCGGGAGCCGGCCCGAGCAGCGTGCAGGCGTGCTGGAAGAGGGCCGGATCGGGCTTCTCGGTGTGGTGCTCGAAGGAGTGCACCCAGGCCCCGACATGCTCCGCGAGCCCGTGGTGGGCGAAGGTCGGCCGCAGATCCCAGCCCACATCGCTCACCACCCCGACCGCGATCCCGCGCTCCGCCAGCGCCGCGAGGGTCCGCGCGCTGTCCGCGTACGGCAGCCAGTGCTCCGGCGTCCGCAGCTGCTCGTACAGCGCCTCCGCATACGGCGCGAGCGCGGGCACCGACGCGTACCAGGTGGTGAAGGCGTGCCGGTGGGCCCGGGCGGAGGTGTCGCGGGCATGCTGCGCGGCGCGCACCCCGGGGTCGGTCAGCCCCGTCGCCAGGGCGGTCAGCCAGGCGTCCATCGTGGCGTCGTCGACGGCGAAGGGGACGGCCGCCCGGATGCGGTCGGCGTACGGCGCCATCTGGAAGAGGGTCCCGGAGAAGTCGAGGAGCACCCCGGCGACCGGCACCGGCGGCCTCGCCGCCACCGCGCGGATCGGGCCTTCGGGTCCGTACTCCGGGAGAGAAGCCATGGGCCCTTCCTACCGGGTCCGGGCCCGGGGGGGGGGGGGGGGGGTGGGGTGGTGTGGGGGGGGGGGGGGGGGGAGGTTTTTCCCCTCCCCCCCCCCCCCCCCCCCGGAGCCGTACCGGCTCAGGCGTACGCCGCCGCGCCGTCCGTCGGCTCGTCGTCGCGGGCGACCGGTGCCAGCGCCGGGGCCGAGGAGAGCGGGCGGTCGGTGAAGAAGCGGGCGGTGAGGTCGGCGACGGCCTGCGGGCGCTCCAGAACGACCCAGTGGTCGGTGTCCGGGATCACCAGGAAACGGCTGCCGTCGAGGGTGGCGGCGAACCGCCGTTGCTGGGCCGGGGTGGTCACGGTGTCGTGGGCGCCGCTGAACACCAGGGTCGGCACGCCGGTGAGCCCGCCGGAGAAGTCCGGGCGGTCGGTCACCGCCCGCACCAGCGAGTCCAGCGCATGCGGGGAGGTACGGGCCGCATGCAGCATCGATCGCCGTACATAGCGGTAGGCCAGCCGCCGCCGGGTCACGTACCGCCCCTCGTCCAGGCAGAGCAGACCGTCCGTGGCGCGCGTCGCGAAGGCGTCCACCGCGCCCCGCCGCAGCTCCTCGGCGGCCCGCTCCCAGTGGGCGCACTGCTCGTCGCTGATCTGGCACGGGACCCCGCCCAGCGCCAGCCGTGCGATACGGGCGGGGAAGCGCCGGGCGCAGCCGAAGGCGAGGCCGGCGCCGTAGGAGAAGCCGAAGAGGTTGACCCGTGCCACCCCGAGATCGTCGAGGATGTGCTCGATCGCGCGGCACAGCAGCTCGGTGGCGGGGCCCGGCGGCAGCGGTTCGGCGGTGCCCATACCGGGCAGATCGGCGGTGATCACATCGGCCACGGGCCTGAGCCGTTCTTCCATCTGCGGCCACCCGAACATGCCCTGCAGGGCCCCGCCCAGCACCATGACGGGTTCGGTGACACCGTCCGGATGGTGCAGCAGCCGGTAGGTGTAGGACACCCCGCCCACCGACAGGGAGCGGATCGTTTCCTCGGACATGACGTTTCCTTCTCGGGAGATCCGCGGGGGCGGCGCGCGTCAGGCGCGGGTCAGGATGAGTGCGGCGTTGTGGCCGCCGAAGCCGAGCGACGTCTTCGCCGCCCAGTCGAAGGGCGCGGGCCGGGCCGCGCTGCGCACGATCTCCAGGGGGATCCGGGGATCGGGCGTGTCCAGATTGGCGGTCGGCGGGACCAGCTGGGACTCCAGCGCGAGGACGGTGAGCGCGGTCTCGATGCCGCCCGCCGCCCCCAGGGTGTGCCCGGTCATCGCCTTGGTGGAGGTGACCAGCGCGTCCTCGCCCAGGACCCGGCGGAGCGCCGCCGCCTCGATCCGGTCGTTGACGACGGTGGAGGTGCCGTGTGCGTTGACATGGCCGATGTCCCGCGGGCCGACCCCGGCGTCCGCGAGCGCGGTGCGCAGCGCGCGTTCGATGCCGCGGCCCTCGGGGTCGGGGGCGACCGCGGCGTAGGCGTCGCTGGAGGCGCCGTACCCCGCGACGTGGGCACGGACCGTCGCCCCGCGGGCCCGGGCGTGCTCGGGGCGCTCCAGGACGAGGAGCCCGGCGCCCTCGCCGATGACGAATCCGTCCCGGTCGGCGTCGAACGGGCGGCAGGCGGCCGCCGGGTCGTCGCGGCGGGTGGAGACGGCCTTCATCTGGCAGGCGCTGGCGATCAGCAGCCGGGAGCAGACCGATTCGGCGCCGCCCGCGACGGCGATGTCGCAGGCGCCCGAGCGCAGCAGCTGATGGGCGGTGCCCAGCGCGACGGTGCCCGAGGAGCAGGCGGTGGCCACGCCCAGGCTGGGGCCCCGGGCGCCGAGGTCCATCGCGACGCTGCTGGCCGCGCTGTTGACGACGGCGAGCGGCGCGAGCTTGGGGGAGACCCGGCGGGCGCCGCGCTCCAGCAGCGCGGTGTGCTGCTCGTCGTAGAACGGCAGCCCGCCGTGGGCCGAGCCGATGACGACGGCGACGCGGGTGCCGTCCCAGCTCTCGGGGTCGAGACCGGCGTCGGCCATCGCCTCCCGGGCGGCGATCACCGCGAGCTGGGCGAAGCGGTCCATCAGCCGCTGGGTGGCGACGCCCAGCACCTCGGTGGTGTCGAGATCGTCGACGCCGTAGGTGAAGTCGCAGGGCAGATCGGTGAGTTCGGGGCGGTGGCGGACGCCGACCGGGGTGGTCTCGCCGGTGATGGTGTGCCAGGTGGCCTTGGCGCCGACGCCCGCCGCGGTGATCAGCCCCACGCCCGTCACGGCCGCGGCGAACGGCGTGCGGGCCGTCACGCGGCGACTTTGCCGTCGACGGCCGCCACCAGCGCTCCCACGGTGTCCCGGGAGGTGAGCGTGACCTCGTCGAGGTCGACGTCGAGACGGTCCTCGATGAGCAGCCGCAGCTCCTCCAGGGCGAGCGAGTCCATCCGCAGATGCTGCAGCGAGGTCTCGGCGCTGACATCGACCGGGTCGACCCCGAATCGCTGGACCAGCAGGGTGTTGACGACTTCTGCCGCGTTCACGTGGCACTCCTCCGCTTTCGTAGGCGCTGTTGCCAACCGCGTCCTGGCGGGGCTCGCCGGCGGCTCCGGCTGGTTCGGCGGCACCCTTTATACGTCTTCGTCCGGAAGACTCCCCAACGCCGTTCGCTCGATGGGGTGAGGGGCGACGCAGGGGGCGCACGCGCGGTGCGCGCCCCTGCCCGCACGGCGCGGAAGGCACTCGCCCCGTCTAACGGCGCGGGGCGACGGGAGGGTACGGGGCGTGGCCGGATCGGGGTGGGTGCGGCGGCCGGGCCGGGCGGCTCACGCCTCGTCGAGGGTCCGGGTCACCCGGCTCAACAGGGCGCGCAGCGTGCGCAGTTCCGCCAGGTCCAGGCCGGTGGCGGCGAGCATCCGGCGGGGCACCGGCAGCGCCCGCTCGCGCAGCGCGGCGCCGGCGTCGGTGAGGTGGACACCGACCGACCGCTCGTCCTCCGCGCTGCGTACCCGGCGCACCAGGCCCGCCGCCTCCAGGCGCTTGAGGAGCGGGGAGAGGGTGCCGGAGTCGAGGCGCAGCCGCTCGCCGATGGACTTGACGGGGAGCGGTCCGTCCTCCCACAGCACGAGCATCACCAGGTACTGCGGATAGGTCAGCCCGAGGTCCTTGAGGGCGTCCCGGTAGGCCGCGCCGAAGGCGCGCGAGGCGGCGTGCAGCGAGAAGCAGACCTGGTGGTCGAGGCGGAGCAGCTCGGCGTCGGAGAGCGGGGAGTCGGGGGACCCGGAGGGGCTGGGGGAGGCGGCCATGTCCCCAGGTTAGCCGCCGGGGCATTGAATGGCGTGTCATTGAGTTGTGCGCAACTTAGCTGTGTGTCATTGTTCTCTCCGGTGGCCGGGACGCGGCCGCCGGAACCGGAGGGACACTCATGGACGCGCTCTACACCGCCGCCGCCACCGCCAACGGCCGGGACGGCCGCGCCGTCAGCTCCGACGGCCGGCTCGACCTCGCGCTGGCCATGCCGCCCGCGCTCGGCGGCAGCGGCGCGGGCACCAACCCCGAACAGCTCTTCGCCGCCGGGTACGCCGCCTGCTTCGCCAGCGCGATGGCGCAGGTCGGCCGGGAGCTGAAGATCGACACCGCGGAGGTGTCGGTCACCGCCGAGGTCTCCCTCGGCAAGGACGACACCGGCTTCGGCCTCGCCGTCGTGCTGCGCGTCGAGCTGCCGGACACCCTCGCGGGCGAGCGCGGCCGGGAACTGGTCGAGGCCACCCACGCGTTCTGCCCGTACTCCAAGGCCACCCGCGGCAACATCGACGTCGAGCTGGTCATCGAGTGAGGCGCCGGGGCGGGCGGCGCCGTCGCCCGCCCCGCGTGGACCCCTACGCCCGGGAACCGCTGTCCGCCCGGCCCAGGTGGCGCCGGAGGAAGTCCACCTGATGCCGCAGCAGGTGGGTGAAGAGCACCGGATCGGTCGGGGCGTGGCCCGTGCCGGGCAGCGGCAGCACCTCGTGCGGGCGTCCGGCGGCCAGCAGCGCGGCGGAGAGCCGCAGCGTGTGGGCGGCGTGGACGTTGTCGTCCGCCAGCCCGTGCATCAGCAGCAGCGGCCGGGTCAGCCCCGCCGCCTCCCGCGTCAGGGAGCAGGCGTCGTACCACTCGGGGTGCGCGTCCGGATGTCCGAGGAACCGCTCCCGCCAGTGGGTGTCGTAAAGCCGTGGGTCATAGGGGCCCGCGCCCGCGACCGCCGCGTGGAAGAGATCGGGGCGCCGCACCACCGCCGCCACGGCGAGCATCCCGGAGAACGACCAGCCGCGGACCGCGACCCGGCCCGGATCCAGCTCCGGGAACCGCCCCAGCACCTCCGTCAGCGCCGCCGCCTGATCCTCCAGCGCCGCCGACACCACATCGCCGTACACCGTGCGCTCCCAGTCCGGGGAGCGGCCCGGCGTGCCGCGGCCGTCGGTCACCAGCACCGCGAAGCCCTGCTCGGCGAACCACTGCGAGACGAACATCATCGGCGCCTGGTCGTCGGTCACCCGCTGGAGCGCCGGGCCCGCGTACGGATCGACCAGCACCGGCAGCCGCCCGTCGCCCGGCCGGTGCCACGACGGCAGCAGCAACCGGCTGCGCAGCGCCCGCCGCGTCACCGTCAGCCGCCGCTCGCACAGCGCCAGCACCGGCCGCTCGGCGTACGAGGCCACCGGCAGGTCCGGGTGTCCGGCGCGCGTCACCACCGCCGTGGCGCCGGGCCGGTGCGGCGCCCGGGTGATCCGGACCAGCGTGGGGCCGCCGCGCACCCCGGTGTGCACGCCCGGGCCGGTGGTCAGCGGCCGGGCGCCGGTCTCCGGCCGCCAGGACCACAGCGCCTGGCCGACCACGTCCGCGGACGCGGTGAACAGCACCTCCTCGCCGCCGACCCCGAGTACCTCCCGCACCTGGAGCCCGGCGGGGGTGACGGCCGTACCGCCGACGGTCAATTGCCGTGTGCCGTCGGCCCCTTCGGAGTCCCGGTGCGCCACCAGCGCGCCGGACGCGGTACGCGCCGGGGTGCCCGGCACCAGCGTCACCCAGCACGGATCGCGCTGCTCGGCCAGGAGCGCCGGCCGCCCGTCGGCCGGGTCGACCGCGTACGTCCGCAGCCGCTGCTGGTCCCGGCTCTGCACCGCGGCGAACGGGCCGTGGGCATCCCAGCCGGCCGCCGTCAGATACGGGAACTCCGCCCGGTCCCAGGCCACTTCGGTACGGGCGCCGCCGTCGGCCGGTACCAGCCACAGCGTCACCTCCGCGTTGGCGGTGCCCGCCGCCGGGTAGCGCACCGCGCGCGGTGGCGTCGCGGGATGCGCCGGATCGGCCACGTACCAGCGCTCGACGGCGCTCTCGTCGACCCGCGCCACCAGGAGACCGGAGCCGTCCGGCGCCCACCAGTGGCCCCGGTCGCGGCCCATCGAGGCGGCCGCCGCGTACTCGGCCGCGCCGTAGCGGACCTCCGGACCGTCCGGCGCGGCGATCGCACGGTCCCCGGTGCCGTCCGCGCCGATCACCCGCAGCGCGCCGTCCGCGAGATAGGCGATGCGGCGGCCCGCCGGATCGGGCCGCGGATCGGCCGGGCGTCCGGCGACCGGCAGCGGGCGCGCCCGGCCCGTCGCCACCTCCACCGCCCACAGCGCCCCGCCGCACAGACAGGCGGCGAGGGTGCCCGAGGCGTCGGTGGCGTACGCCGTGATGCCGTCGCCGACCGGGCCCGCGCCGTGCGCCGGATCGGCCGGGTCGAACAGCAGCCGTTCGCGGCCCGAGGCGGTGTCCAGCGCCCAGAGGCGGTGCACCGGGTCGTCGCCCGAGGTGCTGCGCAGGAACAGGACGGTGGCGCCGTCGGGGGAGACGGTGAACCGGTCGGGGGCGCCCAGCGCGAAGCGGCGGGTGCGCAGGAACTGGTGCGGAAGGCTCTCGGAAGGCTGCATGGCGGACAGGGTGGAGCGCCCCGGCCCGGCGTCCTACTGTTTCGTCCCGGTACGAAAGGTCTGCGGGGCGGGCGGAGGCGCCGGTACGTCGGTGAGCTGGGCGGACGGCGGACGGCGGACGCGGGGCCTGGGGCTCAGGCCGGAAAACGGCCCGGCCCGGCCGGCGGCGGACGGGGAGGAGCGGCGCATGGGGGAGTGGCTGGTCGATGCCGAGGTGCTGGCGCGGAGCCGGTTCGTGCTCTCGCCGCTGATCGAGACGGTCGCCACGCTGCAGACGCTGACCGCGCACCCGGCCCCCGTCCGGCGCCCGTCGCCCGCGGCGGCGTTCCGCGCGCGGCTCACCGCCGATCCGTTCGTCCGCTCCTGGGCGACGGCCGGGGTCGGGGTGCACTGGACGCCCGACTTCCTCTCCCGGCCACCGCGCCACGACACCCCCACGTTCGCCGGGGAGCTGGCCCGGGTCCGTGCCACCCCCGCCCCCGAGGCCCGCGCGGACCTCGCCACGGCCTGCGGCGGGCGGCTGCCTCGCGGGCTGGACGTCCCCGACCCGGCGGGCCGCGCCGCCGACCTGCTCGAACGGGTGTGGCAGGGCGTCGTCCGCCCCGACTGGCCGCGCCGCAGCCGGGTGCTGGAGGCCGATGTGATCGGGCGGGTGGACCGGCTGAGCCGGCACGGCTGGGCCGCCGCCGTCGCCGACCTCGGCCCGCGCACCCGCTGGCTCGGCAACGGCCGCCTCCGCATCAACGGCGCCGACCGCCCCGCCCGCGACCTCACCGGCGCCGACCTCCTCTTCGTCCCTGTCGGCGGCCCGCACGGCTGGGCGGCGTGGGAGCTGCCCGACCGCTACGCGCTGATCTACCCGGCGTCCGGCACGGCCCTCGTGGGGGGACCGGGTCCGGCCCCGGCCGCGCCGCCACCCGTCCCGGCCTCCCTCGCCCGCCTCCTCGGCACCAACCGCGCCACCCTCCTCACCCTCCTCGACCCGCCCAAGAGCACCAGCCAGCTCGCCGCCCTGACCGGTCTCGGCCTGGGCTCCGTCGGCGGCCATCTGAAGGTCCTGCTCGACGCCGGGCTGGTGACCCGCCGCCGGGCCGGGGCCTCGGTCCTCTACCGCCGCACCCCGGTCGCCGACGCGCTCCTGGGCGCCGGGGGCACGCCGCGCACGGCCGGCGGCTGACCGCTCGCGGCCCGCGCCCCGTGCTTCCGTACGCCTCGCCCGATCGGTCCGCACGGACGCGACAGCCCCCACCGGCGCTCCTAGTGTCGGCCGTGTGACCGCGCCGACCAGCTCCGGAGCCCCGGCCCGGCCGGGCCGCCCCCCTAGGGCCGCCCGGCCGGGGCCCCGTACCCGCGAGGTGCGGCCGTGACCGCCTCGCCGGACGCGCCGCGCGACATCGGGCTGCGCATCGAGGGCGGGGTGGCCGAACCGGAGGAGCTGGCGGCGATCACCGTGATCCTCTACGCCCGCCTCGCCGTCGCCGTCACGGCCGACGGCGCCGACTGGGTGGTGCCCCCGGACGACTCCGAACGCCACCGGCACCCGCCCCGCTCCGCCTGCTGGTCCGGCTGCTGGTGCTGCGGCTGACCTGCCACCCCGGAAGAAAAACCGCATCCGCTGACGAACCCGCCGTGCCCGGCATCCCGTTCGCCCGACACCCGGTGCATTCCGGCCGGTGACCGGCAGAATCCCCACCGGGCCCCGTGAGCGCGGCGCCGTACAGCCGGAAGCGGAGCGGGAGGCCGGATCGTGGCGGAGCATCAGGTGACGGAGCCGGGGACACCGGCGGCGGTGGCGCAGGAGCGGCGGCTCCGCAAGGATCTGGGGTTCTGGGGCCTGACCGCGATCGGCTTCTCCAACATCGTCGGCTCCGGCTGGCTCTTCGCCGCGCTCTACGCCGCGCAGACCGCGGGACCGGCCTCCCTGCTCTCCTGGATCGGCGCCGGTCTGCTCTGCGCGCTGGTCGCCCTCGTCATGATCGAACTGGGCGCCTCCCGGCCCGAGGGCGGCGGCACCGTCCGCTGGCCGCTGCACGCCGGCGGTCCGCTCGTCGGCACCCTCGTCGGCTGGTCGGTGCTGCTCTCCGTCGGCGGCACCGCGGCCGAGATCAGCGCGATCATGCAGTACGCCGCGCACTATCTGCCCGACCTCTACAACGGCCGGACGCTCTCCGCCTCCGGCGTCGCGCTCGCCGCCGGGCTCAGCGTGGTGCTGACCGCGCTGAACTGGTTCGCGGTGCGGATGTTCGCCCGGCTCAACAACCTCGTCTCGATCTTCAAGATCGTGGTCCCGGTGATCACCGTGGCCGCCCTCATCGCCTCCGGCTGGCACTCCGGCCGCCTCACCGACCACGGCGGCTTCGCCCCGTACGGCTACGCCGCCTGTCTGACCGCCCTCGCCGGCGGCGGCATCGTCTACTCCGTCAACGGCTTCCAGGCGCCGCTGGACTTCTCCGGCGAGACCCGCAACCCGCGCCGCACCCTGCCCGCCGCCGTCCTCGCCGGGATCGGGCTGGCGGTGCTGATGTACCTCGCGCTCCAGGTGGCGTTCCTCTTCACCGTCCCCGAGTCGCTGCTCGGCGGCGGCTGGCACGGCGTCTCCTTCGAATCGCCCTTCGGCCAGCTCGCCCTCATCCTCAATCTGCACTGGCTCTCCAGCCTGCTCTACGCCGACGCCGTCCTCTCGCCCGGCGGCTCCGCGTACGTCGGCGTCGCCCTCGACGCCCGCCACACCTACGCACTCGCCAAGAACGGCACCATCCCGCGCTACTTCATGAAGGTGGACGCCCGCTCCGGTGTGCCCCGCCGCGCCCTGGTCGTCAACCTCGCCGTGATCGTCCTCTTCCTGCTGCCGATCGGCGGCTGGCAGCAGATCGTGAGCGTGATGGGCGACATGTACCTGCTGATCTACGCGGCGTCGGCGGTGGCCGCCGCCGTCTTCCGCGCCGACCCCGCCACCACCACCGCCGGCTGGATCCCGGGCCTGCGCTGGCTGGCGCCGCTGAGCTTCGTGGTGGCGAGCGAGTTCGTGTACTGGTCGGGCTGGGAGGCGCTGCGGCTGGCGCTGCCGATGGTCCTCGGCGGGCTGCTGCTCTTCCTCCTCATGCGGCGCCCCGGCACCGTTCCCGCCCCGGGCGAGCCGCCCCGCCGCCCGCTCGCCGCCGAACTGCGCACCGGCGCCTGGCTGGTGTGCTACCTCGCCGCACTGACCGTCCTCTCCCGGCTCGGCTCCTTCGGCGGCACCGGCCTGCTGCCCGCCCCGTACGACTCCCTCACCGTCGCCGCCCTGGCCCTGGTGCTGTTCTCCTGGGCGGTACGGTCCGGCGTCCGGTACCTGGCGGTGGTCCCCGCCCCGGCTCCGGTGGCGGCGGAGTGAGGGCGGGGCCCACCGCGCCCACCAGGCGAAACCGTCCGTACCGGCCTATCCTGGCGGAAGCTTGTGCGTCGGCCCGTCCGGGCGGCGACGGCGACAGGAGGCGGCCACGACACGCCGCGCGCGCCTCCCGCGGCGGACACCAACCGCACCACGGAGGCGTCCATGTTCCGGCGGCGTCCCGCGCGGGAGTTGAGCGCCGACGATCTGCTGACGACGCTCGGCCGGCTCACCGCCCAGGCCCGGGCCGGCGCCGAACTCCAGCGCGCCCGGGTCGAACTGGCCGAGGCGCTCCAGCGGGAGATGCTCCCGGCCGCCCTGCCCGGCGTCCCCGGGGTGCGGGCCGCCGCCGCGTACGCCCCGGCCCGCAACGGCCTGGACATCGGCGGCGACTGGTACGACGGGTTCCCGCTGCCCGGCGGCCGGCTGGCGTTCTGCATCGGCGACGTCCAGGGCCACGACGTCGAGGCGGCGGCGTTCATGGGGCAGATCCGGATGGGGCTGCGCGCCGTGGCGGGCGGCGGCGCCGACCCCGGCGTGGTCCTCGCCCGCGCCAACGAACTGCTCCTCTCGGTGGACAGCCCCCTCTTCGCCACCTGCACCTTCCTCACCTTCGACCCGGTCGCCTGGGAGGTGGTCGCCGCCCGCGCCGGGCATCCGCCGGGCGTGTGGGCCACCGCCGACGGCCGCTGCGGCATCGCCGAGGAGAACGGCGGCGCCCCGCTGGGCGTGCTGCCCGGCGAGACGTACCCGGTCACGTACTGGCGGCTCGCCCCGCGCGGCGCGTTCGCGCTGCTGACCGACGGCGTGGTGGAGGGGCCGTCGTTCCCGATCGAGGCGGGTCTCGCGGAGGCGGCGAAGCGGGTGCGCGACCGCTCCCCGACCGGCGATCCGGCCGATGTCGCCGCGGCGGTGATGGACGTCGCGGAGTTCACCGGCCACACCGACGACGCCGCGGTCGTCGTCCTCTGCTACGACCGGGCGGACCGCGACAACGGGTGAACACGGTGCCGCCGTCCGTGGCGGTGGCCGCGCGGGCTCGGGACCGTTGCCCGATGCTGGGGGGATGCGCACCGGGAAAGTGCCCCCTCTCGCTGCCGACGCCCTGAAGATCCTCGCCCTGGCCGTCGCCTACTTCGTGGGCGCCCGGATCGGTCTGCTGGAGCAGGTGGTGATCGACGGGACGGTGGTCACGCCGATGTGGCCGCCCACCGGTATCGCGCTGAGCTGCCTGCTCGTCTTCGGGCTGCGCATCTGGCCGGGCATCCTGCTCGGCACGTTCTTCGTCATCGCGGGCATCGGCCCGGTGGACGCCGGAATCCTGGGCAATCTCGTGGGCAACACCCTCGCCCCGGTCTGCGCCGCACTGCTGCTGCGCCGGGCCGGGTTCCGTACCGAGCTGGACCGGCTGCGCGACGGGGTGGTGCTGGTGGTGCTCGGCGCGCTGGCCGGAATGCTGGTCAGTGCGACGTTCGGGGCCGGGAACCAGGTGCTGATCGGCCATCTCCCGGCCGCGCAGTTCTGGCCCGCGTGGGCCGCCTGGTGGGCGGGGGACGCGATGGGCGTACTGATCGTCACACCGCTGCTGCTGGTGGCGTGGCACGCCCGCCTGCCGCGCGCGGTCCGCCCGGCGCGTGCCGCGGAGGCGGCGGTGCTGCTGCTCGCCGCCGTCGGCGTCGCGCTGCTGTGCACCCGCAGTTCGCTGTCGCTGCTGTTCCTGGTCTTCCCGCTGATCGTGTGGGCGGCGGTACGGTTCCAGCTGGCCGGTGCCGCGCCCGTCGCGCTGATCGTCTCCCTCCTGGCCATCACGGCGGCCAACGACCGGGCGGGCCCGTTCGCCGGGCACAGCTTTCTGCTGGTGATGGTCAACCTCCAGGCCCTGAACGGCGCGGCGGCGCTCACCGCGCTGCTGCTCGCCGCGCTCGTCGCCGAGCAGAACGCCGTCCGGGAGAAGATCGAGGACGCCTGCCGGGAGCTGGCCGAGGTGGTCGACCGCCTCGCCCCCGGCGAGGCCGCCCACCGCTGGCCACCGGGCGCCACGGCGGCCCGCAGACGGAAGCGGGGGCGGTGACCGCCCGGGTCAGTCGCCCTTTCCGGGATCTGCGTCCCCGGCCAGATGCTCCGCTGCCGCCGTCGCCAGCGGGCGTACCGCCGGATGCCAGGGCCCGGACCGCGGCCCGTCGAGCACCAGGCGGCGCGCGGCGGGCGGATCGAGCGGCAGCAGTACGAGATCCGGCCCGATCAGCGGCCGGGACACCTCCGACAGGACGGTCACGCCCAGTCCCGCCTGCACCATGCTGATCAGCGTGGCGAGGTCGCGGACCCGCCGCGCGGGCGCGAACCGGGCACCGGCCGGGGCATGGAGCTTCCGCACCCGCTCCTCGCAGCCGTCCGGCGAGACCAGGAACGCGTCGTCGGCGAGGTCCGCGAGGGCGATGTGCGGCTCGTCGGCCAGGGGGTGGTCGCGGGGGAGCAGGGCGCGGTAGCCGTCCGAGGCCAGGGCGAGGCCCGGTCCGGGCGGCGGGTCGACGAGGACCGTGGCGTCCGCCGTGCCGTTCGCCAGCCAGTCGGCCAGCTCCTTGCTGTCGCCCTCGAAGACCCGCACCGTCACGCCGGGCAGCTCCGCCCGCCAGTGCCGCAGCAGCTCCGGGAGGAGGCCCCGGCGGACGGTGGGGGTGGCCGCCAGCCGGACCGTACCGCGCAGCGCCCCGTCGTCACCGATCCGCTCCAGCGAACCGACCGCCGCCAGCGCGGCACGGGCATGCGGCAGCGCCCGCCGGCCGAGGGCGGTGGGCCGCGCCGGAGAGGCCCGTACGAGGAGCGGGCCGCCCAGCGTCCGCTCCAGGGTGGCGACCGCGTGCGAGACCGCGGACTGGCTCACCCCCAACTCGTCCGCGGCGGCGCCGAACCCGCCCGTCTCCACGACCGCGAGGAAGGCTCTGAGCTGGGGAAGGTTCACGGACATGCGGCGGCCTCATGGAGCGATGACGGGGATGCGTTGGCCTCATGATGCCGCGCCGGTGAGGCTGGGCGGGCCCGCGGTCGGGGGCCGCTCCCGGCGCCCCGCCCCGTCCACCGTCTCCCCGGGAGAGCCATGCCGTACTTCCGTGTCACCGTCACCGACCCCGCGCTGCCCGCCGGTGTGCAACGAGCCCTGACCGAGGGGCTGACCGCCCTCGCCGTGTCCGTCCTGCGCAAGGACGCCGCACGCACCCTCGTCCACCTCGACCTCGTCCCGCCCGGCCGCTACTTCGTGGCCGGCGCCCCGCTGACCGACGGCCGGGACGCCTACGTCGAGGGCAATCTGACGCGGGGGACGAACACCGCCGAGGAGCGGGCGGCGTTCATCGCTGCGGCGGGCGCGCTGCTCGCGGATGTCCTCGGCCCGCTGGCCCGGCGCGGCGTCGCGCTCCACGAACTGGACCCGGACGGCTACGGCTACGGCGGCGTGACACAACGCGCCCACTACCGCAGCCTCGACCGGGCACCCGCCACGGCATGAGCGCCCCGCATTCCGGCACCCGCCGGAATCATGCGGCAACGGTCAGTGATCTGCCTCACATGGGGGTGGAGGGGTAGGTGTCCTTGTCATTTGCCCTCCGGATAGTCAACAGCCGCCCAATTCAAGTGAGTTGACGGCGCGCCCCAGGTCGGCGGGGCGGTGGCCGTCCTTCCTGGTACGGCGGGGGAGCGGGCGCCGGGCGGCGCGGAGGGGACCTCTCCGCGTCACCGGATGATCGCTTTCCGTATTTCCTTCCGCACCGCATTGCACGTTTGCCCACCCGCTTCGGAAATCCTGCGGAGGAGGACAGCGAAAACTCCGGCGCCCCGCTCACCACGGCGGGCACCGGGCCGGAAGGAGGACACAGACGTGACTCTCAACGATGCGCTCGCCCCGCTGGTGCTGCTCACCGCGGTGCGTGTCTTCGCCCCGGACATGCGCCACCTGACGCGGCGTCTGCTGCGGGCAGGCGTCCGGGCGGGTGCGGCGGCACTGGTCGAGGAACGCCCGCCCGCCCCCGCGTGGCACACCGGGTACGTACCTGCCGCCCAGGACGAGGAGGTCTCCCCGTGAACGCCGACCTACCGCCGGTGCAGTACACCCTGCCGACGGCCCTGGAAGCCTTCCACGACCTGTACGTCAAGGCGTACCTCAACTACGCCCACACCATGCTCGGCGACAAGGAAGCGGCCCAGGCCGTCGTCCGCCGCTGCTTCTCCCACCTCGCCCTCAACTGGGCGCACGTCATCCAGGAGGAGAGCCCCGAGGCGTACGCCTGGGCGTTGCTGAAGGTCCGCGTCGACACCCATCTGCGGCTCACCGGAGCGCCCTCGCGGATGGTGGAGACCACGGCCTTCCAGCGCACCGCGCGCGCCACCCTCGAATCGGTCCGCTGCCAGTTCGAGGTGATGGAGACCTCCCTCGGCCTCTACACCGCCATCGCCTCCCTCCCCGAGCGGCAGTACGACGTGATCGTGCTGCTCCACGTCCTCGGCTACCCCTCGGACCGGGTCGCCGACATCATGGGCGTCACCCGCGACACCGTCCGGTCCCACCGGTGCCTCGCCCGGCGCCGGATCGCCAGAACGCTCGGGCTGCCGCTGACCGCGGCCACCGGCGACGAGAAGGAAGAGGAGTGACCGTGCGGTCCTCGCGCAGCATCCACGAAGTCCTCGACGACGCCGCGATCCCCGACGCCTTCGCCGACTTCGACCTCGCCGCCTCCAAGCGGCACATGGCGTACGACCTCGCCGCCGCCGACGCGGTGCGCCGGGACGCCGCCGCTCTGCGCCCCGCCCCCGGCCGCCGCCCGGCGCTGGTGCTGGTCTCGGCCCACGACCGGGCCGGGGCCGATCTGCGCGCCCTGTGTGCGCAGGCGCTGCACCGCAGCGACGCCGCCGAACTCCTCGCCAAGCTCGCCAACAGCCGCCGCATCGACCCCGACGGCGCCCTCCACTTCGGCAGCCTCCTGCACCTCGCCGGATGCACCGAAGGTGCCCAGTTCTGGTGGCAGTTCGCCGCCGGGGCGGGCAGCGCCGCGGCCGCCCACTGTCTGCACCTGCTCCACCTCGGCCGCGGCGAACTCCGCGACGCCGAGCACTGGGCGGGCCAGGCGGCCGCACTCGCGGGTGGCCCGACCGTGCTCAGCCGGCCGCACACCGCACCGCCCCCCGAAGCCCGCAGACCCCGCGCCGCGCTGCGCGCCGTGCTCGGCCTGCTCACCGTCGACGAGGACGACGAGTTCGGCCGCGTACCGCACCCCGACCCCTGCCTCGCCGACCGGCTGGGAGAACTCGCCGACGCGCTCTGAACCGGCCGGTGACACGGACCGGGGCGCCACGGCCGCACCCGCCTCCACCAGGGGAAATTCCCTGGCCGGTGCGGTGCGGCCGGTGCCATGCTGGAGGGGTGAACGGACCCGAGATCTCCCTCAGCTTCGCCCCCGCGCTCCACCTCTTCCTCCCCGCGGGACGCTCCGGCGACCGTGTGGTGACCGACGGCGCCGCCTCGCTCGGCCATGTCGTCGAATCGCTGGGGGTGCCGCTCACCGAGGTGGGGGAGTTGCGGGTGGACGGTGAGCCGGTCGCCCCCGCGCATGTGCCGCGCGCCGGGGAACGCGTCACGGTGCTCGCCGTCGCCCGCCCGCAGACCGTCCCCGGCGCCCCGCTGCGCTTCCTGCTCGACGTCCATCTCGGCACCCTGGCCCGCCGGTTGCGACTGCTGGGCATCGACGCGGCGTACACCGCCGAGGACCCGGGCGACGCGGCGCTGGCGGCCCGGTCGGCGGCGGAGCGGCGGGTCCTGCTCACCCGTGACCGAGGTCTGCTCCACCGCCGCGAACTGTGGGCCGGCGCCTACGTCTACAGCGACCGCCCCGACGACCAACTCGCCGACATCCTCGGCCGGTTCGTACCCGAGGCCGCGCCCTGGACCCGCTGCACCGCCTGCAACGGCCCGCTCACCGACGCCGGGAAGGACACCGTCGTCGAACGGCTCCACCACGGCACCCGCCGCACCTACGACGTGTTCGCCCGCTGCACGGAGTGCGACCGCGTCTACTGGCGCGGCGCCCACCACGCCCGCCTCCAGGCCCTCGTCGACCGCGCACAGGGCACCCTCGCGGCCGCCCGGAGCTGAGCCGGACGGCCGCGTCGGGCTGGGCGTTTCCCCGGCCCGGGAAACGCCCCCGGCGGCTAGGCCGTCACCGCGTGCGGGATCGCGTATTGGTCGATCAGCTTCGTCCGGGTCGCCTCCAACCGGTGGGCCAGGACCTGCGTGATGGCGCTGACCAGCGTCAGCCCCAGCGCCGGATCGGCGTCGCAGAGCGCCCGTACGCTGCGGGCGTCGAATTCATGGGCGCGCACCGGGCTGAACGCCTCGGCGCCGAAGTCCCACTCGTGCGGTGGGAAGAGCCAGGACCAGCCCAGCAGATCCCCGGGGCCGAGGGTCGCCACCGTGACGCGGCGACGGCCCGGGACGGCCAGGTCGAGCGTCACCGATCCCGAGCGCAGCACCCAGAACCGGTCCGCGCGGCCCCGCTCCTCGAAGATGCGGGTGTCCTGCTCGAACGACACCTCGCGCGCCAGCGTCATCAGCTGGTCACGGTACGCGGTCGGAAGTGCGGTCAGCAGCCGCGTCGCGATGGTCATCTCCGGTGCCCTCCTCGCCGTAGGCGGATGCCCGCCCCCGCAGCGGCGCGGGCGTACGGCCGTTCTCCTTCCATTGGAACCGCGCCGCGCGGCCACGGCACCCTGGGAGGGAGGGACGACCGACGTGACCGGGCCGCCCCGGGGGCGGCGACATCCCGGACACCGGATTTCGGGGCCCCTTCACCCCTCGCTCGGCGGCCGCCGCAGTACGTACCCGCCCACCACCACCGCGATGACGATCACGCACCCGGCGAACGTCAGCCCCGCGCCGCGCAGCCCCAGGGGAAGGGTGAGCGCCCCGACGCCCACCACCGGCAGCGAGATGCCCACGTACGCGGCGAGGAAGAACGCCGAAATGGTGCCGCCCCGGTGGGTGGGCGGGGCCGCCGCGCCCACCGCCGTCAGCCCGGCGCGGAACGCGAGGCCCTGCCCGAACCCGCCGCACAGCGCCCCGCCCACCAGCAGCGGCAGCGACCGCACCGCCAGCGACGCGCCCACCAGCAGCAACCCGGCGACCAGCACCAGGCACCCGGCGGGCAGCGCCCGCCGCACCCCCAGCCGCCCGGACAGCGCCTGCCCGGTCGTCGAGCCGAGGAAGACCGTGAAGACCACCGCGCCCGAGACCGCGAGATTGTGTACGCCCAGCGTCTGGCCGACGAAGCTCGGCGCCACCGCCGTGAACAGCCCCAGCAGCGAGAACCCCGCGAACGCCGCGACCGCCGACGGCACGAACACGCCCCGCACCTCCGGCGGCGGCACCAACCGCCGGGGCCGCGGCGGCGACGGCCGCCCCGGCTCCGCCACCGTCTCCGGCAGCACCCGGATCACCAGCGCCGCGGCCACCGCCAGCAGCGCCAGATGCACCAGGAACGGCAGTTTCAGCGGCCACGGCGCGTACTGCGCCAGCACCCCGGCCAGCAGCGGACCGCACCCGAGCCCGCCCATGTTCGCCGCCGTCGCCGCGAACCCGGCCCACGCCTCACCGCCGGGCCGCGCCAGCTCCAGCACCGCCGCCGTCGCCGCCCCGCTGAACAGCCCCGCCGCGAACCCGGACAGCACCCGCCCCAGCAACAACAGCGGCAGCCCGCCCTCGTCCACGAAACAGAGCGCGCTCGCCGCCGACAGGCCCAGCGCCACCAGCAGCACCGGCCGCCGCCCCACCTCGTCCGAGACGTTCCCGGCGAGCAGCAGCACCGCGATCACCCCCAGCGCGTACGCCGCGAAGACCACGGTCACCATCAGCTGTGACAGACCCAGCTGCTGCCGGTAGAGCCCGTACAACGGGGTCGGCAGCGTGGTGCCCGCCATGCCGATGGCGAACACCACGGCCGCCACGAGGGGCCCGGGACGTCGGTCCGTGCGTCTGATGATCATGACGGCCACAGTAGGAGCCCCGCCGGGCACCGGCGACCGTTCCGCCCGGCGGGCCCCGCCTCAGTCGGCCAGCTGGTCGTACAGCGCCAGCGGCGTCACATACCCCGGCCACCGGCCGTCGTCGAAGAGATGCACCCCGCCGTCCTGGTAGCACTGGTCCACGAGCTGGGAGCAGATCATGTGGCCCGTCGCCGCCACATAGCGGCGCAGCCCCGGCACCGGCAGCTTCAGCCGGTGCGTGGCGATGGCCAGGTAGTCGAGGAAGCTGTACGGCACGCCCTCGTACACCGAGGACGCCGTGCAGATCCGGTCGCGGTCCGCGTCGGTCAGACCGGGCGGGCAGACGTACACCACGTCGGAGCCCGCGTACGAGTCGAGGGGGACGATCCGCGCCCCGCCGGGTTCGGCCTCGATCAGCCGGTCGCCGGGCAGGACGAGGAACGCGTGCTGGTAGTCGGCGAAGCCGTTGCCGTTCAGCCACTGGCCGAGCCGGATCAACCGGCCCACGGTGCCGGATATTTGGGTCAGACCTATGTCGCCGGGTTGCGGACTGGCTTGGATCATCTGCGGCTCCGGGAGAGGCGAAGAGGAGTGCCACCGGTACCCCCGGCTGATACCCGCCCCCGGTACTGACCGACCGTCATCGAAGGTGAGGGAAAAGGAAAAAGGGAGTGCGCGGGCGTACCCGGCCGGCCCCCGCCCGCGCACCCCTCTCAGGACTGCACCACCACCGGGGACGTGCCCTTGTCACCCACCGAGTTGCGCCCGGCGGACGCCGGGATCGGCTTGTCGTCCCGGAGCGCCTGCCACACCTTCGCGGACGCCGCGGGCAGCGCCACCACCCGGTCCGGGTGCTGCGGGTCGTAGGTGACCGGCATCGTCACCATCTTCATGTTCTTCGGGCCGATGCCCTTCAGCTCCTGGGCGAGGCCCAACAGCTTGCCGGTGGAGGCCAGTTGGGAGTCGGCGCGCACGGTCCGCGTCGCGGTGTCCGCCAGCGCGTACAGCTTCGTCGGATTGCTCAGCCCGACATCGTCGATCCGGTGCGTGAGCGCCTTGATGAACGCCTGCTGCAACTGGATCCGCCCCAGGTCGCTGCCGTCCCCGACGCCGTGCCGGGTACGGACCAGGCTCAGCGCCTGCTCGCCCTTGAGGGTGTGCTTCCCGGCCGGGAGGTCGAGCTTGCTGTGGACGTCCTTCACCGCCTGCCTGGTGGTGATGTCGACGCCGCCCAGCTCGTCGATGATCTTCTTGAAGCCGGTGAAGTCGACCTCCAGATAGTGGTCCATCCGCACCCCGGACAGCGACTCGACGGTCTTCACCGTGCACCCCGGGCCGCCCACCTGGTACGACTCGTTGAACATCACCTGGTGTGCGGCGGGCGCCGCACCGCCGCCCGGCTTCGGGCACGCGGGCCGGTCCACCAACGTGTCGCGCGGAATGCTCACCACGCTCGCCGTGCGGTGGTCCTTGTCGACGTGGAGCACCATCGTGGTGTCCGACCGGGCCCCGGTGATGCCCTTGCCGTACTCGCCGCCCGTACCGGCCCGTGAATCGGAGCCCAGCAGCAGGATGTTCATGGCGCCGTCCTTCGAGGCGCCGGGCCGGTCCTTGCCGAGCGCCGCGTTGATGTCGACGCCCTGGAGATTGCCGTTCAGATGCGACCAGAGGTACGCGGTCCCGGCGCCGCCCACGGCCACCACGCCCAGCGCGGTCCATGCGGCGATCCGCAGTCCCTTACGGCGCCGACGCGGCGGCCGGGGCCCGCCCCCGTCCGCCGGGATGTCCGCCGGATACGGCCCGTTGTTCCCGCTGTCCTGCGGCATCTGTACTCCGTCCTCCACCCGCCGGGGCACGGCTGCACCCGGCGTGCGTTGTCGATGGCCCGGGCGCCTCGTCGCGGTCGGCCTGAGCCGGACCGGCCGGGGGCCCGCACGGGCCCGGTGCCCTGGGATGCGGGAGTGCCGTCCGGCGCTCCCGCCTCGCCGGCGCGCTCCGTGCGCGGGCCGGCGGTCCGGGGCGGAGCAGGTCCGCGCCCGGGGCCCGACCATCCTGGGCGGATGCCGCCCCACCGGCAACGACGTCCCGTACTACCCCGCCGCGTAGACGCCCCGCCCCGCACTCGGGGAAACCGCCGTACCTGTGAGGCCCACGGCGCCGCCGCGTCCACTACCCGGCGTCGTACGTGACGGACGACCTATGGCCGGGGTCACAGCGACCCCCGAAGCCCCTCACCCGTAAACATGGGCAATGCGCCTTTTGTCCCCTTGGAGGGAAAGCGGGCCACACGGCCACTCACAACGGCGGAGCCGTACGCTCCGCCCCCTCTCCATCGCCTCCAAGCCGCGAAAACAAGCCGGAAAGGGAACGCGTGAGCGTGCGGTGTCATGCCTCGCATCCCGTGGCCAGCGGTCAAGGCGGGGGAGCGGTCTCGTTCGAAGGGTGAAAACTCGCCATCCGAGGCGCGTCTCACGTTTCGCGGACGGAGTGTCACTCGTACGGGCGTACCCGGTCGGCGGGGCACCGGAATCGGCATGTGCCTCCGTGGCACGGCCTTAGTGTGATCAACGGATTTCCCCGAGCGGCCCGGCCACCGTCCGCCCGACCGGCCCGGGACCACCCACCCCCACCCGACTCCCGCCCTCCGGCGACGGGTTGCCGCATGCCCGGCGACCGCGCGGACCGGGCGTCCACCACGATGAGGAGCGCCGGATGACGATCCCCGCCGGTACCGAGGAAACCCCCGCCGCACAGCAGAGCCTGGGCACCGCCGCCGCGCGGAACCTCGCGAGCACCACCAAGTCCGCACCCCAGATGCAGGGCATCACCTCCCGCTGGCTGCTGAAGATGCTCCCCTGGGTCGAGACGAAGGGCGGCGCCTACCGCGTCAACCGCCGCCTGACCTACACCGTCGGCGACGGCCGCATCGACTTCGACCAGACCGGCTCCCGCGTCGCCGTCATCCCCCAGGAACTGGGCGAACTCGCCCCGCTGCGCGGCTTCGACGACATCGGCGTCCTCACCGCCCTCGCCGACCGCTTCGCGCAGCGCGAGGTCGCCGCCGGCGAGGTCCTCGCCGAGCAGGGCAACCCCGTCGACCAGGTCTTCCTGCTGGCCCACGGCCGCATCGCCCGCACCGCCGACGGCCGCTACGGACAGGCCGCCGGCCTCGGCGTCCTCGCCGACGGCGACCACTTCGGCGCCCAGGGCCTCACCGACCCCGACGCCGTCTGGGAGTACACCGCCAAGGCCGAGACCGCCGGCACCGTCCTCGTCCTCACCCGCCGCGACTTCGCCGCCCTGCTGGACAGCGCGCCCGCACTCCGCAGCCACCTCCAGGAGTTCGCCGCCCTGCCGCAGCAGGCCCAGAACAAGCACGGCGAGGCCGAGATCGCCCTCGCCGCCGGCCACACCGGAGAGCCCACCCTCCCCACCACCTTCGCCGACTACGAACTCCGGCCCCGCGAGTACGAACTGAGCGTCGCCCAGACCGTGCTGCGCGTCCACACCCGCGTCGCCGACCTCTACAACGAGCCGATGGACCAGACCGAGCACCAGCTCCGGCTGACCATCGAGGCGCTGCGCGAACGCCAGGAACACGAGCTGGTCAACAACCCCGAGTTCGGTCTGCTGCACAACGCCGACTACCGCCAGCGCATCCAGACCCACTCCGGCCCGCCCACCCCGGACGACCTCGACGAGCTGATCAGCCGCCGCCGGGGGACGAAGTTCCTCCTCGCCCACCCGCGCACCATCGCCGCCATCGGTCGCGAGATGAACGCCCGCGGCCTCTACCCCGACCACGTCGACCTCAACGGCCAGCAGGCCCCCGCCTGGCGCGGCGTCCCGATCCTGCCCTGCAACAAGATCCCGGTCACCAAGGAGCGCACCAGCTCGATCCTCGCGCTCCGCACCGGCGAGGACAACCAGGGCGTCGTCGGCCTCCACCAGACCGGCCTGCCCGACGAGTACGAGCCCGGACTCTCTGTCCGCTTCATGGGCATCAACGAGCAGGCGATCATCTCGTACCTTGTCTCCACTTATTACTCCGCCGCTGTACTGGTACCGGACGCGCTCGGCGTGCTGGAGAACGTCGAGATCGGCCGCCGGGGCTGACCGGGGCCGAGGCGGACACGACGAGACGAGGTGAGGCGCAGATGACACAGCCCTTCGTACTTCCGGAGTTCTACGAGCCGTATCCCGCACGGCTCAACCCGCATCTGGAGGCGGTCCGTGGCCACTCCAAGGCGTGGGCCCGCGAGATGGAGATGATCGAAGGGTCGGGCATCTGGGACGAGCGGGACTTCGACGCCCACGACTACGCCCTGCTCTGCGCCTACACCCACCCGGACGCCCCGGCGGCGGAGCTCGCCACCGTCACCGACTGGTACGTCTGGGTCTTCTTCTTCGACGACCACTTCCTGGAGAGCTTCAAACGCGGCCAGGACATGGCGGGCGCCAAGGTGTACCTCGACCGGCTGCCCGCCTTCATGCCGGTGGACCCGGCAGGCCCGCCGCCCGAGCCGGTCAACGCCGTCGAGAAGGGCCTCGCCGACCTGTGGCGGCGGACCGTCCCGGCGATGTCCCGCGACTGGCGCCGCCGCTTCGCGGAGTACACCCAGCATCTCCTGGAGGAGTCGCTGTGGGAGCTGGCCAACATCAGCACCGGCCGCATCGCCAACCCCGTCGAGTACATCGAGATGCGCCGCAAGGTCGGCGGCGCCCCCTGGTCCGCCGGGCTCGTCGAGTACGCGGCGGGCGCCGAGATCCCCGCGGCGGTCGCCGCCACCCGTCCGCTGCGGGTTCTCAAGGACACCTTCTCCGACGCCGTCCACCTGCGGAACGACCTCTTCTCCTACCAGCGGGAGATCGAGGAGGAGGGCGAACTCTCCAACGGCGTCCTGGTCTTCGAGACCTTCCTCGACTGCACCACCCAGCAGGCCGCCGACGCCGTCAACGACCTCCTCACCTCCCGCCTCCACCAGTTCGAGCACACCGCACTCACCGAGGTGCCCGTCCTCTGCGCCGAACACGGTCTGTCCCCCGCGGCCTGCGCCGACATCGCCGCGTACGTCAAGGGGCTCCAGGACTGGCAGTCCGGCGGCCACGAATGGCATCTGCGCTCCAGCCGCTACATGAACGCCGCCGCGGACAAGACGCCGAGCGCCCTCGCGCCCGTCCTCGGCGGACCCACCGGCCTCGGTACCTCCGCCGCCCGCATCGCAGGCTCACTCTCGGCCAGCCTTCCGGCCCGCGTCCGGCAACACACCCATGTGCCGTTCCAGGCCGTCGGAAAGGTGCAGCTCCCCGAGCTGTACCTGCCGTACACCACCCGGCTCTCCCCGCATCTGGCGGGCTCCCGGGAACGGATCGTCGGCTGGGCGCGCCGGATGGGCATGCTGGAGCAGCCGCCCGGGCTGCCCGGCGGCGGCTCCGCACCGACCGTCATCTGGGACGAGCACAAGCTCCGCGCCTTCGACTTCGCCCTCTGCTCCGCCGGTATCCACCCGGACGCCACCCCCGAGGGGCTCGACCTCACCACCGGCTGGCTGACCTGGGGCACCTACGGCGACGACTACTACCCGGTGGTCTTCGGCCGCAGCCGCGACGCGGTCGGCGCCCGCGCCTGCACCGACCGGCTGGCCGCCTTCATGCCCGTCGAGTCCGGTGCGGACATCCCGGAGCCGGTGAACGCGCTGGAGCGGGGACTGGCCGATCTGTGGCGGCGCACCGCCGCCCCCATGACGCCCGCCGCCCGCCGGACCTTCCGCCGCACCATCGAGGACATGACCGGAAGCTGGCTGTGGGAGCTCGACAACCACTGGGCGAACCGCATCCCGGACCCGGTCGACTACATCGAGATGCGCCGCCAGACCTTCGGCGCGGACCTCACGATGAGCCTCTCCCGGCTCGGCCACGGCCGCACCGTCCCGCCCGAGATCTACCGCACCCGCCCCGTCCAGGCGATGGAGAACGCCGCCGCGGACTACGCGGGACTCCTCAACGACCTGTTCTCGTACCAGAAGGAGATCCAGTTCGAGGGCGAGGTGCACAACGCCGTCCTCGTCGTGCAGAACTTCTTCGACTGCGGGATGCGTGTGGCGCTGGAGATCGTCAACGATCTGATGACCTCCCGGATGCGGGAGTTCGAGCACATCCTCGCCGTCGAGCTCCCCGCGCTCTTCGACGAGTTCGGGCTCGACGCGGCGGCCCGTGCCACGCTCACCGGCTACGCGGAGGAGCTGAAGCACTGGCTCGCCGGGATCCTCATCTGGCACGAGGGCTGCCGCCGCTACGACGAGGCGGAGCTGCGCCGGCCCGTCGCCGCCCACGGCCGGCGCCTCGGCGGACCCACGGGGTTGGGCACCGCGGCGGCCCGCCTGCGGCCCCGGGGCGTCATGGCGTGAGCGGCGCGGACGCCGGGCGCTCCGCACGGGAGGCGTCCGGCGTCCGCGCGACGGCGGCCGACCAGGCCGCGAGCAGCTGCTCGTATTCGGCCTGCTCCTCGGGCCCCAGTGAACGTCCGGCCCGTGCCGTCATGAACGCCCTTATGGCGGCATTCACCTCGGTCAGAGACCGGGCGTGAGACGCCCCAGGTGCAGAAGTTGAGCACATGATGTGCATGATATGTGCAGAAACGTCAGCTGCCCAGCGTTTTTGCGTCGCCTGCTTGAAAAACCGACGTACCCTCCGCCGTCCCCGACCAGTCCACGGCGCCCGGCAATGACCGGAAACCGGCGCCCGCCGTGCGAAGCAGACCGGGCGCCGTCACCCCTTCCCGCCGGGCCCTGTCACCCCCGTCCACCGGGCACCGGCGGCCACGGAACGTCCGCCAGCAGCGGCACGACCGTCTCCTCCTCGTACGCGAGATGCGCCAGCAACTCCGCCGACATCCGCCGCAGTTCGGTGCGGAACCGCTCCGGCTCGGCCACCCCGACGCCGGTCAGCAACGCCGCCAGCCGCTCCTGGATCCCGGCGATCACCCGGTGCTCCTCGCCCAGCCGCGCGAACACCTCGGCCAGCTCCGGATGGTGCCCGGCCATGACCGGGAAGACATGGCCGTCCTCACCGTCGTGGTGGAACCGCAACGTCCGGCAGAACGCCAGACACCGCTGCCGGATCTGCAACCCGAGGCCCGGCACCGGCGGCGCACCGTCCCCCCGCTGCCTCTCCCGCCCCGCGAAATACGCCTCCGTCTCCGTCGCGACCTGCTGCAACTGCCCGCGCAGCCAGGCGTGCACCTCCAGGATCTTGTCGGCCAGCGTGCGGACCTCCCGCGGCCCGGCCCAGCCCTCGGGCTCCGCCGTCGCCAGCTCCACCACCGGCAATTCCCGCGTGGTGGCCGCCTGGTAGTCGGCGTACCCGGGCGCCACCCGCACCACCTCCCGGAACAGCTCCGCCCGCCGCACCCCCTCGGCGGGCACCGCCAGCGCCTCGAACGCGCGGGTGCCGACCTCGACCCGTACGAGGGGATGGGCCAGCAGATTGTGGTACCAGGACGGATGGCGCGGCGCGCCCAGATTCGAGGCGACGACCAGGAGCGCGCCGCCGTGCCGGACGTAGCCGAGGGGCGTCGTCCGGGAAAGCCCCGAGCGGGCGCCCGTGGTGGTCAGAAGTAGCAGATCGGAGCCCTCGAAGGGGCCACCGACCCGTCCGCCGTGGGCGCGGAACTCCTCGATGACGGATCGGGTGAAGGACAAGGACATACGGATGTGACTCCGGGGTTACGGGCGGCTTCGGCCGCGGTGACGGAGACCGGCGACCCGGTGCGGACACGGGGCGGACCGGCCGGGAACGCGGCGCGGCGGCACGGGGCACGGCCCGCACGGCCGCGTCGCGGCAGCGAAGGAGAACGGCTCGACGCAACGGCCGCACGGTGGACGCCACGGAAGGCGCCGACCGGCGGCGGTACTACGTCACCGACAGGGTGTGGAGTGCATGCTCACAGCAGGCCCCTCACGATCAGGGTGCACGCCCGGCCACCGGCCGGCCCACTGCTCTTTGGCCGGTGCCACGCGCCACCGGGCCTAATTAACGGGTAGCCACCCGCTTCCTGTCAACGCGACCGCCCTCGCGCCGACCCCCGGTACCACGCCGACCGGCGCCGCCGCACAAGGCGACGACGCCGGTCGGAACGGGCCCGGCCCACCGGCCGGAACGGGTCAGCGCACCCGCTCACACCCGATCACCAGATAGTCCATGCTGCCCTCCCGGTAGCCCTCCAGGAACGGCTTCTCCACACCGGTACGCCGCTCCGAATGGTCACGCAGCTCCCAGTAGGGGATCGCCTCGGCGGTGTGCCGCCCGACGTGGAACGGCACCAGCCCGTTGGCCGCCATCGCATCGAAATACGTGCCGCGCCGGTGCATCCGGCTCACATAGTGCTCGTCGATCCGGCGGGAGGCGTCAGAGCGGTCCGCGACCGTCTCGTTGCGGCACCAGGTGACGCAGACGTACCGGCCGCCCGGCCGCAGCAGCCGCGCGAACTCCGCGAACAGATCGTGCAGATCGACGTACATCGTCGTCTCGTTGCTGACGATGAAGTCGAACGTCTCGTCGGCGAACGGCGTCTGGAGCATGTTCGCGAAGTGGAACTGCACCCGGTCGTCCCAGCCGCGCTCCTTGGCGACGCGCTCCGCGAACGCGATGTGGTGGGCGCAGAAGTTTACGCCGTCCATCCGGCAGCCGAACCGCTCGGCGACCATGAACGAGGTGCCGCCGCGGCCCGATCCGGCGTCCATCCCGCGGGCCCCGGCCGGGACGTCGCCGAGCGCGTCGAGGATCAGCTCCGTCTCGGCGTTCTCCATACGGTGCATCTCCCGCAGGATCAGCGCCTCCCGCTGCTCGGGCGGCGCCGCGAGCACGGCCGGGTCGTAGTCGCCGATGCCGTAGTGGTGGTGGTACAGCCCGTCTTCGGCGCCGAGGAGGAGATTGATGTCGTCGGTGGTCTTGGTGTCCCAGTAGCCCTGGAGCTGCTGCTCGTAGGCGTTGCGGACGACCGGGTGGGATGCGCCGATGTTCTCTTCGACGGTGCTGGTCATGAGGGTCCTTTGCAGGGTGACGGTGGCGTCCGGCACGGCGGTGCCGTACGGCGGACGGTGAGGTGACGGCCCGGTGGCGTGCGCCGTCCGCCCGCCCCGGGCCGGAGCGGCGGGCGCACGGCGGGTCAGCGGGAGCGGCCCGGCAGGGCGGGCGCCGTGTGCGGCAGCCGCGACAGGACACGCGCCGCCGCCAACTCCGCGGAGCGCACCGCCCCTTCACTGCTCGGGCGGAGCATCAGCCAGTCGCCGGCGTACTCGACGGGCGCGGCGTCGCGGGCGAGGAAGGCGTCGCGGTGCGCCAGCGCCCGCGGTGTGGCCTCCGGGATGCCGTGCGGCCAGCGGTGGACGAACGTACGGAGCGTGGCCGCGCGCAGCTCCGGCAGATAGCGGGCGGCGGCGTCCCCGATTCGGGCCAGGATCTCGCCCTCGGGCGCGTCGATCAGCTCCCGGGCCGCCTCGGGTGCCGCCATCAGCGACACCAGCCCACGGCCCGCCGGGGCCCGGCCGCAGCCCTTGTTGTGCTCCAGCATCAGGCCGGACAGATCCGGCTCCGTGGCCGCGGGCAGCAGCACGGCGTACGCCGATGCGCCCCCGCGCGGCGCCAGCGGCCGGTCGAGCGTGTAACTCACCTTCAGACGCGGGACGTAGCCGCAGGCGGCGAGGTACGGTACCGCCGCCTCGGGCGCGTTGACGTGCAGCCGCAGCGCCACCGGCGCCGGGACGCAGAGCAGCACCGCGCGGGCGGTGAGCGTGCCCGCGGACGTGACCACCCGCGCATGGCCCGCGGCCGTGAGCACCTCGTGGACGGCGCAGCCGGTGGTGACGTCCACCGTGCGCGCCAGCCGGCGGGCGAGGGTGTCCATGCCGTCGGTGTAGCTGCGCCAGCGGGCGGTGGAGCCGCAGGCCAGCATGTTGGTGACGAAGGGAGCGGCCGCCGAGCGGGCGGTGTCCCAGCCGAAGAAGCAGCCGGCGACCGGCTGGAACAGGAAGTCGTGCAGCTCGGAACGGTAGCCCCGGGCGTACTCCGCCAGCGTCAGGGTGCCCAGCGGGGTGCGCTCCGGAAGATCCGGGTCATAGGCGGCCCGGCGGCGGCCCTCCGTCGCCATGAAGCGGGCGAGCGAGGCGCGGCCGCGGAGCGAGAGACCGCCGCCGCTGAGCAGGGCGCGCGGTGCGCCGACATGGCCGTGCACCCGGCCGTCGCGCCAGGTGGCGACGGGATGCGGGATCCGCGTGGTCTCCGCCGGGCCGAGCCCCGTACGGCGGATGAGCCGCCAGGTCGCGTCGTATCCGGCGACGGACAGCATCTCGGCGCCGGTGTCCATGGCGTAACCGTCCGCCCGGTGGGTGCGCATCCGCCCGCCGACGGCGTCGGCCGCCTCCAGCACCGTGACCGAACGGCCCGCCCGCCGCAGCGTGTCCGCGGCCGCCAGCCCCGATATCCCCGCACCGACGACCACGACGTCGTGGGCGGTGCTCACACCCCACCGCCGGCCGCCGCGGCGAGCAGCACATTGGTGACGACCAGCGCCACGACCGAGACGCGGTGGGTGTACGTGCCGAGCTTGCGCGCCGTCAGGATCCGGCCGCGGACCACGCCCGTCACGAACTGGGTGGCGCGCAGCGCGACGACCGGGAGCATCGCCAGCGGGAACCACCACGGGGCCAGGCCGGTGAGCGTCGCCGCCGCGATCAGCACGCTCTCCACGGCGGAGACCGCGCCGATGAAGACCTTGTTGCCGCGCTCGGTGGTCAGCACGGCCACCGTCGGACGGCCCACCGCGGCGTCGCCGGCCCGGTCGTTGGTGTTGGAGTAGACGCCGAACAGCAGCGGCCCCAGACCGAACAGCGTGCCCTGGACCAGCGCGAAACCGGTGACCTGCCCGGCGAGCAGCCCGTACGGCGCCACCACCAGGCCGAGGCCCAGCGCGACCATGAAGATCTCCTGCCAGCCGTGGTAGCTGAGCTTCAGGCCGTAGGAGTACTGCACCGAGGTGACCAGGCACAGCGCGGCGGTCGCCACCGCCCACCACGGGGCGTGCGGGGCGAGCGCGACGGCCGCGCCCCACAGCAGCACGCATCCGGCGGCCGTGGCCCAGCCGAAGCGGATCGCCTCCCGTTCGGTGAGCGTCCCGGCCAGCAGGGGCTTGCGGCGGAGCTTGCGCAGCGGTGCGTCGGGGCCGTAGTTGGCCGCGTCGCTGCCGTCGCGCAACCCGGTCACGTCGTCGAACGTGGTCATCGCGGCGACGAGGCAGAGCATGCCGAGGCCGAAGAGTGCGAGCACCGCCAAGGTGGTGGAGTCGGCGCGCAGCGGGGCGGCCAGCAGACTCCAGGCGACGGCGAGGCTGAGGTAGTAGTCGAAAATGTCGAGTTTGGCCAGTCTGCAATAGGCAGCGAATTTCCCCGAGGAGACGGGTGGCGCAATCGCTACGGCGCCATGGGAATCGTGGGTCACAGAACTCTCCGTGGTCACGGCAGACCTCGAAATCGGTCTGCCGAATATCAATCGGAAGTGACGGTATGAGACGTCCCGAACCCACTGAGGGGCCAGTTGTGCATGTTCATCAGATCAGGTGATCGCTTTCAAGGCATGGCTTCGAACGGGCCGCGCTGCCCGGATCGCCCACCGATGCGCCAGGCGATCCTCTACTGCCAGCTCAGAACGTTTCTCCAGCCCATCTGTCCAGATCTGCGCCAGTGGCGGGAATCGGGCACCGATGTCACTCGTACGGATCGTCCTTGCTCCATCCGGTGCATACGTCGGCCGGGCTGGGACATTCTTGGATTGCACGAAGCGCCGTGAGAGCGGTGGGTTTCCCAGAGGGGTCGTGCATATCCACGGCTCTGTTCCTTGCGTCCGTCATGCCTGCGGCGCAAGTGGTCCGCGTCATTCTTCCGCGGCCGCATTTCCGACGTCCTTCGTCGCTCATTTCGCCCGTCATTCATTCCTCAAGGAGTGTCATGTCCAACAAGGACCTGCAGCAGTCACGCCTCCAGCAGCGCTTCGCCCTGTACGACACGGACAACGACGGCCAGATCAGCCGCGCGGATCTGGAGAACGAGGCGCGCCGCATCGTCGAGGCGTTCGGCGAGTCGGCCGACTCGCCCCGCGCCCAGCTGCTGCTGCACGCCTACCCGATGCTCTTCGACTACCTCGCGGAGAAGGCCGGCGCCGGCGACACGCTGACGAAGGACCAGTTCCTCCAGGTCGCCGAGGAGCAGGTGCTCGCCGAGGGGCCCGCCGGGTTCGCGCGCGTCCTGCAGCCCAGCATCCACGCCATGGTGCACCTCGCCGACACCGACGGCGACGGCCAGATCAGCCCGCCCGAGTTCGCGAAGTGGCTGCAGGCCATCAACGCCGACACCGACGCCGACGCCGCCTTCCAGGCCGTCGACGCCGACGGTGACGGCCAGCTCTCCGTCCAGGAGATCGTCCACGCGGTCGGCCGCTACCACGCCGGTGAGCTGGACGCTCCGCTGCTCGGCGCCTGACCCTGGTGTTCCCAGCCCGCGGTGCGGTCCGGTCCTTCCGGCCCGCACTGCGCGTGGGCCGGACCGGTCCACGGACGGCACGGATGCGGGCGGCGCTTCTCCTGTCGGCCCTGGCCCAGGGCGTTCCGGGCGCGTGGGCGCTCTTCCTGCCCCACAGCTTCTTCCGGAACTTCCCGCTGCCGGGCCGCCGGTGGGTGGCCGTGTTCGCCCCGTACAACGAACACCTGGTCCGGGACTTCGGCTCGCTCGTGGTGGCGCTGGCGGCGGTGCTGCTCTGCGCCGCCCGTGCGCCGCGGCCGCCCCTCGTCCGGGCCGCCGCACTGGCACAGCTCGTCTTCTCCGTGCCGCACCTTCTTTTCCATCTGCACCATCTGGCGATGTTCTCGCCCGCCGACGTCGTCGCTCAGCTGATCACGCTGGTGCTGCCCGTCGTCGTCGCGTTCTACCTCCTGTGGGCCGCGGCCCGCGGCGGGGGCGCCCACGGCACCGCCGTACACGCCCCCGCGCCCTACCCATGACCCTCTCTTGAGAAGGACCCCCAATAATGACCAACGACATTCAGGCGGAGCGACTCCAGCGCCGGTTCGAGCTGTGGGACCGGGACGGCGACGGCCGTATCGACCGCAGCGACTGGGACGAGGAGGCCCAGCGCATCCTCCGCGCCTTCGACACCGCCCCGTCCTCCGACCGCGGTGCGGCCGTGCTGACCGCCTACCTCGGTATGTGGGACTACCTCGCCGGTCACGCCGGGATCGAGGAGGGCGGCTCGCTCGGCCTCGACCAGTTCCGTGAGCTGGCCGGCCGCCAGGTCCTCGACCGCGGCCCGCAGGGCTTCGACGAGGTGCTGCGCCCGACCATCAGCTCCATCGTCGGGCTCTGCGACACCGACGGCGACGGCCAGGTCGACCCCAAGGAGTTCCGCTCCTGGATCCGTGCGATCGGCAGCCCCGAGGAGACCGCGGAGACCGCGTTCGAGGCCATCGACGCCGACGGCGACGGCAAGCTGACCGTCGAGGAGCTCGTCCAGGCCGTGCACAAGTACCACGCGGGCGAACTCGACGTCGCCCTGCTGTGACCCGCCCCGGGCCCCGCACCCCGCCGACGGGTGCGGGGCCCGGCCCTTTCCCGTCACCGGCCCGCCCCGCCGGTACCGACTCCGAGGACCCATGGACCACCACACCGCAACCGGCCGCACCGGGGCGCCCGCCGCCCCGCCCCGCCCGGTGCCCTTCTTCACCCACGCCCGCTCCTTCGAGGAACGCTGGCCCGCCGTCCGCGACCGCCTCACCGAGGTGGCCGACGACGGCAAGTTCTCCCACGGCAGCCAGGTCGGCCGCTTCGAGCAGGCGCTGGCCGCCTGGACCGGCGCCCGCTTCGCCGTCGGCGTCAACAGCGGCACCGACGCCCTCGTCCTCGCCCTGCGTGCCATGGGAGTGCGCCCCGGCGACGAGGTCGTCGTCCCCGCCTTCAGCTTCATGGCCACCGCCTCCGCCGTCGCCCTCGCCGGTGGCACGCCCGTCTTCGCCGACATCGACCCCGTCGGCTACGGCCTCGACCCGGCCGCCGCGGACGCCGCCGTCACCGCGCGCACCCGGACGCTGATGCCGGTGCACCTCTTCTGCCAGATGGCCGACATGGGCGGCCTGACCCGGGTCGCCGAACGCCACGGTCTGACCGTCCTGGAGGACAGCGCCGAGGCCATCGGGATGCGCTGGGGCGGCGTCCACGCCGGGCTCCTGGGCGTCGGCGGGGTGCTCTCCTTCTTCCCCACCAAGACCCTCGGCGCGCTCGGCGACGCCGGGGCCTTCCTCACCGACGACCCGCAACTCGCCGAAACCGTCGCGGCGTTGCGCCACCACGGACGCCACGGCCGCACCCTCGGCCACTTCCCGGGCATCAACCGCCCCACCGACCTCATCGGCGTCAACAGCAAGATGGACGACCTCCAGGCCGCCGTCCTCCTCGGCAAACTCCCGGCCCTCGCCGAGGACATCCGCCGCCGCGCCGCCCTCGCCGCCGCCTACACCGAACGGCTCCGCGACGTCCCCGGCGTGCTCCGCCTGCCCACCCTCGTGGCGCACGAGGTCCCCACCGAGCCGGTCTTCTACGTCTACCTGATCGAGGTGGAGCGCCGCGACGCCCTCGTCGCGTACCTCGCCGAGCACGGCGTCGGCACCGAGACGTACTACCCCGTCCCGCTCCACCGCCAGCCCTGCTTCGCCCACCTCGGGTACCGCCGGGGGCAGTTCCCGCACGCGGAACGGGCCTGCGAGCGGACCCTCGCGCTGCCCCTCTACCCGGACCTCGGCACCGACGACGTCGACCGGGTCTGTGACCTCATCCGCCGCTTCGCCACCGGGAGGGCCGCCCGTTGATCCCGTTCTTCCCGCCGGACCTCTTCGAGGAGGACCGCGAGGTCCTCATCGACCTGGTCCACGAGATCGGCACCACGCCCGACCAGAAGTTCATCCTCGGCACCCGCACCGCCGCGTTCGAGGAGGCGCTGCGTACCCGGTACGGCACGGGCGACGTCATCGCCTGCTCCAGCGGCACCTCCGCCCTCACCCTCGTCCTGCGGGCCATGGACATCGGCCCCGGCGACGAGGTGGTCGTCCCCGCCTACGGCTGCGCACCGCTCGCCAACACCGTCGCCGGGCTCGGCGCCACCCCGGTCTTCGCCGACATCGACCCCTGGACGATGGTGGCCGACCCCCAGGCGATGGACGACGCGGTCACCGCCCGCACCAAGGCGCTGATGCCCGCCCACATGTTCTCCGTGATGGCCGACATGCCGGCGCTGCGCAAGATCGCCGACGACCGCGGGGTCCGCCTCGTCGAGGACTCCGCCGTCGCCCAGGGCGGCGCCCTCGACGGCCGCCCCGCGGGCACCTGGGGCGACGCCGGGGTCTTCTCGTTCGTCCAGGTCAAGACGTTCGGCACGGCGGGGGAGGGCGGCGCCGTCCTCACCTCGGACCCGGCGCTCGGCCGCACCGTACGGGCGCTGCGCAACCACGGTCAGGAAGGCCCGCGCTTCGTCCACCAACGCCTGGGCCTCAACAGCCGTTTCGACGAGGTCCTCGCCGCCTTCCAGCTCCACCGGCTGCCCGGACTCGCCGCCCGCCTCGAACGCCGGGCCCGGATCGCCGCGTACTACACCGAGCGGTTCACCCCGCTGCGGGACGCCGGGATCCTGCCCCCGCCGCCCGGGCGCAACGGCCGCTGCTACTACGTCTACTCGCTCCTCGCCGAGCGGCGTGACGCGCTCCGCGACCACCTCGCCGAGCGCGGCGTGGCCTCGCACGTCTACTACCCGCAGGCGCTGCCCCGGCAGCCGGCCTTCGCCCCGTACGCCCCGGCCGGGCGGCGCTGGCCGCACGCCGAGCGCGCCGCGGCCCGGCAACTCGCCCTGCCCGTCTACCCGCATCTCACGGACGCGCAGGTCGAGCACGTCGCCGACGCCGTCTGCGCCTTCGCCACGGAAGGGGCCCGCCGATGACGCCCCCGCACGACCGCTATGTCTTCGCCACCGCCTTCGCCCGTGAGGAGGAACGTCTCGCCCTGGGGGAGTCGCTCTGGGACACGGGCACCCGGGAGCGGCTCGCGGCCACCGGCGTCGGGCCCGGCTGGTCCTGTCTGGAGATCGGCGCCGGACGCGGCTCCGTCGCCGCCTGGCTCGCCGGCCGGGTCGGCCCGACCGGCGAGGTGGTCGCCGCCGACCTCGACACCGAGCGCCTGAAGTGGCTCACCGGCCACGGAGTCACCGTCCACCGCCACGACGTCGTCGCCGACGAACTCCCCGAGGCCCGCTTCGACCTCATCCACGCCCGCCTCGTCCTCCAGCACGTCGGCGACCGGCAGCAGGCCGTGGACCGTCTCCACCGCGCCCTCAAGCCCGGCGGCCACCTCGTCCTGGAGGACACCGACACCGCCTCCCTCTTCAGCCACCCCGCACAGAACGACTTCCTGAGCGACGTCAAACGCGCCGCCTACGACGTGATGTGCGCCTCCGGCTACCACCCGCGCTGCGGGCTGCTCGACGTCCAACTCGCCACCGACGCCGGGCTGGTGGACATCGTCGCGGAAGGGCGCTCCGCAGTGGTGCGCGGCGGCGGCGACGCGGCGCGCTGGTTCGCGCTCTGGCTGGAGCACCTGGCACCCGCGATGCTCGCCCGCGGCGCGGTCACCGAGGAGCGCCTCGCCCGCGCCCAGGTGGAGCTGACCGACCCCGCCCACTGCTGGCTCTCCCAGGTGATGGTCACCGTCCACGGGCGGCGACCCGCCTCCGACTCCCCCGGAAAGGGGCGTACGGCACCGTGAAACCCCCCGCCCTCGGCACCCTCTTCGACCTGCTGGCCGACCGCGGCAGCCGCACCGCCGTGCACCTGAGCCGCCCCTTCGACCTGGCGCCGGACGGCCCGACGGAGTACGGCATCGAGCAGATCGCCGACCTGGTGCGGCAGACCGCCGCGCGGCTGGCCGCCTCCGGCGTCCGGGCCGGCGACCGGGTGGCCGTCGTCAAACCCAACCACTGGGACACCGTCCTGCTGGCCTGCGCCGCCTCCCGCCTCGGCGCCGTCCCGGCGCTGCTCTCCCCGCGGTTGCGCGGCGACGCCCTGTGCGACCTGCTGCGACGGCTCGACCCTGCACTGCTGGTGACCTCGGCCAGCACCCTCACCGCCCGCCCCGGCACCGACCTCACCGCGCACGCCGCGCGCACCCTCGTCGTCGGCGGCGTCCCGTACGACGGGCCCGCCGCCGGGGAGGTCCTGACGCCCGCCGACGTCGACGGACACGACGTCCCGCCGGTGGTCTCGCGCGCGATCGACGACACCGTGGTCATCCACCACACCTCCGGGACGACCGGGCTGCCGAAGCTCGTGGAGCACTCGACCCGGACGATCGTCCACCGCCTCGCCCACTTCGAGTGCAACCGGGTGCCGGTGCTCTCCAGCCGCCGCTCCGACACGGTGGCCACCGCCGATCCGTTCACCCACGGCCGGGCGGTGCCCTGGACGATCAGCGTGCTGCACCTGGAGCCGCGCGCGGTCGTCCTCCTCGCCGACCACGACCCGCGGACGGCGGAACAGACGCTGCTGCGTACCCCGCCCACCACGCTGGAGGCGTCCCCGGCCACCTTCGTCACCTGGCGCGATCTGGCCGCCCGCCGCAGCGCCGCCCTCCAGGACGTCCGGCTCTACGTCTCCACCTTCGACGCCGTCCACCCGCCGACCGTCCGCAGCTTCCTGGCGGCCTCCGGGCACCGGCAGCCGCGCTGGCTCCAGGGCTGGGGCCAGACCGAGACCGGCCCGCTGACGTTCCGGATGCTGACCCGCAAGTCCCTGGAGCAGACCGGGGAACGCCACCCCACCACCCGTGACCTGGGACGGCCGGTGCCCGGACGGACCCGGCTGCGGGTGGTGGATCCGCAGACCCTGCGCCCGGTGGGACGGGGCCGGCCCGGGCTGGTCCTCGCCCGTACCAAGGCGCGGTGCGTGGGATACGTCGGCGAGCAGGACCGCTGGGCGGCCAAGGCCGACGGGCGGTGGTGGAACACCGGTGACATCGGGGTGCTCACCCGCTCGGGGAGCCTGATCCTCACCGACCGGGAGGTCGACACCGTTCCCGGTGCGAGCTGTGTGGAGCTGGAGGACGTGATCGAGGACCGGCTCTCCGAGGTCGTCGAATGCACCGTCCTGGGCGTGCCGGGCCCGGAGTTGCTGCCGGTGCTGGTGACCGCCGACGGCACGCTCGACCCCGAGGCATGGTCCGTGGCGGTACGCGATCTGCCCGCGATGGCGGAGCCGTTGGTGCGGGAGTGGGACGAGGTCCCGCGCACCGAGACCGGCAAGGTGCGCCGTCTGGAACTGCGCCGTCTGGTACGGCCGCGGGCCGCCGAACCGCTGGGTACCGGCCGGTGGACATGACGCCGGCCTGATACGTACGGCCCGCGGGCGCTTCCCGGACGATCACCGTCCGGGAAGCGCCCGCGGGCCGTACGGTCGCTCAGAGCGGTTGGGCGGTGGTGCCGCGGAGCCGGTCCCGGGTGTCGAGCAGCAGCGGTGACCAGCCGGGCAGTTCGTCGACGGGGATCACCCGGTGGTCCTGGAGCAGGATGGTCAGATCCGCCGTGGCCGCGGCCCGGCGCAGCTCCGGCTCGGCGGGAACGGCCGTGCCACCGGGGGACCAGCCGTCGGCGAGCGGATCGTGGTAGGTCACCCGGGCCCCGGCCTCGTCCAGCAGCCGGGCGAGCGGTGCGGCGGGCGTGGACCGCAGATCGCGGCTGTCGCGCTTGTACGTCACACCGACGAGCAGGACGCGGGAGCCCGCCAGCTCCTTGCCGACGCCGCTCAGGAGCTGCCCGGCGCGGCGCACGACATGGGACGGCATGGCGGAATTGATCTGCTGGGCCAGCTCGACGAGCGGCAGCGGGGAGCCGATCTCCCGTGCCCAGTGCGTCAGATAGGCGGGGTCGACGGGAATGCAGTGGCCGCCCACGCCGGGGCCGGGGCGGAATTCCTGGAAACCGAAGGGTTTGCTGCCGGCGCAGTCGATGACATCGGCGACATCGATTCCCCAGGAGCGGGCGGTCACCGCGATTTCGTTGACCAGGGCGATATTGACGCTGCGGTAGACGTTCTCCAGCAATTTGGACAGTTCCGCCTCACGCGTGGAACGGGCCCGGACCACGCGGTCGCACAACCGCCGGAAGAAAGCGAGGGCGGCATCCGTACAGGCGGGGGTGTAACCGCCGACCACGCGTGGGGTGTTCCGGACGCCGAAGGTGGAATTTCCGGGGTCGATACGCTCGGGGGAGAAGGCGAGGGAGAAATCCGGGCCGGCGGTGAGACCGGAGGACTCTTCGAGAATCGCGCGGACCGGTCCGTCCGTGGTGCCGGGAAAGGAGGTGGATTCCAGAATGACGAGGGTGCCCGGCTTCAGATGGGCACCCAGCGCCCGTGCCGCGTCCTTCACATGGGTCAGATCCGGCCCGCCCGCACCGTCCAGCGGCGTGGGGACGCAGAGGACGGCGACGGATGCCTCGGCCAGCACTCCGGGGTCGGTGGTGGCGTGGAAGCCGGCGGCACGCATGGCCGTGACCTCGGCTTCCGTGACGTCCGGCAGTGGTGAGCGGTCGGCTTCCAGCGTCGCCGTCACGGCCGGATTCGTGTCCATCCCGGTGACCTGCATTCCCGCGGCGCACGCCTCGCGCGCCAGTGGGAGCCCCGTGTAACCGAGACCGATCACGGCCAGTCTTTCCACCATCTCTCCTTACGCTGCGATTTTCGTACGGACTTTCGTACGATCCCCCGATTTTCGGCTCAACCTTAAATGAGTCGAATCGCTCGAAGGGGGCAGTGAGAGAGGGTTCACCCAGATTGGTGAAAGTGCTCAGTCTCGTTCGCGGTCACTCTCAAGTCGGCCGACGATGGTCGCCGTTCGGCACAGGTGATCGCGCTCTGTCGAATGTGATCAATTGTTTTCCCGGGGGAGGGGGAGAACGTGGCCGAGAGGTAACGTGACGGCTCGCCGCGGAGTGACAACACGTTTTCCTTTCCGTCGGATGATTCGGCATGGATACGGGTCACCCGCCCTCCCGCCGGATGCCCGCACCGTACGGATCCCGGCGGAAAATCCGCCGGAAAAAAGGACGGCGGACCGCGCATACCAGGAGAACGGCGCCCACCGGAAAAGGGAACGGTCCCCGGTCCGGGGCGCCCGGAACACACGAAGGAGGCACATCCACCGTGCTGCGCACCCTGCTCGTCGGGCTCGGCAGGTCGGGAACGGGGCTCCATCTGCCGGTCCTGCTGCGCGCCCGCGGAGCCGAGCCCGGGCTCTTCGCCGCGGAGCCGGTCGTGGGCGTGGACCCGGGCCGGACGTCCGCCGACGCCCCCGACGGTCTCACCGTCGCCGCCGGCCTCCGCGACGCCCGCCGCCTCCTCGACCCGGACACCACCGTCGTCCACCTCTGCACCCCGCCCGCCGTCCGCGACGGGGTGCTGGAAGAGGCCGCGGCCCTCGGCTTCCGCCGCCTCGTCGTGGAGAAACCCCTGGCCGCCGACCGCGCCGCGCTCCACCGGGTGCGGGCCGCCGTCGACCGTCACCAACTGGACGTCACCGTCGTCGCGCCCTGGCTGCACAGCGCGCTGACCGACCGCCTCGCCGCACTCCTCGGCGACGGATCGCTCGGCGCCGTCCGGCACATCGGCGTCACCCAGCACAAACCCCGCTTCCGCCGCTCCCTGACCGCACCCGGCCACACCAACGCCTTCGAGGTCGAGGTCCCGCACGCCGTCGGGGTGCTGCTGCGGCTGCTGGGGGACGCCCACGCCGCCGACGCCTCCTGGAGCGACGTCCGCCTCGGCGACGCCGTCGCCCCCCGCCTGGGCACCGCCCGGCTGCGGCTCGCCCACGCCACCGGCGGCCACAGCGAGGTGTACTCCGACCTCACCTCGCCCGTCCGCCGCCGCCGCATCGTCATCGAGACCGACCGCGCCCGCCTGACCGGCGACTACCCGGTCAGCGAGGACGACGACGTCGCCCAGCTCCTGATCGAGCGCCGGCCCGGCGGCGGCCCCACGACTGTCACCCGGGAGCTGCTCCCCGACGACGCCCTCACCCGCTGCCTGGTCCGCGCCTACCGTCACGCCGCGGGCCGCACCGCCCCGGACGACCCGGCGCTCCCCGGCGGGCCGGGCGAGCTCGGCCTCCACATCCGCACCGTCGAACTCCTCGACGACGCCCGGCGGCTGGCCGCCACGGCCTTGCCGCCCCACCCCCGTACCACCGACCGGAAAGAGGTGGCCGGTCATGCCGGCTGAGTCCGTCCGACACACCCTCCACCCGCAGCCGGGCCCGGGCACCGGATGGGCCGCGCCCGGCATCCGCTACGCGGGCATCGGCGACGAGGCGGCGTCCGACGCCGAGGGGCAGCTCGCCGCCGTGCACGGCCTCGGCTGGGGCGCCGTCGAACTCCGCTCCGTCGACGGCGTCGCGCTCGCCGATCTGACACCCGGTGCGTTCGAGGCACTCGCCGGACGCCTCGCCGCCACCGGCACCGATGTCGTCTGCGTCGACTCCCGGATCGCCAACTGGAGCCGCCCGGCCACCGATCCGTTCGAGCAGGACCTCGCCGAACTGCGCACTCTCGCCGCCCGCTGCGCCACCCTCGGCACCCGCCACGTCCGCGTGATGTCCTACCCCGACGGCGGACTCCCCGAGGACGAGTGGCGCAGCCGGGTCCTCGACCGGATGGCCACCCTCACCCGCCTCGCCGAGGACCACGGCCTCGTGCTGCTGCACGAGAACTGCCACGGCTGGGCCGGCACCCGCGCCGACCGGATGCTCGCCCTCCTCGACCATGTCGGCGGCCCGGCGCTGCGGCTCCTGTTCGACATCGGCAACGGCGTCCCGCACGGCTACGACGCCCCCGCGCTGCTCGACGCCGTCATCGACCACGTCGCCCACGTCCACGTCAAGGACGCGGCGGCCGGGCCGGACGGCGACGTCGTCTACACCCTCCCCGGCCACGGGCAGTCCGGCGTCGCCGCCTGCCTCACCGCCCTGGCCCGCCGCGGCTGGCAGGGCACCTGGTCGATCGAACCGCACACCCGGCTGCGCCCGCACGACGGCACGGACCACCGTGAGCTGGACGGCATCGCCGCGTTCACCGCGTACGGGCGGGCCCTGGAGCGTCTGGTGGAGCGTGAGGTCCGTCCCGCGGCGGCCGCGGCGGAGCGCGGTGGCCGCCCGTGACCGGACACCCGGCCCGCCTCGGCCCCGCCGACCGCGACCTGCTGCTCCGCCTCCTCGACACCCCCACCGCCGGACCGCTGGAGAACGGCGGCGACACCACCGGCGTCCGCCTGTGGGACGCCGGACGCGCCTACGCCGCGGCCGCCGCCCCGCTCGGCCTGGCCACCGTGCGCCATGCCGCGCCCGATCCGGTCGAACTCGACCTGGACGACGTGCCGTTGACCGTCCGCGAGGCCGCCGCCGGACGCCCCGACTTCCTCGCCTGCCAGCCCTCGCTCGTCCTGCGGCTGGGGCCGCCGCTGCCGCGGGCGGACACCGTGATGTTCAACGTCCATCTCGACACCGTCGGCGGCTGGTGGCCCGCCACCTTCGACGGCACCCGCTTCCACGGCCGCGGTGCCATCGACGCCAAGGGCCCGGCCGTCGCCCTGCTCGCCGGGATCCGCGCGGCCATGGCCCGCGACCCCGCCGTCGGCACCGACACCGCCGTGCTCGTCCAGGCGGTCGCGGGCGAGGAGGGCGGCGCCATGGGCACCTACGGCACCCGGCCGCTCGTCCGCGAGGGGCTGACCGGCGCCCTCAACCTCTTCTGCGAACCGACCCGGCACCGCTATCTGCCGCGCGCCACCGCCGCGATGACCGCCTGCATCCAGGTCGACGGCGCCGACGCGGTCGACGACTGCCCGGCCGCCGGGCACAACGCCACCGCGCTCCTCGGCCACCTCGCCCACCACCTCGCCACCGTGCTGCCCGGCCGGGTGCCCGGCGCGGGCGTCTGCGTCGCCGGGCTCCACACCGGCGACCGCCACAACAAGGTCTACGGCACCGGCCGCCTGCTGCTGAACCTCTCCTACGGCAACCGTGCCACCGCCCGCGCCGCCGAGGCCGCACTGCACACGGCCGTACGGGAAGGGATCGCGGCCTTCCGGGCCTCGGCCGCCGCCGAACCCACCCTCGCCCGCACCGTCGAGGACGCCGCGGCCCTCACCTCCGTCCGCTGGCACAAACGCGGTCTGCCGGCCCTGGACAGCCGCGCCGCCTGGGCCGACGACCTGCTGACGGAAGATGCCGGACTCACCCGCTGGCCGGACTCCGAACCGGCCTTCACCTGCGACGCCATCTGGATGGCCGACCTCCCCGACACCTGCACCGCCGTCCTCGGCCCCGGCGACCTCGGCGCCAACCGCGCCCATGCCGACGGGGAGTTCGCCGACCTCGCCGATCTGGACCGCTACGCCGAGGAGGTCGCCCGTGTCCTGACCGCCTTCGCCGCCCGGCGGCGCGCCCACCCCACCGCGCCCCGCTGACCGTCCCGCCCACACCGAGAGGAACCCCACCGATGTCCCCGACCCCCGCCGCACCGGCCACCGGCCGCGCCCCGGACACCGCCGAGGAGCGCGCCGCCGAGGTCCGCGTCCCGTACGGCCCGCTGCTCACCTTCGCCACCGAGGTGCTGCGCGCCCGCGGCCTGCCCGAGGAGCGCGCCGCCACCGCGGCCCGGGCCCTCTGCCACGGTGACCTCACCGGCTTCACCACCCACGGCCTGACCAACCTCGCCCGGCTCTACCTCCCGCTCCTCGACTCCGGGCGCTGCGACCCGCACGCCGAACCGGAGACCGTCACCGACACCGGCGCCGCCGTCCTGCTCGACGCGCACCGCGGCCTCGGGCTGTGGGCCGCCGCCGAGGCGATGGACCTCGCCGCCGAGCGGGCCCGTACCCACGGCATCGGCATGGTGTCGGTCCGCGGCGGCACCCACTTCGGCTGCGCCGGATTCCATGCGCTGCGCGCCGTCGAGCACGGCATGATCGGCCTGGCCACCGCCAACTGCGGCCACCAGCGCCTCGTCCCGCCGCCCGGTGGCACCGCCCCGATGCTCGGCACCAACCCGCTCGCCCTCGCCGCCCCGGCCGGCGACCACCCGCCGTTCACCCTCGACATGAGCACCACCGTCGTCCCCACCGGCCGGATCCGCGCGGCCGCCCGGGCCGGTGAAACGATCCCGCCGGGCTGGCTCACCGACGCCGACGGCGCGCCCGTCACCGACCCCGCGGCGTACGACCGCGGTGAGGCCCGGCTGCAGTGGCTGGGCGGCGACCCGGAACACGGCGCCCACAAGGGCTTCGGGCTCGGGCTGCTGGTCGAGGTGTTGTCCGCGCTGGTCTCCGGCTCCGGGGTGGGCCCGCAGCCCGCCGCCGGGAAGGTGCCGACCGCCCGGCCCGACGACGACGTCGGCTACTTCCTGCTCGCCGTCGCCCCGGCCGCGCTGCGCTCCCCGGCCGACATCGCCACCACCGCCACCGGCCTCTTCGGCGCCCTGCTGGCCTGCCCGCCGCTCGACCCCGACGACCCCGTCCGCTACCCGGGCTGGCACGAACAGCGCCGCACCCGCGAACGCACCGCCCACGGCGTCCCGCTGGCCCCCGCGCTCCACGCCGAACTCCGCGCCGTCGCGGACGCCACCGGTCTGGCGTTCCCCGCCGCCGTCCCCGCCGGAGGCGCCGTATGACACCGCTGCGTATCGGCATCATCGGCCTCGGCGTCATCTCCCGCTTCTACCTCGCCGCCCTCGACCGTTCCCCGGAGGCGGACCTCGTCGCGGTCTGCGATCCGGACACCGTCACCCACCGCGGTCTGCCGCCGCACATTGCCCGCCACACCGACCACCGGGCGTTGCTGGCCGCCGCCGACGTGGACGCCGTCGTCGTCAACGTCCCCAACGACCTGCACTTCCCCGTCTGCCGCGATGCGCTCGCCGCCGGGCGCTCCGTCTGTGTGGAGAAGCCGCTCGCCAACAGCGTCGCGGACGCCCGACGCCTGGTCACCCTGGCACGGGAGCACGGCGCGGTGCTCTTCACCTCCTTCCACCGCCGCTACAACACCGAAGTCCTCGCGCTCCGCGACCGGTTGCCGCGCGGTGTGCCGGTCACCTCGCTGACGGTGCGGTACGAGGAGCTGATCGAGGCGCACGCCGGGCGGGACCGCTGGTACCTCGACCCGGCGCGCTGCGGCGGAGGCTGCCTCGCCGACAACGGGCCCAACGCCCTCGACACCGCCCGCCTCCTCCTCGGCGACGTCCATGTCACCGGCGCCGACCTGCGCCTCGACGCCCACGGTGTGGACCGCTCGGCGCAGATCCTGCTGGCGACGCCCGCCGGGACCGCCGTCCGGATCGTGCTGGACTGGTCGTACCCGGGGGAGCGGAAGACCGTCGAGGTGCAGCTCGCGGACGGGCGCACCGACCGCGCCGACATGCTCGCCGGACACCCGGAGTTCAAGGGCTCGCTCTGGCACGAGTACGAGGGCGTGCTGCGGGAGTTCACCCGGTCCGTCCGCGCCGGGGTGAGCGGCGGCCCGACGGCGCCGGACGGTCTGGCCACGGCGGAACTCGTCGCCGACGCCTACGCCCGCGGCGCCCGGCAGGAGGCCCGCTCATGAACCCGGCGGAGGACGGCGGCAAGCGGGCGGTGCACGGACGGCTGGTGAAGGTCCTCACGCACCGCCGCGACGACCGCGGGATGACTCTGGAACCGTTCGCCTCCCGCTGTGTGCGGGCGGGCGAGGTCCATGAGCTGGTCACCACCGACCACACCGGTACCGCCGCCGAGGGACCGGTGGACCGGGTGGGGTTCCTGGGTTTCGTGGAGCTGGAGTGCGCCGGGGTCCTCGACCGCGGTGACACCGTCTGGGCCGGTGGCCGCCGCATCGGCACCGTCCTCGGCTTCGACGCCTGCCACTTCCCCAACCACTACAACATCCTGCTCACCGCGCCGGTCCCGCGCACCGGCCCCGAGCTGGGGCTCGCGCCGGAGACGGAGATCCGTTTCACGCAGTGACGGGGCGGGCGGGGCGCGGGCCCGGCAGGTGTCCCGCGCACCGCCCGCGGCAGCCGTCAGGGCACGTGCCGCACCGTCTGCCACAGTGGGGCGCCATGACGGCGACGGAAGCGACGGATGCGGGTGTGGACGAGGCCGAGGCGCTGGCGGCGGACGCCCTGCGCTGGTTGCTCGGCTGCGCACGGGAGACCGGGGACCACGCTCTCGCCTGGGCCGCCACGCCCTCCGGCGAAGAGACCGACCCCACGTTCTACTCCGGTACGGCCGGCGTCATCGCCGTACTCCTGGAAGCTTGGCGGCACTTCGGCGACGACCGGTACGGCGACGCCGCCGTGCGCGCCGCCCGCAGTGTGTCCGCCGCGGTCGAGCACGAGGAGAACAGCTCCCTCTACTTCGGCCTGACCGGTATGGCGCTCGTCCTGCGGGCGGTCCACGACGAACTCGGGGCTCCGGACGCGGGAGCGGGGCGCGCCCTGGACCTGGTGCGGGCACGGTTCGACGGCACGCGCTGGGGCGACTGGTGCGATCTGATGGGCGGTAACGCCGGGATCGGCCTCGGGGCGCTGGAGTTGGGGGAGACGGACCTGGCCGTTCTCGCGATGGAGCCCTATCTGCGCACGGCGGAGCGGACGCCGGCGGGCGTGCACTGGGAGGCGGAACGGGGCCGGGGATCACGGTTCCACCACCTCTCGCACGGCACGCTCGGGATCGTCCACGGGCTGGCCCGGGTCGGCAGCGCCGTCGGCCGGGAGGATCTGGTCGAGCTGGCACGGGCCGGTGCCGCGGATGTCGTGGCGCGGAACGAGGCAGGTCCGGCCGGTTTTCTCGTCCCGCACTCCGATCCGCAGGACCATCCGGATCTCACCCCACGCCACAGCTACGGCTGGTGCCACGGACCCTCCGGCGACGCCCAGGTCTTCCGGCTGCTCGGGGACGTCCTCGGCGAACCCCGGTGGCACGCCCTCGCCGACAGGTGCTGGTACACCGTGACCCGGTCGGGACTGCCACGCCGGCTGCGGCCCGGGTTCTGGGACAACAGCGGGCGGTGCTGCGGTACGGCCGGGGTCCTGGCGCTGGCCTGCGACCGCCTCGTCGAACGGGACGACCGCCCCGGCTTCGCCCACCGCCTCGTCGCGGACCTTCTCTCCCGCGCCACCCGCGACGCCGACGGAACGCGCTGGTGCCACCTCGACCACCGGGCCACCCCGGGCCTCCTCCCGCCGCACACCGGCTGGGGGTCGGGCAACGCCGGGATCGTGCGCGAGCTCCTCCGCCACGTGCGGATTCGGCGCGGTGGCGACCCCACGTACGCGCTCGCCTGGCCGGACCAGCCACCGCCGGTACGGACCGCGCCGAGGGACGTGGGGTAGCCCCGCGGTCGCCGTTCCTCAGCCCACCTCCCCCAGCCCGTACTCACCCATCGCATCCGTCAGCCAGTGCGCCAGATGCTCGGCGAACGAGGAGCGGGGCAGCAGGCGGTAGGTGTCGGCGGCATGGTGCCACAGGACGAGCGGGACCTGGCCGACGGCGGTGGTGACGGCCCGTCCCGGCGGGAAGGCGCGCGGATGGAGGTCCGGTGCGCACCCCTTCTCCAGGACGTCGCGGGCCGAGGGACCGTGCAGCTCCAGGACGGTGCGCTGCGCGGAGACGTCCACGATCTGGCCGGGGGCGGCGCCCAGTGCCTCGTCCAGGGCGGCGAGCGGCGCCGGTGCGCCGTCCTCCGCGACCAGCAGCCATTCGTCGGGCCCCAGCCAGAGCGCGGTGCCGTGGCCGGTGCGGGCCGTCTCCCCGCACCGGGTGGGCAGCGGTGCGCCCAGCGCCTTCGCCAGCCGGGCGCCGGCCGGGCCGTCCGGGGCGGCGCGCAGGGCGGTCATGGTGCGGCAGGGGAGTTCGGTGAGGGCCACCGCGCGCGGTCCGGTGACGGTGGCGGCGCGCAGTGCGCCGGAGAGGTGGGCCAGCGGGCCGCGGCGCAGCGCGGCGGGGCCCGGTGCGGTCGGATCAGCCATCACGCCTGGTCCCTTCGGGGTCGTAGAGGACGGGAGAGGACACCACAGCGGGCACCGGGGCGCCGTCGACGACGGCGACGACCTGGTCGCCGATCCGGTCGCGCCCGCCGGCGAGCAGCGCCAGTGCGAAGGGGTGCCCGAGCGCCGGACTGCGGTAGCCCGATGTGATGTGGCCGAGCATCGGCACCGGCCCGTCCTGCGGGGTGAGCGGGACACCCCGGTCGACGATCTGGGTGCCCTCCGGCAGCAGGGTGCGGCGGTCGGCGGGGATCAGCGCGACGAGGTGCCGGCGGTCCGCGCGGACGGTGTCCGGGCGGGAGAGCGACCGCTTGCCGATGAAGTCCTTGTGGCGGGAGACCACCCAGTCCATCCCGGCGTCCAGCGGGGTGACGGTGCCGTCGGTGTCCTGGCCGACGATGAGGAACCCCTTCTCGGCGCGGAGCACATGCATCGTCTCCGTGCCGTACGGGGTGATGCCCTCGGGGCGGCCCGCCTCCTCGACCTGGTCCCAGACGGCCTGCCCGTACCACGCCGATACGTTGATCTCGTAGGCGAGTTCGCCGGAGAACGAGATCCGGCAGATCCGGGCGGGGATGCCGGAGGCGAGGCGGGTCTCGCGGACCGCCATGAAGGGGAACGCCTCCCGGCCGGTGTCGAGGCCGGGCGCGAGGCGGGCGACGACGGCGCGGGAGCGCGGGCCGACGACGGCGACGGTCGCCCACTGCTCGGTGACGGAGGTGCAGGTGACGTCCAGCTCCGGCCACTCGGTCTGGAGCCACTCCTCCAGCCGGTCGAGGACGGCGGCGGCGTTGCCGGTGGTCGTCGTCATGAAGTACCGGTCGTCGGCGAGGCGGAGGGTGACACCGTCGTCGACGATCATGCCGTCCTCCCCGCACATCACGCCGTAGCGCGCGAAGCCGGGCCGGAGCTTCTTGAAGCCGTTGGTGTAGACGCGGTTGAGGAACTCCCCGGCGTCCGCACCGCGGATTTCGATCTTGCCGAGCGTGGAGGCGTCCATGAAGGCGACGCCCTCCCGCGCCGCCCGGCACTCCCGCGCCACCGCCGCGTCCATGTCCTCACCGGGCCGCGGGTAGTAACGCGGCCGCTTCCACTGCCCGACGTCCTCGAAGACCGCGCCGCGCGCCACATGCCCCTCGTGCATCGCGGTACGGCGCACCGGGTCGTACCGCGCGCCGGTCTCCCGCCCGGCCAGCGCGGCGAACGCGACCGGGGTGTACGGCGCCCGGTAGGTGGTGGTGCCCAGCGCCCCGGGCGAGTCCGCGCCCTGGAGCGCGGCGAGCACGCCGAGCGCGTTGACGCCGGAGGTGCGGCCCTGGTCGTGGCCGGTGCCCAGGGTGGTGTACCGCTTGATGTGCTCGGCGCCGCGCATCCCGGTGCCCGCCGCGCGGTGCAGATCGGCGACGGTCACGTCCCGCTGGAGGTCGACGAAGTGGGTGTCCCAGGCGGCCGGGTCGTCGCCGTCTCCGGGGATCAGCCACAGCGGCCGGACGGGCGCCGGGGCCTGCGGCCGGTGCGGCGGCGGGACGGTGGCGGCAAGGCCCGCGGCGGACGCGGCCAGCGCCCCGGCCCGGGCCCCCTCGGCGAGGCAACCGGCGGTGTCGTACGTACCGCGCACCGCCCCGGCCAGGTGCTGCCCGTCCACCGCCGCACCGGGCACGAACGCGGCGAGGTCCGCGTCCCAGCGCAGGGCGCCCCGGCGCTGGCTGTGCAGATGCACCACCGGGCTCCAGCCGCCCGAGACGGCCAGCAGATCGCAGGCCGGCGCCGAGCCGGGCCCGGCGGGCCGCCCCGCCGCGTCCAGCGGGCGGATGGTGACCCCGTCGATCCGCTCGGTGCCGGAGGTGGCGGTCACGGCGCTGCCGGTGAGCACCGGAACCCCGGTACGGTCGCGGAACTCCCGGGCCGTATCGGTGAGTTCGGGCCGGGAGTCGGCGACGGCGGCGACCGCGCAGCCCGCCGCGACCAGGTCGGCGGCGGTGGCGTACGCGCTGTCGCCGGTGGTCGCGACCACCGCGCGGCGGCCGGGCAGTACCCCGTGGTGGTGGAGGTAGGTGCGCACCGCGTGGGCGAGCATCACGCCCGGACGGTCGTTGTCGGCGAAGACCAGCGGACGTTCGTGTGCGCCGGTCGCCAGGACCACCTGCCGCGCCCGGATGTGCCACAGCCGCTGCCGGGAGACCCCGGCGGGCGCGGCCGCCCCGAGGTGATCGGTGCGCCGCTGGAGCGCCAGCACGTAGTTGCCGTCGTACGCGCCGAAGGCACAGGTGCGGGTCAGCACCCGGACCTCCGGTTCCGCGTCCAGCGCCGCGCGGGTGGCGGTGGCCCAGGTCAGGGCGGCGGCTTCCGGGCCGTCGCCGGGTGCGGTGGCGAGCAGGGCGCCGCCGGTCTCCGGGCGGTCCTCGATCAGCAGCACCCGCGCCCCGGCCCGGCCCGCGGCGGCCGCGGCGGCGAGTCCTGCCGGGCCCGCGCCGACGACCAGCACATCGGTGTGCACGTACTTCTTGTCGTACACGGCGGGGTCCGGCGTGGGGTCGAGGCGGCCGCGTCCGGCGAGGGTGGTGGCGCGCAGCCCGTCGTACAGATCGACGGTGGTGGCGGGCAGCATGCTCTCCGCGCAGGGGCCCTCGATCCGCAGGAGGGTGCCCGGGTCCTCGACGCCGGCGCCCACGACGCCGCGCGGCCGTCCGCGGTGGAGGGACGGCGCGGTGGCGGCGAGGCCGTGGGCGAGGAGCGCGGAGGCCACCGTGTCGCCGGGGTGGCCGGTCAGCTCCCGGCCGTCGAGGGTGAAGCGGAGGGTGGTGGTGCGGTCGATCCGGCCGCCGTGCGGCAGCCGGGCGGGCCGGTCGGTCATCGGCTCTCTCCGTCCGGTCGGGCCGCGGCGAGGCCGGGCCGTGGTGCGTCGGGGCGGTAGGTGGCGAGCACCGCGTAGGTGACGGTGTCCCGTACGGCGTGGAACCAGCGGCGGCAGCCGAGGCTGTGCACCCACCGCTCGGCGAACGGCCCCGCGGGGTTGTCGCGGAAGAAGAGGTATGCGGCCCACGCCTCGTCGTCGAGCGCCGCCGGGTCGGCGGGCCGCGCCACATGGGCCTGGCCGCCGTAATGGAACTCGGTCTCGTCGCGCGGCCCGCACCACGGGCAGGTCAGCTGGAGCACAGGGTCTCCTCTCAGTGGGCCACGGCGGCGGCGCCGTGTTCGTCGATGAGGGCGCCGGTGGTGAACCGGTCGAGGGAGAACGGCGCGTTCAGCGGGTGCGGCGCACCGGTCGCCAGCGTGTGGGCGAAGGTCCAGCCCGCGGCCGGGGTGGCCTTGAAACCGCCGGTGCCCCAGCCGCAGTTGACGAAGAGGTTCTCCAGCGGGGTGGCGCCGATGACGGGGGAGGCGTCGGGGGTGACGTCCACGATCCCGCCCCAGGTGCGCAGCACATGCGCGCGGGCGAAGACCGGGAACAGCTCGACGGCGGCGGCCATCTGCCGCTCGATGATGTGGAACGCGCCGCGCTGCCCGTAGCCGTTGTACCCGTCGACCCCGGCGCCCAGCACCAGTTCGCCCTTGTGCGCCTGGGAGACGTAGACGTGCACATGGTTGGACATCACGACGGTGGGGTGGACCGGTTCGTGGAGTTCGGAGACGAGCGCCTGGAGCGGATGGGACTGGACCGGCAGCCGGAACCCGGCCCGTTCGGCGAGGACGCTGCTGTGCCCGGCGACGGTCAGCCCCACCCGCCCGGCGTGGATCCGGCCGCGGCTGGTCTCCACACCGGTGACCCGCCCGCCGTCGGTGACGAACCCGGTGACCTCGCACCCCTGGATCAGATCGATGCCGTACGCGTCCGCGCTGCGGGCCAGCGCCCAGGCGACGTGGTCGTGCTTGGCGATCCCGGCGCGCGGCTGGTACGTGGCGCCGAGGACGGGATACCGGCTGGTCGGCGAGGTGTTGAGGATCGGGCAGACCTCGGTGATCTCCTCGGGCTCCAGCCAGTACGAGTCGACGCCGTTGAGCCGGTTGGCGCCGACCCGGCGGGCGGAGTCGCGGACGTCCTGGAGGGTGTGCGCGAGGTTGAGGACGCCGCGTTGGCTGAACATCACGTCGTAGTCCAGCTCGGCGGGGAGCGTCTCCCAGAGCTTGAGCGCGTACTCGTAGAGGGCGGTCGTCTCGTCCCAGAGGTAGTTGGACCGGATGATCGTGGTGTTGCGCGCCATGTTGCCGCCGCCCAGCCAGCCCTTCTCCAGGACGGCGACGTCCGTGATGCCGTGCACGGACGCGAGGTAGTGCGCGGTGGCCAGCCCGTGCCCGCCGCCACCGACGATCACGACATCGTACGAGGAGCGGGGCTCGGGGGTGCGCCACAGGTGCGCGGGGTGTTCCGGAAGGGGGGTGCTCATCCGGCGGTTCCCTTCGAGTCGCGGGGCGGACGGCGGTGGCACAGGGCCGGGCCCCCGCCGTGCCGCGCACCTGCGCTGCCCGGACGGACCCCTCTGACCTGCGCACTTTCCTGAAATTCAGCTGACGACCAACTGATATATCAGTAGCTTGCGGTAACGTAGGGGACCGATCGGGAGCCAGTCAAGGGGGCCGGATGGAGCAGCACCGGGTGGCGGAGTCACCCCTCGACGCGGGGGAGCCCTCCCTCGCCGAACGCGCCTACCGCGCCCTCCGCGACCGGCTGATCATGCTGGAGATCCGCCCCGGCGCCCCCATCAGCGAGGACCAGCTCGCCCAGTCCCTCGGCGTCGGCCGCACCCCCGTCCGCGAGGCCCTCAAACGCCTCCAGTACGAGCGGCTGATCGCCGTCTACCCCCGGCGCGGCACCTTCGCCACCGAGGTCAACATCACCGACCTCGCCCATATCTCCGAGGTGCGGCGGGAGCTGGAGCCGATGGCGGCGGGGCAGGCGGCCCGCCGCGCCACCGACGCCCACCGCGCCGCGCTCACCGCCCTCATGGACGAACTGGAGGGCGCCCCGGCCGCGCCCCGCACCCCCGGCGCGCTGATGCACCTCGACCTCCAGGCCCACCGCGCGGTCTACGCCGCCACCCGCAACCCATACCTCGAAGACACCCTCGTCCACTACGACAACCTCGCCACCCGGGTGTGGTGCCTCTTCGTCGACCGGCTGCCCGGGATGGCCGGACACATCGGGGAGCACGGACCGCTGCTGCGCGCGGTGGTCGCCGGTGACGCGGAGAAGGCCGCGGCCCTCGCCGCGGCCCATGTCGAGGGGTTCGAACGCGCCATCCGCACCGCGCTCTGACCGGCGCCGCGACCGGCCGCGCCGCCCCCGCGCTCAGGTCTCGTCGACCGTCGGGATACGGCCGGGCGGCTCCGGCTCGGCCACCATGCGGCGCAGGAAGTTGCCGATGAGGAACTTGTAGATCGCACCGCCGAGCAGACCGCCGCAGAGCGGTGCGACGATCGGCACCCAGAAGTAGAAGTTCCCCCACTGGTCCCGCCACGCGCCGCGGTACCCGGTGAGGAAACTGGCCAGGCGCGGACCGAAGTCGCGGGCCGGGTTGATGGCGTACCCGGCGTCCGTACCGAACGACATCCCGATCGCGACGACCACCAGGCCGATGAGGAACGGCGCCAGGTTCGCGCCGGGCGGTGCGTTCAGCAGATCGGTGAGGGCGAAGATCAGGATCAGCAGGACGGCGGTACCGATGATCTGGTCCCGGAACGCGCCCCACTCGTGGATCCCCGCCGCCGTCGAGCCGTTCCCCGGCAGCGTGGAGAAGATCGTCTGGGTCTTGATGCTGTGCGTCGGGTCGGCCCGCGCGATGACCTCGGTGTAGTTCCACCGCACCAGCAGCGCGGCACAGAACGCGCCCACCGTCTGGGCCAGCGCGTACGGCACGACCTTCGCCCACGAGAAGCCCTTGAACGCGGCGAGCGCCACCGTCACCGCCGGGTTGAGGTGGGCGCCGGACATCCGCGCCGCCACATAGGCGCCGAGCGTGACGCCCAGCCCCCAGGCCCAGGCGATGCTGTCGTGACCCCCGAGCCCGCCTTTGGGATCGGTCAGCGCGCCACCGGCATTGACCTGGGCCACCACACCGCAGCCGAAGAGGATGAGCACCATCGTGCCGAGGAACTCCGCGAAGAGTTCATGGGCCAGCTTGGGCGTGCGAGGCGGTGCGCTCATGTCGGCGTCTCCCCGGCGTTCGGCGGTCGCGCCCCGCCGGAGTGGAACGGGACGTCGCACGATCGTCATCAGCCTCCGGCCCCCCGCGCCACCCGGCCCGCCGCCCACCGCCCGGATGATCGCCCGGCCGGGTGACCCGCTGCTCCGTCCGGGCACGCCGGGTTGCGGGGCGACGGGCGCGCCTGAGGGGCGGGCGGCCCCGAACACGACGGTGGGGCGCGGCCCCTTGGACCACGCCCCACCGCCAGAGGGCTCGCGTCAAACGTTCCCGCAGGTCAGCGACCGTCCGCCGACCGGCGCCGACGTGCGTACGCCACCGCTCCGGCGCCCGCCACGACCAGCGTCGCCGCGCCCGCCGCGAGATACGGCGTGCCGTCGGAGCCGGTGTGCGCCAGCGACCCGCCGGTGACGCCCGCGGGCGCCGGGTGGTTGGGCGTCGGCTGCTGCGGCGTCGCCGGTGTGGTGGGCACCGACGGGGACGGCGACGGGCTGGGCACCGCGTTGTCCCACACCGTCACGGTCTGCCGCTCCCCGGACACCGCCTCGATCTTCTGCGGCTTCTTGTCGAGCTGGTACCCCTCGGGCGCCTTGGTCTCGACGACCCAGTACGTCCCGGCGGGCAGCTCGACCGCCTCGGACCGACCGTCCTTCCCGGTGGTGACGGTGGTGACCACCGCACCCGGCGCGCCCTTGTCGTCCGCCCGGATCTCGTACGTCGCCGGGGAGGTGACCGCCTCGCCCGTGGCGCGGTCCTTCTTCTCCGTGATGACCTCCGCGGGCGGCTGGAAGCGGATCTCGCCGGACGTCTTGAGCGGCTTGCGCTCGGCCACGAAGTACACCAGCCGCTGCATCGGCTTGCCGTGCACGGTGCGGTCGGTGTGCCAGAACGTCGGCGAGTTCACCGAGACCTCGGCGCCGAACGCCGCGCCCGCGTCCTTGCCCGGCTTGTCCGGCGTGAAGCGGAAGACCGCCCTGCCCTGCGCATCGGTGGTGCCCACCGCGCCGGGCTGCGCCGGGCGCGCGACGTTGGTCAGCTCCGTGGTGTTCACCGCGACGCCCTCGGCGGGCTTCTTCCCCTGGGCGACCTTGACGGTCAGCTCCTTCTCCTGCGGGGTGCGCTCGAAGGGGTAGGTCTTGCCGGAGCCGTCGACGCTCAGCGTGTACGGCGCCGAGTCGACCGTCAGGATCTCCTTGCGGAGCCGGTTGAACTGGTCGACGACCGGCGCCGTGTCCACCTTGGCGTCGCCGCCGTAGCCCGCCACCGCGCCCTTCGGCATGCCCTTGTCCAGCCACTGCTGCCAGGGGATCTTCTCGCCGTTGTAGCCGCTCTCGTCGATGCCGTCATGGGCGGCGAGTGCCCAGGTGACCAGCGCTGCCGCGGCCGAGGTGTTACGGCCCTCGACGGTGTCCGGCAGCTTGCCGTAGCGCGAGGCCAGCTCCGCCAGCCGCGCCTTGGTGTCCTCGGACAGCTGCTTGGGCGCACCGGTGCGGGTGTAGCCGTTGTCCTTGCCGTCCGGGCCGTAGAGCGCCAGGTCCAGACAGAGGGCGTGGCTGCCGTCGTCCAGGACATGGGTGCCGGTCCACATCGCGGTGTGCTTACCGGTCCGCAGATGCCAGCCGACGGCCCGGCCCTCGTGTCCCTCCCGGTCGGCGGCCGACGCCGCGGACGCCGGGAGCGCGGCGCCCACCACCCCCACCACCACGGACACCGCGCCCATGGCCGAAAGTCTCTTCATCCGAGCTGTACGCATGAAAGTCGAGCCCCCTCGCAAATTCGGGCCGCCCGCCGGGCGGCGCGGCCCCTCCCGCCCGCGCGGCCGCAGCACGGACCGGCGGCGGCCGGCTGGTCCCGGCCCCGCCCGGCTGCGGCGCGGACTGCACAGAAAAGTACCGCCATCGCGGTCATGTCAAAGGAACTTGGCACAATCAAGCCCATCCCGACCATGGCGGGCACAAAGCCGCAGCCCGGCACCGTCCGGCCCGGCCCACCCCGCCGAGCTGCGGACCTTCAGCCGCGCGCCGTGCCGGAGCTGCCCGGACCGCCGCCGCGGCCACCCGCGGGCCGCGGCGCTCTCCGCGATCGATGGCCAAAAGCCGCCCACGGCCAGGGAGTTGCGGCGCATCCGCCGCTCCGTGGGCGGGCTTCCCGGGCTCGGTCCGTGTGCCGTCGGCGGCGCGCTGCGCCGGTCAGTGCGGCGCGGTGCGGTGTCCGAAGAGGTGGCGGCGGTGGCGCGGTTCGCCCGCCGCCGGACGGTCGTGGTGCTCGGTCCGCGCCCGCCGCGAGGAGCGGCCCGCCCCGGCCACCAGCAGCCCGAGGCCGAGCACGGCCACCCCGCCGACGATCACGCCGAAGAGGAAGAGCGCGCCCGCGGAGCCCGTCAGGTGGTAGCCGAACACCTGGAACGCCATGAGGAGTTCGTGTCCGGCGCCGACGTTGCCGACCACCGCGGCGACACCGACGACGACCGCGGCGATCAGAAGGACGAGTCCGAGGATGACGAACATGAGGTGCTCCGATGCTGCGTTCCGCGTGGTCCCGGGCGCTCGGCCGTCGCCTACCAGTAGTGGCGCCGCGGCTTGCCGACGGCCCGTCGCCGGATTTCGGCGAGGTGCAGGGCGGCTCCGACGACGGACAGGCCGGCGCCCACGGCCCACAGTGCCGTGATGCCGGTGACCAGGCCGAGCACCAGAAGGGTCAGACCGAGAACGCTCACGACCACCTCCCGGCACTCGCTCGTACCGAGCCGTGCCCCGTGCCTGACTGGTACCCGACCGCAATATCGACAAACTGGTATGAAGTGGTGGAAATGGTCGAGGTGGCCGGTCTCGCGCGGCGCCGGGCCACCGGTACTCCGGCCACCGGTTCCTCACCCCGCGGGCGGCGCCTCGGCACTCCCGTCCGCCGTGGCGCCCCCCGGCGCGGCGTCCCCGCCCGGTGTGGTGCGGAACGCCGGATGGTCGTTCTCGATCTCCACCCGGATCCGGTCGCCGGGGGAGAGCGCCCCGTCGAGCACCAGCCGCGACAGCGCGTTGTCGATCTCCCGCTGGATGGTCCGCCGCAACGGCCGCGCCCCGTACTCCGGCCGGTGCCCGCGCCGGGTCAGCCAGTCGACCGCCTCCGGGGAGAACTCGATGGTCATGTCCTGTGCCCGCATCCGGCGGCTCGTCGCGTCCAGCAGCAGCGCGGTGATCTCTCGCAACTGCGCGTCGGTGAGCTGCCGGAACACGATGATCTCGTCGAGCCGGTTCAGGAACTCCGGCCGGAAGTGCGTGCGCAGCGCCGCCATCGCCCGCTCCCGCGCCCCGTCGTCCCCGTCCCCGCCCGACGGGCCGAAACCGAGCGTGCCCCGGCCGCCGCTGAGCGCCTCCGACCCCAGATTGCTGGTCATCACGACGACGGTGTTCTTGAAGTCGACGGTCCGGCCCTGCGCATCGGTCAGATGTCCGTCGTCCAGCACCTGCAACAGCATGTTGAAGACATCGGGGTGCGCCTTCTCCACCTCGTCCAGCAGCACCAGCGCATACGGATGGCGGCGCACCGCCTCCGTCAGCTGCCCCGCGTCCTCGTGGCCGACGTACCCGGGCGGCGCCCCGACCAGCCGGCTCACCGTGTGCCGCTCCTGGTACTCGCTCATGTCGAGCCGCACCATCCGGTCCTCGCTGCCGAACAGCGCCTCCGCCAGCGCCCGCGCCAGCTCCGTCTTGCCCACCCCCGTCGGCCCCAGGAACAGGAAACTGCCGATCGGCCGCTGCGGATCGGCGAGCCCCGCCCGCGAGCGCAGCACCGCCTCCGCCACCGCGGACACCGCGTCGTCCTGCCCGATCACCCGCGCGTGCAGCCGCTCCTCCAGGCCCAGCAGCCGTTCGCGCTCCTCCTCGGTGAGATTGCTGACCGGGATGCCGGTCTGCCGCGAGATGATCTCCGCGATGTCCGCCGCGGTGACCTCCACGATCCGGCCGTCGCCCGGTGACGGGGAGGTGCCCGCCCCGATCTTCTCGGTGAGCGCCGCGATCCGGTCCCGCAGCTCGGTGGCGCGCTCGTACTGCTCCGCCGCCACCGCCTGGTCCTTGTCCCGCGTCAGCTGCTCGACCTCCCGCTCCATCCCCCGTATGCCCGCCGCCTTGGTGCCCGACCGCAGCCGGACCCGGGCGCCCGCCTGGTCGATCAGATCGATCGCCTTGTCCGGCAGGAACCGGTCGGTGAGATACCGGTCGGACAGCTCCACCGCCGCCAGCAGCGCCTCGTCGGTGTACCGCACCTGGTGATGCGCCTCGTAACGGTCCTGGAGCCCCCGCAGGATTTCCACCGCGTCCGCCACGTCCGGCTCCGGCACCAGCAGCGGCTGGAAGCGGCGGGCCAGCGCGGCGTCCTTCTCGATGTACCGCCGGTACTCCTCCAGCGTGGTGGCGCCGATGACGTGCAGCTCACCGCGGGCCAGCGCCGGTTTGAGGATGTTGCCCGCATCCATGCCGCTGCCGTCCGAACCGCCGCCCGCGCCCACCACGGTGTGCAGCTCGTCGATGAAGACGATCAACGAATCGGAGTGCGCCCGCACCTCCTCGATGATGGCGTTCAGCCGCTCCTCGAAATCGCCGCGGAAGCGCGTCCCGGCGACCACACCCGTCATATCGAGCGACACCACCCGCCGCCCCGCCAGCGTCTCCGGGACGTCGCCGTCGGCCATCCGCTGCGCCAGCCCCTCCACGATCGCGGTCTTGCCCACGCCCGCATCGCCGACCAGCACCGGATTGTTCTTGCCGCGCCGCGACAGCACCTCGACGGTCTGCTCGATCTCCGCCGCGCGCCCGATCACCGGATCGATCCGCCCGGCCCGCGCCATGTCCGTCAGATCGTGGCTGTACTTGTCCAGCGTCGGCGTCTCGGGCCGCGGCGCGGCGCCCGGCTCCGGCGGGGGCGGCGGATGACCCGACGACGCGCCCCGCTCGGCGGCGTGCTGCGCCTCGATACGGAAGACGTTCAGGATCCGTCCCGCGGCCGAGTCCGGATTGGCCGCCAGCGCCTCCAGCACATGCTCCGGCCCGATGTACGTCGCGCCGGAGCCCAGCGCCATGTCGTGCGCGCCCACCAGCGCCCGCTTGACCGCCGGGGTCACCGCCACCCGCGCCTGCTGCGGACCCGTCCCCGCGGTGCGGTCGATGTCCGCGGCGAGCGCGTCGGGGTCCGCGCCGGACTGCTGGATGAGGCTGCGGGTCGGCTCCGCGGTCAGCGCGGCCCGCAGCAGATGCTCGGTGCCCAGCTCCGCGCTGCCGTGATCGGCGGCGTAGGTCGCCGCGGAGGTCACCAGATCGCGGGCGCCGGCGCTCATCAGCCGGGCGATGTCCGCCTGCATCGGTGCCCGGCTGGATCCGCCCGAACGGCCGAAGACGCGTCCCAGGAAGTCGCCGAACGGGTCCGGTTCGAAGCCCTCCGGGCCCATGAATCCGTCGCTCATCTGTGTCCGTTCCGCTGTCACGGTGCCGCGACATGCTGCCTGTCGGATCCGTTACCGGCCACCGCGGGCGCGCACACGCCGGACGGCGGCCCCTGCTTCAGGATCAGGGCGACCCGGGCGCTCCGCATGTGGACGGCGCACACCGCGCCCGATCCCTACGAACCGGGGCCGCCCCGGGCCAACCGGGCCGCGCGCTCCAGGACCTCGGTGAGCATCGGCGCGGTCAGCCGTCCGGTGAAGGTGTTGCGCCGGCTCGGGTGGTAGCACCCCAGGACGTGCAGCGGATCCCTGCCGTCCCCGCCGGACAGGGTCACCAGCCCGCCGTGCCGGAACGCCGGCCGCGGCCGCGGCAGCCGCCACCCCGCGGCCGCCAGCACCGGCCACAGCGCCTGCCAGCCGAACGCCCCCAGCACCAGCACCGCCCGCAGCCCCGGCGCCAGCAGCGCCAGCTCCGCCGCGAGCCAAGGACGGCAGGTGTCGCGCTCGGCCGGGGTCGGCCGGTTCTCCGGCGGCGCGCAGTGCACCGGCGCCGTGATCCGCACGCCGTACAGCTCCAGCCCGTCCCCGCGGCCCGTCGCCGTCGGTTGCGAGGCGAGCCCTGCGGCGTACAACGCGGCGAACAGGAAGTCCCCGGCGTCGTCCCCGGTGAACATCCGCCCCGTACGGTTCCCGCCGTGCGCCGCCGGGGCCAGCCCCACCACCGCCAGCGACGCGTCCGCCGGACCGAACCCCGGCACCGGTCGCGCCCAGTACACCTCGTCCCGGAACGCCGCCCGCCGCACCACCGCGACCTCCTCGCGCCACGCCACCAGCCGCGGACAGGCCCGGCACCCGGTCACCGCTCCGTCCAGCTCCGCCACGCTCGTACAGCGCGCCGCCCGGTACGCGGGGAATCCCGCTTCGGCCTCGTCCATCCCCACACCGTAGAACCGCCGCCCGCCTGGCGCCCCGCCGCCATCCGGCGTGCACTGGAAGACGGAACCGGGCGCGCGCCCCAGCCGCCCACCGCACCGCACCACCCGAGGGAGGCCACCAGGCCGGCAGGTTCCAGCCGCAAGCGGGAGCGCCAGTACGAGCACATCAAGGAGGGCGCCGAGCAGCGCGGGGAGTCCACCCGCCGCGCGAAGGAGATCGCCGCCCGCACCGTCAACAAGGAACGCGCCCGGTCGGGCGAGGCCGCCGACCCCGGCAAGGTCTCCCTCCGCGACCCGAAGTCCGCCCCGCAGCGCGGCGGCGAACGCTCCCACCGCGGCGCCCAGGGCCCCACCAAGGACCAGCTCTACGAGGAGGCCCGGAGGAAGAACGTCGAGGGCCGCTCGACGATGAACAAGGACGAACTGCGGCGGGCGTTGGGACGGTGAGGGCCACGGCGGGGCGCGTGGCGGGGGAGTGATCTGCCCCGCCGCGGGGACACGAACCGGCCCCGCCGGATCCGACCGGTCGCCGCACCCCGGTGTCCCGCCCCCACCCCCTACACTCGCCGGATGGCGAAGTATTTCGATGTGCATCCTGACAACCCGCAACGCCGCACCCTCGGCACCGTCGCCGATCTGATCCGCTCCGACGGGCTCGTCGTGTACCCGACCGACTCCTGCTTCGCGCTGGGGTGCCGGATCGGCAGCCGCGACGGCGTCGCCAGGATCCGGTCGATCCGTCAGCTCGACGACCGGCACCACTTCACCCTCGTCTGCCGCGACTTCGCGCAGCTGGGCCAGCTCGTCCAGATCGACAACGACGTGTTCCGCGCGATCAAGGCGGCCACCCCCGGCAGCTACACCTTCATCCTCCCGGCCACCCGCGAGGTGCCGCGCCAGCTTCAGCACCCGAAGAAGAAGACGGTCGGCGTCCGCATCCCCGACCACACCGTCGCCCAGGCACTCCTCGACGAGTTGGGCGAGCCGATCCTCTCCAGCACCCTGCTCCTGCCCGACGAGGAGGAGCCGCTGACCCAGGGCTGGGAGATCAAGGAGCGCCTCGACCACGTCGTCGACGCGGTCGTCGACTCCGGTGACTGCGGCACCGAACCCACCACCGTCATCGACTTCTCCGGCAGTACCCCGGAGATCGTCCGCCACGGCGCGGGCGACCCGGCCCGCTTCGCATAACCCCCACCGGCCACGGCGCCGCCCGCGGCACCGACAGCCGTGCCGGGCCTTCGGCCGCGGGCCGGGCGTGGCCCTCCCCTGGGCACCCCCGCTGCCTCTACGCTCGGCGCGTACGACCGCGCCCGGCCGACCCGGCAGGGCGCTCCGCCCCACACCCCAGGGATGTCCGGTCATGCAGCACACCGCAGTCACCGTGGAAGCACCGCGCGCGGACGCCGCGGCGTGAGAGCGGTGCGGGCCCGGATCGACCCGTCCCTCGTCCGTGAAGTGGTCCAGGTGTCGCTGCCGTTGATGTTCGGCATGGTCGGCAACCTGGTGATGATGCTGGTCGACCGCATCGCGCTGGCCCGCTACTCCGACGCCACCCTCATGGCCTCGGGACCCGCCGTCTTCACCGGTATGACGCTCATCATGTGCGTCACCGGCATCGCCGGGATCACCCGCTCCTACGTCGCCCAGGCCCACGGGCGCGGCGACCGCGACGGGGCCGTCGAGGAGGGCGCCGCGGGCGTCCTCCTCGCCCTCGGACTGGCCGCGGCGCTGCTGCTCACCACCCCGCTGGTCGTCCGCATCCCGCAGCTGAGCGACCGTCCGGCCGCGAGCACCGCGCTGGAATCGGTGTTCCTGGCCTGGTCGGTGCGGTTCGGCGCGGTGATGACCGTCAACACCGCACTCGCGTCGTACTTCAACGGCACCCGCCGCACCCGCGTCCCGATGGCCGTCGGACTCGTCGGACAGGCCGTCGGCGTGGTGCTCGACATCGGCCTGGTCTTCGGCGCCTTCGGCCTGCCCGAACTCGGTATGCGCGGCTCGGGCATCGCCACCTTCCTCGCCGTCACCGTGATGCTCGTCGGCTATCTGGTCTGCCTGCCCCGCACCTTCTTCGCGGGCTTCGCCCGGCTGGCGGCGGGCGGCGCCCGGAAACTTGCCGCCATGCTCGGACGGCGGCTGCGCAAGGGCGCCCCGGCCGGCGGCTCCGGCGGGCTGGAGGAGCTGGGCCACACCTCCGTCGTCTGGATCGCCGGCATCCTCGGGCCCGTCGCCCTCGCCGCCAACAACGTCGTACTGTCCCTCAACTACGTGGCGGTCATCCCGCTGATCGGCCTGGGCATCGGCTGCTCCGTCCTGACCGGCAACGCCATCGGCGACCACCGCCACGCCCGCATCCCGCACCTGCTGCGCGCCACGTTCGCCGTCGGCGGGGCATACGTCCTGGTCATCGCCTGCTTCCAGATCTTCCTGCCGACGCTGCTGCTCGCCCCGTTCGGTCTCGACGGCGCCGACGCGGCGACGACGGACGCCGCGGTCGCCGCATCGCGGGTGGTGTGGATGTACGCGGTGGCGTTCCTGTTCTCCATGGCCGGCGGCGCCGTCCTGGAGAGCTTCGGCCTGACCCGCTTCGTCCTGCTCACCCGGATCGGCGTCGTCTGGGCACTGAGCGTCCCCACCATCCTCGCCCTCGCCCTGACCCACCGCGGCAACTCCGGCTTCCTGCCGCTGATCTGGGCCGTCTACGCCCTGTACGAAGGGGTGATGGGCGCCATCTACCTCCGCCGCATCCGGCGCGCCGTGGCCACCGGCGAGAACCACCTCGCCCGCCCGGAACCCGCACCGGAGCCCGCCGGGGAGGGCGAAGCCCAGCGCATCTGACGCACCTTCCGGGCGCGGCGGGAGCGCGCCGCCGCGGGCGGTTCAGGCGACCGGGTCGCCGATGGCTCCGCCGGTCGCCTCCCGGATGGCCTGGGCGTAGCGCCGGGAGACGGCCGCGGGGTCCTCGAACTCCGTGGTGTCGGCGCCGGTGAGGAGGGCGGCACCGGTGTACTCGTCCAGCACCCGCACCACCGCGGCGGCGGCCGCGGCGTGCCTGCGCACCTCCAGATCCTCGGCCGGGCGCTCCAGACGGCCGGCCACGACCGCCGTCCACTGCCGCTCCAGCTGATCGCACGCCATCAACCACGCCGCCCGCAGCGCCGGTTCGGTGTCGGCGAGCCGGATCATCTTCCTCCCCAGCATCTCGTCCGCCGGGCCGACGGGCGCCCCCTCGCTCCGGATCCGGGCCAGCTCCGCGGCCAGGTGCTCCTCCAGGGAGCGCTCCGGGGGCCAGTCGCGCAACACGCTCATCAGCGTGACGGTGCCCTGGAGAACGATCGGTTCGGCACAGCTCTCCTTGCTGCGGAAGTGCCGCCAGATCGTCCGCGTCGACAGGCCGACCGCCTCGGCGATCTGATCCCCGCTGGTGGCCGCGACCCCCTGCTCCCAGAACAGGCGGGCCGCCTCCCGGGAAATCTCCAGCCGCAGCCGCGCCCGCCGCTGCTCGCTCATTCCCCCGCCGGCCCGTCTCTCCGTCGCCACGGCGCCTCGCCCCTTCCCCATCCGCGTCATCGCATGACGCTGCATCACCTGGGCGCGCACTCCCGCCGCCGGGCCCCTGACGATAGCGAGGCGGCCGGCACGTGCTCACAGCGGGCCCGGACGTGTGTTCGCGCCCGGATGCCCTGGCCGCGCTTCACTCGACGAACGCCGATCTCATCGACGTTCTTCGGAATTTCCTGCCGCCGCAGCGCCTATGGGCAACTCCGTGCCGCCCTGGGCATGCGATCAGTCACCCTCTCCGCGTACTGCATGGCCGGCAATCTCGTCCGCCGCCGTACGCCCGCCGCCCCGGAGCGCGGCGTCCCGCAGATGCTCCGGGGTGCTCCGCGGGCGCCGCTTGCGGACGAAATCGCCGCGCAGGGCGTGGTAGGGCGCGGCGGGGTCGAAGAAGGCGCGGCGCATCTGCGTCAGCTCCTCGGTGCGGTAGGCGGAGAGCGGTTTGGCGGCCTCGTCCCGCTCCCGTACCGCCTTCTTGGCCTCGATGCGCCGCTGGACCGGCGAGGAGGTGGCGATCCGCGTGGCGAGGCGGGTGACCTCGGCGCCGAACTCCTCCGGCGCGCAGCGGACGATGCGGTCCACCAGGCCGAGGCCGAGCGCCTTGGCCGCCGTCACCGGCAGCGCGCGCCGCATCAGACGCGCCGCCTGCCCGGGACCGACCCGGCGGGGGAGTGTGTACGTCCAGTACTCGGAGCCGTACAGGCCCATCAGCCGGTAGTGCGGGTTGAGCAGTGCGCCGCTGCGGCACCAGACTTCGTCCGCCGCCAGCGCCAGCATCGCGCCGCCCGCCGCCGCGTTGCCGCCGAGCGCGGCGACGACCAGCCGGTCGGTGGTGGTCAAGACCGCCTCCACCAGGTCGTCCATGGCGGTGATGTTGGCCCAGGACTCCGCGGCCGGGTCGGCGGCGGCCTCGATCACCTGCAGATGGATACCGTTGGAGAAGAAGTCCCGGCCGCCGCCGAGCACCAGGACACGGGTCGGCCGGGAGCAGGCGAAGCGGTACGCCGCGAGCAGCCGCTCGCACCGGTCGGTGCTCATAGCGCCGCCGGGGAAGGAGAACCGCAGGAAGCCGACCGGACCGTCCTCCCGGTAGCGGATGTCCGTCCAGGTCCGCCGCTCCTCGGGGATCTGGAGCGGGGCGGGGATCTCCGGCATCGGCGGCAGCCGCTCGCCGAGCGCCAGGGCGGCCGGCAGCTTGAAGGTGGCCGGGCCGCCCGGGCGCCGACGGGGCCGCAGTTCGGGGATCCACACCGCGCCGTCCACCGTCGCCCGGCAGATCGCGCCCGCCCGGGTGGCCAGGAACTCGCCCGGGCGGCCCCGCAGCGTGTCCTCGGCGCACCCGCCGTGCAGATACCACTCCGCGCCCCCGAACGTGTCCAGCACACCCGGCTGCGAGTCCGCGGTCCGCAGCTTGCGCAGCACGGTGCCGGTCGAATCCGCCGCCCAGTCGATACGCCGCAGGCTCTGGTCGAAGTAGGGCCGGACGTGCCCGGCACCGTCCTGGCGCCGGGGCCGGTAGGTGCCCGAGGCGAACCGCCGGACCGCGAGCAGCACCGCCTGTACGGCGGCGTCGCCGATCTCGCCCCGGTACAGATCGCTCTTGCCGACGGGCGGCAGCGCACAGGGCACGGAGGCCCACACGTCCCCGGCGTCCATCTCCGCATCGGCCTGCAACACCGTCACGCCCCACTCGCGGGCGCCCTCGTGGATCGCCCAGTCCAGCGACGACGGGCCCCGGTCACCCACCGGGCCCGGGTGGACGACGAGACACGGATACGCGGACCAGACGTCCCGCGGGATCGCGGTGGTGAGCATCGGCGCGACGATCACCTCCGGCGCGTGCCGCCGCACGGTGTCCCGCAGGAACTCCTCGCCCAGCGCCAACTCCACCGCCACCGTGTGGCCTTCCTCGCCCAGCTCGGCGAAGACACGCTGGGTGAGACTGTTGACCGCGCTCGCGATCAGCAGGATGTGCACCGCTACCTCCCGACCGCCGGGCGGGCACCGATACCGGCCCGGCTGCCGCGATCATCACCGCAACGGTCACGGCGGAAGCCGAGCCCCGCCCACCGGGTCACCTGGCCGGACGCCGACGGACACCGCGTCGGCGGCGTACGACGGCGAGGGGCGGCGGGCGCGGCGCGGTCGGGGCGGCGGTCGTCGGCGCCGCGGGCGGGCACAGGCCACGGCCGGGACGAGTGCTCCTCGGCCGGAAGCTCGTTGTCCAGCCAGGTGAGGAAGGAGAGCGCCGAGCCGCCGAAGTGCTCCCGGATCCGCGCCTGGATGGCCCGGAGCGCATGGCCGGGGACGAAGTTCGCTTCCGCGGGTTGCCCGCAGCCGCAGGCGCAGTACCGGGCCCGCAGCTGTACCTCCTCGGGCAGCTCGCCGTAGGCGACGCTGTTGCGCGAGTCGTTGTGGAGCGGGTCGCTCTGCTCGGCGTAGTGGTCGTAGAGCGGGTGCCCGGCGGTCAGGAGCGTGCCCCACAGCGCCTTCTTCCGGCCGCGGTCGGTCCCGTGGACGGTCACATCGGTGATCTCGGCGATGGCCCGCACCCGGCCCTCGCCGACGATGAGGGCGTACCGCTCACGCCGGACCATCCGCAGGTCCAGGCGCCACACCCCCCGGCCGGCCTCCCACGCCTCGCTCTCGGTCATCCGGGGGAAGTAGCCGATCGAGTGCCGGTTCAGTGGGTCGCCGGTCACCCTCTCGTAATCACCGATCCTGATCCGGATCGCCATGCGGCGCCTCCACGGTAGTTGGGTGCCCTGCCCGACGGCGCCGTGCCGCGCATGCTCGGTCCGGTCCCCGGGCGGGCCGTTCCCGGGGCGGTGGGGAGAGCGGTCCCGGTGGAGCGGGGGCGCGACGACGTCCGACGGGTGGATACCGGCCGGAGGCCATGAGCCCCGGCCGGCGTCACATGTCTGAGCCGCGCCCTCCGGCACATGGCGGATGTGCACCCCCGTTGCTCGTACGGTGCCGAGTTCCGGGGCCGGTCGACCACGGGCCGGGGCGCGGGCCGGTCACAGCGCCGGGCCGGCTCCCTCCGGGGGGCACGTGATCAGACTGTCGGCGAAGGACTTGCCGTCGAGGAGGTCGGCCTGCGACGGGAAGACCGATGTGAGCAGCGTGTGGTGGGCGGTGGCGTCGGGGTCGGCGCAGATGTCGGAGAGCACGACCACCCGGTAGTCACGGTCGGCCGCGTCACGGACGGTGGACAGTATGACGCCGGTGGTGCTGACACCGGCCAGCACCACGGTGTCGATGCCGCGCTCCCGCAGGAACTCGTCGAGGTGCGTCGTGCTGAACGCGCCGGTCCGGGTCTTGGTGATGATCTTGTCCAGCGGGCCGGGCCGCAGCTCGGGAGCGATGACGGTCTCGGGCGAACCCTCCGCGAAGAGATGGTGTTCGGCCGCCGGGGCGAAGGTCTTGTTGTTCTCCGAGATGCCCTTGTAGTCCTCCTCGGTGAAGGCGACCCGCACATGGACGACCTGGATACCGGCGGCCACGGCCGCCTCCCGGGCCTGCTTGGCCCGCTGCACCACCTCGGAGGGGTCGGAGAGGAGGCCGAGGATGCCCGCCTGGAAATCCATGAGCAGCAACGCCGTGCGATGCGGTGTGAAGGTGAGGGTGTCAGTCATCGTGGTCTTTCCTTTCGATCACTCTTACGGAGGTGCAACGGTCCCGGCGTCGGGCGCGGGCCCGACAGAGGCGGCCCGCCGGGCGGGCCGGGGTGCGGGCGGTGACCCGCACCCGGGTCAACGGGTGTGCGCCGGCAGCTTGTCGACAATGGTGGCCAGCAACAGCACGGTGGCGAGCCCGGCCAGGGCCAGCCCCAGAACGTGCAGACCCGCGTCACCGGCGGTGTCGCCCAGTGCCAGACTCACCAGGCTGGCGGACATGATGGCACCGAGATTGGTGGAGGTCCGCAGCAATCCCGAGGCCACCCCGACCTGTTCGGCGGGGGACTGCGCGTAGAGCACGGTCTGGTTGCCCACGGAGCCGAGGCCGGTCGTCACACCGAACGTCAGCGTCACCGCCGCGATCAGGACGAGCGGCGTGTGATGGCTGAACGTCACCATCGCCAGCGATCCGACCAGCGCCGCGGCCGCCGCGGCGATCAGCGGACCGCGGACGAGCTGCCGCCGGGAGATCGGGATGGTGACCACCGAGGCCAGGAACGACATGGGCAGCAGCAGGAGGCTGACCATGATGGCCGACATCCCCCGGCTCTCCGCCAGCCACTGGGACAGGCCGTAGAGGATGCAGTACGGCACGAGCAGGGTGGCGCCGACACGCAGATAGGTCATGCTCAGGGGCCGGTTCCGGGCGAGCATCCGGACGTCGATGAAGGGCAGCCGGGCCCGGCGCTCCCAGAGCACCAGCACGACCGCCAGCACGAGGGTCGCGGCCAGCATCAGCCAGTTCGGATGGGCCAGATCACCGCAGAACAGCAACATGCAGGTGACCATGGCGGCGAACAGCAGCATGCCCGGCGGGTCCAGCTCGCCGAGCAGCGACACCGGGGCGCGCGTACCGGAACCGGCGTCGGCCGGGACCCAGCAGAGGGTCATCACGATGCCGATCAGCGCCATCGGCACATTGACGAGGAAGGTAGCCCGCCAGTCGGCCACCGCCACCAGCGCGCCGCCGATCGGCAGCCCCACGGCCGCGGTCACCAGCCCGGCGGCCGACAGCGCGCCCAGCGTGCCGCCGACCTTCACCTCCGGATGGCGCTCGGCGAACCGCCGCACGATCATCATCGCCGTGGGGTAGCCACCGGCCGTACCGATGCCGAGCAGCACCCGCGCCACGGTCAGCGTCGCCAGATTCGGGGCGAGGGTGCCCAGGATGCCGCCCGCGCCGACCAGGCCCAGCCCGGCGAGGAACACCCGCCGCGGGCCGAAGCGTTCGGCCAGCCGGCCCATGGTGGGCTGGGCGATGGCGCTGGCGAGATAGAGCGACGAGACCAGGACCGCGGTCGCCGCGATGGTCACGTCGAGCGACCGGGCGATGGGCACCAACGCGGTCGCGAGGATGGAGCTGTTGATGGGGTTGAGGGCCGAGCCCACCAGCAGCGGGGCGACCAGACGCCACCCCGGCGTACGCACCGGGCCGTCGGGGGCCGCTGTCTTGTCCCGGGTTAACCCACTGCTCACCGCGCACCACCGTGGACACCCCGGCGCCGCATGCTCACGACGGGTCCGACGGTGGAGTCGACGAGGCGGCCCATCAGCTTCACGGCCGCCGCCAGCTGCTCCTGCTCCTCGGGGGAGAGCTCTTCCGCGATCGCCGCACTGAGCCAACGGGCGTGCAGCGCCAGCAGATCGGTCACCAGCTCGCTGCCGCGCTCCGTGCCGGAGAGCAGTATGCGGCGGCCGTCGTGCTCATCGGGGGTACGCCGTATGAGACCGGCTTCCTCCAGTCCCGCCAGGGTCTGCGCCATCGACTGGGGGCGCATGTACTCCAGGGCGGCCAGTTCGCTCGTGGTGATCGGTCCCTCGCGCACCACGCGGTACAGCGCCGTCAGTTGGGGACGCGACAATCCTTCGGCTTCCACGCCCGACTCCGCCCGGATGCGGCCGCGCAGCAGGCGCATCGCGAAATCCAGGTCCATGGCCAACGCTGCCAGATCCATTGGTCCGTCATCACCACTTCGCCAAGTGAACAGGTAGCCTGCACAGTATATCTCTTCAGGCTACCTGTCCATTTATCTGCTGTGGCGCTCACGGCCCCGGGAACCGGCGGTGCCGCGCGGTCAGAGGGCGGTCCAGCCGCCGTCGATGACATAGCCCGAGCCGTGCACGAACGAGGACTCGTCGCTCGCGAGGAACAGCGCCAGATGGGCGATCTCCTCCGGCTGCGCATGCCGCCGGGCGGGCACGCTCCGGACGGTTTCCAGGATCGCGGCGTCCCCCTGCTCCAGGATCGGCCGTGTCATCGGGGTCTCCACGGCGCCGGGCAGGATCGCGTTGGCCCGCACCCCCTGCCTGCCGTAGTCGGCGGCGAGTTGCCGGGTGAACCCGACCACGCCGTGCTTGGACGAGGTGTAGGCGATACCGCCGCCGCCCGCCACCACCCCGGAGATCGAGGAGGTGTTGACGACCGTTCCGCCGCCGTCCAGGAGCGCGGGCAGCAGCGCCTTGGTGACCAGGAACATCCCCTTGAGGTTGATGCCCAGGACGCGGTCCCACTGCTCTTCGCTGGTGTCGAGCACGGGCGCGTAGTAGTCGAAGACGCCCGCGTTGTTCACCAGGATGTCCACCTGCCCGAACGCGGCCAGTGAGCGCTCGGCGGCGCGGCCGACCGAGGCGCTGTCGGCGACGTCGACCGCGTACGCCGCGGAGCGCACGCCCCGCTCCCGCAGCGCATCGACCGTGACCGCGCCGTCCTCGGCATCCAGGTCCCAGACGGCGACCGCGGCGCCCTCCGCCGCGAACCGCTCGGCGACGGCCCGGCCGATACCGGAACCGGCACCGGTGACCACCGCCACCCGTCCTTCGAGGCGACCGACCACGACATCCTCCTTTGCACGAAGAGACGTTGATGAGAGGAGACGGCGGGGCGCACGGCCCGCTACAGCGCGGTGAAGCCGCCGTCGACCGGCAGGGTCACGCCGGTGACGTAGGAACTGCGCTCGCTGCACAGCCACGCGGCCGCCTGGGCGGTCTCCTCCGGGTCCGCCGTCCGCGGCTGGGGTGTCGTCCGGTGCAGTTCCTGCTCGATTTCGGGGTTCTGGGCGTACCACGCTTCCACCAGCTCGCTGCGGGTGGTGCCGGGGGCGATGGCGTTGACCCGGATCCCGTCGCCGCCGTACTCCGCGGCGGCGGCCTTGGTCAGCCCGATGACCGCGTGTTTGGAAGCGACGTACGGGGCCGCGACCGGCGAGGCCACCAGCCCGCCGACGCTGCTGGTGTTGACGATCGCGCCGCCGTTCCCGCTCGCCAGCATCGCCGTGATCTCGGGGCGCAGGCAGTTGAAGAGCCCACGGACGTTGGTGTCCATGACGGGGTCGTACTCCTCGTCCGCCATCAGGTGCAGCGGGGTGCGGCCGCAGGCGTACCCCGCGTTGTTGAAGGCCGTGTCGAGCCGGCCGAAGCGCTCCACGGTGAAGTCCACGGCGCGCCGCATGTCGGCGGACCGGCTCACGTCCGCCACCACGTACTCCGCCTCCGCGCCGGTGCGCCGCAGCTCCTCGACCAGAGCGGCCAGGCGCTCCTCGCGGCGGGCGATCAGGACGACGGCGGAGCCCTCGCGTGCGAAGACCCGCGCCGCGGCCGCGCCGATGCCGCTGCTGGAGCCGGTGATCAGGCTCACCTTGCCGGACAGAATGCCGTCTTTCCCGGTCATGGGGACCGTGCCTTTCTGGGTGTCAGGGGCGATCGAGGACGGTGTGATCAAGAACGGCGCTTTCTCACGGAGCCATGCGGAGGGCTCCGTCGAGACGGATGGTTTCGCCGTTCACCATGGGGTTGGCGACGATGTGCAGCGCCAGCTCCGCGTACTCGGCCGGGTCGCCGAGCCGGGCGGGATGCGGCGTGCGGGAGCCGAGGGCGGCGCGGGCCGTATCCGGTACGGCCGCGAACATCGGGGTGTCGAAGAGCCCGGGGGCGATGGTGACCACCCGGATCTTCAGAGCGGCGAGATCACGGGCGACGGGCAGCGTCAGGCCGACGATGCCGCCCTTGGACGCGGCGTAGGCGGCCTGGCCCGTCATCCCGTCGAAGGCGGCGACGGAGGCGGTGTTGATCACGACGCCCCGCTCACCGTCGGCTTCGTCGGCCTCGCCCACACGCTGCGCGAAGAGCCGGATGACGTTGAACGTGCCGATCAGATTGACCCGGATGACGTCGGTGAACTCCGCCAGCGGGAACGCGCCGCGGCTGCCCACGGTCTTGACGGCGTTGCTGATACCGGCGCAGTTCACGACGGTACGCAGGGTGCCCAGCTCCTGGGCGGCGTCGAGGGCGGCGCCGACCGCCGCCTCGCTGCTGACATCGGCGGCGACGAAGACCGCGCCGTCGCCGAGCCGTGCGGCGACGGCCCGGCCCTTGTCCCGCGACCGGCTCACCAGGACGACGCGGGCGCCGGCCCGCAGGAACCGCTCCGCGGTGGCCAGCCCGAGGCCGGAGGTGCCGCCGGTGATCAGCGCGACGCTGCCCGAGATGTTCACCGCACGCCCCGGCCGGCGGACAGCTCTTCCCCCGGCTGGACGGCGACCGGGCCCTGCCAGGTGAGGACACCGGCCCCCCAGGAGAGGCCCGCGCCGAAGGCGGCGAGGCCCAACACCGCGCCGGGGCGCAGCAGCTGCTGTTCTCTCGCGTGGGCGAGGGCCAGCGGGATGGAGGCGGAGGAGGTGTTGGCGACCTTGTCGACGTTGAGGAAGACCCGGTCGGCGGAGACACCGAGGCGCCGACGGACCGCATGGACGATCCGGGCGTTGGCCTGGTGGGCGACGAAGAGATCGAGATCGTCCGGGCCCAGTCCGGACCGTTCGAGCACCAGCCGGGTGTGCCCGGCCATCAGATCCACGGCGCTCTCGAAGATCTCCCGCCCCCGCATCCGGAGCAGCTTGTCCTGCTCCACGTAGAGGAGGTCGATCCGCCTGCCGTCGGAGCCGAGCGCGAAGGACGGCCGGAGCCCGCCCTCCGTTCTCGACACGACGACCGCGCCCGCGCCGTCCCCGAGCAGTACCGCGGTGTTGCGGTCGGTGTGGTCGGTGATCCGGGAGAGCGCCTCGGCGCCGCAGACCAGGACATGGTCGGCGCGCCCCGACTCGATCACCGCGATCGCGTGGTCCAGCGCGTACAGGAACCCGGAGCAGCCCGCGCTGACGTCGAAGGCGGCGGGCCGGTCGATGCCCAGCCGGGTGGCGACCTCGACGGCCATGCCCGGACTGATCCGGTCGGCGGTGGAGGTGGCCACGACCACCTGACCGATGCCGTGCGGGGCGACACCGGCGTCCGCCAACGCCCGGCCGCAGGCGTCCGCGGCCAGCTCCGCGAGGCTGGCGTCCGCGGCGAGCCGGCGGCGTTCCCGGATGCCGGTGCGCTGGACGATCCATTCGTCGGAGGTGTCGAGATGAACGAAGTCGTGATTGCTCAGGACCCGCTCGGGCAGTGCCGCTCCGGCACCGGTGAGTGTGGCGGTCATGGCACCCCCTAGAGGCCGGCCTTCGCGTAAATGGCGTTCAGCGCCTGCCGCAGGCTCTGGGAATCCTCCAGATCCGCGGCGTGCACCTCGATGTCGAATTCCCTGTTGACCGCCTGACCCAGCTCCGTCACATGGAGCGAGTCCACCCCTAAGTCGTCGAACGAGGCGTCGAGCGTGATCTGGTCCCGCTCGATACCGAGTTTCTCCAGTACATCGATGATGAACCTTTCGACGGATTCCTTGGTGCGAGAGGGAACTGCCATGAAAATCACGCTCCTTGAAGTGGGATTCGATGACAGGGATGGCGTGCGATCGGGAAGCTATACCGGTGATTAATTGACCGTCAAGCCCTGTCCCTGGGCCATGACATGGGGTTTTGGCGCATGGTGAACAGCCCGTTCCCGGAAGGGAAAAGGAAGCAGGAGAGGTGCGAGCGGTGGTGCCGCGAATTCTGCGAATTCTGTGCAACGAGTGGGCCGGTCTCCTTTCCGCAGACTTTCCGGGCCGTGTTGCTCAGGTGGTGAAGACGACTTTCCCGAAGACCGTGCCGTCGGACAGGGCCCGGAAGCCCTCGTGGGCCCGGGACAGCGGCAGCACCCGGTCGATCACCGGGGCGAGCCGGTTCTGTGTGCAGAAGTGGGCGAGCCGCGCCAGCTGGTCCCGGCTGCCGAGCGTGCAGCCGGTGATGGTCAGTTCCCGGAAGAAGACATGGGTCAGCTCCGCGGGCGGCAGCGCTCCGGTGGTCGCGCCGCTGACCACGACGCGGCCGCCGTCGCGGACGCTGCGCAACGAGTGCTCCCAGGTGGCCTCGCCCACCGTCTCCATCACCGCGTCGACCCGGGACGGCAACCGCGCGCCCGGCGGAAAGGCCGCCTCGGCGCCGAGCGCCTCGGCCTGCTTACGGCGCTCCGCGCTGCGGCTGGTCACCCAGACGCGGTACCCGGCCGCCGACCCCAGCACGATCAGGGCGGTCGCGACCCCGCCGCCCGCGCCCTGCACCAGGACGGTGGCGCCGGGCTCCAGCGCCGCCCGGTCGAACAGCATGCGGTAGGCCGTCAGCCAGGCCCCGGGCAGACAGGCCGCGTCCTCGAAGGACATACCCGCGGGCTTGGGCACGAGGTTCTCCCGGGGCACGGCCACCCGCTCCGCGAACGTTCCGTCGTACCGCTCGCCGAGCACGGACCAGCGCGGGGCGCCACCCTCGCCGCGGCGGGCGGTGTCCCCGATGACCGAGTGGACGAGGACAGGATTGCCCTCCTCGTCCACCCCGGCCGCGTCCGAGCCGAGCACGATCGGGATGCGCTGGAACGACGGGCCGACGCCGCGCAGCGTCCACAGGTCGTGCCGGTTCAGCGTGGCGGCGCGGACCGTCACGGTCGTCCAGCCCTCGGCGGGCAGAGGCTCGCTCCGCTCCCCGACCTCCAGGCAGCCGAGCGGATCCCGGGCGTCGGCCCGTACGGCCGACACGGCGAGCATGCTCAGCCCCGCCCGTCGTGGCGGAAGCAGGCCGAACCCCACAGGAAACCGGCGCCGATCCCGGACATCATGAGGAGGTCGCCGTGCCGCACGCCGCGCTCCATGGCCTCGTGCAGCACGGTGAACATGCTGGCCGCGGCCGTGTTGCCGAACTGGCCGACGGTCGTGGGCGCGCGGTCGGCGGGCACCCCGAGGCTCTGCATCGCCTCGTTGATGATGTTGAGGTTCGCCTGGTGCAGCAGGAAGTACCGCACCTCGTCCAGCTCCACCCCGGCGCGCAGCGCCGTCATCCTGATGCTGTCCGGCAGCTTTCCGGTGGCCATGTTCCACACGGACTTGCCCAGCATCTTCAGATACTGACCGCGGCCGTCGGCGGTCTCCTGGCTGGTGGGCCGGCGGGAGCCGCCCGCGGGGATCTCCACGTCGTAGGAGAGTTCGTCGCCGGTGTCCCAGGACAGCAGCCCGAAGCCGGGGGCGCCCGGGCCGAGCAGCACCGCCCCGGCGGCGTCGCCGAGGAAGACGCGGGTGCCGCGGTCCTGCGGGTCCGTGGCGCGCGATCCGGCGTCGGCGCCGATGACGAGGACGCGGGAGTAGGAGTCGTTCTGCAGGAGATGGGCGGCGACGATCAGGGCGTAGATCCCGCCGGAGCAGGCCGCCTGGGTGAGGTCCAGCGGGATGGCGCGGTGCGCGCCCAGGGCCTGTTTGACCATCAGCGCGGTGGAGGGCAGCGGCTGGTCCGGGGTGAAGGTCGTCAGCACGATGGCGTCCAGCTCGGACGGGTCGACGCCGCCGCGGGCCAGCGCCTGCCGGGCCGCCTCGATGCTCATGTCCGAGGTGGCCATGCCGGGTTCGAGAAAACGCCGTTCCTTGATACCGGTACGGGAGGTGATCCAGGCGTCGGAGGTGTCGAGCGTCCGGGTCAGTTCCTCATTGGTCACCACCCGGGACGGTACGTAGAGTCCGGTGGAATGAATCCCGACGGGGCGTCTGAGCCCGGCCGCGGCATTCCGCGGCCGGGGGGCGGTTTGCTTCCCGGGTATCTCCCGGGTCGTCGGAATCAGGCCGTGCGGCATGGGGAACTCCGATCGGTCAGAGGGGGGTAGGGCGGCGAAAGGCTGACTTTTCCCCGGCGACAGGCAGGGGGAATTCCGGCGGATGCGGTGGCCGCGACGGCTCCACGCGGGGCCGTCGGGATACGGAAATGCGGTGCGGCCGCGGATCTCTTTTCGGGGCGCTACCGGTCCGTGTCAGGCGTGGGTGACGAATTCGGTGAACCCGGGGCCGGGCAGCCGCAGTTGGGCGTGGATGTCCGAGCCCAGACCGTGGTGGCCCACCGCGCCGCCGTAATTCATCTGGTAGCTCATCCAGAGGACGACGAAGTTGACGACGCGGTTGCCGGCCGCGGGGGAGCCGGGCGCCGGGAAGGGGTCGGGGAGCCGGGCGTGGTAGCTGCCGTTGCCCTCCTCGTCGGCGATGAAGACATTGGGGACGCCGAACGGGCTGGGGTGTGAGGGGCCGTCCGGATCGAGATCGCGGCGCCGGATGGCCATCACGGTGTAGAGACTGTTCGGGATGAGCCCCTGGAACTCCCCGCGGAAGTCCGCCGCGGTGTCCTGCTCCGCCAATGCCACCGTCAGGCTTCCGCGCGCCTTGACCCACTGGCCCAGCGTCACCGGCTCGGTCACCTTCGGCCCGTCCTCCGGCTGCAGGTCCGGGATGGGGACCTGGTGGAACGGATAGCTCGGGCGCACCACGCCGAACGGATCGGGCTGCTGCTCCGGGGCCATCACGGCCGTGTAGTTCGAGCACGGCAGCGGCAGTGGCAGGGTGCAGAGCACCATCCGCTCGTCCGCTGCGGAGAGTTCCGGCGGCAGCTCCCGGACGATCCGGTACGGCGCGTTGGCACCGAAGGACGGGAGCACGCTGTCGGCGGCGACGAGCGCGCGACCCCACTCGGTCCGCACCTCACCACCGGGCCGGGCCCGGTTGATCCCGCCGATGACCACGAAATGCCCGTCGGCGTTCATGACCTCGCTCGGCGGATAGAGCGGGCCCTGCGTCGTCATGCTCAGCTCGTACGTCCGCGAACGCGTCATCAGCGGGCCTCCCCGCCGGAGACCCGACGGTAGATCCGGGTGTAGAGCCCCTCGTCGGTGACGAAACGGGGGTGCGCCTGCCGGGCGATCTCCGCATAACGCTCCGAGGCGAACGTCGGCAGATACTCCTGCGGCGGGCAGGAGAACCCGGCGACGAACATGACACCGGGCTCCGTGCTCAACAGGGAGTGGTACGCGAGGAACGCCTCGATCCGCTCGGACTTGAGGACCTCGGCGAAAATGGTCCCCTCCCGCCAGGACAGGTACTCCTCGTGCACCGGGGGCTTGACCTCGACATGGCGCAGCTGGATGTACGGCGTGTCCGGCAGCTCCCGGGCCGCGGGCTTCGGCGCCGCCACGAACTCCAGCACCTGGCGGCGGACATCGCCCGTGGACAGCGGGGCCAGCGCGGTGCGCAGCTCACGCCAGCGGTCGGCGCGGGCGGCGAGAGCGGCGAGCCCGGCCAGGGGCGTCAGCTCCAGGACGACCGGCGTCTGAGTGCCCTCGTAGAGCACGCTGCCGCGGTCCCCGGCGGCACGGTTGTGGTCCTGCCAGACGGCGAGCGCCTCCGGGGCGGCCTCTCGTTCGACGGGCACCTCTGTCACCAGAAGCAGGGGGGAAGTCATCGCACGCGTTCCCTTTCATGGCTTTTCATGGCAAATGGATCGCTGGTCACGCCGGTCGGTTCACTCGGCGGCCGCGAGTTCGGGTGGCACGGGCAGCCGCTTGAGCGCGTACCGCACGGCCCGCTCGGCACCGCGGCGCTCCTTGCGCGCCATCACCGCGGCGGGCAGTGCCGTACCCGTCATCCGTACGGAGGCGATGTGCAGGGCCGCCTGCCGGAAGGTGACCTCGATGTCGAAGAGCAGCAGCTCGGGGTCGCTCAGGTCCGCCTGGAGAACCTCGCAGTCGAGGGTGGCGTCCAGCGGGAAGAGGAAGTTGCGGAAGCTGGTGTCCAGGCGGGCGAAGACATGGCTGTAGCGGTGTTCCGGCCGGTGGCAGGTGTAGTAGCGCTCGCAGACGGCGACATACATCTGCCGCGCGGCCTCCAGCACGACCATGCCCTGGACATGGCTCGCCTGGTGATCGAGTTGCAGCTCCTGATCGTTGTGGATCCGGAGTGAGGAGCGGAAGGCGGTCTCGGAGCGGCGGGTCAGCCCCGCGATGAGGACATTGCTCTCGCGGTGTTTGTGCGTCTCGGTGTGGTTGCCCAGCCGCCCCCGCGGGCTGCGTTCGATCACGGTGCGTCCGGGGCCGTCACCGCGCTGCAATTCCTCCTCGATCCGGTCCCAGTCGTAGGCGGTGACGCCCTGCCCCTCGGCGAGGAGCAGCGCGTTACCGCCGCTCGGGTTCCGGTGGACACCGGCCCGCAATTGGTCGATGAACCGGGAGACGGTAACGGCAGATGTCTGGTCGGCAAAGGCTTCGTAACGGTCGCCGACGATGACGAGTGTGGTGGTTCCACTTTCTGACATGCGAGAATTCCATTCATCACATGACCGGCAGGCGTCGCTACCCGTGCGCCGTCGCACGGTGTACGCCACTGAATTCCGGGAGAGGCCGGCAAGGCGCTCCGGTGGCACCGATGAGGCGGGTCCCCGCTGTACCCGACGGGAAGCCGGAGACTGCTGCGGGGTATGCCTCTCAGGGGCCGTACGTGAGAATCACGTCCTGGTCGTGCTGCTTTCCCCTTACGGTGAAGGGGAATGCGGCGGTAAGGGGGAATGCGCGAAGGGTAAGGCTCAGGGGACCGTTCTTCCGGGCTCGTCCCGGCGCCCGCCCGTCTTCGGCAGGACGCTCCCGCCGTGGCGCCGCACATAGGCGCACAGCACCGGGTCGTCGCCGACGGCCACCGGGTGCCCCACCGAGGACAGCATGTCGAGATCGCTGGAGTGGTCCCCGTACGCCCAGCAGTCCGCCGCCGGGAGGCCGTACCCGGCGATCGTCCGGTCGACGGCGGCGGCCTTGGCCTTGCCGATCATCGCGGTGCCGATCTCGCCGGTGAACGCGCCGTCCGCGCCGATCAGCGGGTCCGAGCAGAGCGTCAGGTCCACCCCGAAATCCTCGCCGAGCGGCTCCAGACAGGCCGCGAAGCCGCCCGAGACCAGGACGATGAGGTCGCCCGCGGCCCGGTGGCGGGCGAGTGCGCGGACGGTCGCCGTGACGAACGCGTCCGGACCCGTGCGGTACTCGGCGTACCACTCCCGGCCGGCGGCCATGAGCTCCGCGGCGGGTACGCCCGCGAAATGGGTGTAGTAGAAACGGTTGCCCTCCTCGCGGGGCAGCCGTGCGGCCATCGCTCTCAGGGCGTCGGCTCTTTGCCGGTACCGCGTGCCGTCGTCCCCGTTCCGCGCCAGCCAGTGACGCAGGAATGCGAACATGCTCTTTGCGGTGATGAGTGTTTCGTCAACATCGAAGAATGCCGCCGACCGCAGACTTCCACCCGTGCGAGGCCGCTTCTGTGCGGCGGCTCCCGCCCGTGTGCCTTCCGGTGGTAATACGGACTCGCCACTCACAGCGCCCACCTCCGTCGGGCGATGCGAATCCACCTGGGCGGAAGGAAAAGGCCCGTGGGGCAGGCATCACCGCAGTGCGATGTCGTGTCTCTTCAGTCTCAGCCCTCACAGGAGGCGACGCAGCTTACCTTTCGGCCAGCTTCGAAAGTCGGGGTGCGCTCCCGTACAAGCGTCACCGGTAAGTCATGGGTAACTCGCCGGGGGGTGACGGGAAAGGAGCGGGTCGACAACTCCGTATGTCTTCGTACAGACGAACGGATGTGCCCGGCGCGCTCCGGCGCCGTGCTGTAGTGTGCGCCCGCTCAACCGGCGGCGGAGGCCGGAAGCCGACGCTGCCGGCCACCCCGGCTCCTCGGTCGCCCACCGCTTCTCCGCCATGCCGGGCCGCCACCTCGCAGGGATCGGCGCCGTCCTTGGCACGACCGCCCCACATGACCTCTCCGGCTTCGAGGAGCCGCTGCGCTCACCCGGCGGGCCGGCCGAGGTGGCATCTCAGGGGTGGAAGGTGTGAAAGTCCTTGTCCGTCAGCCTGTTCAGCTGGACACGGACGACGCCCGCCTTCTCGATGTGCAGGAAGTCGGCCTTTCCGTCGCCGTCGACATCGGCGAATTGGATCTCCCCCGGAGGGGCCCCGGTGTCTTTCACGATCTTGCCCATGTCATAGGGCTTGGTGCCCTCCTCATAACCCTTGTTGATCCAGGCCCGCGCGCCGCCCCCGGGGGTGATGAGGATCTGGTCGGCATACCCGTCACCGTTGATGTCGGCAAATCTCCACTCGTGGGGTTCCTTGAAATGCCCGCCGAACTCCTGCGGAGGAGACCACTCCAGGAGAAAATCCTGGCCGTTCTCGGACTTGTAGCCCTTGTTGTACCAGACCTTCACCGCGCCGTCCGGGCTCACCAGCAGATAGTCGACCTTCTTGTCCTTGTTGAGGTCGGCGAACTGGATCTGCGTACCCTCCTTGATATCCAGCTTCTCTCCGGTGGAGCCGTGCGTGAGAACGTCGGCGACGCCGTCGTACCTCTGCATGCACATACGTGCGCCTGAGGGATTGTCCTCGACCCAGGTGTGGACGGTGAGCCCGCCGCTCCGATCGGTCACCAGACAGTCGGGCCAACCGTCGCCGTCGATATCACCGAAACGCAACGCAGCGCCGTCCGCTCCGTCGTCAGGGGTGTACGAGTTGTTCCCCTTCTCGCCGAGCAGGAACTCCTTGCCCTTGAGGCCGCCGTTCCACCAGAACTGGAATTTCTGGTCCGCGCCGACCGTCACGTAATCGGCTTTGCCGTCCTTGTTGATGTCGACCAGCCAGGACGTGTGCGTGGCCGGAGACCTCTCGGGCCGGGGGACGTCGTCGGGCGTGGTGGCATCGGACTGCCACGGCAGGGGGGCGAGGAGCAGGACCGGCACGGCGATCGCCACGGCGGCGACCGCGGCGACCGTGACCGTCCGGCGCCGCCGTTTCCGGCCGGGTGCCGCCGCCCCGCCGGACGAGGGCGGGTCCGGGGGAGTCCACGGCGCGGGCGCGGGCGGGGCCGGGTTCGGCTCCCCGGCGCCGGAGGCGCCCGGCCCCCGAGGCGTGGCGAGGAGGAGGCGGCGCACCGCGGTGAAGGTCCGGTGCCGGGGCGAGTCGGCCTTGAGAATGCTGGAGTGATCGCCCGGCAGCGCGGAGCTGTCGGGGAAGACCGACTGCGCCGAGGCGCGGGACACCACACCGTCGCTCTCACCCGCGTACACCGACACCGGAATGGGGCAGGTCCGCTCGGTGACCTCGGTGGCGTGCACGATATCGCGCAGGACCGTCCGCAGCGTGGCGCCGACCTGATCGCTGAGCGGCCGCAGATCCTTCTCCTGCGGATGGCGCCGGCCCAGTGCGCGCCGCCGCAGCGACAGCAGCAGTTCGGAGCCGTTGCTCGGGCAGGCGATCATCACCAGCCGCTGGATCCGCGCCAGCTCGGCGCCTCTGCCGTCGTGGAGCATCCGGGCCAGATAACGCTGGGCGACCAGCCCTCCCTGACTGTGGGTGAGCAGCACCAGCCGGTCGAATGCGCCGGCTTCGGTGGCCAGATACTCCTTCAGGCTGTCGGCGACGGTGTCGAGCGACGGAAAGACCCGCAACGGATGGAGCGGCAGCAGCCCGGTGGCGTATTCGAAAGCCAGCGGCTCGACGAAACCGAGGTCCCGGTCCGCGGCGATCAAGCTGCGCAACGGCTCCCACACGTGCGGACCGGACATGATTCCGTGGACCATCACCAGTCCCAGTCGGCTGTCCCCCACGGCGCCAACCCCTTCGGCTCGGAGAAAGGAGAAGCCTCAGCCTAATCCGCTTCTTCACGCGCCATGCCGGACGAACTGCCGTACGACGCACGCTCGTTGGTCGGAAGAACGCGCTGAAGGCGGCCGACGACGCCGTCACGGGGGGCGACGGCGGAGGCCGGGAGCCGCGAGCGCGCCGGGCCGCGAACAGAGGGAACCGGCGGCATGTCACACCCGGGCGCGCCGCTCTGTCTTCTCCCATGAGAAGGATTCACCCCCAGGAGGAGATCCCCATGGCCCGTATTTCACTCGACCCGCCGCGCACCCTGCTGTACCGGATCAGCGAGTGGTACTCCAGGCGCCGCTTCGGCGCGGTCCTCGACCCGGCGCGCGCGATGGCCCACCACCGCAAGGTGTTGTCGAGCGATATGCGGTTCGAGCTGTCCGTCGCCAAGTGGAACAAGCTCGATCCCCGGCTCAAACTGCTCGCCGTCATGGCCCCCGCGCATCTGATCGGCTGCTCCTGGTGCACCGACTTCGGCTACTGGGAGGCGCACAACAGCGGTATGCCGCGCGAGAAGCTGCACGCCGTACCGGACTGGCGCAACCGGCGCGAGGCGTTCACCGCGCTGGAGCTGGACGTCCTGGAGTACGCCGAGGCGATGACCGGAACGCGGCCGACCGTCACCGACGAACTGGCGGCCAGGCTCATCGGGCAGCTCGGCGAGCCCGCGTTCGTCGAACTCACCGCGATGGTCGCCGTGGAGAACATGCGCTCCCGGATGAACAGCGCCTTCGGCCTCACCGGCCAGGGCTTCTCGGACCGGTGCGAGGTACCGTCCCGTGCGTGAGCGCGCTTGAACTCTTCGAGGAACACCGGCCGGTGCTGTTCGGCATCGCCTACCGGATGCTGAGCAGCGCCGCCGACGCCGAGGACATCCTCCAGGACGCCTGGCTCAAGTGGAGCGCCGTCGACGCCGGTTCGGTCGCCCACCCCCGTGCGTACCTGTGCCGGATCGTCACCAACCTCTCGATCAACCGCGCGCGGTCGGCCGCCGTCCGGCGCGAGTCGTACGTGGGCCCGTGGCTGCCGGAACCGCTGGTGACCACGGCGGATTCCAGCGGCGAGGTCGAGCAGGCGGAAGCGGTCTCGTTGGCGATGCTGGTGGTGCTGGAGACGCTGTCGCCGCTGGAGCGGGCGGTGTTCGTCCTCAAGGAGGTGTTCGGCTTCCAGCACCCCGAGATCGCCGGGATGCTGGAGCGCTCCGAGGCGTCGGTGCGGCAGGTCGCCGGCCGGGCCCGCCGCCATGTGCAGGACCGACGGCCCCGCTACGACGCCCCCGCCGACGTACGGCGCAAGGCCACCGACGAGTTCCTGGCCGCCTGCGCCGGCGGGGACCTCAACCGGGTGCTGGCGATGCTCGCCCCCGAGGTGACGGCCTGGACCGACGGCGGCGGGAAGATCCGCGCCGCGCGGCGCCCGATCGTCGGCGCCGACAAGGTCGCCCGCTGGATCCTCGGCGTCCTCGCCACCCCGATCCCGGATGCCGCCATCCACCAGGTCCTGGTCAACGGCGAGCCCGGCACACTCCTCACGTCGGGCGCCCGCCCGGACTCGGTGGGCTGCTGCGACTTCCACGAGGACGGCACCATCAGCGCCATCCGGCTGATCCGCAACCCGGACAAGCTCACCCGCGTCCGGCTGCCGGGCTGACCCGGCCCTCGGTCCGCGACGGAGCGGGCGCGGCCGGGCGGGCGGTCGCCGTGACCCGCACCGTGGCTCCCGGAGCGGCCGCCGGGAGCCGCAGCCGGGCCCTGCCGGGTCCGCTGTGGACCACCACCGCCGGGCCCGCGCCGGCGACGGAGATCCGTGCCCCGTCGGGGAAAGCGGTGGCGGGCAGGGAGAGCAGCGTCCAGGCGCGCCGCGTGGTGCGGTCGGCGGTCAGGGTGAGGGTGTACGTCCGGGTGGACGGGGCGTAGGACTCGGCGCCCGGGATGCCCGCGACGGCCGGTGCGTACGGGGCGAAGGCGGGCTGTTTCCCGGGGGCGGGGCTGCCGTCGGCGTCGTAGGCGCAGTAGCCGCCGCCGTCGCGGGCGCGGCAGTCGTACCACAGGGCCCAGCCCGCGGCGAAGCGGTCCATCGAGGCGACCTGACGCCGGAACAGCTCCGCGTTGCCGGGGGTGACGGCCTGCGGCGGGCCCCATTCGCCGACCAGGACCGGCAGCCGGTGGGCGGTGGGGTAGGCGCCGATGGCGGTCTCGTAGTTCTCGATGAAGCGGCTCGTGGTGTCCCAGTCGGAGCCCCCTTCGACGGCCGTGTCGTAGTAGTGCGGCGCGAACCCGAGCCGGTCCGCGCCGGGCCGGGGGTCTGTGAAGCCGGGCAGGCTGGTGGGGACGCCCTCGCCGACCAGGACGGTGGGTTCGAGGAAGAGCCAGGCGTCGGGGTCGGCGGTGCGGACGGCGCCGATCAGCCGCCGGTACATCGCCGCCAGCCGCCCGCGCTCCAGGGCGGCGGAGGCGCGGATCCGGTCGCCGGGGTCGGTCGGATCGCCGGGCACCGGCCCGAAGGGCTCGTTGAACAGGTCGTAGCCCAGCAGGGAACGGTGTCCGCGCAGGGCGGCCGCGACCTTGGCGTAGGCGGCGGCCTGGGCGGCGCGCAGATCACGGTCGTCGTAGAGATGGGTGAAGGCGGCCTGGACGGCGGGCTGGAAGTACTCCGCGAACCAGTCGTCCGGATCGGGCTCGAAGGGCAGTCCGTCGGTGCGGGTGGCCCAGGCGGGGATGCCGTGGTGGCCGAACGCCGGGCCGTAGACGTCCTGGTGCCAGTCGACGAGGACCAGCACCCCGTACCGGTCGGCCCAGCCCACAATCTTTTGGAGGGAGGACAGATAGCCGGTGTCGTAGCGGCCGCGGTGCGGTTCGAGCCGCTCCCACTGGATGGTCAGCCGCAGCAGGCCGAAGCCGTCGTCCGCGATCCGGGCGAGGTCGTCCTCGGTGACCGTCTCGTTCTTGCCGAGGTTGAGGCCGCGCGGCCGCAGCACACGGCCGTGCCGGTCGGTGAGGTACGTCCGGCCGTCGGACGTGGTGACGGTGCCGGACGGGACGGGCCGGTCGGCGGCGGATGCGTCCCGGACGGCCACCGGGCCGGGCCCGCCGCGGGCCCGTGCGGCCGCCGCCGGATCCGCCGTGGGGAGGACGGCGCAGAGCAGCGCCAGACCGAGGGCCGGGATCGCGGCGGCGCGGCGCGGATGCATAACGTCCTCCAGCCAGCCGGGAATTGACGGTCGATCAGGTGTGCGGGTGGCCGTAACCTACCCCTCGGTGCCGCCACCTACCATCGGAACCCGCCCTCGCCGGTGGCGCGGGGCGGCGACGCCCACCGCCGCTCCCGCGGCGGGAGCCGGGCACGCGACACGAACCGGTCCCCACCCCTTCACTCCGGGCCGGGAGCCGGGCTACCGTTCAGCAACCGATATCCCCTGAAGGGGCTTTTATGCGGAATCTGTCACGTCTGGCCACGGTCGGCGCCGTGCTGGTCGCCCTCTCCCTCTCCGTCGGTCCGGCCCAGGCGACGCCGGGCGGCCCCGGGGTCACCGCCAAGGACATCGCCCGGACCACCGTCGGCGACTGGGACTACATCCTGCGCGAGATCACCATTCCGCCAGGTCAGGGCACGGGATGGCACTACCACGACGGCACCGTCCACGGCCGTGTCAAACAGGGCACGCTCAGCCACTTCGACGCCACCTGCGCCTCGGACGGCGTGTACCCGAAGGGCAGCAGGATCACCGAACCGGCGGGCGCCGACCATGTGCACATCGGTGAGAACCGCGGAACCACCGACGTCGTCCTGGAGGTCCTGTACGTCCTGCCGCACGGAGCCCCCTACGCGCAGGACGCCCCCAATCCGGGGTGCGACTTCGGATGACCGCCGGCGGATCCGGCCGCGCCTTCGTCCGCGCGCGGCACCGTGCGGACGAGGGCGGCGAGGCTAACAGCGCGCTTCGACCGGGTGTCGAGGGCGGGCACGCGGAATCAAGGGGGAATTCCGGAGGGCGAAACCGGCTGCCGCGCACGGCACTTCGGGCTGCCCCCGGCGCGCACGAGCACTTCGACGCCATGCGTCAGGCACACCGCGAGCCCCCGTCGGGCGGCACGCCCCGCGAGCGCCTCGGCTGGTATCTCCGACGGGCCGGGGAGGTGCTGGAGCACCGGGAGGGCTTCCTCCGGCTGCTGCTGGTGCTGGTGATGAGCCATGAGGCGGCCGAGGCCCCGGAGGCGCTGCGGACGGTGATCACGATCCGCGACGAGGGGCGCGCCTACATGCGCCACATGATCCGCTCGGCGTTCCTCGGCGAGGGCGAGGCCGTCGCGGACCGGGTCGCGGACGCGCTGGCCCACTTCGGCACGGCCGGGTTCGACGGGGCCTTCGTCTCCCTCCAGTCCGAGGACGGCAAGCCGATCGCGGCGTACCTGCGGGAACGGACGGACGCCGTGGCGGCGCTCGGCGAGGCGCTGACCGCGTCCCGCTGACCGCCGCCACGGCGTCAGGCCCGGCGGGTACGGCGTCAGACGGGCCGTCCGTCAGCCGCGAGGGTGAGCGCGATGTCGACGATCATGTCCTCCTGACCGCCCACCAGACGCCGCCGCCCGCACTCCATGAGGATGTCGCGGACGTCCGCCCCGTACCGTGCCGAGGCCGCCTCGGCGTGGCGCAGGAACGACGAGTAGACACCGGCGTACCCGAGGGTGAGGGTCTCGCGGTCGACGCGGACCGGGCGGTCCTGGAGCGGTCGTACGAGGTCGTCGGCGGCGTCCTGGAGCCGGAACAGATCGCAGCCGTGCGTGAAGTCCGACAGGTTGGCGACCGCGATGAACGCCTCGATCGGGCAGTTGCCGGCGCCCGCACCGTGCCCGGCCAGCGAGGCGTCGACCCGCCGGACGCCGTTCTCGACGGCGACGACGGAGTTGGCGACCGACAGCGACAGGTTCTCGTGGGCGTGGATGCCGATCTCGGTCCCGGCATCCAGCACGTCCCGGTAGGCACGGACCCGGGCGACCACGTCGGGCATGGTGAGCCGGCCGCCGGAGTCGGTGACGTAGACGCAGTGCGCGCCGAAGGACTCCATCAGCTTCGCCTGCCGGGCCAGCTCCTCGGGCGGCGCCATGTGGGAGAGCATCAGGAACCCGGAGACGTCCATGCCGAGTTCGCGCGCCGCGGCGATGTGCTGCGCGGAGATGTCGGCCTCGGTGCAGTGGGTGGCGACACGGACCGACCGGACCCCGAGGTCGTAGGCGCGCTTCAGCTCGTGGACGGTGCCGACGCCGGGCAGCAGCAGCGTGGTCAGGCGCGCGCGTTCCAGCACCGAGGCGGCGGCCTCGATCCACTCCCAGTCGGTGTGCGAGCCGGGGCCGTAGGTGACCGACCCGCCGGCGAGCCCGTCGCCGTGCGCGACCTCGATCGCATCCACGCCCGCCGCGTCGAGCGCGGTGACGAGGGTCTTGACGTCGTCCGGGGTGATCCGGTGCCGCACGGCGTGCATACCGTCGCGGAGTGTGACGTCCTGGATGAAGATCGGGGTGCCCATCAGCGGCCTGCCTTCCCTGCGGCGATGCGCTCCGCGACCCGGAGCGCCGCGGAGGTCATGATGTCGAGGTTCCCGGCGTAGGCCGGGAGGTAATGCGCGGCGCCCTCGACCTCCAGGAAGACCGACACCTGGTGGGTGGGCCGGGCGCCGGTCGCGTCGGCGCCGTCGGCCAGCAGCGTGCCGACCGGCTGGTTCCCGGGGAGCTCGGTGATCTGCACCTGCTGCTTGAGGCGGTAGCCGGGGACGTAGGCGGCGACCTCGGCGGCCATCTTCGCGACCGACTGCCGGATCTCCTCCTGAACTGCCGGATCCGCGGCCGTGACCAGGCAGAAGACCGTGTCCCGCATCATCAGCGGCGGCTCGGCGGGGTTGAGGACGATGATCGCCTTGCCCCGGCGTGCGCCGCCGACCCGCTCGATGGCGGCCGAGGTGGTCTCGGTGAACTCGTCGATGTTGGCGCGGGTGCCGGGACCCGCCGACTTCGAGGCGATCGACGCGACGATCTCCGCGTACGCCACCGGCACGACCCGGCTGACCGCGGCGACGATCGGGATGGTGGCCTGACCGCCGCAGGTGACCATGTTGAGGTCGGGCGCGCCGAGGTGGTCGTCGAGGTTGACGGCGGGGACGACATAGGGCCCGACGGCGGCCGGGGTGAGGTCGATCAGGCGCTTGCCCAGCGGGGCCAGCCTGGCGGCGTTCGCCTCGTGCGCCTTGGCGGAGGTCGCGTCGAAGACGATGCCGATCTCGTCGAAGCCGGGCAGGGCGACCAGCCCGTCGACGCCCTCATGGGTGACCGGGACGCCGAGCCGGGCGGCGCGGGCCAGTCCGTCGGAGGCGGGGTCGATACCGACCATCGCGCCCATCTCCAGGTGCTCCGCGCCGCGCAGCACCTTGATCATCAGGTCGGTGCCGATGTTGCCCGACCCGATGATGGCCACCTTCGTCCTGTTCATGACGGCTCTCCCTCGCCGAAGTGGACCGTGACGCCGCCGAAGCCGGTCAGCCGGGCGGTGACGGTGTCGCCGGGGGACACCGCGTGCATCGGGCCGAGCGCGCCGGACAGCACGACCTGGCCCGCACGCAGCGGTTCGCCCAGCTCGCGGGCGGTGCGGGCGAGCCAGCGGAGAGCCTCGACCGGGTCGCCGAGGCAGGCGGCGCCGGTTCCGGTGGAGACCTCGGTGCCGTTCACGCTCATCGTCATCTCGGTGTCCACCGGCTCGGCCTCGTCGAGGGTGCGGCGGTCCGCCCCGAGCACATAGGCGCCCGCCGAGGCGTTGTCGGCCACCGTGTCGCCGAGGCTGATGTCCCAGCCGGCGATCCGGCTGCCGCAGATCTCCAGCGCGGCGACACCGTGGTCGATCGCGTCGCGGACCTGCGCGGTGTCGAGGGGACCGTCGGCCAGATCGGCGCGGAGCACGAACGCGATCTCCGCCTCGACGCGGGGCTGGAGCACCCGTCCGGCGGGGACCGTGCCGCCGTCCGGATGGGCCATGCCGGCGAAGAGGACGCCGAAGTCGGGCCGGTCGATGCCGAGCTGCCGCTGTACGGACTCGGAGGTCAGGCCGATCTTCCGGCCGGTGATCCGGGCGCCCCGGGCGAGGCGCCGTGCGGTCAGTTCGGCCTGCACGGCGTACGCGGCGGCCAGGTCGTCCCGGCCGATCAGGTCGCGTACCGGCGCACAGGGCACACCGGAGGCGGCGGCGCCGGCGAGCCGCGCCGCCGCGGCGGCGATGTCGGAGGTGCTCGCGGAGGCGAGCGGTGGGTTCGCAGTCACGGCTTCACCTTGGGTCCGGTCGCCCGGCGCGGACCAGCCTTTCGTCTCGCTCAGCGATACGCGCCGCTTAGGCTGGACGCATGACGGAAGCCCCGCGCCCGGCAGCGGCCGGTCTCGACACCGTGCTCGGCAAAGCGGTCACCATCCTGCGGGCGTTCCGGCCCGACGACCGGGCCGTGCCGCTCGCCGCACTCGTCCGGCGCACCGGCCTGCACAAGGCGACCGTGCACCGGCTGGCCGCCGCGCTGGTCGCCAACCGGCTGCTCGACCGGGTCGAGGGCGGCTACCGTCCCAGCGGCGGCCTCTTCGAACTCGGCATGCTCGCCTCGCCCGAACGCAGCCTGCTGGAGGTGGCGGTGCCCTTCCTCCAGGACCTGTACGAACGCACCCACGAGACCGTCCACCTCGGCGTCCGTGAGGGGCACGACATCGTCTACGTCGCCAAGATCGGCGGACACCGCCAGGTCAAGGCGCCCTCGCGGACCGGCGGACGGATGCCGCTGCACTGCACCGCCATCGGCAAGGCGCTGCTCGCCCACGCCGGCGACGCGCTGCGGCAGGAGGTGCTGACCGGCCCCCTGGAACGGCGCACCCCGCACACCCTCGTCGCACCGGGCGCCCTCCGCCGCCAGCTGCGGGAGATCACCGAGACCGGCGTCGCGTTCGAGCGCGAGGAGTCGACCGTCGGGATCCACTGCGTGGCCGCGCCGGTGCTGGACGGCGACAACGCGGCGGTCGCCGCGATCAGCGTGGCCGGGCCCACCACCCGCTTCCGCCCCGAGCGGTACGTCACACAGGTACGGGCCGCGGCCGCCGGGCTGGGCAGCATGCTGATCCGCCGCCGGCCGCAGGAGCGGTGAACCGGCCCGCGGGCCGGTCCGGACGGTCCGTCACACGGCGTCGGTGATCCGCGCCGCGGCCGCGGTCAGCTCGGCGGTCAGTGGCTTGAGCATCCGGGGCGAGTAGAACACCGGCACTCGCAGCACGCGTTCCCCGCTCCGGCCCGCTCCGGCGCCCGAGGAGGAGCCGGAGATGCTCCGGCCGATCCCGCTGGACCCGGTGGCCCTTTGAGAAAACCGCTCCCGCACCACCCCGCCCGGCCGCGCCAAAGGTCCGGTCCAGGTGGTGCGGCCGACCGGACCGCCGTGTACGGTGATGCGCCAACTGCCGCCCCGGGAACGGGTGGTGGGACGCCTCGCGCCGTGCTCCGCACCCCCACCCGGAGGGCTCCATGCGCACCGCCCGCTCCGCCATACGTGGCATACCGGCGCTGCTCGTCGCCGCCGTACTGCTGATCGTGGCCGTCCCCGGGGCGGTCGCCGCTCCGGACGCCGCCCCCGCCCTGGCTCCGGCCGCAGCGTCGGGCGACGCTCTCGCGGCCTCGTGGACCGGCCCGCTCAGCACCCGGGGCCGGTACATCGTCGACGCCGACGGCAACCGCTTCAAGCTCAGGTCGGGCAACTGGGCGGGCGCGCAGGGGACGTACACGGGCAGCGGCGACCCCGACGACGTGGCGAACCACCAGGCGCACCAGAAGTCGAACAACATCCCGCTCGGGCTGGACCGTACCCCGCTCGCCCGGATCCTGGCCGACTTCCACCACCTCGGCATCAACAGCGTCCGGCTGCCGTTCGCCAACGCGCTCGTCCATGACAAGACCGCGGTGCCGGGCGCCGCGGTCGCCGCCAACCCCCAGCTCAAGGGGGAGACGCCGCTGGAGGTGTTCGACGCCGTCATCGAGGCGCTGACCGCCGACGGCTTCGCGGTGATCCTCAACAACCACACCACCAGCTACCGCTTCTGCTGCGGTCTGGACGGCAACGAGCGCTGGAACAGCGGGCAGTCGACCGCGCAGTGGATCGACGACTGGGTGTTCATGACTGAACGCTACCGGGACAACAAGCGCGTGGTCGGCGCCGATCTGCGCAACGAGGTACGCCGCGACACCTGGGACGACGCCAACTGGGGCATGGGCGACGACCACGACGAGTACACCGCCTTCGAACAGGCCGGCAACAAGATCCTCCAGACCGACCCCGACATGCTGATCGTCATGGAGGGCATCAACTGGCAGGGCATCCCCGCCAACGGCCTCCCGCACCAGCGCCCGGACCTCAAACCGGTCCGCACCCTCTCCCACACCCTGATCGACTCCGGCAAACTCGTCTACGCGGTGCACTTCTACGGCTACACCGGCCCGGCCAACAGCGGTGCGGGCAGCGGCCCGGGATCGACCGACGACCCGCGCTATGAGGACTTCACCCCCGAGCAGCTCGCCGAGGTCGTGCACGACGAGGGGCTGTTCGTCACCGAGGAGGGCAAGCACTTCACCGCGCCGGTCTGGGTCAGCGAGTTCGGCGCCGGCGGCCGCGGCTCCACCGACGCCAAGGAGAAAGCCTGGTTCACGCACTTCACCGACATCCTGGTGAAGAACGACACCGACTTCGCCCAGTGGCCGCTGGTGGGCTGGAGCGACGACCAGGGCACCCCCGACGACAACTGGGCGCTCCTCTCGTACGACGCCGCCGGGAGGCGGACCGGCGTCGAGGACGGCGGCGACTGGCGGGCCACCGACTGGAACAAGCTGGTCAACGCCCCCTCCAAGAGCGGCCCCATCGCCCCCGCCGACCACTGGAACATCGTCTTCCTCGATCACGGCGACTGGAACCTCTCCCGCACCATGCTCGCCAAGGCCGACTGGAGCCCGGGCAACTCCAAGGGCGACTGCCCCGACACCGAACGGCTGATCGGACTCGGCCACAGCCACGGCCGCGGCCTGTGCACCGACGCCGCCGAGCCACGCAAGGCGGCGGGCGACTGGCAGCGGGTCGACGACGAACGCTATGTGGAGCAGGGCGACTGGGCCGTCGGCTACGACAAGCTCCAGTGCCCGGTCAACAGCTTCGCGGTCGGCTACAGCATGAAGGGCCCCGCCATGGTCTCCCTGCTCTGCGCCCCCTCCGCCACCCCGCTGCCCACCGAGGGCCGCAGCGTGTGGTTCGACCGCGGCGACAACCGCCCCGCCACCGGCGGCGCCCAGGGCAGCGACTGGTCCGAGAAGGACTACAAGGGCCAGTGCGCCGACACCGAGTACCTCGCAGGCGTCGCCATGACCCGGAAGTCCGCCCAACAGGGCCGCCCCGCCGCCCTGCTGTGCCGCGCCCTCTCCTGAACTCTTCCGCGGGGAGACCGGGACCGGGCCCGGCCGCGTTCACCGACGGGCGGCCAGCACCGCCGCGAGACCTTCTCGCAGATCCTTGACGAAATACCCGGGAACCTCCAACGACGGGAAATGGCCCCCGGCTTCCGGCGCATTCCACCGGACGATCTGCCGGTACCGCTCCTGCGACCACGGGCGCGGATACTTCTCGATATCGCGGGGGTACATCGTGAGGGCCGACGGGACGTCGACCCGGAGCGCGGGGTCCAGCGCATTGTGGCTCTCGTAGTAGATGCGGGCCGCCGAGGCGCCGGTCCGCGTCAGCCAGTACAGGGTGACGTTGTCGAGAATGCGGTCCCGGGACATCGTCTCGAACGGGCTGTCCTCGGTGTCCGACCACTCGGCGAACTTGTCGAGAATCCAGGCGAGCAGTCCGACCGGTGAGTCGACCAGCGCGTAGCCGATGGTCTGCGGCCGGGTCGCCTGCTGCTTCGCGTACGCCGCGCGGTGGCGCCAGAACGTGCGGGTCTCCTCGGCCCACCTGCGCTCGACCGCCGTCAGCCCGTCCGTCGTGGCCCCGGGCAGCCCCTCCGCGAACGTCGTGTGGATGCCGATGACATGCTCCGGGAATCTGCCGCCGAGAACCGTGGTGATATTGCCTCCCCAGTCACCGCCGTGGGCGAGGAACGTGCCGTAGCCGAGCCGTTCCATCAATTCCACCCAGGCGGCCGCGATCTTTTCCGTTCCCCACCCGGTGGTGGCCGGTTTGTCGCTGTAACCGAAGCCCGGTAGCGACGGGACCACGACATGGAATGCCGGCGCCTCCGCACTTTCCGGATCTGCCAACGCGTCCACCACATCGATGAATTCGGCGATGCTGCCCGGCCAGCCGTGCGTCAGGATCAGCGGAGTGGCATCCGCGCGCGTGGACCGGCGGTGCAGAAAGTGGATTCCCAGACCGTCGATCGTCGTACGGAACCCGCCGATCCGGGCAAGGCGCTCTTCGAACGACCGCCAGTCGTACCCGGTGCGCCAGTAGTCCACGACCTCGACGAGGTCGGCGAGCGGAACGCCCTGCTCCCATCGGCGGGGACCGGGCGCGGCGGGATGAACCGTCTCGGCTTCCGGCAGCCGCGCCGCGGCCAGCCGTGCGCGCAGCTCGTCGAGGTCGGCGTCGGTTGCGCGGGCTTCATATGCGTACACGTCGCTGGGCACAGGGCCTCCTGGTCGTCGTGGGTCCGATTCAGTTCCGGTGTGAACCGGTTAAGACGGTTCCAGCGTGCCCCGGCAGGTGCCGGTGCGCAACCGGCTAAGGTGGTTCCATGTGTGCACGGTTCCCCGAATTCCGTCTCGGCAAGGTGCTGGCGACCAGCTTCACGGCGACGCTGACGGAGCGTTGTGGCGATCCGGTGGAACGCATCCCCGTGCCGCAGCGACTCGTCGACTGGCTGGCGGTGAACGGCCTCGTGGTGGAGTCCTGCACCGCCGCCCAGCTCGAACTCGCCCGGGAACTGCGGGAATCCCTGCACGCCGCCTTGACCGCGGCCGCGATCCGGGAACCCCTCCCGGTCTCCGCGGTCCACGTCATCAACGACCGCAGCATGCAGGGCCGGGCCTCGGCCGTCCTGACGCCCCAGAACACCCGGCAATGGCGACTCGGCCCGACTGCCGCCGTGGCGGACGCCCTGGGCGTGATCGCCGCCGACGCGATCAGCATCCTCGCGGGCGAACGAGACGGACAACTCGCCCTGTGCGCCTCGCCGACCTGCCGAGCCGCCTTCTTCGACACCAGCCGAAGCCGCACCCGCAGATGGTGCGAGATGAACACCTGCGGAAACCGCGAGAAGAAAGCGCGCTTCCACGCCAACCAGCGCAAAAACTCCGGACCGGCACAGTAGCCGTCGCACTCGGTACACACGTCCGGAAAACACCTGGGTGAGCGAGGGGCCTTACGTTCCTTTCCGTAGGCGTGCCAGGGCACTTCGGCAATGCCGCATGACGAGGGCGCCCCGGTCGGCGCCCCTCTCCTCCCCCTGCATCGGCCCGCCTGCCCCCCCCTGACACCGCGGCCCACCCGCTCCTCCTCGGCAACCGCCGTCACACAGGCGTCGCCAAACGGCGCACGGTTGCGTAATCCGCGCCCCGGAGGTGAACGGTGGCATTCCCGGGCCGCTCGCCGCGCCGCGCGAGCCCACGCACGCCGCACCCGATTTCGCGCATCCTGCGCCCCCTCTCTCCCGGTGACGAAGGGGCAGATGTGTATGTAATGCTTCCGGGGCAGGTGGCCGACCGCGGGAAGAGAATCCCGGCGGAGCCGTCTTTTCCTCTCGCTCCTTTTCCCGCTTCCTTCTCGCTTCTCTCCTGCTTCCGTGCGGTACGCGCGCCGGAGCCCCTGACCTTCACCATGAATGGAGATGTCGTGACGCTTGACGAATTCGAGCAGATTCTGACGAGTGTGGTGCATGGCGACAAGGCGGGCCCGGAGAACGCGATCAGGCTTCCCGAGGAGGCGCTCGACAGGGATTTCGAAGAACTCGACGTGGATTCGCTGGCGCGGGCCGAGATGGTGACGGTGATCAGCGAAACCTACCGGGTCGAGATCGGCGACGACGAGGCCGGTGAGCTGACCACGCCGCGTTCGGTGCTGGAATTCCTGGCCGCGGCCGGGGTGCAGGGCAGCGCGTGAGCGGTGAGGCGGTGCGTCCGTGCCGTGTGGTGTCCACGGGCTCCTACCGTCCGGCGGCGGTCGATGCCGGGCAGGTGGCGGAGCGATTGGGCGTGACGCGGGAGTGGGTGCTGTCGCGGACAGGCGTGGAGTCCCGGTGTGTGGCGGGCCCGGACGAGACCGTGACCTCGATGGCCACCCTCGCCGCGCGGGAGGCGCTGGCGGCGGCGGAGTTACCGGCCGACGCGGTGGATGTGGTCCTGGTGGCCACCTCGTCCAACCTCCAACTCTGCCCCGCAGTGGCCCCGCAGGTGGCCGCGGCTCTGGGACTGCAGGTGGCCGCGTTCGATGTGAGCATCGCCTGTGCGGGGTTCTGCTACGCCCTGCATGTGGCGCGTTCGCTGATCGGTGCCGGCGCCGGTGGTTGCGGCACGGTCCTGGTGATCGGCGCGGACCGCATGTTGGACATGATCGATCCCGATGATCCGGTCACCGCCCCGCTGTTCGCCGACGGTGCGGGCGCGGTGGTCCTCCGTGCGACGGAGGGGGAGTCGGGGGTGGGTCCGGTGGTGTGGGGCTCGTCCGGGCAGCGGTCGGCGGCGTTGGAGGTGCGTCCGCATCCGCGGGAGTTGGAGATCGCCGCGAGGGTCCATCCCCGGCTGCACATGGACGGCCTGGCGGTCACGCGGTGGGCCTGTGCGACGGTTCCGGCCGCGGTGCGCGAGATTCTGGAGGTCAGCGGAATCGGCTGGGACGACGTGGCGGCGTTCATTCCGCACCAGGCCAACTGGAAGATGATCCGCCGGGTGGTCCGGGCGCTCGATGTGCCCGATGAGGTCGTGGTGGCCGACGACGGCCGTTTCACCGGCAACACCAGCGCCGCGTCGGTGCCGCTCGCCCTGGATCGTTTGGTGACCTCGGGCCGCATCCCCCGTGGCCGGTGGGCCGTACTGGTCGGCTACGGCGCCGGATTGGCCTATGCGGGACAGGCCGTGCGGATTCCCTGACCGCGGCGGGCGGCGGCACCGTGCATCCGGCCCACGAGTGGCGGGCCGCGGAGGCCGCACCGGCGGGAGCCGGCGTCAGTCGGAGCGGGCGACCGCGCGCAGATACGCCTCGGCGAACAGCTCGCAGGTCTCGTCCACGCCGGGGAGGCCGGACCCCAGCGTGGGTTCGAGGACGGGCCGCAGGAGGAGGTGGGTGACGATCGGGCCCAGCAGTAGCTGGACCAGGAGCGGCAGCGGCAGCGGCCGGATCCGGCCCGCCTCCACATGCGGCAGCAGCAGCCGGGAGAGGCTGTCGAACAGCCGGGGCAGGTAGGCCCGCATCGCCCGCGCGGCAGGCCCGTCCGGGCGGCTGAAGAGGTCCGCGAAGATCGCCGGGAGCACCCGCGGCTCGCGGTGGAACGCCGTGAGTACGGCCCGGTGGAGCTCCCGCACGGTGTCCTCCAGGCGCTCCGGCGGGTCGGCGGCCAGTGCCTCCAGGTCGGGCAGCGGGCCGTGGAGCTCGTAGACGGCGCCGAGCAGACCGTCCCGGCCGTCGAAGACCGTGTGCAGGCTGGGGAGCGAGCACCCGGCCCGCTCCGCGACGGCGTCCAGGGTCACCGCGCCGAGGCCGCGTTCGGCGACGAGCTGCGCCGTCGCCTCGATCGCGCGCTCGCGGACCGGCCGCCGCCCGCCGGGGTCGACCCCGGCCCGCCGGATCGCCTCGTCCAGCGCCGCCCGGGAGCCACCCAGCCGGCGCAGCAGCGTGCTGCGGGAGATGCCGGCCTCCGCCGCGATCGCCGTCAGCGGGACATCCGCGACGTCCCGGCCCCGCGCCCGCGCCGTCGCCAGGGCCACTGCCACCAGATCCGCCAGCTGTTCTTCCTGCATGACCTGCTCCTGGTTGGTCCGTCCCTCCATATGGAACATCGTACTACTTGACATCTGAGACCATTCCAAAGACTCTGTGTATGAGAGTTCCATCCAGGGTGATCGGAATGAGGGGAGAGGGCCATGAGCGTCGTCATCTCCGGGGGCGGACCAGCCGGCATGATGCTGGGCCTGCTGCTGGCACGGGCCGGTATCGAGGTGACCGTGCTGGAGAAGCACGGCGACTTCCTCCGCGACTTCCGTGGCGACACGGTCCACGCCTCCACCGTCCGGTTGATGGACGAGCTGGGCCTGGGCCGGAAGCTCGCCGCGCTGCCGCAGAGCAAGCTGGGCAACATGGAGGTGCCCGCGCCGGACGGCGGCGAGGTGCGGCTGACCGATTTCGAGGGCCTGCGCGCGCCGTACAACTACATCGCGATGATCCCGCAGTGGGACCTGCTCAACCTGCTGGCCGAGGAGGCCCGGCAGGAGCCGACGTTCACCCTGCGGATGGACACGGCGGTGACCGGACTGATCCGGGAGGGCGGCAAGGTCGTCGGCGTCCGCCACCGCACCCGGGACGGCGCGGAGGGCGAGATCCGCGCCGACCTCACCGTCGCCGCCGACGGCCGTAATTCCGTGCTGCGCCGGGAAGCCGGCCTGGAGCCGCAGGAATTCCCGGTTCCCTTCGACACCTGGTGGCTCCGGCTGCCCCGGCACGCCGAGGAGCAGACCCAGAAGCCGCGGCTGATCCCCGCGTTCCGGGCCGGCGAGTTCGCACTGAGCCTGACCAGGAACGACTACTTCCAGATCGCCTATTTCACGACGAAGGGATCCGACGCCCGGCTGCGCGGCGAAGGCATCGAACGCTTCCGGTCACGGATCGCCGGGCTGATGCCGCAGTACGCGGACCGCGTCGACCAGCTGGCGAGCATGGACGACGTCCACCTGCTCGACGTCCGGCTCAACCGGCTCCCGCGCTGGTACACCGACGGCCTGCTGTTCATCGGCGACGCCGCCCACGCGATGTCCCCGGCCGGGGGAGTGGGCATCAACCTCGCCGTCCAGGACGCGGTCGCGGCGGCCACCCTCCTCGCCGGACCGCTGCGCACCGGCCGGTTGACCACCGCCGACCTGGCGAAGGTCCAGCGGCGGCGCCGGCTCCCCACGGTGATCATGCAGCGTGTCCAGCTGATGCTGCACAACGGCTTCTTCGCCCCGATCCTCACCGGCCGCCGCATCGGCCCACCCACCTCGATGGTCCTGGCCGCCCGGCACCTCCCCGGATTCCGCCAACTCCCCTCCCGCCTGGTCGCCTGGGGACCACGCCCGGAACACGCCCCGCCCTTCGCCCGGCGGTCCCCGAAGGAACCGGCGGGGGCGTAGCACCGGCGGCCTCGCCCGGCGGTTCGCCCCGGGCACACGCGCACCGAGTACCGTCGTGACGCCTGACCTGCGCGCCCGCCCATGAGGAGCACGATGAACCCCCTCTGCTCAGCCTCGCCGTCGGGGAGTGCGTCGTTGCTGGACGACTTCTCCCTGGAGATGACCGGCAAGGACGTACCGAACCTGGAGGCGGCCGCACCGCTCGTCCCGCCCGGCACCCGGATCAACGTGACCTTCCTCGGCAACGAGGACCTGCGGATGCGGCTCGCTGCCGCCCGCGCCGTGAAGCGTCTCGGGTTCCGCCCGGTCCCGCACCTCTCGGCCCGGCGGCTCCGTTCCCGGGCCGACTTCGAGCAGTTCCTCGCCGGACTGCGTGCGGACACCACCGGGACGGACGTCTTCGCCGTGGGCGGCGACCCGGCGAGCCCGCAGGGCCCCTATCCCGACGCGCTCTCCCTGATCGCGTCCGGTCTGCTGTCCTCGTACGGGGTGCGGCACATCGGCATCAGCGGCTACCCGGAAGGCCACCCGGCCATCGCCCCCGAGGCGCTGTGGAGCGCGCTGCGCGACAAGAGCGCCGCCCTGGCCGAACAGGGCCTCGACGGCAGTGTCATCACCCAGTTCGGCTTCGACGCCGAACCGGTGCTGGCCTGGATCGCACGCGTCCGCGACGAGGGCATCACCCTGCCCGTACGCATCGGCGTCCCCGGCCCCGCCGGCGTACGGCGCCTCATGGGCTACGCGGCCCGCTTCGGCGTCGGCACCAGCGCCTCCATCGCCAAGAAGTACGGCCTGTCCCTCACCCACCTCATGGGCACCGCCGGACCCGACGCGTTCCTGCACACCCTGGCCGAGGGCTACGACCCGGCACGCCACGGTGCCGTGAAGGTCCACTTCTATACGTTCGGCGGCCTTGCGGCCACCTCCGCATGGATCGCCGACTTCCGGGAGAAAGCCCTGGTGTGACGGCCGCCTCCGCCGCACCTGGCCGCGCCGCCGAGAAGGACGAGGCCCGGTGCCGCCGCCGGGACGGCGCGGCCGTTCCTATAGGTTCGGGATTCGGCACATCCCGTTCGAGTACGGGTCCGCACCTACGCATGAGGGAGCTTGTCCGCATGGCCTTCATCCACCACACCACCATGACGCCCACCAAGCTGGAGTTGCTCACCGAGTGGCTGCCGAAGCAGAGCTGGTACGTGGGCGACGCAGCGGCGCCGGAACTGGTCAAGGCCGGTGGGTTCCGTCTGGACGACCCGGAGGGCGCGGTCGGGATCGAGTTCATGGTCGTGGTGGACACCGCCGGGCAGGAGCCGGTGGCGTATCTGGCCCCGATGGGCTACCGCGGTGCGGCGCTGGCGGGCGCCCCGGAGGAGGCACTGATCGGCACCTCCGAGCACGGCGTGCTCGGCACCCGGTGGATCTACGACGGCGTCCACGACCCGGTGGTGCTGGCCCAGTTGCGCGCCCTCCTGCGCGGTACGGCGATACCGCAGCAGCAGAGCGCGAGCGACACCCCCGACCCGACCGTCACCGTGCACGGCACCGTCCCCGACGACGGCCTGGCCGTCCACATCAACCGCGTCCTTCGGCCGACGGAGACCGAGCAGCAGCCGACCGGCCACCTCGTCGCCGAGTGGACCCGGCCGGACGGAACGACGGCTCGGGGCGTGTTCGCGACTGTGGCGCCGCGGTAAATCCCACCGGAGCGACGGAAGGGGCGGCCGGTCGCCGACCGCCGGGTGGCGGTCGGCGAAGGGCCGCTCCGGTCACGACGGCTGGACTTCGTCGAAGAAGGCGACGGCTTCGGCGGGGTCCGGGCTCACGAGGCGTTCCAGGCCCGCTGTGGTCATCTTCGCCCATCTGCCGGCCCGTGCCCACATCCGTTCCTCGAAGGCGCGGACGGTCTCGTCCAGGTCTCCGCAGCCGGCGGCGAGGGACTCGGCGAGTTCGGCGCCCACCGCACCCGGCAGGCCGCCCTCCGCCACGAATGGCTGGCCGACCTGCTCGGCGGCCGCCCGGCCCTGGGCCTGAACGGCCTCGCCGTGACCGAGGCCAAGCTGGCCGCCCTCGACGGCCTCGCGGACATCGACACCGCCCTGCGCGCCGTGGAGACCGTCAGCGCCTACGTCACCGGCGCGATCAGGCGTGAGATCGCGAATCTACGGGCCGAGCGCGCCACCGGCCTCTCCGAGCAGGACTGGCAGCGCGCCTCCGGGCCGCATGTGACGAAGATGCTGGCCACGGGCCGCTTCCCGGCGCTGGCCAAGGCCGTGCACGATGGCACGGACGTGGACGCCGAGACCTCCTTCGCGACCGGCCTGGACTGGGTTCTCGACGCCGTGGCCGCCCAACTCGCCCGGCCCTGACGGCCTTCCCGGTCCGGAGAAGTTCCTCGGCGGCGACGTCCAGGTGCGGAGGCGTCAGCGGCGCGGTGGGGGAGCGGTTCTGAGGTCCGCTCGGCCGACCGCGCCGGTTCGGCGGAACGGCGAACCGGGTCCGGCACGTTCACGTACCGGACCCGGGTGCGTCAGCCATTCATGGCTGCCCAGAACTCCTCGAAGGACATCTTGCGGTCGCCGTCGGTGTCGAGGGAGTCGATCAGCTCCTGCGCCTGCGACTCGGTGATCTCCGAGCCCTCCAACTCCGCGACGACCTTGCGGTATTCCTCCGCGGTGACCTGGCCGTCCCCGTCGATGTCGTACCGCTCGAAGACCTTCCGCGCCGCCGTCTCCACGATGTCTGCCATGTGCTCCGCCTTTCTGTGATCTTTGCCGACGGCCAGGCTATCCGCCGGCCGGACGCACCCCGGGGGCGCCCACCCCCCCGGCCGCTGCGGGCAGGGCGGCGGACTCCACCCGAGGCCGGGGAGGATGAGCCCGCGCTCTTTCCGGCAGCGCGGCCACGTCCTCCGTATGCGCCTCGGGAACGCACCGGCTGTTTCGCCGGTGCCGCCGCGGTGAACGCTGAGTGCGTCCGGGCGGCCACGAGCGGAGAGCGGCTGCGGATGAGCGTGGACGGAGTGAGCCGGCGCGGGTTCTTGCGTACGCCGTTGGTCCTCCGCGACGGCATCCCGCATCGGCAGAGCGACCTCACCGGCGTCCGGGCGAAAAGTACCAGTCGATGTGGCTCGCGTCGGCCGGGCGCCTCCACGCCGACCGCTTGACTCCCGTGGTCCGCGACCTCTCCCGGCGATCAGGTGAATCGACCGGGGGCGTGGCATCGCCTGCGGCCGGTCGGCGCCGGTCCCGGACATGCTGACGCCATGTCCCATCACCTCAGTGGTCCGAACCTGCGCTCCCCGATGGACGACGCCCGGCTGGACATGACCGACCTGTTCGCCTTCGCCGTGCCCGGCGACCGCACCGTCCTGATCATGAATGTGAACCCGGTCGCGCCCACCGGCGGCGCCGCGTTCCACCCGGACGCGGTCTACCGCATCAACGTCGACACCGACGGCGACCACCAGGCCGACATCGCGTTCAGCTTCGTCTTCTCGCAGCCGGAGAACGGACGGCAGACCGCCACCGTCCACCGCGCCGAAGGCGCTCAGGCCCGGCAACACGACATCGGTGGCCTGCGGATCGTCGCCGACGAGCCCGTCTCCTTCGGCGCCGAGCCGGCGATCGTCGCCTCCGGCCCGTATCTGTTCTCCGCCGGGCTGCGCAGCGACCCCTTCTTCGCCGACCTCGACGGCATCGTCAAGGACTTCCAGTGGACCGGCAAGGACTGGGGCGTGGACAAGAACGTCTTCGGCATCGCACTGGAGATGCCCCACGCCGAGCTGGGCCCGGACCCGGTCATCGGCGTGTGGGGACGCGTGAGCCTCCGCCGGAACGGACAGCTCACCTCGGTCGATCGCGGTGCGCACCCCTCCCTCACGGCCTATTTCAACGCCGAGGAGGTGAAGGACGCGTACAACGCGGGTGAGCCCGCCGACGACTGGGACACCTACCGCGAGCCCTGGACCGCGGTCCTGCAACACACCGGTGGATACGAGCCGCAGGCGGCCGAGGAGACGCTGCGCACCGTCCTGCCCGACATCCTGCGCTACGACCGCTCGAAGCCTGCCGCCTACCCCAACGGCCGCACCCTCACCGACGATGTGACCTCCGCACGGCTCGCGATGGTCTCCGGCGGCAAGATCACCACTGACCACATCGGCCCGCACACCGACCTGCTCCCCGACTTCCCCTACCTGGGCCACCCGCACCCCGCCCCACCGGCCGGCTGACCGGACCCGCCGGGTGCGCTCCAACTCTCCGCAATTGTGGCCGGATTTCTCGTTCGGGTGACATCTCGCATACCGGATATTTCTGGTGGCCATGAACTCCGCATGGCCAAGAAATCCTGGTGGCGCACCGCCGCCACCGTGGCGGTCGCCGCCACCGCGCTTCTGGTTCCGGCATCCACCGGAACCGCCGCCTCGCTGCCCGCCGCGGCTCCCCACAGCCTCGCGTTCACGCTTCCGGAACCGCCGTCCGCCGACGTGGCCCGTGCGGAGCTGGCCGGGCTGCACGTGGACACGCCGCATTCGATGAACGGCTACAGCCGGTCGAAGTTCCCGCACTGGATCAAGCAGCACGGGGAGTGCGACACCCGGGAAGTCGTCCTCGCCCGCGACGGCGAGGACGTCAAGCAGGACGAGAAGTGCCGTGCGACCTCGGGGACATGGCTCAGCGAGTACGACGCCAAGGAGTTCACGGTCTCGGGTCAGCTCGACATCGACCACATCGTCCCGCTCGCCAACGCATGGCGCTCCGGCGCCGACGAATGGACCACCCCCGGTCGCAAGGCTTTCGCCAACGACCTCGTCCACTCGCAACTGATCGCGGTCTCCGCCGCCAGCAACCGGCAGAAGGGCGACCAGAGCCCCGATCGGTGGGCACCGCCGCGGCACGCCTACTGGTGCACCTACGCCCGGGCCTGGGTGGACGTCAAGCACGTCTACCACCTCAACATCACCGAACCGGAGAAGGCCAAGCTGGGCGAGATGCTGGACACCTGCGCATGACGCGCACCCCTCGGCAGCCTGCGGTGACCGCTGAGGTCACCGCAGGTCCCGGCGGCGCCATGACCGTGGAGGTCGGGGTCATCACCGGCGACCTCACGGTCACGGCCACGGACACCGGCAACGGCACCGCCGCCGTCAGCATCCAGTACACCGGCGCCGACGAGTGGTACGAACTGGAGGGCAGCCCGGTGCCCCTGCCCGAAGGCGGGGTGGCCGCCGTACTGGACGCCATCACCGAGGCCGTCCGAGCCGGTGGTCCGGTGGTGGGACGCGCAGGACAGCTGTGACAGGGTGTGGAACACTGACGAGGAGCGTGGCAGCAGGCGCCCACCAGGCGGTAACTCAGGGGGTGTTGGCCTGTGGGAAACGATCGGTGTGGTCGATCGGAACCCAGTGTCCATCAGTTGCGGTTGTTCGTGACGCTCGCGGAGGAGCTGCATTTCCGGCGCGCGGCGGCCCGGCTTTTCATGACGCAGTCGGCCCTCAGCCAGCAGATACGGGCCCTGGAACAGCGGATCGGCCTGCAGTTGCTCAGCCGTACGACGCGCACGGTGACGCTCACACCGTCCGGAGAGGCGCTCCTTCCCGAAGCCCGCGCGGTGATGGCGGCCATGGACGGGCTCCACCGCACCGCGCGGGTCCGCGCGCGCGAGGTCGAGGGAAGGGTCGTCATCGGAACCCTCACCGCGGAGCCCGCGATGCCGCAGACCCGGGCCATCATCGACGGGCTGCGCTCCCGCCATCCGGCCCTGACCATCGAGATGCGCAGCCTCAACTTCGCCAACCAGTACGAGGCGCTGGTCAGCGGCGAGGTGGACGTGGCCTTCCTGCGTCCACCCGCTCCGCCCGGTATACGCGTCCAGCATCTTGTCGAAGAACCCCGGGTCGTCTGCCTCCCGGCCGGTGATCCCCTGGCCGACAAGGAGCGCATCGTCCTGGACGACCTCTCCACGCGCTCCATGGTGACGATGCCGGACGCCTCTCCGCGCGTGTGGCGGGACTTCTGGGCCATTAATCCGCGCCCGGACGGCACCCCCCTCTCCTTCGGCCCGCTGGCGGTCGACGTGGAGGAGGTGTTGGCGCAGGTCGCCCTCGGAACGGTCATCGGCTTCCTGCCCGCGTCCGTCCGCACCTTCTATCCGCGCCCCGGTATCTGCTACCGGGACGTCGTCGACCTGCCGCCGTGCACGATGGCACTGACGTGGTTCGCCCAGAACCACGACCACCCCGAGATCACCCTGATACGCAACCTGGCACGAGCCGTTCTGCGCCCCGGCGCCCACGACGTACCGCCACCGCGGGACTGACCCGCAGGAGCACGGAACACCGCGCGGAACTCGGCATCGGCATCGGAGCAGGCGGCCCGGATCACCCCACGCGCGCCGTGGTCAGAGCGAACAGCCGGGCCGGGACGGTCGTCCGGTGGGGACTCGGTCCGCCCGGCGTTCAGCCGGGCGGACCCGCAGCACCTCGACGCTCAGGCCGATCGCGCGCTGCTCGCGAAAGAGCCGCCACACACCTGAGCCCTCATGCGGGCAAGGCCCGGGGGAAGCGCCCGCGCGCGAACCCCTCGGGCTGCGCCGTCTTCCCGACCGCAAGCACAGGGTTGAAGCCGAAGTCGCGCTGGAGCTCCGTCAGCGTCCCCTCTGCAGTGGCCTTCACATCCCCCGGAACATCTCCGAGCTCCTTGATCAGGTCCTCGTAGATCGGTGTGTTGCCGCTCACGTGTTCCTCACATCTGGTATTGCGCTTGCAATTGCTTGTCCACGAAGATCCGCGGAAACCAGGAGTGTACGGGGCGTCGGCTGCGGGCGGGCACGGACCGCCGGGCCGGCAGGCTTCCGGCGCGGCCGTCCCTTCCTGGCCGCGCCGGTGTCGCTGGTGCGGCCCCTACGGCAGCACTTCTTCCGTCACCTCGATGTGGCCCTGGTCGGGGTCGATGACGCCGCCGAGGCGCTGGAAGGCGCCGTCGGTGAGGTCGAGGCACTTGGGTTCCTGCGGGGTCTGGGCGAAGGTGCCGCGGTCGTTGATGCGGACGACGAGGGAGGCGCCGTTCGCCGTGTTGGTGACCTTCACACGGGTGTTGAAGGGAAGTTGCGGGTCGCGGGAGAGGGAGGTCGCCGCGGTGTCGGCGTTGTTGTCGAAGATTTCGCCGCTGGCGGTGTAGGAACCGGACGGTATGGGGCCGTAGTGCGTCGCCCAGCAGGTGCCGGCGCGCGGCGCGGCGGAGCTGGGCGGCGCCGCGACGACCACCGCGGCGAGCGCGGTGACGCCGACGGCCAGGCGGGCGAAGGGGAGTGCGCGGACCATTGCTGCTGCCTTTCTCCGGAGCGGAAATGCCTGGCAGATGTGCGTTCAGCCCGCCGCGCGGTAGGCGGCGCCCACCTGCGTGGCGGTCGTGCCGTCGTACAGTCCGGTGCCGTCGCCGCGGCTGGTGGAGAGGGTGAACCAGGCGTACCGCTCGACGAACGGCAGGCCCTGGAGCATGGCCGTCGACTGCTGTACGAACGCCGCCTGCTCCTGCTGCGTCGGGTACCGCGGGGTGCCGGACGAGAAGTCGATCAGGGCGTACTCGGTGAGCCAGAGCGGCTTGTGGTGGCGGTCGTAGGTGGCCTGGAGATAGCCGCGCAACTGGCCGGTGGCGTGGGCGGCGTCGAAGTCGGCGCCGTACCAGTGGACGGGCAGGAAATCGACCTCGAGGCCACGGCCGGCGGCGCCCTGGAGGAACTGGTCGAGCCAGCCACCGGCGGTGTCCGCGCCGGAGGCCACCGCAGGCGCGCCGAGCCGCAGGCCCGTCGACTGCAGCCGGGGCCACAGGTCGAGCGCCTGCTGTACGGGCATGGTGGCCTGTCCCGGATGGTCGGGTTCGTTGAAGCCGAGCAGCGTGGTGCCCTGCTGCTTGGCCTGGTTCAGCTCGTCGTCGGTCACCGAGCCCGGCCCCCAGATCATCGGGACGAACTCGACGCCGTCGGGCGCGGCGATCCCGCCTCGGCCCGAGGACCAGGTGGAGAACCAGCCGGCCCCGGAATCGGCGAGGGCCTGGGCGTCGCCGTCGAACTTCCAGGCGCTCACGCCCTTCTTCTTCACGTCGGCGGCGCCCGGAGCCGTGGTCCGGTCCGTGGCCGTCACCGGGACGCCGCTCGGGGCCGGGACCGCCGTGGCGCGGCCGGCGGCCGAGAGCGCGAGCGGGGCCGCCAGCGCGGCGGTGAGGATGCTTCTTCTGCGCATGGTGCGCTCCCGTCCGTTCAGGCGCCGCGGTGGAATGCGAACGACCCGAAGTTCTCGGAACCGTCGGCGTGGGCGGCGCTGCCGATCCAGATCTTCTTGCCCGCGGTACGAGTCGGGCCTGCCGCGGCCCTGGCCGCGAGGGCATCCCGGGCGCGCGTGGCGGTACTTGGACGGTGGAGGGCTGGGGGCTGGCGGATGTGGCGCCCGACGGGCCCATATGACAGCCGTCGCCCTCCGTGCCTGTCAATGGTCTGCACCAGGGCGCGACCCGTTTCCGGCCAGGGGGGAGACGGCGGGGCGGCGACCGATGACGCGTACGGGCCTCCACCCGGATGCGCTCACCGCCGGCGTACGGAAGGACGTACGCGACGTGAGCAAGGCGCAGCGCCACCATCCGGCCTGGGTCGACGCCCCGTTCGCCGACGAGGCGCAGCTGTCGGTACTCGCAGAGGTGTTGTCCGGCCTCGCGGAGGTGAGCCCGTTGCGTCCGGTCACCGGGCCCGACCGTCCTGCGCGGCACCAGGCCGCGACGCTGGAGAACGCGCGGGACGCGGGGGACGGGCTCGCCCTGCGTGTCAGGGTGCCCGGCGATTGGGACGACGCCGTCAGCCATGGCGTCCGCGGTCTCATCGCCCGCATCGATCCCGCTGTCGAGGCGGACCTCCTGCTCGACCTGGGTGCCGTCCGTGCCGGCCGGCCCGATGCGGCGAAGGAGGCGTTGCGGGCACTCGACGCCCTGATACCGCTGACACCTTGGCGGACGGCCGCCGTCCTGGGCGGCGGCTTTCCCGGCGTCACCGCCGAGCTCGTGGAATGTGGCACGGCCGTGGAGCCCCGCTGGGATTGGCTCGCCTGGCGTGAACTGACCGGCAGCGCACGCGAGTTCCTTCCCATGCTCGCCTACGGTGACTACGGCATCGACTCCACCCATGGCATCGCCCGGGGCCCTCCTCCGGCAGCGGCGGACCGCCCTGGGGCGTACTGCGGTACACCACCGACGAGTCGTTCGTCCTCATGAAGGTGCCGACCCGGGGCGACGACAGGGCCGCCGTCATCCGGGCCGCCGCCCGGGAGATGCGCGCGCTACCGGACTTCCGCGGCGCGACGGCCGGCGCGGGCGAGACCTGGCTGCGCGACTGCGCGGAGGGCCAGGGCCCGCAAGGCACCGGGAACGCCGCGAGCTGGCTCCAGGCGGGCAACGTCCAGCACATGACGTACGTCGTCCGGAGCCTGCGGGCGGCCTGACCGGTCACCGCACGGGCCCGGGCCCCGCCAGGATCCGCCCTGCCGGCACCCGGGCCGCCCGCGTCACCGGTCCGGCCGTCGCCGGGCACGAGCGGTACGACGGCCACGTCCCGGACGCGTCAGGGCTTCCCGTCCGCGTGCTCCGCGGCCGCGTCCTGCATGGCGGCCGTACGGTCCGGCGTGTGGCGATCCCGGGGCAGCCGGTGCTCCAGGCGGAGCATCAAGAGTGCGCCCAGTGCGGCGAGGAGTCCGATGGCGAGCCAGGGGAGCTGGTGGTTCCGGCTGAAGAGGAGGCCGAACAGACTGGGGGAGATGACGCTCGCGGCGGCGAAGGAGTACTGGAACGCCGCGAGGTAGGTGCCCCGCGAGCCGACCGGTGCCGAGGCCGCCGCGAGCGCGTTGGACGCGGGCCCGTACACCATCTCCGCGAGGGAGAAACACACCACCACCGGTACCAGGAACGGCACCAGCGCCGCCGACGGCACCAGGGCGGCAGCCGCGGACGCGGCACACCACACCACCCACAGTCCCCCCGCCCACGCCATGGCGCGCGCCCGGGAACAGCGGCGGCGGACGAACCGGCTGACCGCGGCGGTACACGTGGCCAGCAGCAGCGTGTTGAGAGCCAGCAGCGGACCGGGGGCCCAGCCCGGCCCGGACAGGCCCTTGACGATGTACGTCGGCAGCGACAGCGCCAGGAAGTTGCTGCACAGGGAGAAGAGGGTGCAGGTGGCGATCAGCACCAGATAGGGGCGGTCGCGCAGCAGCGCCGGGAGGCCGGAACGGCCCTGGGGCGACGGCGCCTGTGCGGTGCGGACGTGCGAGGCGGACGGCACCATGAGGGCGACCACCACCGCGGCCACCAGGAACGCCAGCGCGCTGCCGAGGATCAGTCCGTCGTAGGCCCGCGAGGAGTCGACGGCGAGAAGCAGACCCGCGAGCAACGCCCCGCCCCCGGCACCGGTCTCCCGGAGCATGCCGGTCCGGGCGAACCACGACTCCTTGGCGTCCGCCCCCTCGGCGTCCGCCTGGTCGGCGACGAGGGTGAAGACCGACGACCAGTAGACCCGGGTGCCGGCCTTCATCACGAAGACCGCGATCACCAGGGAACTCGTCCCCGACACCGTCAGGTAGAGCAGGAAGCCGAGCCCCTGGAGCGCCTGCCCGCAGGCGACCACCAGCCGTGGCCCGAACCGGTCGACCACCCGCCCCACGGCCAGCGGCACCGGCAGCGCCGCCGCGCTGGCCACGCTCACGAGCACCCCGATCGTCCCCAGATCCAGATCGGTGACGCGGAGGAAGTACAGCAGGGACAGGGGCAGGTACAGGCCCGTGCCCAGGGAATCGATCCCCACCGCCACCAGCAGCGGCCACTTCCTCGGGCCGTTCCGCCCCGCTCCCGTCGCTTCCCCTGCCACCTGCGCACCACCCTTCCCGCCCGCCGGCACCGGGACCGGCGGGGATGGATCTCCTCGTTCGCGTCCGGCCCGCAGGCCGGTGGGGTCGCCCGGCGGCCCGGTCGCGCCGGTCAGCCGAACCACCGCTCCAGTTCGCGGGCCACCCCGTCGTCCTCGGCCGCTTCCGTGACCGCGTCCGCGGCGTCCAGGACCTCCGGAGGCGCCTGCGCCACCGCGACCCCGTGTCCGGCCAGGCGCAGCATCTCGATGTCGTTGTGCCCGTCACCGATGGCGAGCACATCCGCCTCCGTCAGGCCGAGCGCGGCGCAGACATGACGCAGCGCGGACGCCTTGGAGACACCGACGGGCGTGAGGTCCAGCCACGCCGACCAGCCGATGACATGGTCCGCGCCTGGCAGGTCGAGGGTGGCCGCCAGCCGCGCGAACTCCTCGGGAGCCGCCGCCGGATCCCGGACGATCACCCGGCCGACCGGCCGGGCGAGGAGGTCGTCCAGCCCGGCGGGCACCATCTCGCCCGGCAGCTCGCCCGCGGGGAACGGCGCGGTGACGCGGTAGCCGCCGCCCGGGCGTTCCACCGCGACCAGCGCCGAGGGCCACCGGCCGAGGAACTCCCGGACGGCCGGGCCCGCGTCGAACGTCTCCCGGTGGACGACCTCCAGCGGCGCGTAGCGGCACAGCACCGTCCCGCTGGACGCCACCAGCCACATCCGTTCGCCGTCCCGCCCGTGCAGACCGAGCCGGTCGGCGACGCGCGTCATCCCCAGCGGCGAGCGGCCCGAGCACAGGACGATGCGGGCACCGGCGTCCGCCACGGCGTGCAGCGCCGCGCGGATCCGGCTGCCGGGCGGTTCGGGCCGCTCCTCCTCGACCTCCGTCCAGGAAGGGAGCGTGCCGTCGATGTCGAGCGCCACCAGGCGCGGCCGGCCCTTCACACCGCCCCCAGGAACGCCTGCAGGAGCGCGGCGGCGTGCGCGTCGCCGCCGTCCGCGGCCCGCGCGAGCACCGACGCCGCCGACGGCCCGCCGCCGGAGTGCCCGAACATCTTGCCGTAGCCGCGCGGGGTGACCCCGCTGAACGGAGCGAAAGACACCTTGTCCGCCGCGGAGCCGTCGCGGCTGAGGGCGTCCGCGTGGAACGGCTGGTGGGCGGCGCCGGCGGGCCCGAGGAAGCGGACCGCCGCCACGCCGCTGACGATGAGCTGGCGCAGGCACTGACGGCACGGCGGGCGGGTGACCACCGCCTCCGCGCCCACGACGGCGGCGCCGTGCCGGGCGGCCGACGCCAGTGCGGCCAGTTCGGCGTGGACCACCCGGCCCAGGCTCTCCAGCGCCTGCACGGCGCCGTGGTGGCCGGGCCCGCTGTCGAGTTCGTCGACGAAGCGCCCGGCCAGCGCCCGCAGGTCGCCGGGCGTGCCGCCGCGGCCCTCAGCGGCGAACCGCAGCACCTCCTGGACCAGCGCGACCTTCGCCGTGTGCGCCGGATCGGCGCCGCCCGGCAGGTCGCGGGCGTCGTCGGGGGAGTCCGCCCAGTACTGGCCGCCGCCCGCGCGCGGCACCTCGTTGGTGCCCAGCGCGATGACGTCGCCCACCCGGTCGAGGAGGGCGCAGCCGACGCCGCCGCGCAGCCCCGCGGATCGGCTCGCCTGGCCCCCGGCGAGGAACATCGCGTGCTCGTACCGGTTCGGCCGCCGCTCCGGCCCGCCGGTCAGGGCCGTCACCGCCCGCTCCAGGCCCGCCCCGTCGCCGTCCCCCTCCGCGGGGAGCACGTAGTCGGCCAGGCTCCACAGGAGGGGGCCGTCCGCCGTGTCGGCGTCCGCCAGGAGCCGGAAGTCGGCGCCCAGCAGCCGGTTCAGCACCTGCGACCAGCGCTGCGGGGCGTCGAGCGGGACCACCACGGTGTCGTGGTCCCGCAGTGTCCGGAGCAGACCGGTGAGGGCCGCCTCGGTCTGTCCGGAGCCCTCGGCGGCGGACAGACCGGTGTCGACCGCGACCGTGCGGCCCCGCTCCTCGAACATCCGCCGGAGGCTCTTCGGGCGGCCCTCCGGGCCCGGGGGCAGTGCGACGACGAGGCTCATCCGGCCACCACGCCCTCGTCCCCGTCCGGCAGCGCACGCCGGTCGTACAGGTCGGTGCCCGGCCGCCGGGGCAGGAACCGGCCGTCGTCCTCCGGCCCGGTCCACCGGCCCTGGTGGACCAGCGTCCGCCCCCGCAGCAGAACGGTGTGCACGCTCCCGCGCAGCCGCAGGCCCTCGAACGCCGAGTGGTCGACGCGCATGTGATGGTCCGAGGCGCCGGTGAGCGTCGCACCCCGGGGGTCGAGAAGGGTGATGTCGGCGTGCGCGCCGGGCGCCAGCGACCCCTTGTCGGGGTGCAGGCCGAAGAGGCGTGCGGGAGACGCCGAGGTGACGTCGGCGAACCGGGACAACGGGATCTTTCCCCGGAGTGCGGCGTCGTACAGCAGGGGCACGCGGTACTCGATCCCCGCGATGCCGCCGGGCAGCTTGGTGAAGTCGCGCTGCCCGGGCGGGAACAGCGTCGACCGGCAGAACGGACAGTGGTCGGACGAGACGACCGACAGGTCGCCCGCGGACAGTGCCCACCACAGGCGGTCGCGGTGCTCCCGGGTCCGCAGCGGTGGCGCGCACACGTAGTCGGCGCCCTCCTCCCACGGCCGGTCCAGCTCCGCGACGTCCAGATACAGGTAGTGCGGGCAGGTCTCGGCGAAGACCGGGAGGCCGCGCCGGCGGGCGTCGGCGATCGCCGCCAGCGCCTCGGCGGAGGAGACATGGACGAAGTAGAGCGTCGGCATCCCGGCCAGTTCGGCGAGGAAGATGGCACGGCGGGTCGCCTCGGCCTCGATGGCCGGTGTCGCGGTCCTCGCGTGCCACGGCAGGGACACGTCGCCGCGTTCCCGGGCCCGTGTGCGCAGATACTCCATGGCCAGGCCGTTCTCGGCGTGGACCATCACGGTGACGCCCAGCTCCGCGGCGCGCTCCATCGCGCCCAGCAGTTGGCTGTCGTCGCTGTAGAGGTCGCCGGGGAACGCCATGAAGAGCTTGATGCTCGGTACACCGGCCGCCACGAGCTGCGGCAGCTGCGCGAGCGACCCCTCGTGGACGTCGCCGACGATCTGGTGGAACCCGTAGTCGATCGCGCAGCGCCCCCGGGCCCGCGCGCCCGCGTCGCCGAGCCGTTCGAGCAGATCCTCGCCCGGGCCCTGCCGGACGAAATCGACCACGGTGGTGGTGCCGCCGAACGCCGCCGCCCGGGTGCCGGAGGCGAAATCGTCCGCCGTCGACACCCCCGCGACCACGGTCTCCAGATGGGTGTGCACATCGACGAAGCCGGGGGCGACGTGCAGACCGGTGGCGTCGATGACGGTGTCGGCGTCGTCCGCCGTGCCCGGCGCGCGCCAGGCGTCGATACGGCCGTCACGGACCACCAGGTCCACGGCGTGGGTACCGGACGCGGTCAGGACGGTGCCGCCGCGGATGGCCAGTGTCGTCATCACATCTCCCCTTCGTCGTGGCGCGGACCGTCCGCCCACCGGTCGGCGTCGAGGTCCAGCTCCCGGGCGGTGGCGAGGGCGCGGACGAAGTCCCGCTCCCGGGCGAGGAACTCCTGGCGGTTGCGCCACAGCAGCTCGGTGATCGCCCCGACGTCCCGGGTGGGACGGTTGGTGACGTCGCGGAGCAGACCGTGCTGGCTGAGCTGGTGCAGATCCGAGGCGACCGACTGCGTCGTCGCGAAGCGCATCGGGAGGGAGATGTTGCCGTCCGTCAGCGTCTCGACCTCGTGGACCCAGAACGGCGGGATGTAGAGGATCTCGCCCGCGGACAGCACCCCCTCGTAGCGCACCTCACCGGGCCAGTCGGGGCGGGCCGCGAGGCCGAAGCCCGGCGCGGGCGCCACGTCGTAGCGCTCACGGTCCTCCCACGCCACCTGGAGGTTCACGGTGTCGAGCGGGTGGACGAGGGTGTAGCGCTTGGCACCCCGCACCTGGATCAGGAAACTGTGCCACCAGTCGTGGTGCCCCGGCGTGACGTTCCCCGTCTGGCTGAACCACACGCCGGTCGCCTCCGGCCGGTACTCGGCACCGACGTCGGGGACGGTGAAGTCCCGCGCCAGCTCCTCGAATCCGTCGGACCCGGCGCCGAGGCGGAGGTAGAGCGAGCCGTCGACGACCCGCCGCCGGCCGAAGAGATGCGCGGCGGCGTCCGCGAAGGACATCGCCTTGGTGGCGTTGACCTGCTTGAGGACGGTGTTGCCCGCCGCCGGGTCCGTCACGAACGGCGCGACCTCGAGGTGCCCCAGCCGCCGGGTGAGCGACGCCAGATCCCAATCCCGGTAGCACGCCCAGCCGGTCACGACGTCCGTGACGAGCAGCGGCCTCTCGCCGAGCAGCGGACGGCCGTCGCGTCCGCCGCGCACCGGCAGCGCCGTCACCCGGGTCGCCTCCCGGGCGTTCATACCGCGGCCCCGTCGGCGAGGGTGGCGTCCGCCGCGGCCCAGCCCGAGGCGGGCCAGCCGGGATGTCCGTGGTACGCGGCGTCGAAGACCCGGATCTGGTGCTGCAGGCTGCGCGCGTAGGCGAACAGCATCTTCTCCCGCCGCTCCGGGGTGGTCGCGCACTCGTTCATCAGGGCGGCGTGGGCCTCGGCCATCGCACTGCCCGCCTTGTTCGCGTAGTACCCCGCCCAGTCGCCGAAGGCGGCCGGGCCCTGGATGTCGACGCCCTGGAAGCGGCGTCCGACGACCCGGGTGAACATCGCGCACGGGTAGAGCGCGGCGGCGATCTCCCCGATGTCCCCGGCGAGGCCGGTGGTGAGCATGTGGTTGGCGTACGCCTCCCGCGCCGGGGTCAGCGCCCCCGCGTCGAAGCGCACCGTGTGCCGCCCCAGGCTCTCGACCAGCGAACGCTTGAAGTCCGTCTCCGCGGTGACGAAGTACTCCGACAGCAGGTTCGCCGTCGTCCGCGACCACGCCGAACCGCTGGGGGACTTCGTCAGCCCCAGCGCCAGCGTGCGGTGGATGTAGGGGATGAACGGCGCGTCGTCCACCTGGAAGGCCAGGAACCGCTCGACGGTCATCCGCCCGTGTTCGAGATCGGTCAGCCAGGGGTGCTGCTCGTATGCCCGCCAGCCGGCCGCCGTCGCCTGACGGCACCGGTCGGTGAAGGGGGTCGCATCCTGCGCGTCGATGTCGGTGGCGCTCACGAAGTCACCTCTCCGCTGTCGGCAACCAGCCATTGCGACAGCACGTCGTCGAACGGAATCGCCGGATTTCCCGGTGTGGTCGGCACGGTGAACTCCCACTCCCTGCCGGGCGGGGAGACGAGATCGCGTGCGGTGAGGGGTGTGGGGAAGAACCGCTCGGAGCGGAAGAGGTCCGCCGGGTACGTCGCCCATGCGCACGAGGCGAGCGCGAGGCAGAGGTGCGCGCCGACCGGACTCTCCAGCATGTTGCCGACGACCGCGCCGATCCCGGCCCGCGCCGCCAGCTCGCCGATCGCCACGGCCTGCGCCAGACCGCCCACCCGCCCCGGCTTGACGTTGACGAACCGGCAACTGCCCAGCTCCAGCGCCAGTTCCAGATGGTGGCGCGAGGTGATCGACTCGTCGAGGCAGACCGGGGTCGCCACCCGGCGCTGGAGGGCCGCGTGCCCGAGGAAGTCGTCCTTGGCCAGGGGCTGTTCGATCATGGCCAGACCGAGCGGGTCCAACCGCGCCAGATGGTCGAGGTCGTCCCCGGTGAACGTCGCGTTGCAGTCGACGTGCAGCGTGGCCCCGGGGAACGCCCGCCGCACCTCGCGGAGCTGCTCGATCCGCGTCCGCCGCCCCATCTTCAGCTTGATCCGCGGGCATCCGGACCCGACCACCTCCGCGATCTTCGCGAGCAGCGCGTCGGTGTCGTCGTGGAGGTCGAAGTCCGCACCGGCCGGCACCACGGTGCGGGTGCCGCCGGTGTACGCGGCGAGCGGGCGCTGCTCGACGGCGCCGCGCAGCGCCCACCAGGCCGTCTCGACGGCCGCCTTGGCGAAGGTGTTCTCCCGGATCTCCGCGAAGAGGCCGGTCAGTTCGCCGGCCTCGTCGACCCGGGCCCCGGCCAGGCGGGGGAGCAGGCGGTCGCGCACCAGCCGGTACGTGGCACCGCCCCACTCCCCGCAGAACAGCGGCCAGGTGCCCGGCGCCGCCTCACCCCAGCCGGTGCTCCCCCCGCTGCGCAGCCGGACGAGGACGGTGTCGATGTCCGGCTGCGCGCCGAAGGACGTCTTCCAGGGCACCTGTAACGGCATGCGCAGCAGATATGCGCGTGCGGAATCGATCTGCATGGTCTCCTCCGCTGTCCGGTCCGGGAGGTCCTCCCGGCGGCGGGTTCACGGTTGACGGGCCAGCCACGCCTTGGCCTGCTCGGCGTACTGCGGGGCCCACTGCGGGGTCCAGCGCAGGAAGTAGGCGTGCATGGCGAGGGCGTGCAGGAAATGGGCGAGGTCGATGCGCTCGCGGTGGTCGTCCGGCAGCGGACAGGCCGCGGCGTACGCCTCCAGGAAGACCTCCCGGCCGTCCGCGAAGCCGTCGAAGAGATGCTCGTCGAGCTTGCCGAAGTCGCGGAACCGGTCGGCGTACAGGGCGTGTTCGAAGTCCAGGACGCAACTGATCCGCCCGTCGCGGACGAGGACGTTCGGCAGCCACAGATCGCCGTGGGTGAGGGCCGGGACGTTCGCCGCGTCGTCCAGCCGCGCCAGGGCGGCGCCGACGGCGGTCCGCAGGGCGTCGGCGTCGCCGATCAGCGTCAGGTCGGCCTGCGGCAGCAGCGCCTCCACCTCCGCCTCGACCGCCTGCCGCAGCGTCGGCGCGGTGGTGGTGCCGAGCACGTCGCCGTAGTGCGGGCCCTTGATGGCGTGCAGCCGTCCGACGACGTCGCCGAGGTCGCGGACGAGCGTCCGCCGCCGCTCCGGGCCGAGGGCTTCCCACACGTCCCCCGCGGCGTCGCCCTCCTGGAACTCCTGGATGACCAGCGGGCCGTCCACGGCCGGCTCGTGGGGGACGAGCCGCCGGTAGCGGACCACCGGGATGCCGTGCTCGGCCGCCACCTGCGCGGCGGCCATCAGGCGCCGCAGGTGCTCGGGGTCCCGTTCGCGCTGCGGCACCTTGACCAGCAGCCGGCCCCGGTCGGTGTCGGCCACCCACTGCTTGCTCGTGTAGCCCTTGTCGAGGGGGTGGACCGACGCGACGCGGATCTGCGGGAACTCCCGTTCCAGGACGGCGCTGATGATGCTGGAGGGGTGGGTGGACATGCGGAAATCACCTGCTGTGAGCATGAGGGGTACGGTTGGGCGCTCGGTTCGGCACCTGAGTGGGGGCGATCTTGAGGCGCCCCTGCATCAGTACAACGTAGGCCATGCGCATGGCCGTTGCGCCGCGCCTGATCCGCTCCCAGACCAGGTCGGCGACGCCGAGCCGGGCCGCCTGCGCCATGAGGAACACCACCGCGTCCCGGGACTTGGCCGAGTGCCCCATCTCCACGTTGTCGTCGGCGATGTGGAGGCGGGTGAAGCTCGTGTCGTACCCCAGTTCCGTCAGGCCGTCGGCCTTGGAGATGCCCGCGGAGCCCAGGCCGTGGAACTCGCAGACCATGTTCACCCCGACGATCTCCGGGAACCTGCTCCGCGGGAACTCCGCGACGGCCAGCCGGAACACCGGCGCGTAGAAGCCCTCGTCGAGGAAGTCGACGTCCTCGACGAACTCCCGCGTCCAGAACTTCGGCAGCCGGTGGCCGAGCCCCGCGAGCAGCTCCTCGTAGAGCACGCCGTGGCTCTGCCCCGGTCTGCCGTTGCCGATTTCGTCCCAGTAGATGTCGTAAAGCAGTCGTTCACTGTCCGACATCACGGTGGTGCGGGTCAGCCCCTGGAGCCACGCCCCGTCGACCAGGTTGTCCGCCGCGCCGTGGAAGCTGCGGTCGTGGTGGGCCTTGCCGTCGTCGGTCACCGGCGCGACCGGCGCCGACGCCATGGCCTCGTACGTCGCCTGCATCCACGCCGGGAACTCCTCGGCGTCGTACCGCTCGGGCAGCTCCCAGGTGAACGCCGGTTTCTCCATCCGCTCCGCCGCGTCCAGCCAGTGGTCGACGAAGGCGGCGGCCCGGCGGACGGCCCCGGCCCGGTCGTGCCCGGCGACGAGGTCGTGGAAGAGCTCCCGCGTCCGCGGGCCGTCGAACGTGACGGGGACCGGCGCGTCCACGTGCCCGCCGGGCCCGGGCACGGTCACGGCGAGCGGGGCGATCACCCGCCCGTCGCCCGGCCCGGCCAGGCCGGTGATCCAGCGCCGGACGAGCGCGAGGTCCTCGGCGCTGAAGATCTTGCCCATCGGGGCGTGCCGCTGGGTGAGCACCGTGAGGAACGGGCTGCGGTCCGGCTCCCCGGGCGTGATCCACTTCGAGGAGGCGAGGGCCCGCAGCAGGTCGCCGCTCTCCTGCGGAGGCCGGTCGAAATAGTGGTCGAGCAGGGTGCCGTCCACCGTGGCCGTACCGTGCGCACGGCGGGCCGACGGTGTCTTGCGCGCCACGAGATCCCGCATGGCCCGCTCCGGCGCCCGCAGCGCGTTCAGACAGGCCCGCGTCAGCTCCGCCCGGTAGAGCCGCGCGGCGTCGCCGAGCAGCCGCGCGAACCTCGCGAACCGCTCCTCGCCGTCCGTGGCGAGGCCCTCCGCGGCGAACTCCCCGAGCGCCGCGGCGACGGCCGGGGCGACCTCGTCCGGCCGCTGCGCGGGCGGCCACGCCACCTCGACGCCCTCGGTGCCCTCCGCGACCGCCGTGACGCACGACGCGATCCACTCCGGGACGTCGTACAGCGCGCCGGTCAGGGTCGGTTCGACGGCGGTCAGCAGCTCGGGCGTGTAGCGGCCGGGCGCCTGCGCGAGCGCCAGAAGGAGGGCGGGCAGCAGATAGGCCGTCTCCTCCAGCCGCAGCGACGCCAGGTAGGCGCCGCTGCCCGCGTCACCGCTCGGCTTCCCCAGCGTGCGCAGCAGCCCGCCGGTCATCCGCGACCGCAGCCCCTGCCGTCCGGGGCCGAACCGGTACGCATGGCTCAGCTCGGCCAGACGCGCCCCGGTGGGCAGATGGCACAGCGGTACCCGGGCGAACGCCGACAGCCATACGCCGTCCCGGTCGGCCAGGACGGCCAGGTGCCGGGCGGCGGTGGCGGCGACCACCCGGACCCCGTCCGCGTCCAGATCGCCGAACTCCGGTGCGGCGTCGTGGAGCTGCTGCTCCAGATCGTCGAGTGCGCCGAGCGGGAACGGTGCCGTCTCGATCACTCCGTCGAGCAGACGCTCCGCGCTCCGGAGCGCGTCGGGCGCGGGCTCCAGCGCGCCCAGTTCCCGGTACAGGCCGGTCAGTGGTCCCATCGCCAGTCCTCTGTTCGTGGTCATGGCAGGTCGTGGAGTACGTCGCGGGGACGCCGGTCACGCGGTCGGGCGGGGCGGGGCCGCCGCCAGGACCTCCGCCACCGCGGCGTCGAGCACATCGAGGTCCACCTGACCCGTGAACTCGACGGTCTTCACCGGGGCGAACGCGTCGAGCCCCTTGATGAGTCCGGCGTACTCCTTGCCCGCCTCCAGGAGCAGCACCATGGGCACCCGGCCGGCCGACGCCCACCCGATCTCGATGTGCGTACCGGGCGACGCCGGGCTGCCGGGTGCCGCGATGATCACGTCGGAGGCGCAGATCTGCTCGTAGTCCAGCACGGTGAACTGCTCGGGCTCCATGAACGCCTGGCCCCACTTCTCCCGGCGGTGCGCGTTGTGCACGGTGCAGCCCTGGTTGTCGTAGTGCTTCAGGATCCGGTTGATCGTCTCGAACGCCTCGGTGTCGAACTCGCCGGTCTCCTTGTCGACGTAGGCCCAGAAGGGCGCGGCGACGAAGACGGTCTCGATCTTGGTGGCCATGGGAGGTGCCTTCCGTTGTCGGTGACCTGCTGGCGTGGCCCCGGCGCGGGCGCGGCGCCCGCGCACGAGGGGACGGGAGAGAGTTCAGTGGTCGGTGGCGCGCACGATGTCGCGCATCAGGCGGGTGTCCAGCACCGCGCCCCGGGCATCGGTGAGCGGCCGGCGGCGGGTGGTGACGCACTCGTGGAAGTGCTCCCACTGCGCCCGGAACGCCTCGTCGTGCGCCCCCGTGAGCGTTTCCTCGACCGCGCCGCCCCGGCCCGCCCCCGGCCCGGCGGCGGGCTCGTCCCGCCAGATCCTGACGGCCGACGGGGTGTCGCGCAGAAAGGGGTTGGAGACGTCGATCCGCACCGTGCGGTCCTCGCCCCACACCGTGAGGCTCTCCTCGAAACGGTGCAGCGCGGTGGAGGCCCCGAGAAAGGTGCACTGCGGGCCGTCGGCGTACCGGAGGGAGGCGGTCAGCAGCGTGCCGTCCGCCGACGCGTGTGCCTTGATCGAGGAGGGGGAGCCGGGGAAGGCGGCACGGAGGAGATTGATGTCGTGGCTCCACACCCCGAACATGTCCATATAGGTCTCCAGCGCGGCGGCGCGGGAGTCCGGAAGCTCCTGCCGCACCCGTGCACGGCGGGTGTCGTCCCCGGGGTGCGGATGCGGGGAGCGGACGATCTGCGCCAGCTCGGGAATGATCCAGTTCCCGTAGTCGGGGCCGACGACGATCTCCAGGCGCGCCGCCAGCGGGCGCGCCATCCGCGCGATCTCCGCGAGCCCGCGCCGCACCCCGCTGTCGTAGCGCTTCATGTAGCCCACCATCACGGTGACACCCGCCGCGTCGCCGGCGGCGGCCACCTCTTCGGTCTCCGCGACGGTGTAGCCGAGGGGCTTCTCGGTGAAGACGTGTTTGCCACGGCGCAGGGAGAGCAGGACGGGCTCGACATGATCCGCGGTGAGGACGGCGACCGCGTCGATCTCCGGCGAGCTGTCCAGCATCTCCGGCAACGACGAGTACACCCGGGGGACATGGAAGCGCTGCGCCACCGCCTCCGCCAGATCGAAGGAACGGTCGCAGACCGCCGTCACGTCGAAACGCTCCCGCAAGGCGGTCAGATACGGCAGATGCATCAGCTGCGCGATCATGCCGCACCCCAGGACGCCGACTCGGATCCGGTGCACGTCTCTCCCTTCGCCATGAGCTGTCAGTCCGTACCGACCGGGCGGCGGCCCGGTCACTTCACCGCGTGCTTCGCCGCGGCCACTCTCCGGAGGATGTCGACGACACCGGCGACTTCCGGCTGCCGCGAGCAGTGCCAGGCGTCCGCCGCGGCCTCGGCCGGGAGGCCGGACGCCGCCACGAACGCACTGCGGACGCCCGGGACGCCGGGAATCCAGTCGGCAGGGGAATCGCCGACCATCAGCACGTTCCTCATCCCCTCCGCGGCAAGAGCCGCCAGGGCCCGGCGTTTCCCCAGCCGTATCGGGGAGTACGGGTGGATTCCCGCGTAGGTCCGCGCCGGGCTCAACTCGACGGCGAGCGTCACGGACCTCCGCGCGGCCCACCGGGTGAGGTGCCGTTCCACGGCGGCGATGAACGCGGCGGGCCCGAAGACGCTCAGCGAGGCACGGCGGTTCGCGCCCAGCCCCCATGCGCCCGGCGCGAGCGGCACCCCGCCGAACTCGGGCGCCCGCACCTCCTCGCCACGGCGCAGACCGTGACGCCCCGCGCACTCCGCCACCTGCGCGCGGACCATGTCCCGGGCGGGGAACGGGGTCAGCACGCGGATCCCGTCCCCGGCCACCACGTTCCCGTTCTCCGCGAGAACCGGGAACGCGGGCGGGGGGCCGAGTCCGATGGCCCGTCCGAAATCCCGGAGTTGCTCGACGGGGGAGTCCGAGCACAGCCCGACCCGGACGCCGGCCGCGTACAACTGCCGTACCGCGTGACGGAACGCACCGGAGGTCTCGGGGGCGGCCGCGCCGCTGCGCGGAACGGAGGGCACCAGCGTGCCGTTCACGTCGAGCAGCACCGTGTCGATCCGGTGGTCCGGGCCCCTCCTCATACGAGCGATCCCGTCGCCGCGGGCAGCCGGCCCGTCTCCCACCGGTGCATGAGGGCCACCCAGTCGTCCATCCAGCCCATCAGACGCTCCAGCACGGCGACGACCGTTTCGTGGAGATCGGCGATCCCCAGCGACGTCAGCAGCCGGTGCACCACCGGAGGAAGATCCACGACCTGGACGGGCCCGCCGAGCAACTGGCCGATGCGGAGGAAGAACCGTATGTTCGCGACCAGCATGCGGATGGTGAAGTCCTGGTCGCACCCGGGCGAGATACCCGAGCGCTCCGAGGTACGCACGAACGGCAGCCAGTAGGGGGCGCGGGCCCATCCGCCGTCGGGCAGCCGCACCACCAGCCCCGCCACCCCCAGCAGGAAGTTCCTGGTGTCGGCCACCTCCAGGGCCCGCCGCCCACCGGAGCCCGCGGTCCGGTACTGGAGGACCGGCTCGACCGGAACCCCCAGGAGGGAGGAGTCCTCACACCCCGCCACCCGGACACCGGGCACGACACGGCGCACCCGTACCCCCGAGTCCTGGAGCGAACGGAGCACCGCGGAGACCGTGGTGCCGGTGACGATGTCGTCGTCGACGAGCGTGTAGGTGTGGCCGGTGGCGGCCACCGCGGCCAGCTGCTCCCCGAGCGGACGGTGGTGCGGACCGGTGACCACCCCCACGGATGTCCTGCCGCCGAGCAGAAAGCCACGGGACACCCGTAGCGGATGCGCGCCCTGCCGGATCAGCGGATCGAGGCTGAGGAGCCGGTCGGACCGGGCACGGTGGCGGACGGCCTCCTCCAGCCGCCGGGAATCCACCAGATGGAGGGCCACCTGGTCCGCGTGCGGCGACATCCGCGGCAGCGCCTCCTGCAGCTCCTCCCGGAAGTCGAAATAGCTCTGCGTCAGGGCGGGGACCAGGGTCTCCCGGGCGAGCGGATTCCGCCGGGCGAGCGCGTCGTACAGCTTCCCCACGCAGTACGCCGTGTCGTCGCGCATGATCACGGTGAACGTGCCGGACGCGGGGACGTCGATGAACGTCGTCCCGGACGCCGTGGGATCCGGGCTGATGTGGTGCCGGCTGACGCCGCGCATCAGGAAGCCTCCCGTTCCCGGACCGTCAGCTCGCGGCTGCGGCCGACCTCATGGGCGCCGTCCACCACCACTTCCAGCGGCATGGGGTGGCAGTGGAACGCCGTCAGGGACGCATGGAGGCCGTACGCGCCCACGTTCGGCACCGTGAGGAGATCTCCGATGCGCAGCTCCGGCAGGGAGCCGGTGCGGGTCCACAGGTCGAGGGGATGGCAGAGCGGGCCGCTCACGAGGTCGTCGCCCGTCTCCGGGGACCGGGGCCCGCCGGGCGCCCCGGGGAACCGGAATGCGGGATCGAGGAAGGGTTCTTTCCCCAGCCCCGCCATACCGGCGAGATGGTGCACCCCCGCGTCGAGGACCACCACCCGGCGTCCCTGGGACACCTTCACATCGAGCACCCGGGTCAGCAGACGGCCGCACCGCGCGGTGAGGTAGCGGCCCGATTCGAAGACCACAGCGCGCCCGTCGGCCGGACTGCCGGAAAGGCGCTCCCCGAGCAGGGCGTTGAGCTGCGCCCGGAGCGAGGGGAAGCGGGGCAGCTCGCCTTCGACGGCGTAGGGGGCGCCGAATCCGCCACCGAGGTCCACCGTGGCCAGGCGGAAGCCGAGCCGCTCCTCCACCTGCGCCACGATGTCCAGGCCGTACGCGAAGGTGGCGAGCAGCTTGGCCCCGTCGTGCTGGTTGCTGCCCATGTAGAGGTGGATCCCGGTGGTCGCCACATGCGCTCTGCCGTGGAAGAGCTGGGGTTCGGCCAGCACCCAGGAGAGGTCGGCGCCGAACTGGGACGGCCCGCCCGTCATGGCCAGTCCGACCCCGGCCGGCGGCTCGGGCGGATTGATACGGAGCAGGGCGGAGAGCGGGACGCCCTGCGCCCGCCCCACGTGGTTCAACTGGTCCAGCGCGTGCGGGGAGTCCACCGAGAAGCGGCGCACCCCGTGCGCCACCGCAAGGCCGACATCGGCGTCCCGCCTGCCCGGACCGGTGTAAAGGATGTCCCCGGCCCGGAATCCGGCCGCCAGGGCGGCGGTCAGCTCACCGGGGGAACTGACCTCCGCGTGGCAGCCGAGCGCGGACAACTGCCGGAGCACGGCGGGATGGGGATTGGCTTTGAGGGAGTAAAACAGCCCGGCCGATTCGGGCAGGGAATCCCGCAGGAGTCCGTGGGCGTGCCGCACGGCCGCCAGGTCGTAGACATAGGCCGGCGTCTCGATCGCGTCGGTCATTCTTGTGTTCCCCGTCAAGGTGATTCTCCTGCGGAGTTTCCTGGAATCCGGTGTCCGCACATCTGAAACCGTTCGGTCGTGGTGGCGCGGTACGGCTCCGGGGCCGCGGCGCGGCACCGGTGTGGCGAGGCGGCGGCGCCTCCCGTCCGCGGGCGCCGCAATACCGTTCGGTCACATGGGCAGGACGGCCGGGCCCGCGGCGCGGATTCGGCCGGAGCCGCGGGGAGAACCGTCGTGTGGGGGCGGGTTTTTCGCAGACAGGATGGACACTCCTTCGCGGGCCGGGCGCTCTTCGGGAAGGTGAAGGAAAGACCCCTGGAAAGAATTTCCGGGGTGGTGAAGGCATGGCCATGTTCCCCCGGAAAGGGGCGGCCACCGCCGAGTCGATGAACCCGGCTCCTCGTCGGAGGAAAATCTACCGGAGCCCATGACGGTGGCATAGGGCGATTAGAGACACATGGGTTGCTCGCGTGAAGCGGGTGGGGGCATGGCGTTTCCGGGTCCGCACGGTGCCACGGTGATGCCTGATTCCGGTGCGGGGGAGCGGGAGACGGCCGGACGGCGCACCCTCGGGACGGCGGTGGAACATGCCGCGGACGGGGTGCGCGGTGTGGCTTGTCTGCGATGGAGGCGGGGGCCGGCCCACCCTCGTCCCCCCTGCGAGCAGGCCGTTCAGGGGTCCGCCCCGGTACTGCGCACCGCGGGTTCCGCGTGCCCGGAGTGCGCGCCTCACGTATTACGGCCACTCTGCGTCAGGCCCGTACGCCCGCCCGCAGCCGCCACTTCCCGCACGTCCGGACCCACCGCCCCACACCCGCCTCAGACCTCATCCGCTCCAGGTCGAACAGCAGAAACACAAAGGTCGTATTCGGCGGAGCGGGGAATTCCACAGGGCCCGGAGAAGAAGCGGAAGCCCCGCCGAACCGCTCGTGGAAAGCGCCGGATGAATGACGTGATCGCGTCGGCTCGCCTTGCCGGACCCGGGACACGTCCATAAGCTCACCGGCATGACTCCAGGAAGTGTGGCGTCAGTTGACCGCGGCCGCCCTTATTCGCATCGCGGGTGAGCGGCGTGGCGGTCCCCTCGAAATTCTTCGGCGCCTGGACGGCATAATCCGGAGGTATCTCCGTGGTTCATCCCCTGCGACGTGCCTATATCTCGTTTCCTGCCGAGTCGGCCGTTGTCCCCCACCACGATGGCGAGTTCCTTCCGCTGTACGGCTTGGAAGGCGCGTCCATCCTTCAGGTAGGTGAGCTGACGCAGCCGCAGCTCCTCTCCCTCTTCGCCCTGGCGTCGGATCTGGAGACCGGCCGGCGCACCGCATCCCGGGCACTGGAGGGCGTCATCATCCTCACCGCGTTCTTCGAACCCAGTACGCGCACGCGCCTTTCCTTCGAAAGCGCGGCACACCGGCTGGGCGCCTCGGTCATCAGCGTTCCGGACGGCCGGGTCAGCAGCATCCACAAAGGGGAGAGCCTCGCCGACACCGGCGTCATGCTGAATTCCTACGCCGATATCGTCGTGCTCCGCCACCCTTCCGGAACCGCCCTGGACGACATCCGCGCCACCCGGCTGAACATTCCGCTCATCAACGGCGGCAACGGCTGCGCGGAGCACCCGACGCAGGCGATGGCCGACTGGTACGCCCTCCTCAAGCGGTGCGCGGACCTCGACGGTGCGGAGGTACCGCTGCGCCCCGGGCGCAGGCGCTCCCTGGGAGTCGTCGGGACGCCCCGCAGGATGCGGGCGCTGCGCAGCTTTCTGCTGATGGGAGCGGTGCACTTCCCCCACCTGCTGCGGGAGGTGACGGTGGTGTCCGAGGACCCGCAGCCGCTCGACGCCGAGCTGGCGAAGGCGCTGGACGACGCCTCCCTGCCCGTGGTGTGCACCGCCGATCTCCGGCAGCACGTAAGCCGTTTCGACATCGTCTACCAGAATTCGCTGACCCTGGTCGGCACCGAGTACGAGGTCTTCGACTCGGCCTTCCGCATCGACGGCGACACACCGCTGAAGCCCGACGCCCTGGTGATGCACCCCCTGGCACGCCTGTCGGAACTGGGCGCCGACCTGGACGGCACACCGCACAACCTCTACTTCAGTCAGGCCGACGGCGCGGTCTTCGTACGGCAGGCCCTGCTGCTGGCGGTGGCCGGCCGGCTCGACCGGGCCCGCCGGAGCGAGCCCGAGGACATCGGGTGAGGCGGCCGCCGACCTTTCCTCGCACCCCGACCGCCGCGCCGACGGCCCACGACCGTTCCCGAGGAGTTCCCCGGTGCACACCCGCATGATCTACCCGACCTTCGAAGCCGCCTACCTGGACAACCTCCTGGCGGCCCGGGACGCGCCCGAGTTCGTCAACGCCCCCAGGGGGTTCCACAGCCGGGAGATCCTCGGCGTCTCCTACCGGATCGCGAACCCCCGGGAGAGGATCGTCCGGATCCCCGAACGGAAGCTGAACCTGGTCTTCAACTTCGCCGAATCGCTGTGGTACCTGTCCGGCAGCAACGCGCTGGACTTCATCGCGTTCTACGCACCGTCCATGAAGAAGTACTCCGCGGACGGACAGCGACTCGCCGGAACCGCCTACGGGCCCCGCCTGTTCGGCTTCGGCGGCGCCGGCATCAACCAGTGGGACAGCGTCGCGCACACCCTCCGGCAGGACCCCGACTCCAAGCGCGCCGTGATGCAGATCTTCGCCCCCGAGGAACTCCTCGTGGCGGGCAACATCGACGTCGCCTGCACCCTGGGGCTCCAGTACATGATCCGCGAAGGCGCCCTGCACGCCGTGTCCTTCATGCGCGCCAACGACGCCTACCGCGGCACCGTGAGCGACGTCTTCTCCTTCACCTTCCTCCAGGAGGTGCTGGCCACCCAACTCGGCCTCGACCTGGGCTCGTACACCCACACCGTCGGCTCGTACCACCTCTACCGGCACGACGACACCGTCGCGGACAAGGTCCTCGCCGCACGGACGGAACAGGTCGCCACCGACCCCTTCCCCGCGATGCCGGCGGAGGACAACTGGCCCGCCATCCGTGAGATCCTGGCCCTGGAGGAGGCACTGCGGAAGCGGCGGCTGACCCTGGACGCGGCCGATGCGGAGGGCCTGGGGCTGGGGAGGTACTGGACGGACGTGGTGATCCTCTTCGCGCTGCACGCACGGTGGCGCCACGAGGACACCGTCGACCGGGACCTGCTCGACGTGCTCAACCCGCTGTTCGCCCGGCTCGTCGAGAACCGCTGGGGCATCCACCGCTCGCTGACGTCACCGGCGGGGTAGGCGCGCGGAACGCCGCCGCCCCGCACCCGCAGCCCACGCGTACCCCGCTCCCGTGCACACGGGAGCCCGACACCGGCCGCCGAGTGCCCCTCGCGGACGGGAAGGGCCGAACCGACGTGCCAGACAACGCAGCACCTCCCGTGTGCCTCACCATCGGCACCTCCGACTCCGGCGGCGGCGCGGGCATCCAGGGCGACATCAAGGCCCTGGCCTCGCTCGGCTGCTTCACCGCGACGGTCCTGGCCGGTCTGACCGCCCAGAACACCACCGGCGTCCTGAGCCGCCACCCCGTCCCCGTCGACTTCCTGCGCGCCCAGTTCGACGCCGTCCGTGCCGACCTCGACATACGGGCGGTGAAAGTCGGCACCACCTGGAGCGCGGAGCACCTCACCGCCATCGCGGATCTGCTGGCGGACCTCGCGGTGCCCGTCGTCGTGGACCCGGTCATGGTCAGCGCGGCCGGTGGCGCCCTGGGCGGCCAGGACGCGCGCGCCGCGCTGATCGACCTGCTCCTCCCGCTCGCCGACGTCCTCACGCCCAACGTCGCGGAGGCCCGCCTCCTCACCGGCGACGAGACGTCGGGGACACGGGAGCTGGCGCAGCGCCTGCTCGACCTGGGCGCACCGGCCGTCGTCGTGACATCCGGCGGCGACGGCGAGGACTGGTTCGCCGACGGCCTGACGTCGCTGCGCCTGGACCGGCCGGCCCACCGCACCGGAGCCGAACACGGCGCGGGCTGCGCCCACTCCGCGCTGATCACCGGCCTGCGCGCGCACGGCCTCCCGCTGCCGCACGCGGTCCGGGAGGCGACGGCCCTCGCCTCGGGAGCGGTCCGCGAGGGCCTGACGTCGATCGGCCGGGGCGTACACCCCGTCGATGTCCTCGGCCTCCCGGCCCGAGCGCCGGGCCCGGCCACGGCCGGGTGAGGACACCGCCGGGCGGGCCGTCACCTGCGGCCGGCCCGGCGCCCAGGAAGCCCCGGCCTCCGCCGCCGGCCGCGCCGGCGGATTTCCGGTGCGCGCGATGACTCCTTTGACCGCATTCTTCGGAACCTTGCCCCTGTGTGATCACGGAATCTAGTCTGGCTGCTCACGCATTCAGTCCGGCCACTCATGGAGAGGTTGCGCGAGCGGATGTCTCTCGAACCGGCCAGGGAAGCAGTCGGAACAGATACTCGCTACTCATGGGAAATTCCGCTCGACAGGTCATGCACTTCCCACCCGCCCTTCAAGTCGGTCTGGTACATCGCGCTTCCGCTGACCTCGGCCCATCGCGGAAGCCATTCGGGAGGCGGGGCGCTCATCGCCGAAGCGGGGGATCAGGAGCGGTATCGCAACGAGGGGACCGTCTATCCCCATTCCGCGCTCGTGGAAATGATCACCTATCACGACATCTGTTTTCCCGATGTGCCGTGGCGCTATCTCGACATGAGTCACCTCGACTGGCAGAAATTGCGGGAGGAGATCCACGAGAATCCGCCGGACGTGGCGGCGTTCACGGTGTACACCGCCACCGCGCCCTGGGCCTTCATCGCCGCGGCCGAGATCAAAAGGGCGAATCCCAACGCGGTCGTCGTGTTCGGCAACGACCACGCGGCCCTCCTGTACGAGGAGGTGCTCACCGGCCGGTACGGCAGCCGGCTCGTCGACTTCGTGGGCACCGGGAACAACGGCCCGTTCACGATGACGGGCCTGCTGTACGCGCTGAGCGGGGACCTGCCACAGGAGCGGGTGCCGTCCCTGGCGTACCGGCGCGGCGGGACCGTCGTCCATCAGAGCGCCCCCAACTACCCGCTGAACCGCCGCCGGATGCCGGACTACGCCCTCATCGCCGACCAGCTCGTGCACCACTACGACAAGGCGTTCCAGCAGTGGTACGCGGGCCACTACGACCTCCAGCGCATGATCACGATGGCGATCGACGGCGGCTGCCACTGGGGGGAGTCGCCCCGGCGCCGGTGCAAACACTGCTCGATCCAGGGCCTGACGCCCAAGACGGCCGCGCTCACCACGGTCGTCTCCGCCCTGGAGCACGCGGTCGGCTCCCTCGGCGCGAACGTCTACGCGGCCGGCGACTCCACCCTGGGCTTCTCCAGGGGCCAGTGGCAGGGGCGTTTCTCCCTGCTCGACGACCTGGCGGACGCCTGCGCCTCCTCGCCGGTGCTGCGCGGCCGGCGTTTTATGCTCGCCTACGGACTCGTCTACGAGTTCCTGCAGTCCGCGAAGTTGTGCCAGGGATTCATCCGCACCTGGAACGTCGGCCTTGAGGCATTCGATCCGAAACTGCTGAGGCAGAACTCCAAAGGCATCAACAAGGGCCCCGACCGTATTTCCGAGGCACTGGAACTCGCCCGCGACCTCGACTACCGGCTCTATGTCTCCGGAATCCTCGGACTGCCCGGAACGGACCTCGCCAAACTACGCTCCGAGGTCGACAACTGGCTGGCACTGGCCGAGCAGTACCAGGACATCATCACCACCGTATCGGTCGCCGCACCGGCCGTCGTTCCGGGATCACGCATGTACTGGGAGACATATCGCTCCCGTTCCGAAGTACGGTCCTGGCACGGTGAGATCCTGCCGTCCAGAAAGCTGACCGAACTGTATCTGCGCGACAACACGGAGGTACAGCTCGCCGATGTCGAGGCGGCCTTGGCGGATCTGGGCCGAGGCGTGATCCGGATGGGCGAGGCGGGCAGCGGCATGAAATTCGGCGGCTACATGCTCGGCGGCACGGATCACGAGGAGCAGCGGGAGCAGGAGATTCTGGACCGGCTCTGCCGACAGCTGTGAGGCGGAACCGGGCCCGGGAGAGGTGACCCATGCAGTCGTCCGACGGCAACATCCCGCACGCCATCCGCCTTCTCGGACCGACACTCGTCCGGACGGCCACGGGCGCCACGTGCAGCCCCCGGCCCTCCCTCCGCCGCAGCCTGCTGGAACTGCTCGCCCTGTCGGCGCAGCAGCCGGTGGCGACCGCCGTCATCGTGGAGGAACTGTGGGCGGGCGCGCCCCCGCTCCAGCCCGAACAGGCGGTCCAGGCCCATGTGGGCCGGCTGCGCCGGATGCTCACCCTCCTCGGACGGGGCGACGCCGGACTCCGGGTCCGCACGGTCGGGGGCGGCTATCTGCTCGACGTCGCCCCCTCCAGGGTGGACGCCCTCCACTTCGAGCAGCTCGTGCACGAGGCCACCGCCGGTACCGCGGCCGCGCTCCCCGCCTTGAACCAGGCGCTCGCGTGCTGGCGGGGGCAGCCGTTCGGCGGCGCCGCCGACGGTGAGTGCCACCGCTTCGCCGCACAGCGCTGGGAGGAGCTGCGCGTCCTGGCGCTCCGTGCCTGGGCGGAGGAGCAGCTGCGCCTCGACCGTCCGCAGGCCGCCGTGGCCCGGCTGCACCCGGAGGTGCTGGCCGGGTCGTCGGACGAGGGCCTGAACATGATCCACATGGTGGCCCTGTGCCGGAGCGGCCGGAAGACGGACGCCATGGAGGTCTACCGGTCCCTGCGGCACAGGCTGGTCCACGGCTACGGCATCGAGCCGTCCCCGGAGCTGCGCTCCCTCTACCAGCGCATCCTCCTGGACGCGGCGGACACCTGCTTCCGGCTCCCGCTGCCCTCGGCGGCTACCGCGCCCTGACCCGTTCCCAGACCTCGTCCACCAGCTCCGGCACGGTGGCGTAGAGGTCGAACTCCGCTGCTTTGATCTCCACTCCGAGCTCGCGGCGCAGCGCCTGGCTGAGGTCCACCACGCTCAGCGAGTCGATCCCCAGATCCACCAGCATCGCGTCGGGATCGACCGCCCCCTCGACCTCCTGTTCCCGCAGCCACGCGGCGACGAGCGCCGTGATCCTGTCCCTGGTGTGGGTGTTCGCGTCCACAACCCCTCCTCGTTGTTCCGCTCGTTCCGGGTACCGCGTCGGCACATCCCGCAGCCGCCCGCCGGTCGTGCGGGCGGCGCTCACGCGTCGTGTGGCGGCGGGCGCACCCCACCCAGCCGCCGGCGCACACCGGGGTCGGCCAGCCGCTCCGTCAGGACGGCCCGGGCCCGGTCGGCCAGCCCGGGCGGCCAGGGGAACGCCTCCCGCCGGTAGGACTTCAGCGCGCGCACCGCCTCCGGCCGGCATCCGCGCAGGCGGCGGAGGGCGTCCGGCAGCAGCACGGCGGCTCGGTCGCCCACCAGGTCCGCCAGCCCCCACTCGGCGCCGCGGTCCGAGTCGACCTCCATGGCGGTCAGCGCCATGGCGCAGGCGCGGTGTTCGCCGATCCGCCGGGCGAGGAACGGCAGGGCCATCGCGGGGACGAGCCCCAGCAGCGCCTCGGTGCAGCGCCAGCGCGCGCCGCGGCCGGCGAGCACCAGGTCGCACGCCGAGGCCAGGGCCACGCCGCCGCCGACGGCGGGCCCGTCGAGCAGCGCGACGGTCACCACCGCGCAGCCGGTGAGGCGCTCGAACAGGTGCCACGGCGAGGTCTCCCGGTGGGTGAACCACCGGGCGTCCGGCGCCGTGCCGAGCGGCAGTCCCGAACAGAAGGTGTCCGAGGCCGAGCTGAGCACCAGAGCCCGGCAGCCGGGCGTCGCCTCGGCGCGGTCCACGGCGCGGTGCAGCCCGCGGACGAGCCGGGCGTCCAGCGCGTTGGGATCGCGGGCCGACCGTCCGATACGTGCCTCCAGGTGGCCGGGGTGCTCGGCGACGTGCACCGCCGTCTCTTCCGGGGCGCCGGTCACCAGGGGGAACCGTCCGTCCACGCGTACCGCCGCCGGTAGTGGTCCACCCCGGTCAGCATCAGCCGGTGCGCGCCGGTCTCCGCCACGTGCCGCAGGGCCCGCCGCGCCGGTGCCAGGTCGACGTCCGTGGCGCGGACACCGGCCGGCACGTCGGTCCCCGCCAGCCGCGCGTACTCGTCGAAGGACAACGGGCAGCGCGCGTCGAGCGCTTCCCCGACCCCGCCGAGGGCCAGGCGCTCCGCGGCTCCGGGGACGAGGTCGCAGCCGTAGAACTCGGCGGAGCAGCCGGACCCGTAGGAGAACACCCCCACGGTGGCCGCCCCGTGCGGGGCACCGTGGGCCACCGCGCTCATCAGGCACAGCAGCGAGGTGCCGGTGTAGATGTTGCCGGTGCGGCGTACGTAGGCGAGCGACGGTTCGACCCGGCGGGCGAAGTCGGCCTCGATCTGCGCCGGGGCCAGTCCGACGACATCGCGGGTCAGCGTGCGGTGCGCGCCTTTGACCATGGCCGCGAACGGGGTGTGCATGGCGAGGAGAGCGAAGTCGCCCAGGAAATCCGCCCCCGGCACCTTGGCCGTGTAGTCCTGCCAGCAGGACCGCAGACACGCCAGATAGCTCAGCAGGGACAGATCGGGGTCGATCACCTCCTCCGCGTACGAGGGGCGGAGCGTGTCGCAGACATCGTCGCTGTGCAGCCCGCCCGCCCCGGGGCGCAGGGCGGCGATACGGGGCGCGGCCGATACGAGCACGGCCACGCCGCCGACGCCCGTGACGGCCTCCGGCAGGCTGTGCAGGGGATGGTGGCCGAGGTCACCGGTGACGACCAGGGCGCGTGCGCCGGGCCGGGGACTCGTCGCCACCACGGCGGCGGCCAGGTGCAGGGCGGCGGAGCCCGCATGGCACGCCTGCTTCACCTCCACGGTGCGGCAGGCGCTCGGCAGACCCAGCAGCCGGTGCACGGCGCCGCCGAGCGATTTGCTCAGGTCGAGGCCGCTCTCGGTGGCGAACACCAGCAGTTCGACCGTGTCCCGTTCGGCGGGCGTCAGCTGCTCCAGCACCCGCCGGCCGGCGGTCGCGCCGAACACGACGGGGTCGTCGCACGGCAGCGCCACCCCGCGCGCCTCCATCCCCAGCGCGCGCACCCGGCGCGCGTGTGCCGCGTCACCGCGGCAGAGGGTGTCCACCGCGACCACGGCCGCACCGCAGTCGACACCGACCGCGTCGATGCCGACCGTCCGGATCCCGTCCCCGGGCCTCACCATGCCGCGCCGTCCTCTCCCGCCGTGGCCCGGCCCAGCACCAGCGAGCAGCTGATCCCGCAGAACGCGTAGCTGGAGGTGACCGCCGCGGAGAGATCGGCCCGGACGGTGTCGCGGGGTGCGAAGGTCAGCCGGTCGGTGCAGGGCCGGGCCAGGTGGGGGTTGCCGTGGCAGAAACCGTCCCGCAGCTGGATCGCCGTGGCGACGATCTCCAGCAGGCCCGACGCGCCGAAGCAGTGGCCGGTCAGCGCCTTCGTCGCGTTGACCAGCGGCCGGGCGCCGAACACCGCCGCGAGGGAGCGTCCCTCGACCTCGTCGCCGATCCGCGTTCCCGTGGCGTGGGCGTTGACGTAGCCGATGTCCCGCGCATCGGCGCCGGCCCGGTCCAACGCCCGGTGCAGCGCGGCCGTCTGCCCCTCGGCCAGCGGGTCGGCCGCCCGCCTCCCGTCGAGGGCCTGACCGTGGCCGAGGAGCAGGGCGAGCGGGGCACGTCCGCGCCCCGTGGCGTCCCCGACGGCCTCCAGCAGCACGGACGCGGCGCCCTGGCCCGGGACGAAACCGCTGCGCGTCCGGTCGAACGGACGGCACAACGTCCGCGGATCGCGGTGCGGTACGGGCCCGCTCAGCGCACCGGCCTGCCGCAGGGCGGTGAGTTCGACGGCCGAGTGGTCCGTGGCCGGTGCGACGACCAGGCAGCGCGCGGCCTCCCCGGAGGCCACCAGACGCGCCGCCTGGAGCACCGCCAGCGCCCCGCCGGCCGCCGAGGCGGCGAGCACCCAGCCCTCGCCCACGGCGCCCGTGACCTGGCTGACCGTGCCCACGACGTCGACGTCCGTGTGTGTCAGTGCGTAGGACGGCGCCACATGTCCCCGCTCGGCGAACCCCCGGGCGGCCGCCGCCTGGTGCCGGGGGGCGAGGTTCCCGCCCGCCACGATCAGCGCGCACTCCGCGAGCTGCGCGCGGGAGAGCCCCGCGGCGTGCACCGCCGCGGCGGCCACGCACGCCGCGGTGACGGCGGGCAGCGTCCCCCGCGCGGTGCCGGCCATCAGCCGCTCCCGCAGCTCCGGCGCCCCGGAAAGGTGGTCCCGTGCCCAGGCGGCGGGCGCGAAGCCGGTGAGCGGGGCGGCCGCTCCGGCGCCGGAGCGGCGGTACGCGGATCCCTCTGGCGGCGCGACGATCGCGGACCGGGTGCCGGCGAGGGCCTCGGCGTACGCGTCGAGACCGCCGATGTCCCCGGTCAGAACGGCCGCCGAGGTGAGGGCGAGCGGGGTGACGGTCCGTGGGCGGGGGGCGGTCATCCGCTTTCCCGGCACGCGTCCAGGACGGTCGCGAGGGCGCCCAGGGTCTCCGCGGCGGCCAGCTGCTCGGCCGGGGCCCGCAGGCCCAGCCGGTGCATGGCCAGCGCCACGATGTCCGCCCGGTCCAGCGAGGAGGCGCCCAACGCGCGCAGCGAGCACTCCGGGGTCACCGCGTCCGCCGGCGTCTCGGGAAGGATCTCCCGCACGGCCTCCCGCAGGACCGTGAGCGTCTCCTGGGACGGTGTGCCCGCCGCGCCGTCCGCGTGGCGTGCCAGATGGGCGGCGAAGAGGGCCGGGGTCGGATGGGCGCGCAGCACCTCCTCGTCGTCGGACCGGCCCAGACGGTCGTTGACGGCGGACACGAACTCCACCTTGAGGATCGAGTCCATCCCGAGGTCGGTGAACGTGGTGTGGTCCGCCGCCGGTTCGACGTCGGTCATCAGCACCTCGGCCAGGCACTCCCGGACGACGGCGAGGAGAGGAGGCCCGGCCGGATCGCCGTTCCCGCCGGTCAACTGCTCGTAGTAGGCCGCCAGTTGACGTGGCGAAGGGTGCATTTCCGCCTCGGCGGCCCTGACCTGCAGGCCGAACACGCTGTTGAGCGCCTCCAGCAGTTCGACGGTGAGGATGCTGTCGAGGCCCTGGTCGACGAGTGGGACATCGGGGTCGATCTCCTCCGGGGCGACGAAGAGAACCTTGGCCGCGCTGCCCACGACCGTGGGGAGCGCGCTCCGGTCGGCGGCGGCGTCGTTGGGTGAAGAGGGCACGGTGCTTCCTCTCATCGAGGTCCGGTGTCCGGCGGCGGGGCGTCCTGGAGTGCGGGCTCGCCGGGCGGCCAGAAGCGACGGCGTTCGAAGGGACTGGTCACCAGGGCCGCACGGGGCCCCGGGAGCTGAGGGTCCGACGGCCATTCCGGTGCCGCTCCGGTGAGCCACCGCGCCGACGCGGGGTCGAGGCCCGGGCGCGGGCTCTCCGGGACGGACAGCGCCGGGTGGGGGCGGCCCCCGGCCAGGGCCTCGCAGCCCTCGCGCGCCTCCCGCAGGGTCCGGGCGAGCACCACGGCGCGGTGGGCCAGATGGCGGCGGCCGGATCCCAGCGCCGCCGCGACCTCGGGCAGCGCGGCCCCGCGGTCGGCCAGTTGGCGCGCCAGACAGGCGGCCGTCCGGCACAGCGTCCGGGTGCCGGTCGCCGACAGCGGAAGCGTCACCGGGGCGTCCGGGGCGGCGCCGGTGCCGTCCGGCTCGTACGCCTCGACCACGACATGGGCGACCGAGCCGCTGATCCCGAACGCGCTGACCCCGGCCAGCCGCGGCCGCCCGCTCCGGGGCCACTCGATCGGCCGGTCCGCCAGTACCACGCGGGAGCCGGCGAGCCCGAGCGCCGGGCTGATGGCGTGCAGCCCGGGGATGGCGAAGATCCGTCCGCCGCGCAGCGTCAGCACCGCCTTGATCAGGCCGATGCAGCCCGCCGCCGCCTCCAGATGGCCGACGTTGGCCTTCGCCGAACCGACCCACAGCCGGTCCGGCGTGTCCCGGCCGGTCGCGGCGTCGTGGCCGTCGCCGGCCGCCTCGCGCAGGGCGGCGATCTCCAGGGGGTCGCCGGCGGGGGTCGCGGTGCCGTGGGCCTCCAGGTAGCCCATCGCGCGGGGGGCGAGACCGCCGTCCGCCCACGCCGCCCTGATGACGGCGGTCTGCGCGGCGCGGCTGGGGGACGTCATGGTCGCGGTGCGCCCGCCGTGGCGGACCGCGGCGCCGCGGATCACCGCCAGCACCGGGTCGCCGTCCCGCCGTGCGTCGGCCAGGCGCCGCAGGACGACCACGGCGCCGCCCTCGCCGCGGACGTAGCCGTCCGCGTCCGCGCTGAAGGGGACGCACCGGCCGCGGGGCGAGAGCATGCCCGACTGGAGGTAGGCGGCGTGGTTCAGGGGTGCGCAGAGGATGTTGGCCGCGCCCGCGACGGCGGTGCGGCAGGCCCCGGCACGCAGCTCCGACACCGCGAGCGCGACCGCCGTCAGTCCGCCGGCGCACGCCGTGTCCACCGTGACGCTCGGACCGCGCAGGTCGAACTGTTGCGAGAGACGGTTCGCGTTGAACGAGAGCAGATTGCCGACGCCGGTGTACCCGTCCCGCAGCCCGGCCGCCACGGCACGCTCGCGGAAGTCGTATCCGCCCGCCGCGACATAGACACCGGTGTCGCCGCCGGCCAGCCGGTCCGGCGCGAGGGCCGCGTGTTCCAGTGCCTGCCAGGTCAGTTCGAGCAGCAGGCGCTGCGCCGGGTCCATGGCCGCCGCCATGCGGTTGCGGATCCCGAAGAAGGCCGCGTCGAACTCGTCGATGCGCCGCAGCAGCGCCGCCCGCAGGACGGGCTTCCCGGTCATCTTCAGCGCCGCCACGTCCAGGCCGGGGAACCGGTCCCCGGGTATCGGCCCGAACCGCACCTCGCCCCGGTCGAGCAGGGCGGCGAAGTCGCGGACGTCCTCGGCCCCGGAGACCCGGCACGCCATACCGACCACGGCGACGGGCTCACCGGCCCGGCGGCCGGTGCGTTCGCCGGGCAGTGGCTCCGGCTGTCGTGAAGCGGTCACCACGCGGCCTCCCGGCTCGTTGAGCGGATCGGAGGACGAACCGGCGCACCGGGGCGGACGGTTCGCCTCTGAGTATCGGACCGGACCACCGACACAACGCCGACACAAGCCGTACACCGCCCAGGCCGACGATCTTGTCGCCACTGTGTCGGTGCTCCCGGCGAGACTGACATCAGACCGGGCGATCCGGATGCCCGGCGGCCCGTCGTGCGGAAAGGAGGCGGAGCCCGTATGCCCGTCGCCCCGGCAGCCCCCTCCTCTCCCGTCCGGGTGACCGTGGGCCCGCCCGTCGCCCGGGTGCGGATCTGCGCACCGGCCGACCGGAACCGCATCACCGCCCGGCTGTGCGCCGCGCTCCCGGCGGCCCTGCGGGAGGCGGCGGCGCACCCCGCCACCCGGGCGGTCCTGTTGAGCGGGGAGCCCGACGTGTTCTGCGCCGGCGGCTCGCGGGAGGAGCTGCTCGGCTTCCACCGCGGACGCTCCCCCCTGGAGGCGGAGGAGTGCATCACCGCGCCGCTGCACTGCCCGGTGCCGGTCGTGGCCCCCACCCCCCGGCCCCCGCCCCGCTGGGGGCTGGTTCCCGGGAGCCCCACGGACCTCACCGTTTTTTCTGGGAGCCTCCTGTCCCCATACAACCCCCCCCTCCCCAGCCTCCCCCCCAACGGGCAACGA
>NZ_JBVHWT010000017.1:0-58551 GCF_055564055.1 Streptomyces sp. NPDC029159
CCTATCGGCCTCTGTCGCCCCTCCTGGTTTCTCTTTTCTCCCCCCCCTCCCCCCACCCCCCCCCCCCCCCCCCCCCCCCCCCCCCCCCCCCCCCCCCCCCCCCCCCCCCGCTCCTCGGGCGTGCCTGTCGGCGGCCGTACCTGTCAGACCTCGACGACCACGGGAAGGATCATCGGGCGGCGACGGTAGTTGTCCGACACCCACTTGCCGATCGTGCGGCGGATCAGCTGCTGGAGCTGGTGCGGCTCCACGACGCCGTCCTGGGCCGACCTGGCCAGGGCCTCGTCGATCTTCGGGATGACCGCGGAGAAGGTCGAGTCGTCGATGCCGGAGCCGCGGGCCTGGATGTGCGGGCCACCGACGATCTTGCCGGTGCTGCTGTCCACGACCACGAAGACCGAGATGATGCCCTCGTCGCCGAGGATGCGGCGGTCCTTGAGGTGGGTCTCGGTGACGTCGCCGACCGAGAGGCCGTCGACGTACACGTATCCCGCCTGCACCTTGCCGACGATCTTCGCGACGCCGTTGACCAGATCGACCACGACGCCGTCCTCGGCGATCACGATCCGGTCCTTGGGCACGCCGGTCAGGGCGCCCAGCTCGGCGTTGGCGCGCAGATGGCGCCATTCACCGTGCACCGGCATGAGGTTCTTCGGCTTGCAGATGTTGTAGAAGTACAGCAGCTCGCCGGCCGAGGCGTGGCCCGAGACGTGGACCTTGGCGTTGCCCTTGTGGACGACGTCGGCGCCCCAGCGGGTCAGGCCGTTGATCACGCGGTAGACCGCGTTCTCGTTGCCCGGGATGAGGGACGACGCGAGGATCACGGTGTCACCGGGGACGATCCGGATCTGGTGGTCACGGTTGGCCATCCGGGACAGCGCCGCCATCGGCTCGCCCTGGGAGCCGGTGCAGACCAGCACGACCTCGTCGTCCGGCAGGTCGTCGAGCGTCTTGACGTCGACGACCAGGCCCGCGGGGACCTTGAGGTAACCCAGCTCACGGGCGATGCCCATGTTGCGGACCATCGAGCGGCCGACGAAGGCGACCCGGCGGCCGTACTCGTGGGCGGCGTCGAGGATCTGCTGGATGCGGTGGACGTGGCTGGCGAAGCTCGCCACGATGATGCGCTTCTGCGCATTGGCGAAGACCGTGCGCAGGACGTTGGAGATGTCCCGCTCCGGCGGCACGAAGCCGGGGACCTCGGCGTTGGTCGAGTCGGTGAGGAGCAGGTCGATGCCCTCCTCGCCGAGCCGGGCGAACGCCGGCAGGTCGGTCAGCCGGCGGTCCAGCGGCAGCTGGTCCATCTTGAAGTCGCCGGTGTGCACCGCCATGCCCGCGGGGGTGCGGATGGCGACCGCGAGGGCGTCCGGGATGGAGTGGTTGACGGCGACGAACTCGCAGTCGAACGCACCGATCCGCTCCCGGTGGCCTTCCTTGACCTCCAGGGTGTACGGACGGATGCGGTGCTCCTGGAGCTTCGCCTCGATGAGCGCGAGGGTCAGCTTGGAGCCGATCAGCGGGATGTCCGGCTTCTCCCGCAGGAGGTAGGGGACGCCGCCGATGTGGTCCTCGTGACCGTGCGTGAGCACGATGCCGTCGATGTCGTCGAGCCGGTCCCTGATGGACGTGAAGTCCGGCAGGATCAGGTCGATTCCGGGCTGCTCCTCCTCGGGGAAGAGCACTCCGCAGTCGACGATCAGCAGCCGGCCTCCGTACTCGAAGACCGTCATGTTGCGGCCGATCTCTCCCAGACCGCCGAGGGGTGTGACCCGCAGGCCGCCCTTGGGGAGCTTCGGGGGACGGCCGAGTTCGGGATGCGGATGACTCAAAAGACTCTCCTCACCACGCGCGCCACGCTGCCGTCGGGGCACGTGGCGCGCATGACATTCGTGCACTTGCTGTGGGGCGGTTGGGGGCCGTTTTCAGTTGTGAAGTCTGTGCTCAGAGTTGTACCCCGCCGGCGGCGAGGTCCCGCGTCAGCTGCTCCGTCTCCTCGGGGGCCAACTCCACCAGCGGCAGGCGCAGCGGCCCGCCGGGCAGGCCCTGCAGGCCGAGGGCCGCCTTGGTGGTGATGACGCCCTGGGTGCGGAACATGCCGGTGAAGACCGGCAGCAGCTTCTGGTGGATCTCCGTCGCCTTGGTGACGTCACCGGCGAGGTGGGCGTCCAGCAGGGCGCGCAGCTCGGGGGTGACGGCATGGCCGACGACGGAGACGAAGCCGACGGCGCCGACGGAGAGCAGCGGGAGGTTGAGCATGTCGTCGCCGCTGTACCAGGCGAGGCCGGAGCGGGCGATGGCCCAGCTCGCGCGGCCGAGGTCGCCCTTGGCGTCCTTGTTGGCGACGATCCGGGGGTGCTCCGCCAGCCGGACAATCGTTTCGGTGTTGATCGGGACACCGCTGCGGCCCGGGATGTCGTACAGCATCACCGGCAGGTCGGTGGTGTCGGCGATGGCCGTGAAGTGCCGCAGGAGTCCTTCCTGGGGCGGCTTGCTGTAGTACGGCGTCACCGCGAGCAGGCCGTGGGCGCCGGCGTCCTGTGCGGCGCGGGCCAGCTCCACGCTGTGCCGGGTGTCGTTGGTTCCGGCTCCGGCCACCACGAAGGCGCGGTCACCGACGGCGTCGACCACGGCGCGGACCAGCTGAGCTTTCTCCGCGTCGCTGGTGGTCGGGGACTCTCCGGTGGTGCCGTTGACGACGAGACCGTCGTTGCCGGCGTCCACCAGATGGGCGGCGAGCCGCTGCGCGCCGTCGAGGTCGAGATCGCCATCCGCCGTGAACGGCGTGACCATGGCGGTCAGCACCCGCCCGAACGGGGTCTGCGGTGTGGAAGTCGGAGCCATGGGTCCCACGCTACTCGTAGCTCCCCGCTGGATGTGCCGCCGGGGAGCCGGGATGTGGACTCCGGCACTGCCTGCTCGGGGGTTCAAGCAGTGCCGGGTCCGTTTCTTCAGCGTAGATGAAGTTCTCAAAATGCTGCAATACGGACACCTCCCGGGTCGGGGCCCCGGAGGTGCCGCGGTGCAGGTCGGCGGCTTACGGGGCGATGCGGCCGTTGGCGTTGAATGCGCCGTACGTGAGCGGCATCAGCCGGGCCCAGTGGGCCTCCATCTGCTCGCCGACCATCTCGATCTCGCGCTGCGGGAAGGACGGCACCTTCGCCTGCTCGTGCTGGGTGCGCAGCCCGAGGAAGTGCATCAGGGAGCGGGCGTTGCAGGTGGCGTACATGGAGGAGTAGAGGCCGACCGGCAGGACGGCGCGGGCGACCTCGCGGGCGACGCCGGCGGCGAGCATCTCCTGATAGGCGGCGTACGCCCGGCGGTAGGAGTCCTCCATGGCGCGGCTGGTCAGCTCGTGCTGCTCGGGGGTGCCCTCGACGAACTCGTACTTGCCGGGGCGGCCCTGCTGGACGAGCTTGCGGTCGGCGCCGGGGACGTAGAAGACGGGCTCCAGGCGGCGGTAGCGGCCGGACTCCTCGTTGTACGACCAGCCGACGCGGTGGCGCATGAACTCGCGGAAGACGAAGATCGGGGCGCTGATGAAGAAGGTCATGCTGTTGTGCTCGAACGGGCTGCCGTGCCGGTCGCGCATCAGGTAGTTGATCAGACCCTTGGAGCGCTCCGGGTCCTTCTGCAGCTCTTCGAGGGACTGCTCACCGGCCGTGGAGACGCGGGCCGCCCAGAGCACGTCGCTGTCCGCGGCGCTGTGCTTGACCAGCTCGACCGTCACCTCGCTCCGGAAGCGGGCAAGATCGCTGTCGGAGCTGTCAGGGCCGTCAGGGCTCTGCGTGCTCGCGGCGGGGGTCTGGGACACCGGTGGTTCCTTCCGTTCGTTCCGTGCGGCGTCCAGCCTACGGCCCGCCACTGACAGCGCGGGAAATCCCGCCTGATGCGGTGTTAGCGGGCAAAAGGGACCCCGGTGTCCGGAGCGGGCGGGGCCGTTGATATTTTTCACAGAAGTTACTGGAAACGGGCACCAAACGGACGCCTCAAGCGTCTCACTCTGTGAAAGTGCCCACTTCGAGGTTCCTAGGAGAGCCCCAGATGTTCCGCCGGCGTGAGCCCGTCCCGTTCGCCTTCGTCGCCGAGGCAGACCGGTTCCGCAGCAATGTCACTCCCCCGCCCCGGGAACGCGCCTCGCGCTCCCAGCTGGCGGGCCGCACGCTGATCACCCTGACCGTGGTGGGGGGCCTGGCCGGCTCCCTGCTGTTCGGGGTTCCGGCGCTGCAGCAGGAGACCCCGGGCGCAGCCACCACGCATCAGTCCGAGGCCGCGCACCGCTGACCTGCGGGCCCGAACCACCCGTGCCGGAGGGCTCGGGTGGTTCCGGCTGCGCACTGCCGATAGCCTCACCGGTCACAGCTTCCATCAGTGCCCTGAGTGAGGATCAGCCGTGCCCCTGCCCTTCCTGACGGCCGACCGCGACCTCGACGTCGACGACCGTACGGCGGCCCCGCCGCTGCCCCACGAGGCGCCAGAGCGCTGGCGGCGGCCGTACCGTCCCGGCCCCTGGCGGGTGGGGATCTCGGCCGTGGCCCTGCTGCTGGCGTCGTTCGTGCTGCTCTCCGCCATGATCATCGGCTTCGCCGGTTCGCTGCCGGGCGCCGTGACCTGCGTGGTGCTGGCGCTGGTCGTCATCGGTCTGGCGCTGCGGATGCTGCGGATGGGGGTCTGGGTCAGCGCGCACGGGCTGCGGCGGGTCGGCCTGTTCTCCACGGTCACCGAGGCGTGGAGCGCCACCGGGGCGCTGCGGACGGTGCAGCAGCCGGTGCGCTGGCTGGGGCTGCCCCGGACGGTCCAGGGGCAGGCACTGGTCGACCGGCGGGCGTCCGGTACGTCGCGGGTGCTGCTCACCGACCACGACGCCGACTTCCTCTCCCGCTCGGAGGCGTTCGAGCGGGCGGCCGACGTCCTGGAGGCGTGGGCCGCGGAGTACCGCAGATAGCCGCGGACGTACGACGACGGCGCCCGGCCGGGAGATTCTCCCGGCCGGACGCCGTCGTCATGTCAGTCGTGATCGCGCAGGCCCGTGGACGTACGCCCAGGTCACGCGCTCAGGTACGCGCCGGGGCCCCGTCATGGAGGGCGATGGCGCGCTGCATGGCCTTGCGGGCGCGGGGGGTGTCGCGGGCGTCGTGGTAGGCGACGGCGAGACGGAACCAGGACCGCCAGTCGTCGGGTGCCTCCTCCGTCTCGGCCTGCCGCCGGGCGAAGATCGCATCGGCGGCGTCCCGGTCGATCCGGCCGCCCGGGGTGCGGGCCGGCGCCTCGTCCTCGACGTCCGCAGCGCCCTCGGCGCCCTCCTCGGCCGCCAGCTCACGGCCGAGGCGGTGGGCGTCGCGGGCGAAGCGGGTGTTGTGCCAGAGGAACCAGGCGCCGATGACCGGCAGGACAAAGGCTATGGCGCCCATGCCCATCGCGGCCGGCTCCCCGGTCAGCAGGAGCAGGACGCCCTCCATCGCGACCACGCCGAAGACCAGCACCAGCACGGTCGCGAGGAAGAAGTAGGTGATCTTTCCGCCCATGACGTCAGCCCAGGTCGAGGAAGTTTTCCAGGCCCACCGTCAGGCCCGGGGTGGACACCACACGGCGTGCGCCGAGCAGGATGCCCGGCATGAAGCTGCTGTGGTGCAGCGAGTCGTGGCGGATGGTGAGGGTCTCCCCCACGCCGCCGAACAGCACCTCCTGGTGGGCGAGGAGCCCGCGCAGCCGTACCGAGTGGACGGGGACGCCGTCGACGTCCGCGCCGCGGGCGCCGTCCAGCGCGGTGCTGGTGGCATCGGGCTGCGGGGCGCAGCCGGCCTCCTCGCGGGCCGCGGCGACGAGCTGCGCGGTGCGGGTGGCCGTACCGGACGGGGCGTCCGCCTTGTTCGGGTGGTGCAACTCGATGACCTCGGCCGATTCGAAGAACTTGGCGGCCTGCCGGGCGAAGGTCATGGTCAGCACGGCGCCGACGGAGAAGTTCGGCGCGATGAGCACGCCGGTCCCCGGGGAGGCGGCCAGCGCGGTGCGCAGCTGCGCGAGGCGTTCGTCGGTCCAGCCGGTCGTCCCGACCACGCCGTGGATGCCGTGGCGGACGCAGAAGTCGAGGTTGCCCATGACGGCGTCCGGGTTGGTCAGCTCGACGGCGACCTGGGCGCCGGCGTCGGTCAGCGCCTCCAGGGAGTCGCCGCGGCCCAGCGCCGCGACCAGTTCCATGTCCTCGGCGGCCTCGACGGCCTTGACGGCTTCCGAGCCGATCCGGCCCTTGGCGCCGATCACGGCCACGCGCAGCTTGCTCATCGTGTCAGCTCTCTCTCGGTGGTACGGCGAACGGGTCAGGCGACGGCTTCGTGCAGCCGGTCGGCCTGCCGGTCCTTCAACGGTCCGATGACGGACAGCGACGGTCGCGCGCCCAGGACCTCACGGGCCACCTCCCGGACCTCGTCGGGGGTGACCGCGGCTATCCGCTCCAGCATCTCGTCGACGGAGAGCTGGGCGCCCCAGCACAGCTCGCTCTTGCCGATGCGGTGCATCAGGGCGCCGGAGTCCTCCAGGCCGAGGACGGTGGAGCCGCGCAGCTGGCCGATGGCCCGGCGGATCTCGTCGTCGGTGAGGCCCTCGGAGGCGACCTGGTCGAGCTGGTCGCGGCAGATCGCGAGGACGTCGCGCACCTGGTTGGGGCGGCAGCCCGCGTAGACGCCGAACAGGCCGCAGTCGGCGTAGCCGGAGGTGTACGAGTACACGCTGTAGGCCAGGCCGCGCTTCTCGCGGACCTCCTGGAAGAGGCGGGAGCTCATCCCGCCGCCGAGGGCGGTGTTGAGGACGCCCAGGGCCCAGCGGCGCTCGTCCGAGCGGGCGAGGCCCGGGGTGCCGAGGATGACGTGGGCCTGCTCGGACTTGCGGTTCAGGTGCTCGACGCGGCCCCCGCCGCGCAGCGTGCGGGAGCCCGCGCGCGGGGCGAGCGGGGTGGCGGCCGCGGTGTCGAGGGCGCCGGCCCGCTCGAAGGCGCGGCGGACCAGGCGGACGACCTTGGCGTGGTCGACGTTGCCGGCGGCGGTGACGACGAGGTGCGTGGGGTCGTAGTGCTTCTTGTAGAAGCGGCGGATCCGCGCGGGGGTGAGGGCGTTGACGGTGTCGGGGGTGCCGAGGACCGGGCGGCCCAGAGGCGTGTCGCCGAGCATCGTGTGCGCGAAGAGGTCGTGGACGCCGTCGCCCGGGTCGTCCTCGGTCATCGCGATCTCTTCGAGGATCACCCCGCGCTCGGCCTCGACGTCCTCGGGCTCGATCAGCGAACCGGTGAGCATGTCGCAGACGACGTCGATGGCGAGCGGCAGGTCCGTGTCGAGGACCCGCGCGTAGTAGCAGGTGTATTCCTTCGCGGTGAAGGCGTTCATCTCACCGCCGACGGCGTCGACGGCCGCGGAGATGTCCAGGGCACTGCGCCGCTCGGTGCCCTTGAAGAGCAGGTGCTCCAGGTAGTGGGTGGCGCCGTTGAGCGACGGGGTCTCGTCGCGGGAGCCGACGTGTGCCCAGATGCCGAAGCTGACCGAGCGGACGGTGGGGAGGGTCTCGGTGACCACCCGCAGGCCGCCGGGGAGGACGGTCCGGCGGACGGTGCCCGCGCCGCCCTCGCCCTTGAGGAGTGTTTGGGTACGGGCGACGGCCCGCCCCTCCGAAGAGGTGCGGGCCGTCGTCCGGTGAGTGCGGGACGTCACTTGGCGGCGTCGTCCTTCTTGTCGTCGCCGTCCTCGTCCTCGATCACGGGGATCAGGGAGAGCTTGCCGCGCTGGTCGATCTCGGCGATCTCGACCTGCACCTTGGCGCCGACGCCGAGCACGTCCTCGACGTTCTCCACGCGCTTGCCACCGGCGAGCTTGCGGATCTGCGAGATGTGCAGCAGGCCGTCCTTGCCCGGGAGCAGGGAGACGAACGCACCGAAGGTCGTCGTCTTCACGACGGTGCCCAGGTAGCGCTCGCCGACCTCCGGCATGGTCGGGTTGGCGATGCCGTTGATCGTGGCGCGGGCGGCCTCGGCGGCCGGGCCGTCGGCGGCACCGATGTAGATGGTGCCGTCGTCCTCGATCGTGATGTCGGCGCCGGTGTCCTCCTGGATCTGGTTGATCATCTTGCCCTTGGGGCCGATGACCTCACCGATCTTGTCCACGGGGATCTTGACGGTGATGATCCGCGGGGCGTTGGGGGACATCTCGTCCGGGACGTCGATGGCCTCGTTCATCACATCGAGGATGTGGAGGCGGGCGTCGCGGGCCTGCTTGAGCGCGGCGGCCAGGACCGAGGCGGGGATGCCGTCGAGCTTGGTGTCGAGCTGCAGGGCGGTGACGAACTGCTTGGTACCGGCGACCTTGAAGTCCATGTCGCCGTAGGCGTCCTCCGCACCGAGGATGTCGGTGAGGGCGACGTAGTGGGTCTTGCCGTCGATCTCCTGGGAGATCAGGCCCATGGCGATACCGGCGACCGGGGCCTTGAGGGGCACACCGGCGTTCAGCAGCGACATGGTGGAGGCGCAGACCGAGCCCATGGACGTCGAGCCGTTGGAGCCCAGCGCCTCGGAGACCTGGCGGATCGCGTAGGGGAACTCCTCGCGGGTCGGCAGGACCGGCACGATGGCGCGCTCGGCGAGCGCACCGTGGCCGATCTCGCGGCGCTTGGGCGAGCCCACGCGGCCGGTCTCACCGACGGAGTACGGCGGGAAGTTGTAGTTGTGCATGTAGCGCTTGCGGGTCACCGGGGAGAGGGTGTCCAGCTGCTGCTCCATGCGGAGCATGTTGAGGGTGGTGACGCCCAGGATCTGGGTCTCGCCACGCTCGAACAGCGCCGAGCCGTGCACGCGCGGGATGGCCTCGACCTCGGCGGCGAGCGTACGGATGTCCGTGACGCCACGGCCGTCGATGCGGACCTTGTCCTTGATGACGCGCTCGCGGACCAGCTTCTTGGTCAGCGCGCGGTAGGCACCGGAGATCTCCTTCTCGCGGCCCTCGAACTGCGGGAGCAGCTTCTCGGCGGCGATCTCCTTGACGCGGTCGAGCTCGTTCTCCCGCTCCTGCTTGCCGGCGATGGTCAGCGCCTGGGCCAGCTCGTCCTTGACCGCGGCGGTGAGCGCCTCCAGGACGTCGTCCTGGTAGTCGAGGAAGACGGGGAACTCGCCGGTCGGCTTCGCGGCCTTGGCGGCGAGGTCGGCCTGGGCCTTGCACAGCACCTTGATGAAGGGCTTGGCGGCCTCCAGACCGGCGGCGACGACCTCTTCGGTCGGGGCCTCGGCGCCGTCCTTGACCAGCTGGACGGTCTTCTCGGTGGCCTCGGCCTCGACCATCATGATCGCGACGTCGCCGTCGGGCAGCACACGGCCGGCGACGACCATGTCGAAGGCGGCGTTCTCCAGCTCGGTGTGGGTCGGGAAGGCGACCCACTGGCCGTTGATCAGCGCGACACGGGTGCCGCCGATCGGGCCGGAGAAGGGCAGGCCGGCCAGCTGCGTGGAGCAGGAGGCGGCGTTGATGGCGACCACGTCGTAGAGGTGGTCGGGGTTGAGCGCCATGATCGTCTCGACGATCTGGATCTCGTTGCGCAGGCCCTTCGCGAAGGAGGGGCGCAGCGGGCGGTCGATCAGGCGGCAGGTGAGGATCGCGTCCTCGGAGGGCCGGCCCTCGCGGCGGAAGAAGGAGCCGGGGATCTTGCCGGCCGCGTACATCCGCTCCTCGACGTCGACCGTCAGGGGGAAGAAGTCGAGCTGGTCCTTGGGCTTCTTCGACGCGGACGTGGCCGACAGCACCATGGTGTCGTCGTCCAGGTACGCGACGGCGGAGCCGGCGGCCTGCTTGGCCAGGCGGCCCGTCTCGAAGCGGATGGTGCGGGTGCCGAAGGTGCCGTTGTCGATGACGGCTTCAGCGTAGTGGGTCTCGTTCTCCACCAAGAAAATCTCCTCGTCAGCGTCCGCCGCCCGTGTGGCGGCGGACCTTCGTCGGCGGAGCGCCGGTACGGGCCGGTCTTCGATCGAAGCTCCCGGGGCGGGGCCGCGGAGATGTCGTGCGGCGCACGTCCGGGGGCCACTACCGAGGACCGGCGGCCAGGGGGCGCTCCCCCTCGTTCGGTTGTACTCGTGACACCAGACTACAAAGCTTCCGGCCGCCTCGCGGCGACGCCGGTGTCCGGTGCGTACGGCAAAGGGAGCGGCCCCCGGTGGGAACCGCTCCCTTCACGGCGTCTTACTTGGCGCCCGCCGCGCCGCGGCGGATGCCCAGGCGCTCGACCAGCGCACGGAAGCGCGTGATGTCCTTCTTCGCCAGGTACTGCAGCAGGCGGCGGCGCTGGCCGACGAGCAGCAGCAGACCACGGCGGGAGTGGTGGTCGTGCTTGTGGGTCTTGAGGTGCTCGGTCAGGTCCGAGATACGGCGGGAGAGCAGGGCCACCTGGACCTCGGGGGAGCCGGTGTCGCCTTCCTTCTGGGCGAACTCGGACATGATCTGCTTCTTCGTGGCGGCGTCGAGCGACACTCGATACTCCTCTGGGTGATCGGTCCGGGAGCGTCCCTGGATTGGCTTCACAGGGAATCTTGATGACTCACGGCGGACCGTCACACAGCGTACCAGCCGACGACGACGGCCCCCCGGGTGGGCCGGGAGGCCGTCGTGGGTGCGGGGCGCCGGTCAGTTGCCGGTCAGGCCGCGCACGGTGGCGTAGACGTCCAGGACCGCGAGGCAGAGCGGCACCAGGGAGAGCAGCACCAGGCCGTCGAAGATGTCGAAGACCCGGCCCCAGAAGGGGGTGACACCCTTGCGGGGGACGACGAGCCCGACGCCGACGAGCAGGGCGGCACCGGCGGCGATGCTGGCGGAGAACCAGACGGTGCGGATGTTGAGCGGGCCGGAGTCGCCGAAGCGGGCCAGCTCGACGAGGGCGTCGACCGGCGGGTGGAGCGCGATGCCCAGGATGAGCAGCACGATCGTGAGGATCCCGGCGACGACCATGCAGGCGATCTGCGCGGTGTAGTCGAAGAGCCGGGCGCGGAGCATGATCGTGATGCCCGCGGCCAGCGCCATCAGCTGGGCCCACATGTTGTCGGAGAAGCCGAGGACGACACCGGCGGAGCCGACGACCAGGGCGGAGCAGCCGGCGACGAGGCCGAGCAGGAGTTCGTGGCCGCGGCGGGCCTGGTTGCCGATCTTGACGAAGTCGACGGCCTCGGAGTCGCGGTCGGCGTCGTAGCCCTTGGCGATCTGGTCGGGCGACTTGTAGCCGATGGGCAGGCGGGCGAAGCGGGCCGAGAGGCCGGGCAGCCAGGCGACGAGTGCGATGGAGACGGCGGCGGTGACGGCGGCGACCTCGATGGGGGCGGCGTCGGTGAGGATCGCGGCGAAGACCGAGAGGGTGCCGATCGCCGAGAGGAAGGCGGCGGCGACGAACGGTGCGTCGCCCTGCGGCAGCAGCACGACCAGCAGGACCGAGGCGATCAGGACGACGACACAGCCGACGAGGAGGTGGAGGCGCCCGGGGCCCTCGCCCGCCTCGACGGGGAAGATGCCGGAGCCGGCGATCAGCAGATGCGGCAGCGAGGCGAGGCCCAGCGCGATGGAGGAGCCGTGGTCGTCGTAGACGCGGGCACGGACGCCGGAGACGGCGACCAGCACGATGCCGACGACGCCGGCGATGATGCCGGGCAGCCGGTGCATGTCGCGGTCGACCGGGTTCGAGAACCAGAGGGCGAACGCCATCATCGTGAGCAGCAGGACGCCGGCGGTGAGGCCGACGTAGTGCATGAGGTCGTCGCTCCAGCGGGTGCGGTTCTGCTTGACCGCGGAGGCGACGGCGTCCGAGACATCGTCGAAGACGGGGAGCGGCAGCGATTCGGCGAACGGCTTGAGCAGAAGGAGGTCGCCGTCGAGGATCTGCTGCTGCGCGAGCGACTGACCGGCGTCGAGGACGGTGCCGTCGCGGCGCACGAGGTGATAGCCGGTGGGGGCACCCTCCGCCTGGGACTGCCCCGACAGGCGCAGGATCTCCGGGTAGATGTCGACGAGTGCGACGTCCTCCGGCAGTGCCACATCGATCCGTGCGTCGGGCGCGGCGACTGTGACCCGGCAGAAGCCGGTACCTGTGGTCGTGCTCACCTGGCGGTTCCCCCTATCCGTTGGGTGTTTTGTCGCGTGCGTGGCGTATATATGGAGTCATATACGGATCCCCCGTGGGAGCCCTTTTCTCGCCGTCGCGGCACGCTCGCGGGGCGTCAGCGTACCGCCCGATTCGGCGCTTGCCCCACTCCCCCCGAGACTTGACTTCAAACAGTAGGATCAACGCCTGCGTCGGGCCAAGGACTTGGCTCGGGGGACCGTCGAATCCAACGGGGGCGGTCCGAGACTGCGAGATGCATGAAGGACTGATGCCTCGGTGAGCGTTGTCATCGTCAAGCGCCCGCCCCGCGCGCTACCACCTGAAGTTCCTGGTGAGGAGGTGACGCTGGAGGCGCCTCCCGAACTCCCCCGGGAAGGGGAGCAGGAGAACATCCTGATGATGTTCATGCCCATGATGGGTATGGGCTCATCGGCCGCATTCCTTTTCATGGGCGGACAGCCGTTCATGAAAATCATGGGCGGCGTGATGGTGGTTTCCACCCTGGCAATGGCGATCGTACAGATCGTCAAAGCCCGCCAAGGCCCTTCCGGGCAAATGGTTCAGGAGCGTCAGGATTACCTCAAGTACCTTTCGCAGAAGCGAAAAGAGGTACGACGTACCGCGCGAAAGCAGCGCGATGCGCAGCTGTTCACGCACCCCGATCCCGGACAGCTGTGGTCGGTCGTCGCGGAGGGCAAGCGGGTCTGGGAACGCCGGGCGAGCGACCCGGACTTCGCGCAGGTGCGGCTGGGGCTCGGCCCGCAGCAGCTGTCGACCCCGCTGAAGGCGCCGGAGACCGCGCCGGTCGACGAGCTGGAGCCGCTGACCGCGCACGCGATGAAGGAATTCCTCGACAAGCACGGGCACTTGGAGAACCTCCCGCTCGCGGTGTCGCTGCGTGCCTTCTACCACCTGACGGTCTCCGGCGACCCGGACACCGTCTACGGCGCCGCCCGCGCGATGGTGGCGCAGCTGTGCACGCTGCACTCCCCCGAGGACCTGATGGTCGCGGTCGTCGCCTCGCCGGGTGCGCAGGCGGAGTGGGAGTGGACGAAGTGGCTGCCGCACGTCCAGGACAAGACCACGGACGGCGCGGGCACCCGCCGGCTGGTCGTCGGTGACCTCGGCGAGGTCGAGGAGCTGCTGGCGGACGAGCTGGAGGGCCGCGGCCGCTTCAACCCGCAGGGCACGCCGGTGACGGACACCCCGCACCTGGTGGTCCTGCTGGACGCGGGCGAGGTGCCGATCGACTCGGTGATCGCCGGTGCGGAGGGGCTCCAGGGCGTCACGATCATCGAGGTCGTCCCGGGCGACCTCGACGAGATCCGCGGCGGTCTGGCCGTACAGGTCTGGCCGGGCAAGCTGGTGCTGGAGTCGGCCAACGGCGCGGTGTACGAGGGCGTCTGCGACACCCTGTCGATCCCGGAGGCGGAGGCGCTGGCGCGTCAGCTGGCACCGCTGCGGGCCGGTGCCGGTGCGGACGGCGAGGAACCGCTCCTGTCCAACCTCGACTTCACGGATCTGATGGACATCGGCGACGCCGGCTCCGTCGACGTGCAGCGCACCTGGCGGCCGCGGACGCTCCACGAGCGGCTGCGGGTGCCGATCGGTGTCGACCGGGACGGCCAGCCCGTCATGCTCGACATCAAGGAGGCGTCCCAGGAGGGCATGGGCCCGCACGGTCTGTGTGTCGGTGCGACCGGTTCCGGTAAGTCCGAGGTGCTGCGCACCCTGGTGCTGGCGCTGGCGGTCACCCACTCGTCCGAGACGCTGAACTTCATCCTCGCGGACTTCAAGGGTGGCGCCACCTTCACCGGTATGTCGGAGATGCCGCACGTCGCGGCGGTCATCACCAACCTCGGTGAGGACGTTTCGCTGATCGACCGCATGCGCGACTCGATCACCGGTGAACTCCAGCGCCGGCAGGAGCTGCTGCGGTCGGCGGGCAACTACGCGAACATCACCGACTACGAGAAGGCGCGTGCCGCGGGTGCCCCGCTGGATCCGCTGCCGTCGCTGGTGATGATCATCGACGAGTTCTCCGAGCTGCTGGCCGCCAAGCCGGACTTCATCGAGATGTTCATCCAGATCGGCCGGATCGGCCGTTCGATGGGTGTGCACATGCTGCTCGCCTCGCAGCGTCTGGAGGAGGGCAAACTCCGCGGTCTGGACACCTTCCTGTCGTACCGGCTGGGTCTGCGGACGTTCTCCGCGGCCGAGTCGCGGACCGCGATCGGTGTGCCGGACGCCTACCACCTGCCGAACGTTCCCGGTTCCGGCATCCTGAAGTACGACACCGAGACGATGGTGCAGTTCAAGGCCGCGTACGTGTCGGGTCCCTACCGCGGGCCGGGCGCCGGCGGCGGGGGCGGCGGCGGGCGGGCCAACCGGCTGCCGGTGCCGTTCACGGCGGCGCCGGTCGCCGAGCAGATCATCGAGGACCCGACGCCGGTCGAGCCGGAGGCGCCGCAGCAGGACGACGCGCTGGCCGACACCGTGCTGGACGTCATCGTCCAGCGGATGCAGGGTCAGGGCCCGCCGGCGCACCAGGTGTGGCTGCCGCCGCTGGAGGAGGCGCCGACCGTCAACCAGCTGCTGCCCGCGCTGGCCGTCACCCCCGAGCGGGGCGTGCACGCGCCGGAGTACAGCGCGCTCGGCAAGCTCGTGGTGCCGGTCGCGCTGGTGGACAAGCCGTTCGAGCAGCGGCGTGACGTGATGTACCTGGACTTCTCGGCCGGTGCCGGTCACGGCCTGGTCGTCGGTGGTCCGCAGTCCGGCAAGTCGACGCTGATCCGTTCGGCGATCGCGTCGTTCGCGCTCACCCACACCCCGGCCGAGGTGCAGTTCTACTGCCTGGACTTCGGTGGCGGCGGCATGCTCGCCATGGAGGGGCTGCCGCACATCGGCGGGGTCGCCTCGCGGCTGGACGCGGAGAAGGTCCGCCGTACGGTCGCCGAGGTCGTCGGGATCCTCAACGAGCGTGAGGAGTTCTTCCGGCAGCACAACATCGACTCCATCGGCACCTACCGCCAGCGGCGTGCCTCGGGGGCGTTCCCCGACCAGAAGTGGGGCGACGTCTTCCTCGTCATCGACGGCTGGTCGACGTTCAAGACCGACTACGAGCAGCTGGACCCGGTCATCCTGGACATCGCCGGGCGTGGTCTGGGCTTCGGTATCCACCTGATCATCGCCGGTTCCCGCTACACCGAGATCCGTCCGGCCCTGCGTGACCAGCTCCTCAACCGTGTCGAGCTGCGGCTCGGTGACGCGATGGAGTCGGAGTTCGACCGCAAGCGCGCGGAGAACGTGCCGATGGGCAAGCCGGGCCGCGGTCTGTCGCCGGAGAAGCTGGACTTCCTGGCCGCGCTGCCGCGGCTGGACGGCGTCAGCGAGCCGGAGTCGCTCAGCGAGGGCATGGCGAATCTCGTGGAGACGGTCAAGGAGCACTGGCAGGGCGAGCCCGCCCCGCAGGTGCGGATGCTGCCGACGATGCTGTACGCCCGGGATCTGCCCAAGGGCAGCGACTACCCGGAGCACGGCATCGCCATCGGTGTCGACGAGACGACGCTGTCGCCCGCCTTCGTCGACTTCGAGACCGACCCGCTGCTGGTCATCTACGGCGAGAGCGAGTCGGGCAAGTCGTCGCTGCTGCGCCTGCTGACCAAGCAGATCGCCGAGCGGTACCCGTCCGAGAAGGCGCTGATGGTGGTCTCCGACTACCGCCGCGCACTGCTCGGCGAGGTCCCGGAGAGCCATCTGTACAAGTACTGCGCAGCGGGGCCGCAGCTGGAGGAGGTCATCTCCGGTCTCGCCGGTTCGCTGGGCCGCCGGATGCCGGGCCCGGACGTCACGCCGGAGCAGCTGCGCAACCGCAGCTGGTACGACCTGCCGGACGCGTTCGTGATCGTGGACGACTACGACCTGGTGGCGACGAGCAGCGGCAACCCGCTGCAGCCGCTCCTGGAGTACCTGCCGTTCGCCCGTGACCTGGGTCTGCGCCTGATCCTGGCGCGTACCTCCTCGGGTGCGGGACGGTCCTCGTTCGAGCCGGTGATGCAGCGGACGAAGGAGCTGGGTGCCCAGGGCCTGATCCTCTCGGCCGACCCGGGCGAGGGTCCCCTGATGGGCAACGTCAAGGGCCAGAGCCTGACGCCCGGCCGGGCCACGTTCGTCACGCGCAAGCGCGGTGCGCAGCTGGTCCAGACGGGCTGGCTGCCGGCGAGCGGCCGCTGATCCGCGGCCTCGGCACGACAACGGCGGTGGGGCGTCCCTCTTCGGAGGGGTGCCCCACCGCCGTTTGGTGTGGGGGAGTTTCCGTTCCGTACGGGGCCGGGGCGGGCCTGCGACCGGTCTCAGCCGAAGGCGCCGTGCCTGCCGACGTCGGGACGGACGCCATCGGACGGGGCGACGTCGGCGGCGGGCTTGGCGCCGGGGACCGCGGCACCCTTGGTGTCCTTCACTTCCTTGGCTTCCTTCGCGCCCTTCGGGTCCGCGCCGCCGGAGCTCTTGTCCGCCGGTGCGACGCTCTTCGTCCCGTCGGTGCCGGATGCGGCCTCCGGGGTGCGGGCGCCCTTGGCGACGCCGGCGCCGCCGCGGCGGGGGCCGCCGGGGCCGAACGGGTCGGGGCCCGCGGGGGCGTCGGAGACCGCCCATTCGCCCTTCAGCGGCGGGCGGGCGCCCTGGCCGCCGCCCTTCTTGCCCCGGGCGAAGCCGCCGAGCGCGTTGCCCAGCTGGCCGAGGGCCATCACGCCGTACATCAGATCGCGGCTGTTGTCCGGGGAGTCGCCGGCCGGTGCGGCGGGCGCCGGGGCGTCCTTCGCTCCGGCGTCGTGCTCCGGTGCGGCGGGGCGGGCGGCGGCGGACTCCAGGTCGGCTGCGGCCAGTTCGAAGACCGGCAGCGCCTCGTCCACCGACCGCTTGAGGCGGTGCCAGTCGGCGGCGAACGCCTCGCCCGCGGGGCCCTGCCAGTCGGCGGCCGCCGCCCGGGCCACATGTGTGTCCAACTCGCGGACCATGCCGTCGAGGTGGCCGCCCATCTCCCGCCACCCGACCGCGGCCTCGTGCAGCGCCTCCGGGTTGCCCCGCCCCGTCATCCGACACTCCTGATCATCGCGTCCAGCCCGTCCTCGACCGTCTGCGTCGAGACGGCGGTCTGCCGTATGCCGCCGCCGACCTCGGCGAGCCGCTCCCGCAGCTGCCCGAGGGCGCGTTCGGCCTGCTCGTACAGTTCCACGTGGGAACGGGCCGCCTCCGCGTCACCGAAACCGTCGCGCAGTGCGGCGGCATCGGCGCGCCGCCGGAATGCGGTCAACTGCCGAGCCAGATCATCCGCGTGTTTTTCGAAGACCGTGCCGAGCTTGTGCAACTGCTCGGTATCGGTCCGGACTTCGTCGGACATCTTTTTCTCCCCGTATTCGATCGGCGGCGACCTGCCGGACATCGTCTCAGATGTAGCACATCGGCAAAGGGCGGCCACCCTGCCGTTCGGCGGCCGGACGGTTCATTCCGGAATGCGCGGTACGTAATATCCGGCAATAGCGACAACCCGCCTTGACGCCCTGTTCCTGCCCGTCATTAGACTCGTGACGCCGGTGCAGCACACGGGGTTGCTGTGCCACACGTTCAAGGGGGCAGCATGAGCAACGAACGGCAGATCCAGGACGAGGACCTGATGGATGTCGCCCAGGATCCGGAGCAGGCGCACCGGCTGCGCAAGGCACTGAAGACCCTGGCGGACAATCCGAACGTCGGCGGGCAGCTCCAGGAGATGGCCAAGGAGGTCCTGTCCGGGCGGATCGGCATGAAGGAAGCGATCCAGACGCCGTCGTACATGGACGCGATCGGCGACCGCCTCGGGGAGATGCGGCGCGCGGCGGAGGACCAGACGCTGGCGGAACGCGAGGAGTCGCGCGAGAAGTTCGCCGCCTGGCAGAAGCAGCAGCAGGAGCAGGAGGACAAGGAGCGCGCCGAGCGTGACGGCCCGTCCTCCGGCCTCGTCACCGGCCCGCGCCGCGGCCGCGGCGGCTCCTCCCACCGGAGCTGAGGCCGCGGACGGCGCAGGGGGAGGGGAAGAGATCCCGCTCGTGGATCTCTTCCCCTCCCCCTTCCTGTTTCCCGCGCAATTCCTTCCACCTCCTCCCTCCCCCCTTTCCCAATTTCCCCCTTTTCTTCACACCTTGGTTCGCAGCGCGCGGCAACTCGCCTCTCCGGAAGTGCCCGGGGAGATACGCCCGCTGCGGTCCCGCACGTTCCGCCCCGTGAAGGGCGTACGGAAATCGGGAGTACGGGTCTTTCGACGCGAAAACCGGCAGCCGGATAACGGATCGGGCGTCCGATACCCGGTCCGCCGCCCACCGGACGTACCCCGTGTACCGGTTCCGGAACAGCGCGGCCCCGAGGACTCCGGGGGCGCGACGCGGATCATAAGATCGCCGGTGAGCCGGAGAACGACGGCGAGACGGTGAAGGGCGGGATTTCATGGGGGACGAGGAAACCATCGACGCCTCGCGGACGGATGGCGTCGCGATGCCCGGTTATGCGCCGCACCCGTACGTCGGCGGCCGTACCCCGGTGCTCCGCGCGCTCGCCGCCTGGCGGATGAGCTGGCCCGGCGCACCCCGCGTCATCGCGCTGACCGGCGCCCCGGGCAGCGGGCGCGGACGGCTGCTCACCGGCTTCCTGATGCTGTGCGACCCGGAGTCCCGCAACCGGCTGCCGGTGGACGACCTGGACCCGGCGACCGTACCGCCGGACCTCCCCGCGCCCGCCGTGCCGCGCCCCGACGGGCTCACCGCGGCGCAGTTCCTGCGGACCGTCGCCGATCACCTCGGACTCGCCGCCGGCGCCGACGTCTTCACCGAGCTGGGCGCGCGGGAGGAGACGGTGACGCTGGTGGTCCCGGACGTCGCCGCGGCGGGCCCCGTGCGCGCCGCGGGGGAACCGGCGCGCCTGGTGCGCGAGGTCCTCGCACCGCTCGCCGCCCTCCCCACCGTGCAGCTGCTGACCGTCGTCCCGCGCGAACTGGCCGCCGCGCTCACGGCCGAGCTGCCGCAGGGCCAGGCGCAGATCATCGACCTGGACGCACCGGAGTGGGCCGATCCGGACGGGCTGGCGGCGCACGCCGCCACGGCGCTCGATCCGGCCCGAGGGGCGCCCGCCCTGCCGTTCACCACCGACCCGCGACCGCGCGCGGCGCTCGCGGCGGCGCTGGCCGCCCGCGCCGGCGGGAACCATCTGACGGTGGAGCTGGCCGTCCGGTCCGCGCTGCTGGCACCGGAGGGGTTCGACCCGGCGGATGCGGAGCGGTTGCCCGCCACCGTGGGGCAGGCGGTCGATCTGCACGCCCGGCGGCTGGGCGCCGAGCCGCAGCTGCTGCGGCTGCTGCTGGCGCCGCTCGCGCTGGCCGAGGGCGAGGGGCTGCCGCTGCCGCTGTGGGGCGCGCTGGCGAGCGCCGTCGCGGAGCGCGATCTGAGCCGGGAGCCGGCCGAGCGCGGGCTGCTGACCGCCCCGTTCGTGGACCGGGTGGAGCCCCCCTCCGACCCGGGGGACGGCGCCGACGGCCGGACCTTGGTCCGCCTCGTCCACCCCGCGCTCGCCGCGGAGATCCGGGAGTGGCTGCCCGACGTCCGGGGCGCGCAGACCCGGATCGCCATGAAGCTGCTGGAGGCGGTGCCCGACCAGGACTGGTCCCGGGCCGACCCCTACGTCCGCGACCGCATCGCCGGACACACCCTGGACGCCGGGCTGCTGCCGCAACTCCTCACCGACCCGGGCCTGTTCGCCCATGCCGACCCGGTGGCGCTGCGCGCCGCCGTCGAAGCCGTACCGCTCCAGGAGCTGGGCGCCCCGGCCCGTACGTATCTGCGCACGGCGCCACTGCTGATCCGTACGCGGGCGACGCCCGCCCTCCGCGCGGCCTTCCTGGAGACGGCGTTCACCGAGGACGGGCTGACGCCGTACGCACAGGCGCTGCACGGCCTCGATCTGGCCCTGCCGTGGCGCACCCTGTGGAGGGTGCCGCTCGTCGGGGCGACGGCCGTCACCGCGGGGGTGCTCCCGGGCGGCCCGGCCCCCGTACCGGTGGCGGTCTGCCGCGTCCCGGGCACGGCGCCGGGCGCCCGTCCACTGCCCGGTGGTGACGGCGCGTTCGTCGTCCACGCCCTGGCGGACGGCGCCCCGCTCGACGCGGCGCCCGAACAGGTGGTGCACCTCTCCGAGGAGGACCGTGCCACCTCACCGTTCGCCCTCGCCCGGGGCGACGGCTGCGTCCGCGTCCACGACCGGCGCACCCGGGAGGTGGTGACGGCGGTGCCGACCGACTCCCCCGTCCTCGACGCCGACCTGTCGCCGGACGGCATCCTGCTCCTCGCCACCGAACGCGGCGTCACCGCCCGGCAGATCCTGGCGATACCGGGTGCCGTCCCGGCGCGGTTGGGAGCCGGCGATGAGGCGGAGCCTTCGGGACGGTAGGCGACGCGCCTTCGCCGCCGCCACGGTGCAGCCGCCTGGGGGCGGCGGGACAGTAGGCCGTTCTTCTCCGGTATGCGTGGGCCCCGGGCCGGTGAGCGGTCCGGGGCCAAGTGTGTCCGGGGGGATGCGGGTCCAGGGCCTCTTTCCGTACCTGCCGCCGGTCTTGCCGCTCGGGGCTTACGGGTTCGAGGGCTGCGGGGCCAGGGCGCGCGGCTCAGGCCGCATGGTGCGGGGGCAGGGTCAGGTCCGATGAGCCTGTGGCGGCTCCGGGCTCACGGCAGCAGGAGCCAGTCCGCGGCGAGGGCGGCGGCGAGCCCGATGCCGAGCAGCCAACTCCCCAGCCGGGTACGTCCGTGGCGGCTGAGTTCGATCACCACGCCGCACAGCACCAGCGCCGCGCCGTAGACCCCGACCACCAGCACCGAGGTCCGGCTGGCCAGCCGCACCACCAGCACTACGGCCATCGCGCCCATCATCACCGAGGCCAGCGCGATCCGTATCCGCCGCGCCTGACGGGGCGTCACCGCCGGCCGTTCCCCCGAAAGAGGCTCTTCCTCGCCCCTGGCTGCTTCCATGATCCGAGATGCTACGGGACCGCCCCGGCACCGCCCGCACTCTCCACGGAGCAACACCCCGCCCGACGCGCCCCGTTCACGCCCCACTCCACCCCACTCCACCGAGAAAACGGTCTCCCGCCCCTCCCTTTCCTCCCCCCGCCCTCCCTGTATCCGGGAATTCTCCACCCCCTGCCACCGCACCGTTTCCTCACCGCCCCGACCGGAATCCAGCTCACCCACTCAACCCACCCATTAACGCTCCACGACTCCCACATTTCCTGCACAACCCCATTTGACGCGGCGCCATGGAGATCACATAAAGTAAGAGTGTTGAATGTGAAATTGCCCATGCGGAAATGGGCATGCAACGGGGGCAGCGATGGCAGGCAAGGCTTTTGACATAGAACCGGACGTGCTGAAGGCACAGGGCACCGCGTTCATCCGCATCGGCAGCGACTTCAGCAAGGCGTCGAAGAAACTCCAGGACGACCTGGAAAGCATCGGCGACCCCTGGAAGAAGTGCGACTTCGGCGAAATCTTCGACACCATCTACGACCCGATCAAAAAGGGCATGTTCACGTCGATGGACTCACTCGGAGAACGCCTTGAGGGAATCGGCGAGAAGCTCGGCGAGATGGCCCGGTCCTATACGGCCTCCGACGACCAGGGAATCCACACGATCAGCGCCGTCGGCCGCCCCATGATCTGACGGGGCCGACGCCCCGCACCGTCCGGCACCGCGCTCCGTATTCCCGGAGCCGCTCCGGCATTCCTTCCCACACCGCGACCCGGCCCGCCGACCGCGGCCACATCGCGCTTCTCTGCCACACCGTACGGGGGACAACACCGTGTCATTGACACTTCCCGAAGAGGTCACCTGGGTCCTGGACCTCCTGGGATACGAATGGCCCGAGGCCGATGAGGACGCGCTCTTCGACTGCGCGGCGGCCTGGCGCACCTTCGCCGAGCAGGTCGACGAAGCCCTTTCCCAAGGCTCGTCCGCGGCCAACGAGGTGACGTCCGCCAACTCCGGTGCAGCCGTCGAGGGCTTCACCGACGAATGGGGCGCGTTCGCCGGTGGCGGGAACAGCGGCGACAACTATCTCCGCGACGCCGCGGCGGCGGCCGAGGTCATCGCGCTCGCTTTCGACGCCGCCGCACTGGCCGTCATCGAAGGGAAAGTCGCGGTCATCGTCCAGCTGGTGATGCTGGCCGTGGAACTCATCTCCGCACAGGCCGCGGCGCCGTTCACCCTGGGCCTCTCCGAATTGGGCGCGGCCGGCGCCACCCAGGCGACGCGCGTGATCGTCCGGCAGATCCTCGACAAGATCAAGCGGGAAGTGGTGCAGGCGGCCACCAAGGCCATGGAGCACGCCACCATGGATGCCGTGAAGAAGATGGCGAAGAAGGCGGTCTCCAAGGAATCCCGCAAGCTGGCCGCCGACTACATCAAGAAGACAGTCAAGGAAGAGGTCAAGGACAAGGTCGTCGCCGAGGCGAAGAACCAGGCCAAGGAGTTCGCCAAGGAAACCGTCGTCGAGGGCTCCAAGGAAAAGGCCAAAGAGGCCGGCACGGAAATGGGCCAGAACATCGCCGAGCAGGGCATCGAGACCCACTTCGGCGAACGCGACGGCATCCGGTGGAACGAAACCACCGACATTGGCAAGGACAAGGCCAAGGAGTACGCCGACGACGTCCAGCAGGACGCGCAGGACCGGCTGCAGAACTACCAGGACGGCGCCACCAGCCTCGCCGACCCCACCAGCTACACCGACCGCGCCCACGCCGACCTCACCGAACGCGGCCTGAACCACGCCCAACGCCACACGGACCGGCACACCGGCGGCGCCGCTACCCGCCACCAGGAACACACGGACACGGTGCGGGAACACATGCGGTCCGTTTTCGGCTGAGGCCCTCCCTCACACAGGCGACAACGAGGCGACGGGCTCACCACCGCGCGAACTCCGCAATCTCCCGCTCCGCGAAAACTCCACCAATCCATCAGGGCCCGGCAGTCCAATAACTGCCGGGCCCTGACAACGTTTCAAAGGGCAATGCCCCTCAGCTGAACCTCACTGACCGGGAGGCGCCGGCGGATAGGGGCCCTGCCCACCGGGCTGCTGCTGGTAGGCACCGGGCTGCTGATACATGCCCTGCTGCGGCGGCACCCCGGGCCCACCCGGCCCACCGAATCCCATGGGCCCACCAGGCGGAGGGCCGTTCTTCCGCTTCTTCTTCACGACGACCAGGACGATGATGCCGACAATCACGAAGAGCGTGATCAGCGAGAATCCGATGATCCCGAGAGCCGCACGGAAGTTACTGGTATCCGGCGGCTCCGTCGCATCCGACCGATTGGACGGCTTCATCAAACCGTCGTCACCCGCCTCGGGCGACTTGAGCGGCCCGTTCTTCGACCCCGCCGGAATATCGGCGGTCAACGCCTTGTACGGGTCGATGACGCCATAGCCGTAATACGGATCGGGCGTGTCAGTACCGGCGGGCGCCTTCGCGGTCTTCACCAGACGGTTCGCGATCTGACCAGCCGTCAGATCGGGGAACTTGGAGCGGAGCAGAGCGGCGGCGGCCGAGACGTAGGCGGTGGAGTCGGAGGTTCCGCTCGCGTACCGGTAAGACTTGGTGGCCGCAGCAGAGCGGATTTCGACACCGGGTGCCGTGAGCATCACATAGGAACCGTAGTTGGAATCGTCCCAGACCTTCTGATTCCTGTCGCTGGCACCCACGCCCAGAACGCCAGGGGCCGCTGCCGGATAGTTTGCGTTCCCCGAGCCATCGTTTCCGGAGCTTGCGACAAGCAGCACGTCGTGCTTCACCGCATAGGCAATAGCGGAGTATTCCTCTTCGGTGGGCGTGACAGGGTCACCGATCGACATGTTGACGACCTTTGCCCCATGGTCGACTGCATACCTCAGACCGCCAGCATATGTCGTACCGTACGTGGCATTCTCGGAGTTCGTGATCTTCACCGGGAGGATCTTCGCATCCGGCGCCAGCCCCATGACGCCATCAGCATTGCCAGGACCATGTCCATGTCCCGCAATCAGAGAGGCCATGGAGGTTCCGTGGTTGTTCACACTCTCCTGATCGGCGGGATCGCCGGTGGAGAAATTCTTTCCGGGGAGAACGTTGCCCTTGAGATCAGGAACGCTCCCATTCACACCGGCGTCGAGAACAGCGACGGTTACCCCCTTACCGGTGGAGACCTTCCACGCCTCCTCCGCATGAAGGGAATTCAGCGCCCACTGTTGATCTCTCATCTGGTCTGCCGAAGCGACCGGCGCGGTACCGAAGAGCATCGCTCCAGCCACTGCAGCGCCGCTCACCGCCCGCAGCGTCCGCGTGAAGCTCATGCCGTACACCTCTCCCTAGAGAAAGGGGCCCGCAGCCCGAAGACTGCGGGCCCCCTCGTCTCCGCCGATTACCTGGCCAGTGAGTCTCTACTCGATGACCTTCGGGGCCACATTACGCTCGGGCGTCCAGGTCTCCTCGTCCTCCACGAGGTAGTCGGGACGCTCGCCGTTCTCGTTCTTGCCGCCGCCCTTGGCTCCGTTCACGCCGGGCGCGCCGGCCATCCCCGCGGGACGCCGCCCCCCGAGGCTCCCCTTCTGCGAACCGCCACGGCTGCGGTGCAGCCCGGAGCCGCCCTGGGCGCCAGCGCCGGTCTTGCCCTTGGCGCCGCCGATCACGCCGCCCTTCTGCTTGGCCAGCGCGCTGCCGCGTCCGGCGGCTGCACCGCCGCCCTTCGCTCCTCCGGCACCGCGGCCTGCAGCGCCTCCCATGCCCGGCATACCGGCACGGCCACCACGGGCGCCCGCACCGCCTGCCGCGCCGCCGCGACCGGCGACACCGCCACCGATCATTCCGGCGCCACCGGGCATACCCGTGGAGCTGGGTCCGGTGCCGGCACCGGCACCGCTCCCGCCGCCGATGCTTGCACCGCCGCCGACGCCCGCGCCTCCGGCGAGCCCGCCACCGGCGCCCGAAAGCCCCCCGCCACCGGCTCCTCCGCCACCGGAGAAGCTGTCAAGTCCGGTGCCGATGCTGGGCATCGTGGACGACTTCGCCGGCATGGTGCTGCCCAGTCCGCCGGAGACGCCGTCGTGACGCGGACCTTCAAGGCCCACAGGTGACTTGTACCCGCCACCGTGTGCGCCGGGGATGTCGGACTTCGGCGCCGACGGCTTCGGCGGATTCATCACGCTGTCGGGCATGGGGACGAACGGTGGTGGCGGCGGCGTGTCGCCGCCAGGAGGAGGTACTTCTTTGTCCCTCAGGCTCGTAGCTGGCGGCTTCCCGATCGCCGCCACATTCGACTTGTAGGCCGACCCCAGGTACTCCATGATGATCGCCGTCTGGAGCTGGCGCTCCTTGCCCTCCGACAGCTCACCGGAGTTGCCGTTGAGGACGTCCTCGGTCGGCTTTCCGGACGCCAGCTCACTGTTGGCCTTGGAGTCGTCGCGCCCGCCCTTGGACCCGAAGGTGACCACCTTCAGGGCGTAGTTACCGGCGGCATCGAGCTTGCTCTCGGTGCCCGTCGGCTTCTTCATGTCGTCGATCTTCTGCTTGTAGTCGCTCAGCGACGCCTCGACGCCATTCATGATGTCGTGCATATTGATCGCCCAGGGACCGGCGTTGCCGATGTTCTCGCTGATCTTCTGCGCGGTCCGACGGAATCCCTCCGCCGCCTGACCACCCCAGGACTCCAGGACTTCCTTGACGGCGTCGTCGAATTCCTTCCGCAGCCCGCCGCGGCCGTCCGACCCGATGAGGGTGTCGTGGATCCACTTCCAGTTGGTCGCGATTTCCTTGACCTTGCCAGGCTTGGCGTCAGCCACCATGGCCTTCAACTGGTCCATGTTGTACTGGTAGAACTTGGTCTCGTGCTTGGCGTAGAAGCAGCCCTTGTCGGTGGTGACTCCGCCCTTGTTCTCGCTCACGACTACTTCCCTCCAGGATTCAGAGCGTTGGAGGCGTCGTACTCGCGGTCGTGGTAAGCGTCCCGCGTCTTCGCCGTCTTCTTGCTGAGATCGTCGACCAGCTCTGCGATCTTCTTCAGGATGTTGTCGTCCATCCACGCCTTCATGGCGTCATGGGCTTCCCGGAGTTCCCGCTCTTCCCTGAAACCGGTGCCAAGAGTTCCCTCCGGCAGGTAAGTGCTGTGACCGGCCTTGGTCTTGGTCTCCTCCATCGAGCGGAGTACGCCGTTGAGCTTTCGGCCCACCGTGTCCAGAGCTTCAAGATCGACGAAATATTCGTCGGCACTGCCCATTACTGTCCTCCCCGTGTGATCAAGCCGTTCTTCCGCCGCCAGTCCCGGAGTGCGATCGACGAACCCACCACTCCGGCAACCGCCAGAAGTCCTCCGCCCACAATGTAGAGGGAAATGCGTGCCCGCCGGTCCTCCGGGCTCTCCCCGATGGTGAGGGCGGCCGGCTGCACCTTGGTGGTGTTCTGGGCGGCGGGCTTGTCCGGAGTGGGTTCGGCGGTGGGCCTGGTGGTGTCGTTGAGGGCGGCCACCGGGTCGATGACGCCCCATCCGATGTTGTGGTCCGGTCCCCGGTTGACGCGCTCGGCGGTCTGCTCCAGGTGCCAGATCAGTTCCTGCGGCGTCCAGTCCTTGTGCAGGGACTTGAGGAGCGCCGCGGCGCCGGCCGCGTACGGGGCGGCGAAGCTGGTGCCCTGGTCCACGCAGTTACCGCCGTCCGGCACCGTGGAGACCATGTCGACGCCGGGCGCCGCGATGTCGACGTAGTCGCCGGGCTGCGAGAACGCCGCACGTTCGTTGTTACGGTCCGAAGCGGCGACGGCCAGAACGTTGTCGAACTCCGTGAACGCCGCCGGGTACATCCGCTTCTCCTTGCCGGAGGCGCCGTCGTTGCCCGCCGAGGCGACGATGAGGATGCCCGCCTTCGCGGCCTTGGCGACCGCCGCCTTCAGGGTGGGGAGCCGGTCCTCGCTCGCGTCCGTGCCCTGGGAGATGTTGATGATGTCGACGCCCTCACCGACGGCCGCGTTGATGGCCTTGGCGAGGCTGTCGGCCGTGCCGGGCTTCTCCTGGTCGGTCTGCTGGAACGGGATGACCTTGGCCTGGGGCGCCAGACCGTAGAAGCCGGACGAGGGGCGCGGCTGGGCGGCGATGATGCCGGCGACCTTGGTGCCGTGGCCCACCCGGTCCTCGGTCTCGTTGCCGCCCTTGACGAAGGTCTGGCCACCGGACCCGATGGCCGGTTTGATCTGGTCGTTCCCGGCGTCGATGCCCGTGTCGATGACGGCAACACGGACCCCTTGGCCGTGGGTCTTCGCCCACAGCTGCGGGGTCATCAGGCGCTGCAGGGACCACGGGGTCTCTTTGATGTCGGTGGTGTTGAACTTGCACTCGCCGCTGTTCAGCGGAACGTTCTCGTCCGCGGCCGCCGGGAGGGCGGTGACACCGGAAAGAGCGATGGTGCAGGCCGTTGTCACCAGTGCGGCCGCCGCGCGGCGGTGGTGCCCTGCTCGGTGACCGTTGGCGCGAGATCCCACGGGTTGTCTGCTCTCCATGCGTGGTGGACGGGACGAGGAAGCGGTACGGGGGGCCGTCGGCTACGGGAGCGGCGCGGGCCCGGACGCCAGAAGGGCGGGCGCACTGGTGCAGCGCGCCCGCCCTCTTCTGCCACTGTGCGAGCCTCGTGGCTGCTCAGCCGTTAGCCGTTTCCGCCTGCGGCGGCGGAAGCCGCTGTCACCTGCTGGTGCTCAGTGGTTCCACATGTTGGCGTTGCGGTGCTCCGTGTCGCGGTAGTTCACGGACGCCTCGTGGAGCGCCTTGGAGATGGCTTCCAGCGTCTGCTGCAGGGAGTGCGCGCGCTTGTCCCACTCGCGCTGGCGGGCCTGGTAGCCCTCCTTCGCCGCGCCTTCCCAGGTGGTGGCGATGCGCTTGACGCCGGCCTCCAGGTCGTCCAGCTGCTGCCGGATCTGGTTGGCGGTGCGCTTCACGTCCTGGGACGCCTGCTCGATCGTCTCGGCATTGACGAGAATGTGGCCCGACATGATCTCTCCTCGGAATGTACTGAACTGGTCGATTCACACGGCCGCGGCGCGATACGGGCGATGCCGCATCGCTGTGCCGCGGCTACTGGCTCACCGCGCCGCCGCAGCGGCGCCGGTCCTCACCCGAAGGGGGAGTCCGAGGCGGAGGCCACGTGGGACATCGACGCGTGCTGCGCTTCTTCCGAGGCCGCGTAGTTCTTCGTCGTGCCGTCGATCGCTTCCTTGATCTCGTTCAGAAGCTGGTTGATGCGAGTCGCGTCCTCGTTCACCTTGGACTGGAGCTGGTTGTACGAAGAGGCCGCCTGGCCCCGCCAGCCGGAGGTGATGTTGTCGACGACCGTGTTGAGGTGCCGGATCTCGCCCTCGATCGCCTGCGTCACCGAACCGATCTTGCCGCTGAACGCGACCATCTCTTCTTCGGTAACTGTGAACTGACTACCACTCATCGCAACGTCCCCCATGAGACTCGCACGTCACCCGCACCGCACCGGCGACGGTGCTGCGCGGTCGGCGCCGCCTGCTGGCGCCATCGACCACTTTAACCACTTCATACAGTCGCTCCCAACAGAGGGAGCGGCGTTGTGACCGGATCACCACAACACCAACTGGCCGCCCCGTAGGGCCAGTTCGAGAAAGCATCATGCGAAGTGGACAGATGGGATTCTATCGGCCCACGGAGAAACACATCAAGATTTTCCCGGGCCCCTTCCGAGAGGCAACGGAATCCGTGGAGCAAATCCGGAAAAGCCGGGCGGGCCACCGAAATCCGGTGACCCGCCCGTGGAATGCACGGGGCGGGTGCGGGCGGGGTGTGCCGCCCGCCGTCCCGTTACGACGTGCCGGTCTTGCGGGCGGCGTCGACGCTGAGCACCGGGCCCTCCGACAGCAGGTCCATCCAGGTCGCCAGCATGGGCTCCGCGTGGACGCCCTTGTACCCCAGCCGCAGGGCGGCCTGGTTGACCTCCTGCTTGGCGTTGCCCGCCTTGCTGGAGCTGTCGTTGTTGATCGGCACCCGGTAGCGCAGCCCGGTGTCGGTGATCAGGTAGAGCGAGCCGTCCTTCTCCTGGGGCGTGCGGACCCGCTGGAGGAGCTGGCCGCTGCCGGGCGTGACGTAGGAGGAGGCGCCGCTGGCGATCTTCGCCGGGTAGTCCTTGCCGATCCAGGTGCCCATGTTCGGCAGGCCGTTGGGGTAGCCGAGCGCCTTGTCGGCGCCGCCGGGAAGCTTGGTGGTGGTGCCGTCGTAGACGGTGCAGGAGACACCGTTCTCGGTCGGGGTGGTCAGGCCACCGGTCTGGGAGCCCTCGGCGAAGTTGTTGGCCATGTCGACCTCTTCGGTCGGCCAGGGCATGTCGACATCGGTGTTCCCCACCTTGCCCAGATACGAGACGAAGCGGTCCTTGTCGTCCCTCATCGGAGTGATGCTGGAGGTGGAGACCTGCTCAGGCGTCATGGCCGAGCTGTCGGGGTGCACCTGCTGGGCGTTCGGCCCCTCCATCAGAAGCTTGGCGACGAAGTCCGACACCTGCTGTACGCCACCCGCGGTGACGACGTACTTCTTGCCCGCCTTCTCACCGTCCGTCGCGCTCTGGTCCGCGCTGCCGGGGATTTCGAGGACGGTGCCGATGGTCCGGTGCTGCGGCGGGACACCGGAGGCGTGCGAGGGCTTGCCGGCCCCCGGGACGATCGGCAGGTAGATCGGCACCGGGCTCTTGATGAGGGTGTCCATCCACTGCTGCGTCACGTCCTGCGGCTCGGCCTCCTTGAAGAGCACGCGGCGCAGGAGCAGGTCGGGGTCCTTCGAGCCCTGGCCCGCCGGCGCGGCGATGCGCCCGCCCAGGGTGGCGTCGAGTGCGAACTTGAAGCCGTTGTGGTCGACCAGCCAGAGCTTCTTCTGCGGGTCGCGCACGAAGAGCACCTGGTGCATGTCGAGGCGCCCCTTGTCCTCGACGAGGTTCTTGTCCTTGCCCCCGAGGACGAACACGGCCTGCTGGGCCTTGCTGTTGATACCGCTGCCCGGACGGTCGCAGACGGCCCAGGTCTTCGCCTTTCCGGCATCCGTGGCATTGGGAAGACGGTCGGGGGCGAACGGAATTCCGACGGCGGGACCGTGTGCGATCTTTCCGTCCAGCTCGGATTCCTTCACATTCACGACTTTGTACTTATCGGGGTCGAGAAGGAGTTTCGCGGAGGCGAGGTTCAGGACGGGGTGGAGGAGTTTCTCCTTCTTACCCTGACTACCGTCACCGGAGAGAACGACATAACGGGTCGTCGAATCGGCCCCCACGATGACGTTTTCCCCGACCTTGTCCCAGCCCTCGGGCGCGACCGGCTTCACGATGCCGCAGGCACCGAAGCCGACAAGGATCACGACGCCCATCAGGACGCTCGGCAGCACAGCTTTCAGCGGGCGCGGCGCACTCTCGATCGAACCGCTCGGCAGCGGCTTCAGAAATGCGGCATTCGTACGCTTCCGCGCGAATGAATACGCATTGAGCTCGTCCCGACGTGATGCCATTGTTGCTTTCTCTCCCCGTGTGTCGGATCCGCATCGACCGCCCCCGGCACTCAAGCCGTAGCGCCCTCTACTATGCCGTGTGTCGATCGACCCGTACGGTACGGGTGCCACCTTCCAACGCACCAGTCTCCACGGCGATTGATACGCCGTGAGGCCACACCACCAGTAGAGGAGCAGGCCGGGGGATGTCCAGCGCCACCAGGGCTCGACGCCGCAATGGGCGGCAACAGCAACAACAGCCTTCCACGGCACCGCGCACCGCGGGAATCGGCGGTCAGGACGGACCGGATCCGGCCAACGGCGGAGAAGGGGGCCGGAGTTCGTCGGGGGGACCGGTGGTCCCGCGGCTGCGCCCGCAGATCGGCAGTATCGGCCCCGTCCGCGTCCAGCAGCTGGCCATCATCGAGATCGCCGCCGCGCTGGTCCTGGTCGGCGCGTCCGTGAACGTGATCGCGCTGACCGTCGCGGTCGTGCTCGCCGCCGTCCTCGTCATCTTCGCGCTCGGCCGCCGCCGCCGGATCCCGCTCCCCGAGTGGATCACGACCGTGCGGGCGATGAAGCGCCGCGGCAAGGCCGCGAGCACCGCGACGACGCAGGGCGTCGAGCCGGCCTTCGCCCCGGTCGTCGAGTGCGACCCGGCGCTGCGCACGTACGAGTACACCGACGCCGATCAGCGTGCCGTCGGCTTCGTCGGGGACGGCACCTTCCTGACCGCCCTGGTGCAGGTCGAGCCCCGGGACGAGCCGCTGCGGCCCGTCAGCGGCAGCCACATGCTGCCGCTCGACGTGCTCCACACCGCGCTCGACGTCGAGGACATCCACCTCGAATCCGTGCAGTACGTGCAGTACACCCAGCCGGCGCCGGCGCCGCACCTGCCCGAACAGGCCGTCGCCGCCCGCTCGTACGCACCGCTGCAGGCGCAGTCGCAGACCCCCGCGGTGCAGTTGACGTGGATCGCGCTCAAGCTCGACCCGGAGCTGTGCGCGGAGGCGATCGAGGCCCGCGGCGGCGGGATGGACGGCGCCAAGCGGTCGCTGCTGCGCGCCGCCGACCAGCTGGTGAGCCGTCTGACCTCGCACGGCGTCCGGGCGCGCGTGCTGGCCGAGCGGGAGGTCGTGGCCGCGGTCGGCACTGCGGTGTGCGTGAGCCCGCGGGCCGCCAACGGCGCCATGGGGCGCGACAGCCGCTCCGGTCGCCGCACCCAGGAGACGACGCGGGCATGGCGCTGCGACGACCGCTGGCACACCACGTACTGGATCGGGCGCTGGCCCCAGCTCGGCCCCGGCGGTGCGCCGTTGGCGGCCGTCACCCAGCTGCTGACCAGCACCCCGGCGATGGCGAGCACCTTCGCGCTGACCGCGACGCACGGCAGCGGGCGGGCGCCCGCGATCTCGGGCTACGTCCGGCTGTCGACCCGCAGCGAGAACGAACTCGACGCCGCGCAGCGGGAGTTGGAGCGGCGTTCCGGTTCGGCGAAGGTCGGGCTCGTCCGGCTCGACCGGGAGCAGCTGCCCGGTCTGCTCGCCACGCTTCCCCTCGGAGGTACCCGCTGATGACCTCTCCCACGTATCAGCCGCGTGTGAACAACTCCGGGACGGGCTGGCGCAATCCGCCCATCGGGGCGCCGGACGCCGGGCAGGGGCGCCGTCCCTCGCACCAGCCGCGTCCGGACGAGCAGCGGTCGGCGCAGTCGGGGCCGACGCCGCAGCCGGGCTTCGGGCTGCGCGGTCCGCGCCGCAGCCCGCACGTGCTGACGGCCGAGTCGCTGGCGTCGCTGACCCTGCCGGTCGGCGACGACGGCGTCATCATCGGCATCGACCCGCAGAACCAGCCCGCGGTGCTGTCCCTGCTGCGCCCCGCGCCGTTGGAGATCGCGCTGGTCGGCAGCATGTGGATGGCGCAGGTGCTGGCACTGCGTACGGTCGCCACCGGCGCACGCGTGGCGGTCGAGACGGCGCGGCCGCCGGCCTGGGGCCAGATGGCGCAGGCCGCCGGTGGCGGTCAGCAGTGTGTGTCGGTGCACGAGGTGCGTCAGATCGCGCCCCAGGGGCCGTCGGTCTCCAGCCCCGTACTGGTGGTGCGGGACATGGGCGCGCGCCCCCCGCGCAATCAGCTGGCGCCGAGTCCCTGGCAGTCGGTGCTCACGGTGCTGCCGTTCCTCGGGCCGCGCTCGCCGCAGCTGCTGGGCCGGGCGGATCTGGTCGGACTGCAGCGGCTGTCGCCGGAGGAGGCGGAGGTCGTCACCCGTGTGATGCGTCTTCCGGAGCAGGTCGGCGCGGTGCTGCCGACGTTGAGCGACAACGCGATGCTCTGGTGTACGCGCGACAGCCACCAGTTCGTGATGACGCAACCCACCGAGGCGGAGACCAATCTGCTCGGCGGACCGCGCCGGATGGACTGACGACGCCGGGCGCCCCGCGCCCGCGGAGCGGGGCTTTCCCTACGGGCGCATCCTCGGGTGCGCCCGTAGGCGTACCGCGGGGTCAGAAGACGACATGACGTCGACTGCCGTTCGGGCCCGACTCTTGATTAGGCTGTATGTCGCCGCAGGAGCACACCGGACGGCAGCCGATACGGGGATGGAGTAAGCAGTGTTGGCGCAACCCCGGGCGGGGTGTTCCGAATTCCGTGACATCCGATCGATCCGCCTGTATCCGGTCCTGCCGTTCAGGTGCGTTGCAGTACACCAGGAGGCACAGTGAACGAGCGGGAGGCTTTCCGCCCGGACGGGAACGACCCTGACGACGAGCAGTCCGAGTTCGACCTGACGGGCGAATTCAAGATCGATTTCGCGGCTCCGGCCTGGTACGCGAGCAACGACACCAGCGGCGGGGCGGGCACGCCCATGGCGCCCGCCCCGTCCCCCGCCTCTCCCCCGCCGCCCACCGGACAGCCGCTGTCCGGCCCGGGTGTCGCGGGTCCGCCGGCCGGTGCACCGCAGGACGGCCCCGGCGCCCCGGTGCCGCCGCCCGCCGACGCCGCGCCGCCCGGTTTCCCGATGCTGCGCCCGCAGGAGCCCGCGGACGCCCCGGAGCCTCCGGCCGCGCCCCAGGCGGAGGCCGCGCCCGCCGACGCCCCGGCCCCGGGCGGCGGCAACGTCCGCTCCGGTACGGGCGCCGACCCGTCGGCCTCCCTGTGGGGCGACGACGAGGACGACGCACCGGCGGAGGAGGCGGCACCGGCCGCACCGCAGGCCCCCGTGGCCGACACCCCGGGGCCCGACGCCGGGCAGGCCGCCGCGCAGCAGGCCCCGCCCGCACCGCCGGCGCCCGAGCAGCCGGATCCGCAGGCCACCGCGCAGCCGGTACCGCCCCAGGTCCCGCAGGCGGTACAGCCCGAGCAGGCACCGGCCGCACCGCCCGCGCCGGAGCAGGCCGCCGCGCAGCCGCAGCAGAACCCGCCCCAGGCCCCGCAGCAGGGTGGCGCCCCGCAGGATGTGCCGCCGCAGGGCGGGGCACAGCCGGGCGTGCCGCCGCAGGGCGCGCCGTGGCCCGCGCAGACGGACCCCGCCGCGCAGGGCGGGCTGCCGCCGCTGCCGCCGGAGTACCAGCCCGCCGACCCGCGCACCGCGCAGGCCCAGCAGGCCCAGGCCCAGCAGCCCCCGCAGCAGGCCCAGCAGCCGCAGCCGGGGCAGGAGTTGCCCCCGCAGCAGCCGCAGGCCCCGCAGCAGCCCCAGCCCCAGGCCGGTTTCCCGCAGCAGGCCGCGCCGCAGCAGGGCTACCCCCAGCAGGGCGGCTACCCGCAGCAGGCGCCCCAGCACCAGCCGGGCGCGTACGGCTATCCGCAACCCGCGTACGGCTACCCGCAGCAGCCCCAGCAGCAGGCGCCCGCCCAGCAGTCGGCGTACGGCTATCCGCAACCCGCGCAGGGGTACCCGCAGCAGCAGCCGCAGACGTACCCGCAACAGGCCGCCTACCCCCCGCAGGCCCAGCAGCCGGCACAGGCCGGCTACCCCCAGCAGGGTCAGCCCGCACAGGCCGGCTACGACCCGCAGGCGCAGGCCGCGCAGCAGGCCCAACAGGCCCACGCCGCCCAGCAGGCACAGGCGGCACAGCAGGCCCAGCAGGCCCAGCAGGCCGCGCAGCAGGGGCAGGTCCCGCACCAGCCGCTGCCGGGCCAGCAGGCGGGCGGCGCGAACTACGCCTCGTACTCCCAGCCGGGTCAGCAGCAGCCGCAGCAGCGGGCCACGCCGGGTGCGCCGCTGGGCTACAGCGCCGCGGTCGAGCTGACCTCCGACCGGCTGCTGCGCAACCAGCCCAAGCGGCGCAAGCCGGGCGCCAACGCGCAGCCGTCCAAGTTCAAGCTGGGCGCGAAGAAGGAGGAGGCGGAGCGGCAGCGCAAGCTGGAGCTGATCCGTACGCCGGTGACGTCCTGCTACCGGATCGCGGTGATCAGCCTCAAGGGCGGCGTCGGCAAGACGACGACCACCACCGCGCTCGGCGCCACGCTCGCCTCCGAGCGGCAGGACAAGATCCTGGCGATCGACGCGAACCCGGACGCCGGCACCCTCGGCCGCCGCGTGCGCCGCGAGACCGGCGCGACCATCCGTGACCTGGTGCACGCCATCCCGCATCTGCACAGCTACATGGACATCCGCCGGTTCACCTCGCAGGCGCCGTCCGGTCTGGAGATCCTCGCCAACGACGTCGACCCGGCGGTCTCCACGACGTTCAACGACGACGACTACCGCCGCGCGATCGACGTCCTGGGCCGCCAATACCCGGTCATCCTCACCGACTCCGGTACGGGCCTGCTCTACAGCGCCATGCGCGGCGTCCTGGACCTCGCCGACCAGCTGATCATCATCTCCACGCCGTCCGTCGACGGTGCGAGCAGCGCCAGCACCACGCTGGACTGGCTCTCCGCGCACGGCTACGCCGACCTGGTGCAGCGCGGTATCACGGTGATCTCCGGGGTCCGCGAGACCGGCAAGATGATCAAGATCGACGACATCGTGTCGCACTTCGAGACGCGCTGCCGCGGTGTGGTCGTGGTGCCGTTCGACGAACACCTGGCCGCCGGTGCCGAGGTCGACCTCGACATGATGCGGCCCAAGACCCGCGAGGCGTACTTCAACCTCTCCGCACTGGTCGCCGAGGACTTCTCGCGCGCCCAGCAGGCCCAGGGAATGTACCCGCAGCAGGGCCAGCAGATGGGCCAGGATCCGTACGCCCAGGACCCGTACGGGCAGCAGCAGTACCCGCAGCAGGGTCAGCCGCAGCAGCAGCCCCAGGCGCAGCCGCCGGCCGGTTACCCGCCGCAGCAGGGCGGCTGGACCCAGCAGCCGCAGCAGCCGCCCGCCCACTGGCAACAGCAGCAGCCCGCCCCGGACGCGCCGCAGCCCGACCAGCAGGGGTGGCAGCAGCAGCCTCCGCAGTGACGCGGTAGGTGACCCACACCAGGCGGACGGGGCCCGGCACTTCACGGTGCCGGGCCCCGCTGCGTGTGCGTGGCGCCCCGCGCATGGGGCGCGAGGCATGGGGCGCGGGGCATGACGCGTGGCTTCGCGCACGACGCATGGCGCACGGGGCGCACGCACCACGCACCACGCACCACGCATGGCGCGGACGACGAAGGGCGCCCGGGGAGTTCCCCGGGCGCCCTCTCGCATGGCGCGGCCCCGCGCGGCCGGGCTCAGCCCGCCGCGGCGATCAGCTCACGGGCCTGCTTCACATCGATCGCCATCCGCTCCAGCAGCGCGTCGAGCGTGGCGAACTTCTCCTGACCGCGGATGTACGCGAGGAAGTCCACCGCGACGTGCAGGCCGTACAGGTCCAGCCCCACGCGGTCGATCGCGTACGCCTCGACGGTGCGGGTCTTCCCGTCGAACTGCGGGTTGGTGCCCACCGATACGGCCGCGGGCATCGCCTCGCCCTCGACATGCAGCAGCCCCGCGTAGACCCCGTCGGCCGGGATCGCGGTGTGCGGCAGCGTCTCCACGTTCGCGGTGGGGAAGCCCAGTTCACGGCCGCGCTGCGCACCGCGGACGACGACGCCCTCGACGCGGTGCGGCCGGCCCAGGACCTCCGCCGCGCCCGCGACGTCGCCCTCGGCGACCAGCCGACGGGTGAGCGTGGACGAGAACGGCACCCCGCCGCCCGCCGAGCCCCGCTCCACGAGGTCGACGACCTCGACCGTGAAGCCGTGGGCCACGCCCAACTCGGCGAGGGTCTCGACGGTGCCCTTCGCCTTGTGTCCGAAGCGGAAGTTGGGGCCCTCGACGACGACCCGCGCATGCAACTTGTCGGCCAGCACCTTCGCCACGAAATCGGCGGGCGCCAGCTGCGAGAACTCCCGGGTGAACGGCAGCACCAGAACGGCGTCGACACCCAGCTCCCCCATCAGCTCCGCGCGCCGGTGGTGCGGGGCGAGCAGCGGCGGATGGGTACCGGGACGGACGACCTCGCTGGGGTGCGGGTCGAAGGTGACCACCACCGCGGGGATACCCAGCTCCCGGGCGCGCGCGACGGTCTCACCGATGATCAATTGGTGGCCGCGGTGCACTCCGTCGTACGAGCCGATGGTGACGACGCTGCGCCCCCAGCCCTCGGGAATGTCCTCCAAGCCACGCCAGCGCTGCACTGTGCCCGCTCCTCGCCCGAACTCTTGTCCGTCCACTGCGTCAATTCGGCATGACGCAGGTCTAAGACTGCCATGCCGGGCCCCCCGCCACCCGAGAAGGGTGGCCTCACCGCCCCGAACCCCCTGGGGCGCACGCCCCGAGCCCCTGGGGCGCGTGCATGGGGCGCCCCGCACGAGGGGCACGGGGCCCGCCGCACGGGGCGGAGCGGAGCGACAGTACGGGGCCGGAACGACCGGCACAGGGCAGAGCCGGAGCAACGGCACGGGGCCGGAACGACCGGCAAGCCACGCCCCGCATGGGGCCACCCAACCCCACCCACGGGGCCCGCCGCATGGGGCCCACGCACCACGCCCCGCCTCACGCAGCGCAGCCCAGGCCCCGCCCCCCCACGCGGAGCGACCCCGCCTCTCCCCCAACACAGAGAGCCGGCCCGAAGCCAAAAGCTCCGGACCGGCTCCCCCGATCACTCCACACCGGGCCGCACAGCCCCGTACGGTGCTCGTCCGCTCTAGGCGAACACCGCCAGGCTCTTGGCCCGGCCGCCCTGGTTCTCCACCAGGGCGAGGAAGGTGCCGTCCGGGTCGAAGGCCGCGACCGGGCCGTCGGTCTCGAACAGCGGCATCGGGATCCGCGCGCCGTTCATCAGCAGCCGGGACTGCGACACGGTGACGTCCCACCGGGTGAAGGCGGCAGCCGCCGCCTCGCCGATCGGCATCACCGGCAGCCCGGCGCCTTCGGTGTCGTCCACCGCGCCCTGCAGCTGCTCCAGGGTCCGCGCCCGGTCGAGCTTGTACGGCCCGACGCGGGTGCGCCGCAGCGCCGTCAGATGCCCGCCGACACCCAGCCCCGCGCCCAGGTCCCGGGCGAGGGCGCGGATGTACGTCCCCGAGGAGCAGGTGACCGAGACCAGCAGGTCGGTCACCGGGGTGCCGTCCTCCGCCTCGGCCTCGTGCACGGAGTGGACGACGAACGACGAGACGGTGACCGGCCGGGCCGGGATCTCGACGTCCTCGCCGTTCCGCACCCGCGAGTACGAACGCTTACCGTCGATCTTGATGGCGCTGACCTTCGACGGCACCTGCATGATCGCGCCGGACAGCTCCGCGACGCCCGCGTCGATGTCCCCCCGCGCCAGGCCGTGCGCCGCCTTGGACGCGGTGATCTCGCCCTCCGCGTCGTCGGTGACGGTGGTCTGCCCAAGCCGCACCGTGCCGACGTACTCCTTCTCCGTCAGCGCGAGGTGGCCCAGCAGCTTGGTGGCCCGCTCGATGCCGAGGACGAGGACGCCCGTCGCCATCGGGTCGAGGGTCCCTGCGTGGCCGACCCGGCGTGTCCGGGCCATGCCCCGCATCTTCGCCACGACGTCGTGCGACGTGAAGCCGGACGGCTTGTCGACGATGACAAGACCGTCCGGCCCGGTGTTCTTACGCTTCATTCTGCGGCTGCGCCCTCGTCGTCCTCGTCGTCGCCCGGCTTGCGGTACGGGTCGGCCTCACCGGCGTACTGCGCGCCCGACGACACCTCCCGCACCTTGGCGTCCGAGGCCCGTGCCTTGTCGAGCAGGTTCTCGATCGTCTTGGCGTTCTCCGGCAGGGCGTCCGCGACGAACGTCAGCGTCGGCGTGAACTTCGTCCCGGCCGCGGCGCCGACCGCCGAGCGCAGGATGCCCTTGGCGCTCTCCAGGCCCGCGGCGGCGCTGGCCCGGTCCTCGTCGTCGCCGTACACCGTGTAGAAGACCGTCGCCTCCCGCAGGTCGCCGGTGACCCGGGTGTCCGTGATGGTCACGTGCGTGCCGAGCCGCGGGTCCTTGATGCCACGCTGCAGCTTCTGGGCGACCACCTCCCGGATGAGGTCCGCCAGCTTCTTCGCCCGCGCATTGTCGGCCACTGGTCCGTCTCCTTCGTATCTTCCACAATTGTGCTTCCACCGGCGTCCGTCCGCCCGGCCGTCATGACCAGTCGTCGTCGCCGTGCAGCCGTCGGCGTACCGACAGCAGCTCCACTTCGGGCCGTGCGGCGACCAGGCGCTCGCAGCGGTCCATCACCTCGGTGAGGTGCCCCGCGTCCCCGGAGACCACCGCGAGGCCGATGGTGGCCCGGCGGTACAGATCCTGGTCCCCGACCTCCGCGACGCTCACCGCGTACTTGCGGTGCAGCTCGGCGACGATCGGGCGGACGACGGAGCGCTTCTCCTTGAGCGACCGTACGTCGCCGAGAAGCAGGTCGAAGGACAGTGTCCCTACGTACATGTACGACGGGTAGAGCCACCCGTGGGGCCTCGGAATCGCGAGTCCCTCGCACCGTACACGCAACGGCCGGGGCCGATCGACGGAAATTACGCTCCGCCGACCGGCCCCGGGTCCGCCCGCCGCCCGGCCGCCCCGAAGGGGGCCGGGCTCCGCGCGGACGGTGCGCTACGTGATCAGCCGCGCGGCTTCTCGCGCATCTCGTACGTCGCGATGACGTCGTCGATCTTGATGTCGTTGTAGTTGCCGAGGTTGATACCGCCCTCGAAACCTTCGCGAATCTCGGTGACGTCGTCCTTGAAGCGGCGCAGGCCCTGGATCGTGAGGTCCTCCGCGACCACCTTGCCGTCGCGGATGAGGCGCGCCTTGGTGTTGCGCTTGACCTCGCCGGAGCGGATGAGGACACCCGCGATGTTGCCGAGCTTGGACGAGCGGAAGATCTCGCGGATCTCCGCGGTACCGAGCTCGACCTCCTCGTACTCCGGCTTGAGCATGCCCTTGAGGGCCGCCTCGATCTCCTCGATCGCCTGGTAGATGACCGAGTAGTACCGGACGTCGACGCCCTCGCGGTCGGCCATCTGCGTGGCACGGCCTTCGGCGCGCACGTTGAAGCCGATGACGATCGCGTCGGAGCCGGACGCCAGGTTGATGTCGGACTCCGTGACCGCACCGACGCCGCGGTGCAGCACCCGGATGTCGACCTCTTCGCCGACGTCGAGCTGGAGCAGCGAGGACTCCAGGGCCTCGACCGAACCGGACGCGTCGCCCTTGATGATGAGGTTGAGCTGCTGCACCTCGCCGGCCTTGAGCACCTTGTCGAGGTCCTCGAGGGACACCCGGCGGGTGCGCTTGGCGAAGGCGGCATTGCGCTCGCGCGCCGCGCGCTTCTCGGCGATCTGGCGGGCCGTACGGTCCTCGTCGACGACGAGGAAGTTGTCGCCGGCGCCGGGGACGTTGGTGAGACCCAGGACCAGGACGGGGGTCGACGGACCCGCTTCCTCGACGTTGTTGCCCTTGTCGTCGAGCATGGCGCGGACACGGCCGTAGGCGTCGCCGACGACCATGGTCTCGCCGACCCGCAGGGTGCCGCGCTGGACCAGGACGGTCGCCACGGCGCCGCGGCCACGGTCGAGGTGGGCCTCGATCGCGATGCCCTGGGCGTCCTGCTCCGCGTTGGCGCGCAGGTCGAGCGAGGCGTCCGCGGTCAGGACCACGGCCTCCAGCAGCTGCTCGATGTTGGTGCCCTGGCGCGCGGAGATGTCGACGAACATGGTGTCGCCGCCGTACTCCTCGGCCACCAGACCGAACTCGGTGAGCTGACCGCGCACCTTGGTCGGGTCGGCGCCCTCGACGTCGATCTTGTTGACCGCGACCACGATCGGCACCTCGGCCGCCTTGGCGTGGTTCAGGGCCTCGATCGTCTGCGGCATGACACCGTCGTTGGCCGCCACCACGAGGATCGCGATGTCGGTCGACTTGGCACCACGGGCACGCATGGCGGTGAACGCCTCGTGACCGGGGGTGTCGATGAAGGTGATGCGGCGCTCTTCGTCGTTGACCTCGGTGGAGACCTGGTACGCACCGATGTGCTGCGTGATGCCGCCGGCCTCGCCCGCGATGACGTTCGTCTTGCGGATCGCGTCCAGCAGTCGGGTCTTACCGTGGTCGACGTGACCCATGACGGTCACGACCGGCGGACGCGCGACGAGCATCTCCTCGCCGCCCTCGTCCTCGCCGAACTCGATGTCGAAGGACTCGAGCAGCTCGCGGTCCTCCTCCTCCGGGCTGACGATCTCGACGACGTAGTTCATCTCGCCGGCGAGCAGCTCCAGCGTCTCGTCGGAGACGGACTGGGTCGCGGTCACCATCTCGCCGAGGTTCAGCATGACCTGGACCAGCGAGGCCGGGTTCGCGTTGATCTTCTCGGCGAAGTCGGTCAGCGAGGCACCACGCGAGAGGCGGACCTTCGCGCCGTTGCCGCGCGGCAGCATGATGCCGCCCACCGACGGGGCCTGCATGGCCTCGTACTCCTGGCGACGCTGCCGCTTCGACTTACGACCGCGACGCGCGGGACCGCCGGGGCGACCGAACGCACCCTGCGTGCCACCGCGGCCACCGGGGCCGCCGGGACGGCCACCGAAACCGGGACGACCGCCGAAGCCGCCGCCACCGGGGCCACCGCCACCGGGACGACCGGCGAAACCGCCACCGCCACCAGGACGACCACCGCCGCCACCGGGACGACCGGCGAAACCGCCACCGCCACCAGGACGACCGCCGCCGCCACCGGGACGACCGGCACCGCCGGGGCCACGGCCGCCGGGGCCCGGACGCGGGCCGGCAGCCGGACGCTGCGGCATCATGCCCGGGTTCGGACGGTTACCGCCGCCGGGACGCGGGGCGCCACCGGGGGCCGCACCCTGCGGACGGGGCATACCACCGGGGGTCGGACGGGCGCCGCCCTGACCCTGGGGACGGGGACCACCCTGGCCGCCGCCCTGCGGACGGGGACCACCGGGACCACCCTGGCCGCCGGGGCGCGGCGCGCCACCGGGACGGGGGGCCTGCGGACGGGCCATGCCCGTGGAGCCACCGGAGGTGAAGGGGTTGTTACCCGGACGCGGGCCGGACGGACGACCGCCGCCGGGACGCGGGGCGCGCTCGCCACCGGGACGCGGGGCGTTGCCGCGGCCCTGACCACCCTGGCCGCCCTGCGGCGCGGGGCGCGCCGGACGGGGGCCGGGGGTGGCGCCGGGGCGCGGGCCGGGCTGTGCGGCGGGCGCGGACGGCGGGGCCTGGAACTCGGGCTGCGCGGGGGCGGCCGGAGCGGGCTTGGGGGCCGGACGGGCCGACGCCGGGCGCGGACCCGGGGTGGGCGCGCTGCTCTTGGGCGCCTCGCTCTTGGGCGCCTCGGGCGCGGCCGGGGCCGCGGGGCCCGGCTTGGGTGCACCAGGCTTGGGGGCGCCCGGCTTCGGGGCAGCCGGACGCGCCGCCTGCGCCGGGGAGGGCGCGGACGGCTTTGCGGGCGCAGCCTTGCGCGGCGCCGCGGGCTTGCCGGCGGCGCGGCCGCTGCCGCCACCCGCCTGGAAAGCGTCGGTCAACTTGCGAACAACCGGTGCCTCGATCGTCGAGGATGCCGATCGGACGAATTCGCCAAGTTCTTGGAGCTTGGCCATGACGACCTTGCTCTCCACTCCGAACTCCTTGGCGAGTTCGTATACCCGGACCTTAGCCACTTCGCTCCTTCTAGGTCCGGGTTGTCCACCGGACCGTCGCTACTTCATGGGCGTACTCATCGCGTACTCATCGAGTGCTCATCGCAATCTCGACCTACTTCCGACTCGCGAGGTACCTGACCGCACGGGGTTTTCCGTGCGCTGTGCATTCGTGCGTTATTGCCCGGGCCGCTGTTCGACGCCTTCGATGTACTGCCGCAAGGCCGCTGCATCGAACGGCCCCGGGCCCCGGAAGGCCCGGTTGAACGCCCGGCGGCGGACCGCCAGGTCGAGACAGACCCGTGTCGGGTGCACATGAGCACCCCGGCCGGGCAGCGTACCGCGAGGATCGGGGGTGCACTCACCCTCCATCGCCACGATGCGCAGCAAATCGCCCTTGGCCGCTCGCTCCCGGCATCCCACACAGGTTCGCTCAGGGCATGCGCGGGCATGCGTCCGGCCAGACACTGCTTAAGTCTACCTCCCCGCGCCGGCCTCACCCCGATGGGGTAAAGGCCGGACGACTCCATCAGAATTCCCGGTCGGCCCCCGCGGCACCACTCAATTTCCCGAGCGGTGCCGCGGGGGCGTGCCGTGCGGCTCAGTCCCGGGGGGCCTGCTGCTCGGTGTCCGGGCGGATGTCGATACGCCAGCCGGTCAGCCGGGCGGCGAGGCGGGCGTTCTGCCCCTCCTTGCCGATGGCCAGCGACAGCTGGTAGTCGGGGACGGTGACCCGGGCGGAACGCGCGGCGAGGTCGACGACCTCGACCTTGCTGACCCGGGCCGGCGACAGCGCGTGCGCCACCAGCTCGGCCGGGTCGTCGGACCAGTCCACGATGTCGATCTTCTCGCCGTGCAGCTCGGCCATGACCGCGCGCACCCGACCGCCCATGGGGCCGATGCAGGCGCCCTTGGCGTTGAGCCCGGAGCGCGTGGAGCGCACCGCGATCTTCGTACGGTGCCCGGCCTCACGCGCGATGGCGGCGATCTCGACGGAACCGTCGGCGATCTCCGGCACCTCCATGGCGAAGAGCTTCTTCACCAGGTTGGGGTGGGTACGCGACAGCGTCACGGACGGGCCGCGGACGCCCTTGGCGACCCGGACGACGTACGACCGCAGCCGGGTGCCGTGCGAGTAGTCCTCACCGGGGACCTGCTCCTGTACGGGGAGCATGGCCTCCATCGGACCGACGTCCACGAGGACGTTCTTGGGGTCCTTGCCCTGCTGGACGACGCCGGTGATGACGTCGCCCTCACGTCCGGCGAACTCGCCGAAGGTGATCTCCTCCTCGGCGTCCCGCAGCCGCTGCAGGATGACCTGCTTGGCGGTGGTCGCCGCGATCCGGCCGAAGCCGGACGGGGTGTCGTCGAACTCGCGGGGCTCCTCGCCCGGCTCCAGGTCCGCCGCATCTTCCTTCGCCCACACCGTCACATGGCCGGTGCTGCGGTCCAGCTGCACCCGCGCCTGACGGCGGCTGCCGTCGGTACGGTGGTAGGCGATGAGGAGGGCCGACTCGATCGCCTCGACCAGCAGGTCGAAGGAGATCTCCTTCTCCCGCACCAAACCCCGCAGGGCACTCATGTCGATATCCACGGCTACGCCTCCTCCTGACTCTCGTCGATCTTCTCGTCGTCCTGCGCACCGCGCCGATCGGACGACTCGCTCTTACGGTTGAACTCCAGCTCGACCCGCGCCTTGGCGACCTCGTCGAAGGCGAGGCGCCGCTGGGTCGGTTTGCGGCCCTTGACGCCCGGAACCTCCAGGTCGAGGCCGTCCTCGTCCACCGCCTGGATACGGGCCACCAGTTCGCCGCCCTCGCGCAGCTGCGCCTTGATCAGCCGGCCGACGGCGCGGCGGTAGTGCCGCAGCTCGGTCAGCGGCCGGTCGGCGCCGGGCGAGGTGACCTCAAGGGTGTACGGGGCGCCGCCCATCACGTCGGAGTCGTCCAGCGCCTGCGAGACCTCGCGACTGAGCTCGGCGCACTCGTCGAGCTGGACGCCCGCGTCGGAATCCACCACGACCCGCAGCACCCGCCGTTTGCCCGCGGGGGTCACGTCGATCTCTTCCAGATCCAGCTCTCGCGCGGCGACGAGCGGTTCAAGCAGCCCGCGCAGCCTCTCGCTCTGGGTGGTGCTCATCCGGGTGACTCCTCGGCCGCGTGTGCTGTTGTGGGTGGGTCGCGTGTCGGGTCAAAGCCTATCTGTTCCGGCGGGGTACTGACGATTCGGTGGCCGGTCGCGGATACGCTCGCCAGCGGTGATCACTACGGAAGACCCGGGATGTGGAACGTGCCGAACGTGGCGCTCACGCGCAGAACGACCCTGCTGGCCGGTGCCGTGCTGGGCGCCGCCCCCCTGCTGAGCGGCTGCTCCGACGGTTCCGGGACGCCCCGTGGGCGGCAGACCGCGGCCACCGAGCGGCTGCGGGCCGCGGCGGCGGGCGACAGCACGCGCCTGCTGGCCCGTTACGACGCGACCCTCGCGGCCCATCCCTCGCTGGGGACGCGCCTAGGGCCGCTCCGCGCCGAAGTGGCGCGCCACGCCGAGGCGTTCGGCGCCCGGCCCGCCGACGGTGCGTCCTCCCCCGGCGGCGGGCCGACGGGTCCGGCCGGGCCGTCGGCGTCCGGCGCCTCCGGGAAACCGGACGCCTCGCCGGAGTCCGGCGCATCGCCGAGGGCCGAGGCCCCGCAGAAGGCCGCGGCGTCGAAGCAGGGGGACGACGGGTCCGCGGCGCCCGGCTCCGGGGTGCCCGGTGACGAGAAGGCGGCGCGCACCGCGCTGGCCGACGCCGAGCGCCGCCTGGCCGACGCCCGTACCCGCACGCTGCGCACCGCGCCGCCCGACCTGGCCCGCCTGCTGGCCTCGGTGGCCGCCGCCGGCGCCGCCCACGCGTATCTGCTGACCGCCACCGGGTGAGACGGCCGGTACGCACCGGACCGCCACAGTCCGGACGGGCGCCCGGCGCACGCGGCCCCCGCTCCGGTCCGCACGGGGCGCCCGCACCGTGCGGGCCGCCCCGTGCCCCGTCCCGGCACACTCCCCCACTCACCGAAGGAACAGGCCCGCCCCGTGACGCCCTCCCCGCGCCCCGCAGATGCCCGCCCCACGCAGTTGTCCGCCGTGCAGAGCGCCCTGGCCGCCGAGCACGCCGCCGTCTACGGCTACGGCGTGGTCGGCGGACGGATCGCCGACGACCGCCGCAAGGAGGCCCGCGAGGCGTACGACGCCCACCGTGCGCGCCGCGACGCGCTGCACCGCACGGTGCGCGACCTCGGCGGCACCCCCGCGGCGGCGGCCGCCGCGTACGAGCTGCCCTTCCCGGTGCCGGACGCCGCCGCCGCGGTCCGCCTCGCCGCCGAGTTGGAGGACCGGCTCGCCGCCGTCTACGCGGGGCTGGTCCGCTCGGGTGACGAGAAGCGCCGGGCGGACGCGGCCGCCGCGCTGCGGGAGGCGGCGGTGCGTGCGGTGCGCTGGCGCGGCAGCGGCGTAGCCTTCCCTGGGCTCGTGGAACGGGCGGCGACCAGCGCCCCGTCCCCCTCCGCGAGCGCCTCGGCGAACGCGCTCTGACGACCGGCCGCGGGCCCTGGCGGGCCGGGCGGCCCAGGATCCCGGAAAGGGACGGCAAGGCATGGCAACGGCACCCGTCGAACCACCGCGGCGGCTGGTGAACTCCCTCGGCAGCGACCCGGCCGCCCCCGTGCGCGCCTGGCTGGCCGCGCTGCCGTCGGCGGTTCAGGAGCGGCTCGACGCCTGGGGGCTGACGCTGGAGCGGGTGGACGCACCCGGGGGCCGCAGCAGCCTGGTCGCCCTCGTCCGGCAGCAGGACGGGACCCCGGCGGCGCTCAAGTTCCCCGTCCCGGGCCGCTCGCACGCGCAGGAGGCCGCGGTGCTGCGGCTGTGGGACGGCTGGGGCGCGGTCCGGCTGCTGCAGGCGGACGAGGCGAGCGGCGCGCTGCTGCTGGAGCGTCTCCAGGGCGCGGTCTCGCTGCGGTCGCTGCCGTCGGCGAAGGCGCTGCTGGAGGCTGCAGGAACGGTACGCCGCCTCTGGGTGGCGCCGCCCGGCGGGGACCACGGTTTCGAGACGCTGTCGGGCCGTACGGAGGAGGCGGTGGAGGCGCTGCGCACGGCGGGGACACGGACGCCGACGGCCGCCCCGCTCGTGGAGCAGGCGGCGGAGCTGCGCCGTGCGCTGCCGGACTCGGCCACCGAGGAGTACGTGCTGCATGGCGCGTTCCGTCAGGGCAAGGTCCTGGCCGGGGAGCGGGCGCCGTGGCTGGCGGTGGGCCCCGTCCCGGTGATCGGCGAGCGGGCCTACGATCTCGCGGCGCTGGTCACGGACCGCTTCGAGGACCTGGCGGCCGGTTCGGGCGCCGCGGCCGCGACCCGCCGCCGGGTGGCGAAGCTCGCCGAGTCACTGGAGGTCGACCGGGACCGGCTGCGCGACTGGACGCTCTACCGCGCGGTGGCCGCCGGAGTCCGCGAAACCGCATCGGGCGACCGCCGCCACGGCGAACTCCTCCTGGAATTCGCCACCTGGCTCTGAACGGGGGCATGGGGCGCTCCCCCACCACTCCGCCCGGGCCTCGTGCAGCCGGCCCCGTCGCCCTGTGGCTCGTGGGTCACGCATGGGGCGGCGGCTCTTCTCCGCATGGTGCGGAGGCATGGGGCCGGTCCGCCCCATGGACGGTGTGTGGCTCCGTGCCGCATGGGGCTGCTCCGCCCCGTGCCGCATGAGGCCCCTCCGCCCCGTGCGTGGTGCGCGGCTCCGTGCCGTATGAGGCTCCTCCGCCTCATGCGCGATACGCGGTTGCCTGCGGCGCGAGGCCGCGCGTGTGGCAGGCTCATGGGGCCCGGAACAGGGCCGCACGGTGCGGGGGGGCGTGGGCCCCGGCAAGGACGCGCACGGTGCGAGCGCCCCATGCGCGGTGCGCGGCTCCGTCCCGCATGGGGCCCCGGAGCAGGCACGGCTCCCCTCACGCACTCCGCAGCCACAGCCACCCAGGCACGCCGAAAGGGCCGGCCGAGGCGCTCTCGCCCCGGTCGGCCCCGTAGCACGTGTCAGGCGCTGAGTCGCGCGACCGCGTCCTCGACGGAGAGCTCCTCGCGCTCGCCCGTGCGGCGGTCCTTGACCTCGACGACGCCTTCGCCCGCGCGCCGACCGGCGACCACGATGGTCGGGACACCGATCAGCTCGGCGTCGGTGAACTTCACGCCGGGCGAGACACCGGGGCGGTCGTCGACCAGCACGCGCAGGCCCGCGGCGCCGAGCTTCTCACCGATCTCCAGGGCGAGTTCGGTCTGCTTGGCCTTGCCTGCCGCGACGACGTGCACATCGGCCGGGGCGACCTCGCGGGACCAGCACAGGCCGGACTCGTCGTGGCTCTGCTCGGCGAGCGCCGCCACCGCGCGGGAGACGCCGATGCCGTACGAGCCCATGGTGACGCGCGCGGGCTTGCCGTTCTGGCCGAGCACGTCCAGCTCGAAAGCGTCCGCGTACTTGCGGCCGAGCTGGAAGATGTGGCCGATCTCGATGGCCCGGTCGATGCGCAGGCCGGTGCCGCACTTGGGGCAGGGGTCGCCCGGCTCGACGACGACCACGTCGAGGTACTGGTCGACCTCGAAGTCGCGGCCGACGACGACGTTCTTGGCGTGCATACCCTGCTTGTTGGCGCCGGTGATCCAGGCGGTGCCGCTCGCGACCCGCGGGTCGGCGAGGTAGCGGAACGCGGTGCCGGCCAGCCCCTGCGGACCGACGTAGCCGCGGACCAGGTCGGGGCGGTCGACGAAGTCCTCGGCGGTCACCAGCTCGACGGTGGCGGGCGCGAGGTGCTCGCCGAGCTTGCCGAGGTCGACCTCACGGTCACCGGGGACGCCGACCGCGACGATCTCGCCGTCGACCTTCACCAGGAGGTTCTTCAGCGTCGCGGATGCCGGGACGCCCAGGTGCGCGGCGAGGGCCTCGATGGTCGGGGTGTCGGGGGTGTCCAGCTCCTCGACGGGGCCGTGGTCGGCGCCCTCGACCGGGGCGATCTTGACCGTGACGGCCTCGGTGTTCGCGGCGTAGTCGCAGGACGGGCAGTCGACGAAGGTGTCCTCACCGGCCGCGGCGGGGGCGAGGAACTCCTCGGAGGCGGAGCCGCCCATGGCGCCGGAGACGGCGGAGACGATGCGGTAGTCCAGGCCGAGACGCTCGAAGATCTTGGTGTACGCCTCGCGGTGCAGCGCGTACGAGGCGGCCAGGCCCTCGTCGGTGGTGTCGAAGCTGTACGAGTCCTTCATCTGGAACTCGCGGCCCCGGAGCACGCCGGAGCGGGGGCGGGCCTCGTCGCGGTACTTGGTCTGGATCTGGTAGAGGATCACCGGCAGGTCCTTGTAGGACGTGCACTGGTCCTTGACCGTGAGGGTGAAGATCTCCTCGTGGGTGGGGCCGAGGAGGTAGTCGGAGCCCTTGCGGTCCTTGAGGCGGAAGAGGAGGTCGCCGTACTCCTCCCAGCGGCCGCTCGCCTCGTACGGCTCCTTGGGGAGCAGGGCGGGGAGCAGGACTTCCTGGCCGCCGATGGCGTCCATCTCCTCGCGGACGATGCGGGAGACGTTCTCCAGGACCTTCTTGCCCAGCGGGAGCCAGGTCCAGATGCCCGCGGACGTACGGCGGACATATCCGGCGCGTACCAGCAGCTTGTGGCTGGCGGTCTCGGCGTCGGCCGGGTCGTCGCGCAGCGTCTTGATCATCAATCGGGACATGCGCTGGACCTGAGCGGCGTGGGCCATGGGAATTTCTCCTGCGTAAGAAAGGTGACTCCTTGGAGATTAGCCGCCTGGGCAGGGCGCACGGAAATGGGTTGCTCGCCGCACACGGGGCGCGGTGCGCCCTATGGAGCCCAGCGCCGTGCGCACGGGGCGCCTGCATGGTGCCTGCGGCAGGCACCGGGGACACCCCGTACGGGGAACGGCGCAGGGAGGGACGGCGCCTGCACGGGGCGCGGCGCGCGGGGCCTGGCGCGTACGGCATGGGGCAACCGCACGGGGCAGGGCACAGCCTCCCCGGGGCGCCGCTGCCCGCCGCCCCATGCCCCACGCCCCGTCCGGCCTCACCGGCGAAGCGGGGTCAGCGCCGGAGCAGCGGCAGCGGGGCGCCCATGACGGCGTACGGCGTGGGAGCGCTGGGGAACAGGACGCGGCGGGCGAGGTCCTGGTAGCCGAGGGAGTGGTAGAGCGCGCGGGCGGGGCTGTCGGTGTCGAGGGCCGAGAGGATGCTGCGGGGCCGCGTGGTGCCGTCCGTCAGCTCCGTGATCAGTCGGCGGCCGATGCCGCGGTGCTGGTGGGCGGGGTGGACGTGGAGTTCGGTGATGACGAAGGAGTCGTCGAGCCAGTGGTCGAGCTGCTGGGCGCGGAGGTAGGGCTCGACGACGCCGGACCACCAGTGGGCGCGGTCGTTGGGCATGCCGTAGATGAAGCCGACGAGGCGGCCGGCGGGGGTGGTGGCGCCCAGTGCGCGGGCCCCGGGGCACTGGAGGTGCCGGAGCACGATGGGGCGGCGGATGGCCATCTCGTCGTCGGTGAGCCCGAAGGCGAGGGCCTGCACGGCCAGCGCGTCGTCCACACGGGCGGCGAGATCGAGGGGGCCGACCGCGATGTCATCCATGGTCGGGAGCGTACAAGGCGTACGCCCCGGACAGCACGGTCACAGCCGTACGGTGACAACGGCGCGGACGGCGCGGGACCGGCGTCTGCACGGTGCGCGCGACGGTGCGGACGGAGCCCGACGGGGCCGCAGCGCCGCGCGCCCCAGGGTGCGGGACGGGGCATGGTGCGGCGGAGACCGGGCGGCACCATGCGGGCGCGGGGCGCGCCGCGACCTGAGCTCGGGCCAGGCGGGGCCCGCTCACGTCACCACACGACAGCCCGGCTCAGAACAGCACGCTCATGAACGCCCCGACCTCCTCGAACCCCACCCGGCGGTACGCCGCGCGCGCGGCCGTGTTGAAGTCGTTGACGTAGAGGCTGACGACGGGGGCGACGTCGGCGAGGGCGTAGCGCAGGACGGCCGCCATGCCGGTTTCGGAGAGGCCCTTGCCGCGGTGTTCGGGGTCGACCCAGACGCCCTGGATCTGGCAGGCGCGGGGCGTGGCGGCGCCGATCTCGGCCTTGAAGAGGACCTTGCCGTTCTCGACGCGGGCGAAGGAGCGGCCGGCGCCGACGAGTTCGGCGACGCGTGCCTGGTAGAGGAGTCCGCCGTCGCCGGCCATCGGGGAGATGCCGACCTCCTCGGTGAACATGGCCACGCAGGCGGGCATGATCAGTTCCATCTCGTTCTTGCGGATGCGCCGGACGTACGGGTCGGGGGCGATCTCCGCGGACGGGGCGGAGGTGACCATGAGGGGCTGGTGGGCGCGGACCTCGCGGGCGGGGCCCCATGCGGGCTCCAGGAGGGCCCACAGCGCGGCGGTGGCCTCGGCCGGTCCGACGAGGGAGGAGCAGCGGCGGCCCTGGCGGCGGGCACGTTCGGCGAAGCCGCGGATGGCTTCGGGGGTGGCGCAGATGGGGACGAGGTTGGCCCCGGCGTAGCAGAGGGACTCCAGGCGGCCGCCGGAGTACCAGCCCCACATCTCGCCGCCGAGCCGCCAGGGGTCGAGCCCCGCCACCTGGACCCGGGCGGCGACGAAGGCGTTGGCGACCGGGTCGCGGTCCAGGACCTCCAGGGCGGCGTCGAGCTCCCCCGGCTCCAGGACCTTGAGGGTGGTGGTCGTCAGCACGTGTCGGAAAGCCTCACCGGTGCGGGCCTGGGAGGCCAGGCAGGAGCAGGTTCTCGCACTGTACCTCCCGCTGTCGGGCACCACCTATGGCGCTACATGTGAGCCCCGCCGCCCCGGGGAAGGGGGCGGCGGGGCTCGGCCGCGACGGGCGCCGTGCGGCGGCTGACGGGGCGATCAGCCGGCGGCGGTGACGACCGGCTCGCCGGAGGTCACGCCGTCCTTCTCCATCTGCTCGGCGATCTTCATCGCCTCTTCGATGAGGGTCTCGACGATCTTCGACTCGGGGACGGTCTTGATGACCTCGCCCTTGACGAAGATCTGGCCCTTGCCGTTGCCGGAGGCGACGCCGAGGTCGGCCTCACGGGCCTCGCCGGGGCCGTTGACGACGCAGCCCATGACGGCGACGCGCAGCGGCACCTCCATGCCCTCCAGGCCGGCGGTGACCTGGTCGGCGAGCTTGTACACGTCGACCTGGGCGCGGCCGCAGGACGGGCAGGAGACGATCTCCAGGCGGCGCTGGCGGAGGTTCAGGGACTCCAGGATGGAGATGCCGACCTTGACCTCCTCGGCGGGCGGTGCGGAGAGCGAGACGCGGATGGTGTCGCCGATGCCCTCGGAGAGCAGCGCGCCGAACGCGACCGCGGACTTGATGGTGCCTTGGAAGGCGGGGCCCGCCTCGGTGACGCCGAGGTGGAGCGGGTAGTCGCACTGTGCGGCGAGCTGGCGGTAGGCGTTGACCATCACGACCGGGTCGTTGTGCTTGACCGAGATCTTGATGTCGCGGAAGCCGTGCTCCTCGAAGAGGGACGCCTCCCACAGCGCGGACTCGACGAGCGCCTCGGGGGTGGCCTTGCCGTACTTGGCGAGCAGGCGGGCGTCGAGCGAACCGGCGTTGACGCCGATGCGGATGGGGGTACCCGCGTCGCCGGCCGCCTTCGCGATCTCCTTGACCTGGTCGTCGAACTTCTTGATGTTGCCGGGGTTGACGCGGACCGCGGCGCAGCCGGCGTCGATCGCGGCGAAGACGTACTTGGGCTGGAAGTGGATGTCCGCGATCACCGGGATCTGGGACTTCTTCGCGATGACGGGCAGCGCGTCGGCGTCGTCCTGGGTCGGGCAGGCGACGCGGACGATCTGGCAGCCGGAGGCGGTCAGCTCGGCGATCTGCTGGAGCGTGGCGCCGATGTCGGAGGTGCGGGTGGTCGTCATCGACTGCACCGAAACCGGTGCGTCTCCGCCCACGGGTACCGCCCCGACGTGGATCTTGCGGCTGACCCTGCGGTCGGCAAGCTTGGTCGGTACGTCCGGCATTCCCAGCGAAATGGCAGTCATCTGGCGAGCAACCCCAAGGTGTGGATCTAGGTCCCGAAGTCGGCGGGCTCCGGCAACCGAGATTACGGCACCGGGGTTCCCCGAAGCACATCGTGGCCGCGTGGCGGCGTCGTACGACGACGGCCGGACGCCCGCGGCGCTCCGCGGGACGTCCGGCCGTCCACGTGTGTGACCTGCTGCTTTCCGGGCTATCCGGTGAGGGTGACCGGGTTGACGACGTCGGCGACGAGGACGAGCAGGGTGAAGCAGATGAACACGCCCGCGACGACATACGCGACCGGCATCAGCTTGGCGACGTCGAACGGGCCCGGGTCCGGGCGGCGGACGACCTTCGCGAAGGCACGGCGGAGCGACTCCCACAGGGCGCCGGCGATGTGGCCGCCGTCCAGCGGGAGCAGCGGCAGCATGTTGAAGAGGAAGAGGGAGAGGTTGAAGCCCGCCACCAGGAGGAGCATCGTCGCGACGCGCTGCTCCGGGGGGATGTGGAGGGAGAAGACCTCGCCGCCGACGCGCGCGGCGCCGACCACGCCCATCGGGGAGTCCGGCTTGCGTTCCGCGCCGTTGAAGGCGGCGTTCCACAGGTCGGGGACCTTGCCGGGGAGGTTGATCAGAGAGGTGACGCCCTGCTGGACCATGTTGCCCATGCGGTCGACGGACTGGCCGAAGGACTGCTGGACGACGCCGCTGGCCGGGGTGAAGCCCAGGAATCCGGCGGTGACGAACTGGCCGTCGACATAGCCGCCGTGGCCGTCGGTCTTGGCGACCTTGTTCTCGATGAGGTCGGCGTGGAGGGTGCGGCGGGCGCCGTCGCGTTCGACGACGAGCGTGGCGGGGCCGGTGGTGTCGCGGATCTGGCCCTGGAGGGTGTCCCAGTCGGGGATGGCCCGGCCGTTGAAGCTGACGATCTTGTCACCGGCGCGCAGCCCCGCGGCCTTGGCCGGGGAGTCCTTGGCGCCGGCGGGGCACTTGTCCGTCTTGGCGGACGCCGAGATCACGCAGTCCGAGACCGAGCCGACCTGGGTGGTCTGGGTGTTGATGCCGAAGCCCATCAGCACGCTCATGAAGATCACGACCGCGAGGATCAGGTTCATGAACGGCCCGGCGAACATCACGATGACGCGCTTCCACGGCTTGCGCGTGTAGAAGAGCCGCTTGTCGTCGCCTTCCTGGAGCTCCTCGAAGGCGGCCGAACGGGCGTCCTCGATCATGCCGCGCCACGGTGAGGTGGAGCGGGCCTGGAGCTTTCCGTCGTCGCCGGGCGGGAACATCCCGATCATGCGGATGTAGCCGCCGAGCGGGACGGCCTTGATGCCGTACTCGGTGTCGCCCTTCCTGCGGGAGAAGAGCGTCGGCCCGAAGCCCACCATGTACTGCGGCACACGGATGCCGAACATCTTGGCCGTCGAGAGATGGCCGAGCTCGTGCCAGGCGATGGAGAACAGCAGGCCGACGACGAAGACGACTATGCCGAGGATGGTCATCCAGGTCGTCATGCGCGAGCCTCCGAAGGTGTACGTGCCGCCCGGGCGGCGAGTTCGCGGGCGCGGGCGCGCGCCCAGGTCTCCGCCTCCAGTACGTCCGCGACGGTGAGGGAAGTTCCCCGTCCGGGCATGTCGTGTTCGGCGACCACTTCGGCGACCGTATCCACAATCCCTGTGAAAGGCAGCCCGCTGTGGAGGAAGGCGTCGACGCACTCCTCGTTCGCGGCGTTGAAGACGGCGGGTGCGGTGCCACCGAGGTCGCCGACGTGGCAGGCGAGCGGGACGGAGGGGAACGCCTTCTCGTCGAGGGGGAAGAATTCCCAGGTCCGGGCCGTCGTCCAGTCGATGCCGGGCGCGGCGTCGGGGACGCGGGCGGGCCAGCCCATGCCCAGCGCGATGGGCATCCGCATGTCGGGCGGGCTGGCCTGGGCGAGGGTGGAGCCGTCGGTGAATTCCACCATCGAGTGGATGTAGGACTGCGGATGGACGACGACCTCGATCTGTGCGAAGGGGACGTCGAACAGCAGATGCGCCTCGATGACTTCGAGACCCTTGTTGACGAGGGTCGAGGAGTTGATGGTGACGACGGGGCCCATGGACCAGGTGGGGTGGGCCAGCGCCTGCTCCGGGGTGACATCGGCCAGCTCGGCGCGGCTGCGGCCGCGGAACGGGCCGCCGGACGCGGTGACGACGAGCTTGCGGACCTCCTGGCGGGCGCCGCCGGTCAGCGCCTGGAACAGCGCGGAGTGCTCGGAGTCGACGGGGACGATCTGCCCAGGGGCGGCGACGGCCTTGACCAGCGGGCCGCCGGCGATCAGCGATTCCTTGTTGGCGAGGGCGAGCACCCGGCCGGCCTTGAGGGCGGCGAGCGTCGGGGCGAGGCCGATGGATCCGGTGATGCCGTTGAGGACGGTGTGGCAGGGGGAGGCGGCGAGGTCGGTGGCCGCGTCGGGTCCGGCGAGGATCTCCGGCAGCGGCTCGCCCGCGCCGTACCGCGCGCGCAGCGCCTCCCGCAGCGCCGGGACGGCCTCGTCGCGGGCCACGGCGACGGTGCGGACCCGCAACTGGTGCGCCTGCTCGGCGAGCAGCTCCACCCGGCCACCGGCGGCGGAGAGCGCGGTCACCCGGAAACGGTCGGGGTTGCGCTGCACGATGTCGATCGCCTGGGTGCCGATGGAACCGGTCGATCCGAGGATCACGATGTCGCGGGGGCCGTGCTGCGCGTCCGGATCCGTGGAAACCGGGGTGAAACGCAGGTGCGGGTGGGCGAGGGAGTCCGTCATGGGGTCCATTGTGGCCGGTCGCGGAGGCGGCGGACGCAACACGTCGGCGCTCGGGCGCATACGGCGGGTGGGGAGGGGTGGATATGGGGTGGGGTGGGTGGAACGGGATGGGGCGGGGCCCGTGCGGGAGGGGTGAGGTGGCGGGGTGGTGGCGCGTGGGGCGGGGGCATGGGGCGGGGCCCCGTGCGCGGGGTGGGGTCGGCGCCGTATGGGACGTAAGGCATGGGGCGCTGTGCCCCATGCGCGGGGCACGGGGCACAGCGCATGGGGCACGGCGCATGGGGCGTGCGAGCACGGTGGCGGGCTGCCCGCCGCTCCCCCGCCGTGCGCCGTCCGTGGTTACGGCGCGTCGGAGTCGGGGCGTCGGACGGGGCGGTGGACGTTCTGGTGGGTACTGGGGCCGGGGGTGGCGTCGGCGATCCAGGGGCCTTCGCCGCTGGCGTCGACGACACCGTCCTCCAGCCAGCGGTAGGCGCCGTCGAGGACGCCGGAGACGACCTTGCGGTCGAGGGCGTCGGTGTTGGTCCACAGCCGGGCGAAGAGCTCGTCGGCACGGATCCGGGACTGCCGGCAGAACGCGTCGGCCAGCTGGTACGCCTCCCACCCGTGGTCGCCGGTCAGCCGCAGGTGCTCGGCCCGTACGCAGGCGGCGCTCATCGCGAACAGTTCGGCGCCGATGTCGACGATCCGCCCGAGGAAGCCCTGCTTGGTCTCCATCCGCCCCTGCCAGCGCGACATCGCGTAGAAGGTGGCGCGGGCCAGCTTGCGGCAGGACCGTTCGACGTACCGCAGATGCCCCGCGAGCTTCCCGAACTCCTGGTATGCACGCGGGAGTTGACCGGATCCGGTGACGAGCTGGGGCAGCCAGCGGGCGTAGAAGCGACCGGCGTCGGCGGCGGCCCGGCCCTTGTCGCCGAGGCTCTTCCGCGGGTCGATGAGGTCGCCCGCGACGGACAGGTGCGCGTCGACGGCCTCGCGGGCGATCAGCAGATGCATGATCTCCGTCGATCCCTCGAAGATGCGGTTGATTCGCATGTCGCGCAGCAGCTGCTCGGCGGGCACGGCGCGTTCGCCCCGTGCGGCGAGCGAGTCGGCGGTCTCGAAGCCGCGGCCACCGCGGATCTGGACCAGTTCGTCGGCTATCCGCCACCCCATCTCGGATCCGTAGAGCTTGGCGAGGGCGGCTTCGATCCGGATGTCGTTGCGGTTCTCGTCGGCCATCTGGGAGGAGAGGTCGACGACCGCCTCCAGGGCGAAGGTGGTCGCGGCGATGAACGAGAGCTTGGCGCCGACCGCCTCGTGCGCGGCGATCGGTCTGCCCCACTGCTCGCGGGCGGCCGACCACTCCCGGGCGATCTTCAAGGCCCACTTCCCGGAGCCCACGCACATCGCGGGCAGCGACAGCCGCCCTGTATTGAGGGTGGTCAGTGCGATCTTCAGACCGGCGCCCTCGGGGCCGATACGGTGCGCGGCGGGGACCCGCACTTGGTGGAAGCGGGTGACACCGTTCTCCAGCCCGCGCAGGCCCATGAACGCGTTGCGGTGCTCGACGGTGATGCCGGGCGTCGCGGCCTCGACGACGAAGGCGGTGATGCCGCCCCGGTGCCCCTCCGATGCGGGGACCCGCGCCATCACCACCAGCAGGTCGGCGATGACGCCGTTGGTGGTCCACAGCTTCACGCCATCGAGGAGGTACCCGTCGCCGTCGGGGACGGCTGTGGTGGCCAGGCGCGCCGGGTCCGAACCGACGTCCGGCTCGGTGAGCAGGAACGCCGAGATGTCGGTACGGGCGCAACGGGGCAGGAAGGCGTTCTTCTGCTCCTCGCTGCCGAAGAGCTTCACGGGCTGCGGGACACCGATCGACTGGTGCGCGGAGAGCAGCGCGCCGACGGCGGGGCTGGCGGAGCCGACGAGGGCGAGCGCCTTGTTGTAGTAGACCTGCGTGAGGCCGAGTCCGCCGTATTTCGTATCGATCTTCATGCCGAGCGCGCCGAGTTCCTTGAGCCCGTTGACGGTCTCGTCGGGGATCTGCCCCTCGCGCTCGATGCGGGCGCCGTCGATCCGCGTTTCGCAGAAGGTGCGCAGCGCGGCCAGGAACGCCTCCCCGCGCCGTACGTCCTCCGCCGCCGGGCTGGGGTGCGGGTGGATCAGATCGAGCCGGAAGCGCCCCAGGAACAGTTCCTTGGCGAAGCTGGGCTTGCGCCAGTCCTGTTCCCGGGCCGCCTCGGCGACCTGCCGTGCCTCGCGCTCGGAGACGTTGCGGGTGGTCGGAGCGGACATGTCGGGCTCACCTCGCCGCATTCGGAGGGACCGTGCCGACGGACCGGGGCCGGCGGGACGGCACCCATGAGCGCTCAGAGGCACCCATGGAGTACTTGTGAGATTTACCCGGTATGCGGCATTTGCACCAGCGCTACGCGACCGCTGAACACTTCGGGGGTGGCTGTCGGCCCGGGACGGCTGGCCCCTGAACCCGTAGGAGGGCGTTGCGCCGGTGAGGGGTACGCCGCCGCAGTGGGCGGGGCGCGTGGGGCCGTCGCACGGGGCGGGCTTTCATGGCGTGGAGGCGTCGCACGGGGCGAGGCCCGCGACGTGGAGCCGCACGCATGGGGCGGGGCGCGAGCTGTGCACGGGGCCGCGGCAGGGGCTGCCGCACGGGGCGCGGGGGCGTGTTCCTGCCCCATGCGTGGGAGTGCGCGGCCCGCGCCATGCACGGGGGGGGCGGCGCACCATGCACGGGGCGGGACGGCGCCCTGCGCGGGCCCCGGAGGCGCCCCATGCGGGGGGCACGGGGCGGGGCCCCGCGGACGCAAAAACGGCCCCGCGGACGGGGCCGTACGGTCAAGATCCGGCGCGCCTCGGGCCATGGCTCGACGACGCAGGGCGTGGGGGGGGGGGGGGGGAGGGGGGGGGGGGCGCCACCGCCAAGGAGGGGACGCGAGAGGGAGGAACAGGGCCATTGC
>NZ_JBVHWT010000017.1:58561-172272 GCF_055564055.1 Streptomyces sp. NPDC029159
TGGGGGGGAAGGGAGGGAGAGGGAGGGGGGGGGGGGGCGGCGCCCCCCCCGCCCCCCCCCCCCCCCACGGCCGGGGCCGGTCCACGGGAGGACGGACCGGCGCCTGGTCTGGACTCATGTGACGGTCTCGGGGACGACCGCGCTGTCCACCGGTCCAGGCCGGGTCTGGCGAACGGGGCGTGCCACGGCCGGCGGGCCGGGCACCGTCCCTCAGAGGTCGAGGCCGGTCAGCACCAGGACCCGCTCGTAGGTGTAGTCGTCCATGGCGTAGCGGACGCCCTCACGGCCGACGCCGGAGAGCTTGGCACCGCCGTACGGCATCTGGTCGGCGCGGTACGACGGTACGTCGCCGATGATCACGCCGCCGACCTCCAGCGCACGGTGCGCACGGAACGCCGCCTGCACATCGTGGGTGAACACCCCCGCCTGGAGCCCGTACTTGGAGTCGTTGACCGCGGCGAACGCGGCGGCCTCGCCGTCGACCTTCGCGACCGAGAGCACCGGCCCGAAGACCTCCTCGCAGGCGAGGGTGGTGTCGGCGGGCAGCTCGGCGAGGACGGTCGGCGCGTACGCGGCGCCCTCCCGCTTGCCACCGGTGAGCAGCTTGGCGCCGGCCGCGACGGCCTCGTCCACCCATGCCTCGACGCGCTCGGCCGCGGCCTGGCTGACCAGCGGGCCGACCTCGGTCGCGGCGTCGGACGGGTCGCCGGTGACCTGTGCCTCGACCGCCGCGACGATCTTGGGCACCAGGCGGTCGTAAACCTGCGCGTCGGCGATCACGCGCTGCACCGAGATGCAGGACTGGCCGCCCTGGTAGTTGGAGAACGTGGCGATCCGCTGGGCCGCCCAGTCCAGGTCCGCCTCGGAGGCGTAGTCGCCGAGGATGACGGCCGCGCCGTTGCCACCCAGCTCCAGGGTGCAGTGCTTACGGGGCACCGAGTCGAGGATGTCGTAGCCGACCTTCTCGGAACCGGTGAACGAGATGACCGGCAGCCGCTCGTCCTGGACCAGCGCCGCCATGCGGTCATTGGGGACCGGCAGGATCGACCAGGAACCGGCCGGCAGGTCGGTCTCGGCGAGAAGCTCACCGAGGATCAGGCCGGACAGCGGCGTGGCGGGCGCCGGCTTGAGGAAGATCGGCACACCTGCCGCGATGGCGGGGGCGATCTTGTGGGCGCAGAGGTTGAGCGGGAAGTTGAACGGGGCGATGCCCAGCACCGTGCCGCGCGGGAAGCGGCGGGTCAGCGCGAGGCGTCCGGCGCCGCCGCCGTCGGTGTCGAGCCGCTGCGCCTCGCCGCCGTTGAAGCGGCGCGCCTCCTCGGCCGCGAACCGGAAGACGGACACGGCGCGGCCGACCTCACCGCGCGCCCACTTGATGGGCTTGCCGTTCTCCGCGGAGATCAGCTGCGCGATCTCCTCCGTACGCTCGACCAGCCGGCGCTCGACGTGGCTGAGGGCCGCGGCGCGGACGTGGGCGGGGGTGGCGGCGAACTCGTCCTGGACGGCGACGGCGGCGGCGATGGCCTCCTCGACCTGCTCCTCGGTCGGGACGCTCACCGTGCCGACGAGACGCCCGTCCCAGGGGGAGGTGACGTCGAAGGTGGTGTCACCGGTGGCCTCGCGGCCGGCGACCCAAAAGGCGGTGGGTGCTGCAGCATTGTTCGGCACAGTGGATCCCGGCCCTTCCGAAGTGGTGGGTGGTGCGCACGGACCGGCGAGCAGATCCGCGCTGTCGACTCTGCCCCCACCGTAGGGGTGCCACACCGCCGTGACGTTTGTCCGAAGCGGCGCAATCCGCCGGTGTGTCTCTCCGCAGTGGACGATGCCGGGGCGGCGCACGGGGGGGCATGGGGCGGAGCGGCTGGTGTGGGTGGGGCGGCTGACGGCCTGTGGGGCGCGTGGCCCCATGCCCCATGCCCCATGCCCCGGCGGAGGGTACGGCCGGGGCCGGTGGCTTCAGTCCCCCGGAGCCCCCGGTACGCCCCGTGTCTCCTCGGTGTCCGAGGTCGCCTTGAGGGCGAGCCACAGCTCCATACGGACGTCCGCGTCGTCCAGGGAGCGGCCCAGGATCTCCTCCACGCGGCGCATCCGATAGCGCAAGGTGTGGCGGTGCACCCCGAGGTCGGCAGCGGCGGCGTCCCACTGCCCGTGCCGGGAGAGCCAGGCACGGAGCGAGGCGACCAGATCGCCCCGGCCGGTCGCATCGTGCTGGCGCAGGGCGCGCAGCAGCCCGTCGGCGAAGGCACGGACGGCGTCATCGGCGAGCAGTGGGAGGACGGAGCCGGCGGCGACGTCCTCGTGCTCGATCAGCGCGCGGCTCCGCCGACGGGCGACGGAGAGCGCCTGTTCGGCCTGACGGTGCGCGGTCGGCGCGCCTCCAGGGCCGGTCGGGGCGGAGAGCCCGGCCGCCAGCAGCTCACCGCCGTACGGGGCCTCACCACGGGGCGCCGCACCACGCGGCGCGGGCGACGGGTCCGGCCGGTCCTCGATGTCCACGGCGAACCGGGCACACGCCTCGGCCGCGGCCCCGCCGTCGGCGACGAGCGCCGTCACCCGCCCCGTCTCGGGCACCACGAGCACCGCCTCGCCCGTACGGGCGGCGGCGGACTCCAGGGCGTCCGCGAGGCCGTCGAGCACACCGGGCCCCGTGCGGTCGGCGCCGCCGTCCGCGGCCACCGGTTCGGCGACCAGCACCCGGAACGGCGCCTCCAGCAGGCCCCCGTAGAGCCGTCCCGCCACGGACCGCGCATGGTCCGGCTCGCCGACCAGCAGCATCTTCAGCACGGCGGAGGCGAGCCGGGCCTCGGCGTCCTGGAGGGCGCGGGAGCGCTCCGTGGCGAGCGTCAGCAGGGCCACGGCGGAGTGGACGGCGTAGCGCTCCGCCGTCCCCAGGGCCGCCCCCGTGCCGACGGCGAGGACGCCCCGTGCCCGCCGCCCCGTGCCCAGGGACTGAAGTTCGACGCGGTCGTCGCCCTCCGCCGCACTGATCACCGCGCTGGCGGGCGCGGGGCGCTCCCGTAGCCGGGCGACGTCGGCGGTGAGCCGGGCGGCGCGGCGGGCCGCCCATTCGGGCGCGGCGGCCAGCACGGCGCCGGACGCGTCGTACAGCGCGGCCCAGCCGTCCAGGTGAGCGGCGAGCCGGGCCAGCAGGTCGGCCGGGCCCTCGGCGCTCAGCGCAGCGCGGGTAAGTTCCCGCTGCGCCTCGAACCCGGCGGTCACTGCGCGGTACTGGTCGGCGGCGACGGCGGCGGAGACGGCCTTGCTGATGGCGATGAACGGGGTCCGGCGAGGCACGCCGAACAGCGGCAGCCCCTCGGCGCGGGCCGCCGCGACGAGCGCCTCGGGGACCTCGTCGTAGTTGACGCCGATCGCGAAGCCGAGGCCGATGACGCCCGCGCGGGCCACCCGGCGTACGTAGGCGCGCGCGGTCTCCTCGTCCTCGGCGTCCAGTTTCAGTGCGGTGATCAGCAGCAGCTCACCGCCCTCCATGTAGGGCACCGGGTCGATCAGCTCGCTGGCGTGGGCCCAGCGGACGGGGACGTCGAGCCGGTCCTCGCCCGCGAGCACGGTCAGCTTGAGCGCGGTGTGGTTGACCAGGGAGGCGAGGGTGTGCGGCATGGGACCTTCGACGGCGACGGGGGCCTGCGGCCACCGCCGGTGGGGCGGGGGCGGCACCGCCCGGGGTTTGGCCGTCCCGTATGAACGGTCGCTGTCGATTCTGCCTCAACGGCAACCGGAGCAGCCGGGCGGCACACACCGCCGACCAGGGCCCCTGCCCTCCGGAGGCGGCCCGTACGGGGCCGAGTGCGGACGGAGCGGCGACGCGGGCGCTTCGCATGGGGCGGCGCGTCCGCGGTGAGCCACGTACGGGGCAGCCGCACGGGGCCCTGCGCATGGGGCCGCTGCACGCCTCCCGCGGCCCGCCCGGAGCAGGCGCCCCGTCCCGCCGTTACCTCCCCAGATCCACCAGAACAGGCGGCGCGTGTTCTCCGCGTACCGAGGTGACCGACAGCACCGCGTGGCCGGGCGGGACGGCGTTGGCGAGGTCGGAGGCGGACCAGCGTTCGCGCTCGACGGTGCGGACGGTGATCGCCTTGGCCGTGGCCGCCTTGCCCGTGACGACGCGGCGGAGCGCGTGGAACACCTTGCCTGCGGTGCTGTACGCGATGATCTGCCGGTCGGTGACGTCGCGGGTCTCCACCCACTCCTTGCCCCACACCTCGGCAAACCGCGCTCCGTCCCAGGTCGTGACGCCGGCGAAGGCCATCCGGCACCCGACCGCGCCGAGCAGTGCACTGCGCAGCGCCTCGGGGACGTCGTCCAGCGCGCGGAGCGTCAGCACCACGCCCGCGTTGGCCGCCCGCAGCCGCTGCAGCCCCCGCAGCGCCTCGGCGGTGATGGTGTGCGCCGCCTCGTCGAGGACCAGGCAGGCGAAGAGTGAGCGGTCGGTGCGGGCCACCGCGGACTCGGTGAACTGGGCCAGCATCAGCCGGGCGAGGATCCGCGACGCCTCGGCATGGCCCCGTTCCGGGAGCTCGACGCGTACCCGCAGCGGCTGGTCGAGCGAGCGCAGCGACACCTGACGGGTGCGCCCCGTGGTGTCGAAGAACCCGGCGAAGGCGGGGCGGTCCAGCAGAGCGATCCGGTCGGCGAGCAGCGTCCCGGCGTCGTCCGGACGCTCGGCCTGCCTGGCGCGGGCGTCCAGTTCGCGCAGTTGCGCCGTGGCGCCGGCGGCGCGCAGCGCCTCGCGCAGCTCCGCCACCGGCTCCGGCGCACCGTCGAGGAGTTCGCGCAGCTCCGGTACGGACGGGAAACGGCCGTGGACAGTGCGGAACGGGCCGAGGAGCTGCCCGAGTGCGGTCGCCGCGCGCCGGCCGTCCGCACCGGCCCGACCGGTCGCCAGATCGCCGACCAGCGCCTCGGCGAGGATGCCGGCCGCCTCGTCGGGATCGGTGGTACCGCCGTAGAGGTCGAGGTCGGTGTCCTGGCCGGGGCGGCCGACGCGGACCACCACGTCGAAGGCGTCATCGGGGCCGAGGTCCGCGCCCACGGGGCCGACGGCCACGACGGCGCACCGCCGGGCGAGCGCCTGGAGGCACATCGACTCGACGACCGGCTTGAGCACCCGGCTGGTCTTGCCGCTGCCCGACGGGCCGACGGCGAGCAGCGAGGTGCCCAACAGACCCGGATCCAGGGCGAGTCCGGCGCCGCGGTGCTGGTGCGGGTTGCGTTCGTGGTCGGCGGCGACACCGATGCGTACCTGGTGCGCCAGGAGGTCGTGGTGGGCGGTCCGGCGGGCCAGATCACGCGCGCCGGACGGGTGCGTCCCGGCGGCGGCGCCGTGCCGCAGGACGGTGTCGGTGAAGGACGCGACGCCGGACGGGCCGCCCCGTGCGGCGCGCCATGCGTGGTCGATGCGGACGACGTCGACGTCGTTCATCCGCCCCGCGCGGGCCTCGGCGGTGAGCTTGTCGGCGGCGTCGACGGCGCCCGCGGCACGCAGCTCGGGCCACTGCGCACGGTCCACGGCCGGTTCGGGCTTCGCCACGGGCGCGCCCTGGCGCATCCTCCGCAGCAGCGGGCCGGCCACCCGCCCGAGCAGTTCGGGCCAGCGACCGAGACGGCCGAAGACGACGGCGATGCCCGCGATCCACATCCCGTAGTAGAGGTAGACGACCCAGACGGTGAAGGTGCCGCTGGTGCGCCAGGAGTCCGGGGTGAGGGCGTAGAGCGGCCACACCCAGTAGTTGCCGAGGTAGTTGTTCCACAGCAACGACCACAGCAGCCACCCGCACAGACCCGAGATGACCGCACCGCTGATCAGCTGGCGCAGCGGGGCACGGTCCGGGTCGACCGCGGGGCGGGGGCGGTGGCCGTACGTCCAGATGCCGGGTGCGGCGGCGGGGCGGGGGGTGCGCAACCAGCGCAGGACCGGGGGCTCGGGCGCCGCCTCGTGCGGGGCGCGCGGCGGCCCCACGGGGGGCGGCGGGGCGGCCGCCGACGGGGCGGCGGGCGGTGCCGCGGGGCGCGGGACGGTGGGTTCGGGTCGGGGTGCTCCGTGCGGTGGCGGCGGAACGGTGTGCGGTGCGTCGTGCGTGCCCTCGGTGTCCATCCGGTGCCCCTTGTCCCCCTTGGACTGTGCCTGCGTCGTTCGTGGACCGTGCCCGCGCCGTGGACCGCACGGGTGCGGTACGCCGCCGCTCAATCTACTGGCCCCGCGCCGTCGCTATGTCCGGCGCGGACAACGCAACACGCGCACTTCTCCCGAACGGAACATGCCAGACCCGGTCCACCGCCCCTAGCCTGCGAGAAAAGACCTTTCGTACGTCCCCTTCCACCCCCAGGAGACTGCCATGACCGAACTGTCCGGAGGCCCCGCCCTCCCCCAGGAGCGTCGCGTCGTCACCGCGATCCCCGGCCCCAAGTCGCAGGCGCTGTGGGAGCGTAAGCAGGCCACCGTGGCGGGTGGCGTCGGTGCGGTGCTGCCCGTCTTCGTCAAGCGCGCCGGCGGCGGTGTCCTGGAGGACGTCGACGGCAACTCCCTCATCGACTTCGGCTCCGGCATCGCCGTGACGTCGGTCGGCAACAGCGCCGAGGCCGTGGTGCGCCGCGCCACCGCGCAGCTCGCGGACTTCACCCACACCTGTGCCATGGTCACGCCGTACGAGCCGTACGTCGAGGTGTGCGAGCAGCTCGCGGAGCTGACGCCGGGCGACCACGCGAAGAAGTCCGCGCTGTTCAACTCGGGTGCGGAGGCGGTGGAGAACGCGGTGAAGATCGCCCGCGCCTACACCAAGCGCCCGGCGGTCGTCGTGTTCGACCACGGCTACCACGGCCGTACGAACCTCACGATGGCGCTGACCGCGAAGAACATGCCGTACAAGCAGGGGTTCGGCCCGTTCGCGCCCGAGGTGTACCGGGTGCCGCTGGCCTACCCGTACCGCTGGCTGACCGGCCCGGAGAACTGTGCGCAGGAGGCCGCCGAGCAGGCCATCACGCAGATCACCAAGCAGATCGGCGCGGAGAACGTCGCGGCGATCATCATCGAGCCGGTGCTCGGTGAGGGCGGCTTCATCGAGCCGGCGAAGGGCTTCCTGCCCGCCATCGCGAACTTCGCGAAGGAGAACGGCATCGTCTTCGTCGCCGACGAGATCCAGTCCGGGTTCTGCCGCACGGGGCAGTGGTTCGCGTGCGAGGACGAGAACATCGTCCCGGACCTGATCACCACTGCCAAGGGCATCGCCGGCGGTCTGCCGCTGGCCGCGGTCACCGGCCGCGCCGAGATGATGGACGCGGCGCACGCGGGCGGCCTGGGCGGCACGTACGGCGGTAACCCGGTGGCGTGCGCGGCGGCGCTGGGCTCCATCGAGACCATGCGTGAGCTGGACCTGAACGCCAAGGCCCGCCGGATCGGCGAGATCATGAAGGCGCGTCTGGGCACGATGGCGGAGAAGTTCGACATCATCGGCGAGGTCCGCGGCCGCGGCGCGATGATCGCGATCGAGCTGGTCAAGTCCGGTTCGAAGGAGCCGAACGCGGAGGCCACCGCCGCGCTCGCGAAGGCGTGCCACCAGGAGGGCCTGCTGGTCCTGACCACCGGTACGTACAGCAACGTGGTGCGTTTCCTGCCGCCGCTGGTCATCGGCGAGGACCTGCTCAACGAGGGCTTGGACATCCTGGAGGCGGCGCTCGCGGCGCTCTGATCCGACTCCCGTCGGGCGGGCGCCATCCCCGCCCGACAGATACGGCACCTCGGCCCGGGGCGCGGCACGGACCGCGTCCCGGGCCGACGTGTGTGCGGGGCCCCGTGCGGCGGCCCCGTGCCTGCGCCCCATGCGTGCGCCCCATGCGCGGGGCCAGGGCACAGGAGCCCCTTGCAGGTCGGCGGGGTGGCAGCGTGAAGAAGATGTGCGAGAGCAATGGCGGCCGGGTGATCCGGCTTTCGGGCGCGTTCCGGGTGCCGTACGGTTTCTGCAGATGAGAGATACACCCCGCTCGCAGGGGACTGCGGGCGACGCCCGGTCGGTGCTTCACCGGCTCCGACCAGGCCGTGCCCTCGCGCACGACTCCGGGGCCTCCGGCTCCGGGAATCCTCACCGATCGGACGGCCGCCCGCCCCAGACCCCCCGGGGCGCGCGGTACCCCGATTCGCGCGGCCGCCTCGGAATCACCCCCCCTGTTCCGAGGCGGCCGATTTCTCTGTCCGGGCACGGTGGCCCCGCTTCCGGGCGCCGTCGGTACCGGTACGCCGCCCAGGTCTTGTTCTGTCTGCTGGTCTTCGCGCTGCTCACCTGGCAGGTGGCCGCGCACGGGGCACTGCGGACGCTGGACGAGCGGTGCGGCCTCGCCCTCGGCGGAAGTGCCGTCCCGGCACCGGTCGCGCAGTTCTTCGCCGATCTCGGCAACATCACCGTCGCGCTACCGGTTCTCCTGGTGGCGGTGGCCTGGGCGCTCTGGCGCTCCGCACGGGCCCGGCGGCGCGCACGGTGCGTCGCACGGGGCGTGGACACCGGCCCGCAGGAGACGCCGCGCACGGTGGAGGGCCCCGGCCCCGTGCCGGTGCGGCGGTGGCTGCCGTCGCTCGCCGCGCTGGGCACGATGGCCCTCGTACCGGCGGTGGTCGTTCCTGCGAAGGTCTGGATCGGACGGCCGGGGCCGCCGCGCATGGCGGGGGCGCCCCATGACGGGTTCTTCCCGTCCGGCCACGCCGCCACCGCCGCGGTCGCGTACGGCCTCGTGGCGCTGTTGCTCCTGCACGAGCGGCGGCGGTCCGGGCGCACGGTGCGCGGGCCCGGTGCGGCGCTCGTCGCCGGAGCCGTCGTCCTGATGAACGTCGGTGTCGGCGTGGGGCTGGTCCGGCAGGGCTACCACTGGCCGCTGGACGTTGTGGCGAGCTGGTGCCTGTCCGGGGTGGTACTGACGCTCTGGTCGGCGGTCTGTGCCCGGTGGTACGAGGCCGGGGGCGCGGGGCGGCACTGACCTGCGGCTGCCCCGCGCATCGCGTCGCATGCGCGCGGCAACGGCCGTGGGGCGCCGCGTGCGTGGGGCGAGCGGTGCACGCACGCCCCAGGCACGGCGCGACGCCGCCGCATGGTGCGGCGCGCGCCGTGACCCGTCCGCGCCCCGTCAGGTGTCGCGGGCGAGCACCGCTGCGGCTTCGTGCAGGGCCAGTTCGAGGAGACCGGGGTCGTTGAGCGTGCCCCGGCCATCAGGAGGAACGATCCAGCGGACGCCCCCGGTGGCCCGGCCCGGGTACGGGACGACGATCCAGGTGCCCTGCCCCACGCCCCGTACGCCGGTGCCCAGCCAGCGCGTGGCGGTGCCCGGCGGGACGAAGAAGCCCACCCGGGAATCCCCGAAGTCGGCCAGGACCGGGCCGGGCCGGGGTGTCACCCACGTCAGGACGTCGAGGGTGGGGTAGCCGAGTTTCCCGTCGACGATCAGAACGTCCCACCGCCTGCCGGCCGGCAGGAGAACCACCCCCAGCGGGCTGCGTTCCCATTCCCACCGGCAAGCATCGGGATCGGGTGCCACCGATACCAGCCACTCCACTGCGCGCTTCGCCCCCGCGGCGTTCATGTCTCTTCCTCGCTCTCCCGGCCCGTTCGGGCAGGTCCACGGGGAGAGGGCGCGGGGGCGGCATCCTTACACGGGTCCGCGGAATATTTTTTCCGCCGGTGTGTGCGGTCGGAAAGACGGGGGCGCGGACGACCACCGCGTACGGGCACCGCGGGGCGTCGGCCGAGGGGCGGCGGGCCGTTCGTACGGCGGCAGTCGGCGTACGAGGACGGACGGCGCCCCGTGCGAGCGCGGTCCCGGCAAGCACCCGCCGCATGGGGCGCGGGCCCCATGCGGCGGCTCCGGGACCGGCCCCATACGGCGGTACCGCGGCGGGCGCCTCAGCTGTCGAAGCCGAGGCCCGCCTTGTCCATCGCCCGTAGCCACAGGTTGCGCTGTCCCTCGCGGGCGTCGGCGCGGGTCATCGACCACTGGGTGATCCCGATCCCGGCCCAGCGCAGCGGTTCGGGCGGGAACGGGAGCGGCTTGCTGCGGACCATCTCCAGCTCGGTGCGTTCGGTGCGCTCCCCGGAGAGGAGGTCGAGCATCACCTCGGCGCCGAAGCGGGTGGCGCCCACGCCGAGACCGGTGTAGCCCGCGGCGTACGCGACGCGCCCCTTGTGCGCGGTGCCGAAGAAGGCGGAGAAGCGGGAGCAGGTGTCGATGGCGCCGCCCCATGCGTGGCTGAAGCGGACCCCTTCCAGCTGGGGGAAGCACTGGAAGAAGTGCCGGGCGAGCTTGGCGTAGGTGGCGGGGTGATGGTCGTACTCGGCCCGTACGCCGCCGCCGTAGCGGTAGACGATGTCGTAGCCGCCCCACAGGATGCGGTGGTCGGCGGTGAGGCGGAAGTAGTGGAAGTGGTTGTTGCTGTCGGAGAGGCCCTGGCGGCCGCGCCAGCCGATGGCGTCGCGCTGCTCCTCGGTGAGCGGTTCGGTCATCAGCGCGTGGTCGTAGACCGGGACGACGTACGAGCGCACACGCCGCACCAGGGACGGGAACGCGTTGGTACCGAGAGCCACCTGGCGCGCGAAGACGCGGCCGTAGGGGGTGCGCACGGCCATGCCGCCGCGGTACGGGGCGAGGCCCGTGGCGCGGGTGTGTTCGTGGAAGCGGACGCCGAGGTCGCGGCAGGCGCGTTTGAGGCCCCATGCGAGGCGTGCGGGGTTCAGCATGGCGACGCCGTCGCGGTCCCAGAGACCGGCGTGGAAGGTCGGTGAGTCGACCTCGGCGCGCAGGGCGTCGCGGTCGAGGAAGGTGTACCGGTCGCCGTGGCCGAGGCGGGCGGCGTCCTCGGCCGCCTCCTCCAGTTCGGCGATCTGGTGGGGCCGGGTGGCGATGTCGATCTCACCGGTGCGTTCGAAGGCGCAGTCGATGCCGTGGCGGGTGACGGTGTCCGCGATGGCGTCGAGGTTGCGCAGGCCGAGTTCTTCGAGGCGGGCGAGCTCGCCGGGCCAGCGGGCGAGGCCGTTGCCGAGACCGTGGGTGAGGGAGGCGGCGCAGAAGCCGCCGTTGCGTCCGGAGGCGGCCCAGCCGGTTTCGGCGCCCTCGATGAGCAGGACGTCGCGGTGCGGGTCGCGTTCCTTGGCGAGCAGCGCGGTCCACAGTCCCGAGTAGCCGCCGCCGACGACGAGGAGGTCGCAGTGGGTGTCGCCGGTGAGGGCGGGCAGTGCGGCGGGGCGGTCGGGGTCGTCGAGCCAGAACGGGGCGGGGGTGGCGACCGCGAGGGCGTGGACGGGGGACGGGGCGTTCATGGCAGCTCGTGCCATGGTTCTCAGCTCCTCTTTCTGCGTGCGCCGGCCAGTTGGCCGACGACGACGCACACGACGGCGATGAGGAACATCGCCGTACCGATGACATTGATCTGAACGGGCGTGCCCCGCTGTGCCGATCCCCAGACGAACATGGGGAAGGTCACGGTGGAGCCGGCGTTGAAGTTGGTGATGATGAAGTCGTCGAAGGAGAGCGCGAAGGAGAGCAGCGCGCCCGCGGCGATGCCGGGCGCGGCGATCGGCAGCGTCACCCGCAGGAAGGTCTGTACGGGGGTGGCGTAGAGGTCCTGGGCGGCCTGCTCCAGGCGCGGGTCCATGCTCATCACGCGGGCCTTGACGGCGGTGACGACGAAGCTCAGGCAGAACATGATGTGGGCGATGAGGATCGTCCAGAAGCCGAACTGTATGCCCATGTTGAGGAAGAGGGTGGCCAGTGACGCGGCCATGACGACCTCGGGCATCGCCATCGGCAGGAAGATCAGGGTGTTGACGGTGGAGCGGGCGCGGAAGCGGTAGCGGGCCAGCGCGAAGGCGATCATGGTGCCGAGGGCGGTGGCGCCGAGCGTGGCCCAGACGGCTATCCGCAGGCTGAGGCCGAGGGAGCCGCAGAGGTCGGCGACGCCGCACGGGTCGGTCCAGGCGTCGGTCGAGAAGCGCTGCCACTGGTAGTTGAAGCGGCCGTTGGGCTTGTTGAACGAGAAGATCAGGACGATGACGTTGGGCAGGACCAGATAGGCCAGCGTGCACAGTCCGGCGATCGTGACGAGGTGGCGGCGGAGCCTGCCGGGGCGCCGCACGGTGCGGGCGCGTGGGGCGGCGTCGGTGGTCTCGTAGGCGGTCATCAGACCAGGTCCTCCGTCCCGGACTTGCGGATGTAGAAGGTGACCATGGCGAGGATCGCCGCCATGAGGAGGAACGAGAGCGCGGCGGCGGTGGGGTAGTCCAGGACGCGCAGGAACTGCGACTGGATGACGTTGCCGATCATCTTCTGGTCGGTGGAGCCGAGGAGTTCGGCGTTGATGTAGTCGCCGGTGGCGGGGATGAAGGTCAGCAGGGTTCCGGCGACGACACCGGGCATGGACAGCGGGAACGTCACCCGGCGGAAGGTGGTGGCGGGGCGCGCGTAGAGGTCGCCGGCGGCCTCGTGCAGCCGGGGGTCGATGCGTTCCAGCGAGGTGTAGAGCGGCAGCACCATGAACGGCAGGAAGTTGTAGGTGAGGCCGCAGACCACGGCGAGCGGGGTGGCGAGGACCCGGTGGCCGTCGGTGAGCCCCAGCCAGCTGGTGACGTCGAGGACGTGGAGCGCGTTCAGGGCGCCCACCACGGGGCCGCCGTCCGCGAGGATCGTCTTCCAGGCGAGGGTGCGGATGAGGAAGCTGGTGAAGAACGGGGCGATGACGAGGATCATCACGAGGTTGCGCCAGCGTCCGGCCTTGAAGGCGATGAGGTAGGCGAGCGGGTAGCCGAGCAGCAGGCACAGCCCCGTCGCGGTGGCGGCGTAGAGGACGGAGCGGACGAACTGCGGCCAGTACTGGACGAGCGCGTCCCAGTAGGTGGCGACGTGCCAGGTGACGCGGAAGCCGTCCTCCAGCGAGCCGGTCTGCAGCGACGTCGACGCCTGGTAGACGAGCGGGGCGGCGAAGAAGACCAGCAGCCAGGCGATGCCGGGCAGCAGCAGCCAGTAGGGGACGAGCCGTTTGCGCAGCGGTGGCGTGCGGACCTCGGGCGGCGCGTCCTCGGGGGCGGGCGCGGGGGCCTCGGTGACGGTGCTCATGCGGCCTCCTCGTCGGCGTCGGCGCCGGCGCTGATGTCCTGCGCGGCGTCGAGGCCGAAGGTGTGCGCGCCGCTCCAGTGCGCGACGACGTCGGCTCCGGGCACGAGGCGGCCGTCGCGGGCGATGTTCTGTTCGTAGACGGCGAGTTCGCCGACGCCGGGGACGTCGAGGAGGTACTGCGTGGAGACGCCGATGAACGCGGCGTCCTTGATGCGGCCGGCCAGCCGGTTGTGGCCCTCGGGGACGGCGTCGTCGGGATGGGCCAGGGCCATCTTCTCGGGGCGGACCCCGGCGAGGAGCTTGTCCCCCGTGCGGGCGGTGCCGGGACAGCGGCGGGCCGGCACGCGGAGCGCGCGGTCGGCGGCGCGCAGCAGCAGATCGTCCCCGTCGGCGCCGGTGACTTCGGCCTCGATGAGGTTGGAGGTGCCCAGGAAGTTGGCGACGAAGGTGGTGGCGGGGTTCTCGTAGAGGTCGGCGGGGGCGCCGAGTTGTTCGACGCGGCCGCCGTTCATCACGGCGACGGTGTCGGCCATCGTCATGGCCTCTTCCTGGTCGTGGGTGACGTGTACGAACGTGATGCCGACCTCGGTCTGGATGCGTTTGAGTTCGAGCTGCATCTGGCGGCGGAGCTTGAGGTCGAGGGCGCCGAGCGGTTCGTCGAGGAGCAGCACCTGCGGGTGGTTGATCAGGGCGCGGGCGACCGCGACGCGCTGCTGCTGTCCGCCGGAGAGCTGCTGGGGTTTGCGGCGCGCCATGGGGCCGAGCTGGACGAGGTCGAGCATCTCCTCGACCTGCTTCTTCACGGACTTGATGCCGCGGCGGCGCAGTCCGAATGCGACGTTCTCGTAGATGTCGAGGTGCGGGAAGAGCGCGTAGTTCTGGAAGACGGTGTTGACGTGGCGCTTGTAGGGCGGCAGGGCGGTGACGTCCTCGCCGGAGAGTTCGACGGTGCCGGTGGTCGGGTCCTCCAGGCCGGCGATCATCCGCAGGGTGGTGGTCTTGCCGCAGCCCGACGCGCCGAGGAGGGCGAAGAAGGAGCCTGCGGGGACGGTGAGGTCGAGTGGGTGGACGGCGGTGAAGGAGCCGTACGTCTTGCTGATCCGGCGCAGGCGGACGTCGCCGCCGCTGCCGCTCTGGGGGCTTGCGGTCTTCGTCATGTCGGTCGTCCCGTGTCTCGGAGGTCGAAGCGGCGCATGGGGCAAGGGCGTGGGGCCGCGGGGCAGCGGCATGGGGCCGCGGGGCGGGGCGCATGGGGCGCGGCGCATGGCGCCCCGTGGGGCGTGCGGGTCAGGCACCGGTGAGGTCGGAGAACTTCCGCGCGTACTCCTTGTTCTCCTCGGTGGTCAGGGCGCGGAAGGCGTGGGACCGTGCGGCCATGTCCGCGTCGGGGAGGATCAGCGGGTTGTCCGCCAGCTCCTTGTCGATCTTCGCGAGTTCGTCGCGGACGCCGTCGACGGGGCAGGTGTAGTTGATGTACGCGGCGAGCCGGGCGGCGGCCTTGGGCTCGTAGTAGTAATCGATGAGGCGTTCCGCGTTCCGCTTGTGGCGCGCCCCGTTCGGGACCATCAAGTTGTCGGACGAGATCATGTAGCCGGCCTTGGGGACGGCGTAGGCGATGTCCGGGTTGTCCTTCTGGAGTTGGACGATGTCTCCGGCCCAGGCGATGCAGGCGGCGAGGTCGCCCTTGTCGAGGTCGTTGGTGTAGTCGTTGCCGGTGAAGCGGCGGATCTGTCCCCGGTCGACGCCCTGCCGGATCCGGGCGAGGGCCGCGTCGTAGTCGGCGGCGGTGACGTCCTCGGGGCGTTTGCCCATGTCGAGGAGGGTCAGTCCGACGCTGTCGCGCATCTCGGAGAGGAAGCCGACCCGTCCCTTGAGGCGCGGGTCGTCCAGCAGTTGGCTGACGGAGTCGACGGTGCGGCCGCCGGTGGCCTTCTTGTTGTACGCGATGAGCGCGGGGATGCCCTGCCAGGGGTAGGAGTGGGCGCGGTCGGGGTCCCAGGCGGGGCGGCGGAACTGTGCGGCGAGGTGCGCCGTGGCGTGCGGGAGGTGGGCGGGGTCGAGCCGCTGGACCCAGCCGAGGGAGATCATCCGGGCGCAGAGCCAGTCGGTGAGCACGACCAGGTCGCGGCCGGTGTCCTGGCCCGCCGCGAGTTGGGCCTGGATCTTGCCGAAGAACTCGTCGTTGTCGTTGATGTCCTCGGTGTACCGGACGGTGACGCCGGTGCGGCGGGTGAACGCCTCCAGGGTGGGCCGGTGCTTGCCGTCGTCGCTGACGTCCATGTACTCGGTCCAGTTGGAGAAGGCGAGACGTTTCTCCGTGGCCGAATGGTCGGGTGTCCGGGCCGCGTCGGTGCGGCCGGCGGGTGGGATGCCGCACGCGGACAGGGCGAACGAGCCGCCGAGCGCGGTCGCGGCGAGGGCGCTCGCGCGCAGCACGGAGCGGCGGGTCATGGCGAGCCGGCCGTCGCGCATGCTGCGCCGCACCGCGGCGGCCTCGGGCGGGGAGAGCGGGGCGGGCTGGTGGTGGTGCTCCATGCGCGGAGGGCCCTTTCCAGGTGGACCGGCATGGTGCCGGTACTGACGTTGCCGCGCGGCGCCCGCGGCCGGGGGTGGGACGGGCATGGTGCCGGGCGTCATGCGGAGGTTCTTCTTGGGGCGGTGCGGGGGCACGGGGGTGATGGTGAACAGGGTGTGGTGCATGGGGCGCGGTGCACGGGCGGGTGCTGGGCGGTACCTGTTGGTGGGGGGGGGAGGTGGTGTGGGCGTGGTCCGGGCTGCCCCGTGCACGAGGCACGGGGCAGGGCGCATGGGGCGGAGCGGGCTCCTCGCGCCTGGGGCGCCGGGGCCCCGACGGGGGTCGAGGCCGTGCCGGTACGGCGATCCGGCGCGTGGGGCGCGCGCTCCGTGCCAGCGCCGCCCGCGTGGGGCGCCGTCAGCCGCCTGTCCTCGCCGTACGACGTGAGACGGGTCGGGGCCCCGCCGCTCCGGCCTCATGCGGGGCTCCGCGCGGCCGCCCCATGCACGGCGTCCCATGCGCGCCGCCCCGCGGACAGCCGACGGCGGCGGAGTCCCCGGGCGGCCCCAACGCGAGCTACACACACGGCATGAGGGCCCCGCATGGGGCGGGGCAGCCACGCGCGGTGCACGTCCCCCGGGCCCGCATGGTGCGCCCGCCCCACGCGGGCCCTGCCACACAAGCCGGACGCCCCGCTCGGCGCTCCCTGAGGCAAGCGCCCCACGGCGCACGCCTCGCGCCGCACGCCCCGTGTCGGATTACGCCCGGTCTCCGAAGACTGTCCGGTGCCAGTCCTTCCTCGCCATCCCGGTGATGTCGTACATGACGTGCTTGACCTGGGTGTACTCCTCGAAGGAGTACGCGGACATGTCCTTGCCGTAGCCGGACGCCTTGGCGCCGCCGTGCGGCATCTCGCTGATGATCGGGATGTGGTCGTTGACCCACACGCAACCGGCCTTGATCTCGCGGGTGGCGCGCCCCGTGCGGTAGACGTCCCGGCTCCATGCGGAGGCGGCGAGGCCGTAGGGGGTGTCGTTGGCGAGCGCGATGCCCTCGTCGTCACTGTCGAAGGGCAGCACCACCAGCACCGGGCCGAAGATCTCCGACTGAACGATCTCGCTGTCCTGGGGTGCGCCGGTGATCAGGGTGGGCCGGTAGTACGCGCCCCTCGCCAGGGCGCCCTGGGGCGCCTCGCCGCCGGTGACGACGGTGGCGTAGGCGCGCGCCCGGTCGACGAAACCGGCGACGCGGTCGCGCTGGGCGTGCGAGATGAGCGGGCCGAGGTCGGTGGAGCGGTCGAAGGGATCGCCGACCCGTACGGTCGCCATGAGGTCGGCGACACCGGCCACGAACGCTTCGTACAGGGGACGTTGGACGTACGCCCGGGTCGCCGCGGTGCAGTCCTGGCCCGAGTTGATCAGGGCGCCGGCGACCGCCCCGTGCACGGCCGCCTCCAGGTCGGCGTCGTCGAAGACCACGAACGGGGCCTTGCCGCCCAGTTCGAGGTGGAGGCGTTTGACGGTGGCCGTGGCGACCTCGGCGACGCGCTTGCCGACGGCGGTCGATCCGGTGAAGGACGTCATCGCGACGCCGGGGTGGTCGACGAGGTGTTCACCGGCGTCCCGCCCCGCGCCGGAGACGATGTTCAGGGCCCCGTCCGGCAGCCCCGCGCGGGTGGCGGCCTGCGCGAACATCAGGGAGGTCAGCGGGGTGATCTCGGCGGGCTTGAGGACGATGGTGTTCCCGGCGGCGAGCGCGGGCAGCACCTTCCACGCGGCCATCTGGAGCGGGTAGTTCCAGGGCGCGATGGAGCCGACGACGCCGACGGCCTCGCGCCGCACGGCGGAGGTGTGGTCCGGGCTGTACTCCGCTGCGGCCTTGCCCTCCAGGTGGCGAGCGGCCCCGGCGAAGAACGCCGCATTGTCGATGGAGCCCGGTACGTCGAACTCCTCGCTGAGTTTGAGGGGCTTTCCGCAGTTCAGCGACTCGGCGTAGGCGAGGTCGGCGGAGTCCTCGGCGAGCGCTGCGGCGAAGCGGTGCAGCGTGTCGGAGCGCTCCCCCGGGGTGACGCCGCTCCATGCGGGAAAGGCGCGGCGCGCGGCGTCGACCGCGGCGTCCACGTCGCCGGTGTCGGCGAGCGCGTAGGTGTGGAGCTGCTCACCGGTCGCCGGGTCCACCACGACCTGGGTGCGGCCCGATGTGCCGCCCCGGAGCCGTCCGTCGATGAATTGCGCACCCTCGGCAAACCGCTCGGACACATCGAATCGCTGATCCATGGTGCTCTCCTGAGCCGGTCCAGAGCCGTTCCACGGCGCGACCGGGCGTAGCTCATTGCGGAAATGATGGCCGATCCTGACAGAGCCCCTGGTGGCCAACAAGGGATTCCGTAGTTTCCTTTTGGTCACGCGACGAATTCTGCGAATTCCGTGGCGCGGACGCCCGACACGTTGTCGGTGCCCGCTGACAGAATCCCGGCATGATGCACGACGCGACGGGGACCGCGCGGAACGACACCGCCGAACTGCCTCTGGATCTGCCCGCACTGCGCCGGGCGGTGGCCGCGGGGCGGCGCTTCCGGTACCTCCACTTCTGGGGCCATGCACCGCGCCGCGACGGCGCGCTCGGACCGAGCTGCCTCAGCCAGTGGTGGCCCGCCCCGTTCACCGTCGACGGCGTCACCTACGCGACCGCGGAGCACTGGATGATGGCGGGCAAGGCCCGGCTGTTCGGCGATGCCGAGGCGGAGCGGCGGGCCGTCGAGGCGCGCCACCCGCGGGAGGCGAAGGCCGCGGGGCGCGCGGTGCGCGGTTTCGACGACGCACGGTGGCAGGAGCACCGCTTCGCGCTGGTCGTCGAGGGCAGCGTGCACAAGTTCGGCAGCGATGCCGCCCTGGGGGACTTCCTGCGGGCCACCCGCCGCCGCGTCCTGGTGGAGGCCAGCCCGGTGGACCGTATATGGGGCATCGGCCTGGCCGCCGACGACGAGCGGGCCGCGGACCCGGCCCGCTGGCGGGGCCCCAACCTCCTCGGCTTCGCCCTCATGGAGGCCCGCCGCAGACTTGACGAGACGGAGGCGGGAGTGGGGGCGGTGTAAGACGCAAAGCGCACCGTACCGAGCGAGCGTGACGCCGAGCAGCGCCCCGAGGGCGCCGGTGATCGGCGCGGCGCTGCCGTAGCCGTTGCGCGGCCGGGACCGTACCCGCTGCCACCCGTCACCGGAGCGCACCCCATCCGAGAAGTCGGCCTGCATCCGGTAAGACCGGCCCTCGGGCGGCGCCCTGGTGCCGCATACGATGACGGGCGTCTCCGCACATCGCTGCGCCACTGACCAGGAGGAACGTTGTCCGATCTCGATGCCTTCATCGCGGGCCTGCCCAAGGCGGAGCTGCATGTCCACCACGTCGGATCGGCCTCTCCCCGGATCGTCGCGGAACTCGCCGCCCGGCATCCGGACTCCGCGGTCCCCACCGACCCCGAGGCGCTAACCGATTTTTTCACCTTCCGCGACTTCCGGCACTTCATCCAGGTCTACCTCTCCGTCGTGGACCTCATCCGTGACGCGGCGGACGTCCGGCTGCTGACGTACGAGGTCGCCCGCGACATGGCGCGGCAGAACATCCGGTACGCGGAACTGACCGTCACCCCGTTCAGCTCGACCAGCCGCGGCATCCCGGACGCCGCGTTCGTCGAGGCGATCGAGGACGCCCGTAAGTCGGCGGAGACCGAGCTGGGCGTGGTGCTGCGCTGGTGCTTCGACATTCCTGGCGAGGCGGGGCTGGCGGCGGCCGAGGAGACGACGCGGATCGCCTGTGAGCTGCAGCCCGAGGGGCTTGTTTCGTTCGGGCTCGGCGGGCCCGAGATCGGTGTGCCGCGGGGCCAGTTCGCCCCGTATTTCGACCGTGCCCGCGCGTTGGGGCTGCGCTCCGTGCCGCATGCCGGGGAGACCACGGGGCCGCAGACCATCTGGGACGCGCTCCACGAACTGCGCGCCGAACGCATCGGGCACGGCACCAGCGCCGTCCAGGATCCGAAGCTGCTGGCCCATCTCGCCGAGCACGCCATCCCGTTGGAGGTCTGCCCCACGTCCAACATCGCGACCCGCGCGGTGCGCACGCTGGACGAGCACCCGGTCAAGGCGATGGCCGACGCGGGGCTGCTGATCACGGTCAACAGCGACGACCCGCCCATGTTCGGCACCGACCTCAACACCGAATACGGTGTGGCCGCCCGGCTGTTGGACCTGGACACGGACGGTGTCGCGGCGTTGGCGAAGAACGCGGTGACGGCGTCCTTCATGGATGCCCCGGCCAAGGCCCGTCTGGCCGCCGAGATCGACGCCTACGCGGCGGCGCAGCGGGCGTAGCCCCCATCGGCGCGGCGGGCACGGGCGGCGACGCCCGGCCCGCCTCCGCCCTGTGCGGCGGGCGCGCCCCATGCGGCGTCCCGACCGTGCTCCATGCGGCACGCATCCGGGCCCTGTGCGGCGCAGATCGGCGCCCCGTGCGCGTCAGCGGTGACTCATGATCCGTGCCACGCCGTGGGAGGCGATGGCGGCGGCGAAGGCGATGCCCGCCCCGCGCAGCGCGTCCCCCGCGCGCATCGGTGTGAGGAGCCCGGCGCGGCGCAGCCGGTGGCGGGCCCAGAGGGTGAAGGGGATGACGACGGTCGGAGAGGTGGCCGACCCGGGCGTGTAGGCGCGGACGGCGGCTGCCTGGGCGAGGTGCATGAGGGCGTGCAGTCCGAAGCCGTTCAGGGCGCCCTGGTAGAACGCGGAGCGGCCGCCGGTCCGGTACCCCTGGAGCGCTGCGGTCGCCACCACCGCGCCTATCACTGCGACGGCCCGGTTGAATTCCCGCTGATCGGTCCGTTCCAGGGTCCGCCACACCCCCTCCGAAACGGCAGGCAGCTGCCGACGCAGGTGCGGCAGGTTCTTCCGGATCCAGCGCGGCCCGAACGCCACTTCCTCGGCGTCGTGCAGGGCCCAGGCCGCGAAGAGCCCGAGGGTCACGGCGGGCGGGACTCCTCGCGAGGCCGGTGTGCGGTGTGTCATAAGTGACGAGTCTGACACGGGAGTTGATCGCGCGTACGGCGTTGCCGTGCAGACGTCCCGGACGCTGCCCGGCATACGGTCACCACGCCCTCGCCGTCACGTCCGCATGAGGCCCGTACCGTCCCGTGCCCCGTGCCCTATGCCCCACGCCTCGTGCTCCGTGCGCGCCGCCCCGCTCCCCCTCCCTCCCTACAGCCCCACGATCGCGTTCCACTCCCCCGCGAGGGCGGGGCGTTCCGCCGGCGTGATGTCGCGGGCGATGGCGAGGCGCTTGCGCATGGCGGTGTCGGGGAAGATCAGCGGGTCCTCGGCAAGGGCGGCGCGCTCCTTGTCCTTGGAGGCGGCCAGGACCTCACGGGCGGCCGGTACGGGGCAGACGTAGTTGACCCAGGCGGCCAGGTCGGCGGCGACGTCGGGCCGGTAGTAGTGGTCGATGAGCTGCTCGGCGTTGTGCTTGTGGGATGCCAGGTTGGGGATCATCATGCTCTCCGCCCACAGCTCGCCGCCTTCCTCGGGCACCACGAAGGCGATGTCCGGGTTGTCGGCCTTCAGCTGGATGACGTCGCCGGAGTACGCCTGGGCGGCGATCACGTCGCCGGAGTCGAGGTCCTTGATGTAGTCGTTGCCGGTGAACCGGCGGATGTGGCCCCGTGCGACGAGACGGCGCAGCCGGTCGGTCATCCGGTGGAAGTCGTCGGGCCGCCAGTGGGCGATGTCGACACCCTCGCCCTGGAGCAGCATGGCGAACGCCTCGTCGATCCCGGAGAACAGGCTGACCCGGCCTCGGAGGTCGTCGTGCCACAGGTCGGCGACGCTCCGGATCTCGCGGCCGAGCCTGCGGCGGTTGTAGGCGATGCCGGTGATGCCCGACTGCCAGGGCACGCTGTGCCTGCGGCCGGGGTCGAACGGCGGGGACGCGAGCTGCGGGTCGAGGTTGCGGGCGACATGCGGCTGCGCCGTGCGGTCCATCTCCTGGACCCAGCCGAGGCGGACGTAGCGTGCGCACATCCAGTCGCTGATGACGACCAGGTCGCGCCCCGTGGGCTGGTGGTTCATCAGCGCGGGGCCGATCTTGCCGAAGAACTCGTCGTTGTCGTTGATCTCCTCGGTGTACGTCACGGAGATCCCGGTCCGCCGCCGGAACGCGTCGAGGGTGGGCCGGCGCTGCTTGTCGTGGTCGTCGACGTCGATGTACAGCGGCCAGTTGGCGAAGACGAGCCGGTGGTCGGCGGCCGAACGGTCGGGGGCCGCGCGGTCGGCGGCCCGTACATAGGCGGGCGGCACACCGCATCCGGCGAGGCCGGCGAGCGCCGCCGCCGTACCGATTCCGACAGTGCCCCGGAGCAGCGAACGCCGCGTGAGTTCCGACATGGCGTGCACTCTCATGCCTCACGGACGGCGGCGGCAAGCCGACAGAACGTCAACTGCCGGTCCACCACGCGCGACGGTCTGCCGGGCGAAGACCCGCATGGGGCGCTTCGCATGGGGCGTTTCGCATGAGGCGGAGCCCATGGGGCGCTGCGCATGGGGCACGGCACACGGAGCCCTGCGCACGGGGCGCCTGGCGCCAGGCGCGCATGGGGCGGAACGCATGGGGCCACCCGCACCAGCCCCGTACGGGGCGAAGCCCCCACCCCCGCATGAGGCAGAGCGCCCCGTCCCCGCATGAGGCGGAGCCCCCCGGCGCACCACACCACGCATGGAGCCGGCCGCACGAGGGCCCCGCCCCCCAAGCCCCTCCGCAGCACACACCCCCACCAACGCACAGGGCCCCACACACCGCGCATGGCGCGCGGCGCATGGGGCCACTGACTACGAGACACACGGGGCACTCCCCACCCACGCATGAGACACCCGGCATGGGGCGCTCGGCATGGGCCCGCATGGGGCTCCCCGCACGGTGCGGGGCACCAGGCCCCGCACCGTCAGCCGTCCAGCGACGTCATCACGTGCTTGACGCGGGTGTAGTCGTCGAAGCCGTACGCGGAGAGGTCCTTGCCGTAGCCGGACTTCTTGAAGCCGCCGTGGGGCATCTCGGCGACGAGCGGGATGTGGGTGTTGATCCACACACAGCCGAAGTCGAGGGCCTTGGACATCCGCATGGCGCGGGCGTGGTCCTTGGTCCACACCGAGGAGGCGAGGGCGTACTCGACGCCGTTGGCCCACTCCGTGGCCTGCTCCTCGTCGCGGAACGACTGGACGGTGATGACCGGGCCGAACACCTCGTGCTGGACGATCTCGTCGTCCTGCTTGAGGCCGGAGACGACGGTCGGGGCGAAGAAGTAGCCCTTCTCACCGACCTGTTCGCCACCCGCCTCGATCTTGGCGTGCGCGGGCAGCCGCTCGATGAAGCCCTTGACCTGCTTGAGCTGGTTGGCGTTGTTCAGCGGGCCGTAGAGCACGTCCTCCTCGTCGACCGCGCCGGTCTTCGTCTCCGAGGCGGCCTTGGCGAGCGCGGCGACGAACTCGTCGTGGATGGACTCGTGGACGAGCACCCGGGTCGCGGCGGTGCAGTCCTGACCGGCGTTGAAGTAGCCGGCGACCGAGATGTCCTCGACGGCCTTGGGGATGTCGGTGTCCTCGAAGACCACGACCGGGGCCTTGCCGCCCAGCTCCAGGTGGACGCGCTTGAGGTCCTTGGACGCGGACTCGGCGACCTGCATGCCGGCGCGCACGGAGCCGGTGATGGAGGCCATCGCGGGCACCGGGTGCTCGACCATCAGGCGGCCGGTCTCCCGGTCGCCGCAGACGACGTTGAACACACCGCGGGAGTGGCCCAGTTCGTCCAGCACGGAGCCGATGATCTCGCCGATCAGGACGGTCGAGGCGGGGGTGGTGTCGGAGGGCTTGATGACGACGGTGTTGCCCGCGGCGAGCGCCGGGGCGAACTTCCACACGGCCATCATCATCGGGTAGTTCCACGGTGCGACCTGGGCGCAGACGCCGATCGGCTCGCGGCGGATGATGGACGTGAAGCCGTCCATGTACTCGCCGGCCGAGCGGCCCTCCAGCATCCGGGCGGCCCCCGCGAAGAAGCGGATCTGGTCCACCATCGGCGGGATTTCCTCGGAGCGGACGAGGGCGACCGGCTTGCCGCAGTTCTCGGACTCGGCGGCGATCAGCTCCTCGGCGCGCTCCTCGAAGCGGTCCGCGATCTTGAGGAGGACCTTCTGGCGCTCGGCGGGGATCAGGTCGCGCCAGGCGGGGAAGGCGGCCTCGGCCGCGGCCATCGCCGCGTCCACGTCGGCGGCCCCGGAGAGCGGCGCGGTGGCGTACGGCTCGCCCGTGGCCGGGTTGACCACCTCCGTGGTCCGCCCGTCGGCGGCGTCCCGGAACTCCCCGTCGATGTAGTTGCGCAGACGACGCAGTGCGGTGGTCACTGTGCGCCCCCTTCAATCAGATGTCCGGTGGTTGAGACACCCACCCTAGCCATGAACCCGACGCTTTCAACACACCCGCCACTCCCTAACAACGAAATCAGTGAAAATTCGATCGTGATGCAACTGATTTCATCGCTTACAGGTTGCGAGACCGACGAGGCTCGTGCACAGTGAGGGACGTGGCCCCTCGCAACAGTCACGACAGACGTGACCGCACCCCGTCGATCGACTCCGTCTCCCTGGCGATCATCGAGCAGCTCCAGGAGGACGGGCGCCGTCCGTACGCCGCGATCGGCAAGGCCGTCGGCCTGTCCGAGGCAGCCGTACGCCAGCGCGTACAGAAACTGCTCGACCAAGGCGTGATGCAGATCGTCGCCGTCACCGACCCCCTCACGGTCGGTCTCCGGCGGCAGGCAATGGTCGGCATCAATGTCGAGGGCGACCTCGACCCCGTGGCCGATGCCCTCACCGCCATGGAGGAGGTCGAGTACGTCGTCATGACGGCGGGCTCCTTCGATCTGCTGATCGAGATCGTCTGCGAGGACGACGACCACCTGCTGGAAATGATCAACAAGCGGATCCGCACGCTGCCCGGCGTCCGGACGACCGAGAGCTTCGTCTATCTGAAGCTCCGGAAGCAGACCTACACCTGGGGAACGAGATAGCAATGAGCGCCGACCTCTCCAAGACGGCGTACGACCACCTGTGGATGCACTTCACCCGCATGTCGTCGTACGAGAACGCCCCCGTGCCGACGATCGTGCGCGGCGAGGGCACCAACATCTACGACGACAAGGGCAAGCGCTACATCGACGGCCTGGCCGGCCTCTTCGTGGTCAACGCCGGTCACGGGCGGGTGGAGCTGGCCGAGACCGCCGCCAAGCAGGCGCAGGAGCTGGCCTTCTTCCCGGTGTGGTCCTACGCGCACCCCAAGGCCGTCGAGCTGGCCGAGCGGCTGGCCGACTACGCCCCCGGCGACCTCAACAAGGTCTTCTTCACCACGGGCGGCGGTGAGGCGGTCGAGACCGCCTGGAAGCTCGCCAAGCAGTACTTCAAGCTCACCGGCAAGCCGATGAAGCACAAGGTGATCTCCCGCGCGGTGGCCTACCACGGCACCCCGCAGGGCGCCCTGTCGATCACCGGTCTGCCGGGCCTGAAGGCGCCCTTCGAGCCGCTGGTCCCCGGCGCGCACAAGGTGCCCAACACCAACATCTACCGCGCCCCGATCCACGGCGACGCCCCCGAGGCGTTCGGCCGCTGGGCCGCCGACCAGATCGAGCAGCAGATCCTCTTCGAGGGCCCCGAGACCGTCGCGGCCGTCTTCCTGGAGCCGGTGCAGAACGCCGGTGGCTGCTTCCCGCCGCCCCCCGGCTACTTCCAGCGCGTCCGCGAGATCTGCGACCAGTACGACGTGCTGCTCGTCTCCGACGAGGTCATCTGCGCGTTCGGCCGTCTGGGCACGATGTTCGCGTGCGACAAGTTCGGCTACGTCCCGGACATGATCACCTGCGCCAAGGGCATGACCTCGGGCTACTCCCCGATCGGCGCCTGCATCATCTCCGACCGCCTGGCCGAGCCGTTCTACCAGGGCGACAACACCTTCCTGCACGGCTACACCTTCGGCGGCCACCCGGTCTCGTCCGCCGTGGCGCTCTCCAACTTCGACATCTTCGAGCGCGAGGGCCTGAACAAGCACGTCCTGGAGAACGAGGGCAACTTCCTCTCGACCCTCCAGAAGCTCCACGACCTGCCGATCGTCGGCGACGTCCGCGGCAACGGCTTCTTCTACGGCATCGAGCTGGTCAAGGACAAGAACACGAAGGAATCCTTCAACGAGGAGGAGACCGAGCGCGTTCTGTACGGCTTCCTGTCCAAGGCGCTGTACGACAACGGTCTGTACTGCCGCGCCGACGACCGCGGTGACCCGGTCATCCAGCTGGCGCCGCCGCTCATCGCCGACCAGTCGGTCTTCGACGAGATCGAGCAGATCCTGCGCACCGTGCTGACGGAGGCGTGGACCAAGCTCTGATCCCCCGCGCCGTTCCGGTCCACTCCGGTCCGGTGTCGATCAGGAGCTTGCACAACCGAAGATCGCACGGCCCGAATTCGCTCAAGAGAAGCCATAGGAGTGAATTCGGGCCGTTGTGCACGCCCAGCGCCGAATCATGGGGGTCCGCAGTCCTTACCGTGCCAGTGACCGATACCCTCCATGGTCGTTCACCCGGTCGGGGGAACGAACGGACGCGAACGCAAGAGGTGCGCAGATGGTGGCCCCGCCTGACAACGACATTCTCTGGGCCCGCGGCCTGCACCACAGTTACGGCGCCGGCACCGCACTGACCGGAGTCTCCCTCGGCGTCCGCGAAGGGGAGATCCTCGCCGTCACCGGCCCGCGCGGCAGCGGCAAGACGACGTTGCTACGCTGCCTCTCCGCCCAACTCGCCCCGTCCGAGGGCGAGGTGTGGTTCAACAGTTCACCGGTGCACACCCTCGCCGCCCGCCACCGCGAGCGGCTGCGCCTGGACCGCTTCGGCTGGATCGACACCCAGCCCCACCTCGTGGCCGAACTGACCGCCGGGGAGAACGCCGCCCTGCCGCTGCTGCTGCGCGGCGAGGGCGGCCGCGCCGCACGGAACACCGCGGCCGAGTGGCTGGACCGGCTCGACGTCGGCGACTGCGCACGCCGCCGCCCCGCGCAGCTCGACCAATCACAGCGTCAACGCGTCGCCATCGCCCGCGCGCTGGCCACCACGCCGCAGGTCCTCTTCGCGGACGAGCCGACCGCGCCGCTGCACCGTGCGGACGCCACCCAGGTGCTGCGCACTCTCACCACGGCGGCCCGCTCGCACCAGATCACCGTGGTCCTCGCCACCCACGACCCGGAGGCGACCTCCCTCGCCGACCGCACCGTCGCCCTTCTCGACGGCCGGCGGTCCCGCGGCGGCGCCGTCTCCGCCCCCGACGCGGAAAGCAGGGCAGCGTGCTCGCTCTCCGTCTAGCCCGCGGTACGCGTCCCCTGGTGCTGGCGCGGCGTGCCGCCGTCGCCGCGGCGGCCGGGGGCACCGGATTCCTGCTGCTCGCCACCCTCGGCCACGCCACCGCGCACCCCGCGGACTCCGGCCAGGCCGCGGTGCGGCTGCTGTGGTGCCTGGCGCCGCTCGCCGCGACCGCGCAGCTCGCGGTGGCGGTGGCGCGTACGGATCCCGCCGCGCGGCTCCAACGGGGCATGGCGGCGGCGGGGCTGGGCCCGTTCCGGCTGACGCTGCTCGCCGCCGTCTCCACCGCGCTCACCGGCGTGCTGGGCGCCGTCGCGGCGCTGCTGGTGTTCCTCCGGCTCCGCGGTGGTCTCGGCACCGCGCCGTGGCCGAAGGCCGCCACGGAGCTGCTCGGCGCGGGGCATCCGCTGCCGGTCGCCGGGACGGCCCTGCTGCTGGCGCTGGTACCGCTGGTCATGGCCGGGGCGACCGCCCTGGCGCTGCGCCCGCGTGAGGCCGCTCCGGCCCCGGCGCCCGCGCCGTCGGAGGCGGAGACGGGGGACGGTGCCGACGGCGCGCCCCGCACGGCGCCCGCCGCCCCGTCCGGCCTGCCGTGGGGCATCGCCCTGACGGCGGTGGGGCTGACCGTCGAGACGTACGCGGGGCGCGGTGCGGCCACGGGCTCCGGCCTGCTGCCGCTGCCGGGCCGCCTGGTGGGCAGCCCGCCGGGCGTCCTGGCGGGGTGGGCGCTGTCCGCCGTCGGGCTGGTGCTGGCCGGCCCCGGACTGGTGCACCTGTGCGGGCGGCTGCTGTGCGCGGGCCGTCCCGGCGCGCTCCGGCTGCTGGCGGGGCGGATGCTCCAGGAGGAGGCGCGGCGGATCGGCCGCCCCATCGGGGTGCTGTGCGCGGTGGCGTCGGGTGGCTACGCCGCCATGAGGGTGTTCCGCGCCGCGCCGCTGGAGACGTTCGGGCCACTGACCGCGGTCGGCGCGGCCGTCGTGCTGGGCTGCGTCCTGGGGAGCGCGCTCGCCGCCGGGCTGGAGTCCCGCGCCGCACGGGCGGACGCCACCGCGGCGCTCCGCAGGCTCGGCGCCCCGGCCGCCCTCCTCCGCCGTGCCGCCACCCTCCGCGCCGCCACCCTGGTACTCGTCCTGACTCCGCTGACCTGGGGCGTGGCCGAGCTGGCCACGGTGCCGCTGGTGCGGTGAGGTCTGCTGCTGCGCATGGGGCGGCGGGCATGGGGCACGGGGCCGCATCACGCCCCCTGCGGCCGGCGTCTGTTGTACGGAGCCTGCGCCATGCCTGGGTCCCATGCGCCGTGGACCATACGCCGTGGCCCGCGGCCCCATGCGGGCAGGCCCGATGCCCATGCGCCGGGCCCCATGCAGGCAGGGCAGGCCGTCCGGAACGGCGCCGGACCGGTCCCGGTATGGCAGACACGCAGTCGGTTCCGGGCGCCCGCTCCGCCCCATGCGCCGCGTAGCGGTGCCGGCCGGGAGCCTGACGCGATGCATCCCTCCGCCCTGTGGAGGCAACCCGTCCCCCGGAAAGCACGTCTGCATGGCCGGGTAACGCAGTGGTGAGATGCACGCCCGCGGTACCGGGGCGAGCTACGGTGCGGCGGACGGGCGCGAACGGAGCACGTGGTGATCATCGGTCTTGTGACCGCCGTGGCGGCCTCCGCCTGTTACGGCGCGGGGTCCGTACTACAGGCGGTGGGGTCGCGCAGATCCGCCCGCCAGGAAGCGGCCGTGGCCCCTTCCTCCGGTGTGACGCAGCATGGCGGCCCCAGTCTCTCGTCGACCGCGAAGGCCGCGGTGACCTGGGAGTTTCTTGTCGGTACCGGGCTGGATTTCCTGGGTTTCGTCCTGGGCGCGCTGGCTGCACGGCTGCTGCCGCTGTTCCTCTCCCAGACGGTGATCAGCGCCAACCTGGTGATCACCGCGCTTCTGAGCATCAAGATGCTGGGCATCCGGCTGACCCGCCCCGAGTGGGCATCGATCGCCGTGGTGTGTTCGGCGCTGGTGCTGCTGGCCACCGCCGCGGGCCATGAGGGCAGCGGCGCCACCCCGCTCGCCACCCACTGGTGGCTGCTGGCCGCATCCGTGCTACTGATCGGTGTCGGCACCCTCGTCGTACGGCTGCTGGGTGCCCGCGCCGCCATCCCCGCCGGTCTGCTCTCCGGGCTGGGCTTCGGCGCACTCGGCGTCGGCGTACGCGTCCTGAACGGCGTGGACCCGTTCGACCTGCCGGCCCTGCTGAGCGACCCGGCCCTCTACGCGATCCTCGTGGCGGGCCTCGGCGGTATGTATCTGCACACCGTGGCGCTGCAGATCGGCTCGGTGAACGGTGCCACGGCGGCGCTGGTGGTGGGCGAGACGGTGGTGCCCGGCATCCTCGGCGTGCTGTGGCTCGGTGACGCCTCCCGCCCCGGCTTCGCCTGGGTGGCCGTCCTCGGCTTCGTCCTCGCGGTCGCCGGAGCCGTTGCCGTCGCCTGGTTCGGCTCCCCGGAAACCGGCCTCACCCTGATCCCTCCGGGCGATGCGGACGACACCCACGACACGGGGGATCCAGGGGATACGGGGCGGAACCTGACCGAGGGCGTGGCGGGGCGCTGACGCCACCACGGGGCGGGCCCGCCGGTGCGCGCATGGGGCGGGCCGGGTCACCAATGGTGCGAGTGCGTTCCATGGCCACCGGCCGCATGGGGCGGCGGGGCCACGCAGGACGGAGCTGCATGGGGCCGTGCCTCGGCGCCGCCCCATGCAGCCCGCCCCATGCACCCGCCTCAGGCGCGGACCACCGTGCCCACGCGCTCCGCTATTCCGACCACTCGCCCGCAGCCGCCACGCCCGGCGCTCCAGAGGTGGGCTCGCCGTCGCCCGGCGCTCCCTCCCCCGCCATCCCCAGCACCACGACGTCCTCCGATACGAACCGCACTCCCACCCGCTGCCCGGGCTCCGGCGCGTCCCCGAGCGCGCAGGCCGCCTCCAGTTGCGGGCCGTCGGCCGGCTGGAGGAGGAGAGCCACATGCGTACCGCGGAAGGTGCGGGAGGTGACGGTGCACGGCAGGCCGTCCTCGGGCGTGGTGAGCCGGACCCCGGCCGGGCGTACCAGCAGTCGGCACGCCCCTTCCTTCGCACCGTGCGGCACCGGCATCTTGCCCCAGGGCGTCTCGGCGGCCCCGCCCCGTACCGTCGCCTCGACCACGTTGTCGAAGCCGAGGAACCGGGCGACGAACTCAGTGGCGGGGCGCTGCCAGACCTCCAGCGGTGTGCCGGTCTGGGCGATGCCGCCGTCCTGCATGACGACGACGCGGTCGGCCAGCGCGAACGCCTCCCCCTGGTCGTGGGTGACGGCCAGCACCGTCGTCCCCAGCGTGCGGAAGAGGCCCCGTAGCTCGACGACGAGGCGTTCGCGCAGCCCGCGGTCGAGCTGTCCGAGCGGCTCGTCGAGCATCAGCAGCCGGGGGCGCGGGGCGAGCGCCCGGGCGAGCGCGACCCGCTGCTGTTCGCCGCCGGAGAGCGAACCGACGGCGCGTCGTGCGGCGCCCGGCAGGCCCACCAGGTCGAGGAGTTCGGCGACGGTGCGGTCCTGCTCGGCGCGGCGCGCCCCGCGCATCCGCAGGCCGAAGGCGACGTTCCCGGCGACGTCACGCTGCGGGAACAGCTGGTGGTCCTGGAACATCAGGCCGACACCACGCCGATGCGTGGGCACCCGCGCCTGATCGCGTCCCTCCAGGACGACCCGCCCGGAGTCGGCCTGCTGCAACCCGGCGACCACCCGCAGCAGCGTCGACTTGCCACTGCCGCTCGGTCCGAGGACGCAGACGATGTCGTGGGCGGCGATGCCCAGGTCGACGGCGTCGAGCGCGGCGGGTGCCTCCTGCCCGCCGAAGCGGACGGTCACCCCGTCCAGGCGCAGCAGGTCGCGGCGTTCGGTGGGCCGGGTCGTGGTGGTGGCGGTCATCAGAACTCCCCGGAGTGGTCGGTGCGGAGGCGTTCCAGGGCGAGCAGGGCCCCTGCGCACACCACCATCAAGAGCGTGGACAGGGCCATCGCCTGGCCGTAGTTGAGCTCCCCGGCGCGGCCCAGCAGCCGGGCCACGGCCACCGGAAGGGTGGGGTGGTCGGGGCGGGCGATGAACACCGTCGCGCCGAACTCGCCGAGGGAGACGGCGAAGGCGAAGCCCGCGGCGATCAGCAGGGCGCGGCGCACCATGGGGAGGTCGACCTCCCGCCACACGCGCCACGGGGAGGCCCCCAGGACGGCGGCGGCCTCCCGGAGCCGTCCGTCGACGGCGCGCAGCACCGGCAGCATGGTGCGCACCACGAACGGCACACCGACGAGGGCCTGTGCGAGCGGCACCAGCCACCAGGAGGAGCGCAGGTCCAGCGGCGGCTTGTCGAGGGTGATCAGGAAGCCGAAGCCGACGGTCACCGCGGACACCCCGAGCGGCAGCATCAGCAGCGCATCGAAGCCGCGCACCAGGCGGCCGCCCCGCCGGGTGAGCGCGGCGGCGGCGAGCCCGCCGATCACCAGCGCGATGGCGGTGGCCGCGGCGCCGTAGGCCAGGGAGTTCCACAGCGCGTCGAGCGGTGCGACGGCGAAGGTGCTGTCGGCGGACGCGGCGGAGCCCAGCGTGGTGTAGAAGACCGTCCCGTAGCCATCCGGTCCGGCGAAGGACCGTACGACGAGGATGACGAGCGGGGCCACGAGGAGCACCGCGATGACGGCGACGGTGCCCCACAGCAGCGCCCACTGCCCGCCGCCCCGTGGGCGGTGCGCGGTGCGCGCGGCGTCGACGAGGCGGAGAGTGGATTCACGGCGCCGTACCGTCCAGGCGTGCAGCGCCAGCAGTCCCAGCACCGCGACGAACTGGATCATCGTCAGGACGGCGGCGGTGGGCAGATCGAGGAAGTCGGCGGTCTGCCGGTAGATCTCCACCTCCAGGGTGGAGAAGGTGGGGCCGCCGAGGATCTGCACCACGCCGAACGACGTGAAGGTGAACAGGAAGACCATCAGCGCGGCGGCGGCGACGGCGGGGCCGAGCGCGGGCAGTGTCACCCGGCGCCATGCGGCGAACCGCCCGGCCCCGAGCACCCGCGCGGCCTCCTCCTGCCGCGGGTCGAGCTGGCTCCACAGGCCGCCCACGGTGCGGACGACCACCGCGTAGTTGAAGAAGACGTGCGCCAGCAGGATCGCCCACACCGTGGTGTCCAGCCGCCCCCCCCACAGGTCGTCGAGGAGCCCGCCGCGGCCGACCAGCGCGAGGAAGGCGGAGCCGACGACGACGGTGGGCAGGACGAACGGGATGGTGACGACGGAGCGCAGCAGCTGCTTGCCGGGGAAGTCGAAGCGGGCGAAGACATAGGCCCCGGGGAGGGCGACGAGCAGCGTCAGGCCGGTGGAGGCGGCCGCCTGCCAGAGCGTGAACCACAGGACGTGCAGGATGTCCGGATCGCCGAGGACGGCGGTGAGCCGGCCGAACTGCCAGTGGCCGCCGTCGCTGAGCCCGCGGCCGACGATCGCCGCGACGGGGTAGGCGAAGAACAGCGCGAAGAAGACGAGCGGCAGGGCCAGCAGCCCCATGCGCACCGCGGTGGCGCGCATGGGGCGGCGGCCCCGTGCGGTTACTTCAGGACGAGCGAGGACCACTGCTTGATCCACTGTTCGCGGTGTGCGGTGATCGTCTCCGGAGCGACCGTCGCCGGTTCGTCGATCGTCGCGCCGTACTTGGTGAACAGCGCGGGCACGGCGGCGTCCTTGCGGACCGGGTTGACGAACATCTGGAGCGGCATGTCCTCCTGGAACTTCCGGCTCAGCAGGAAGTCCAGCAGTTCCTTGCCGCCCTTCTCGTTCTTCGCGCCCTTGAGCAGGCCGCCGAACTCGATCTGGCGGAAGCAGGTGCCGGTGGCCACGCCGGTCGGGCCCTGCTTCGGCTCCGGCTTCTTGCCGAGCACCTCGACGGGCGGGCTGGAGGCGTACGAGACGACCAGCGGCTTGTCGCCCTTGTCCTTGCCCGCGGCGGAGCCGGAGAACCGTTCGTTGTACGCCTGCTCCCAGCCGTCGACGACCTCCACGCCGTTGGCCTTGAGCTTCTTCCAGTAGTCCTGCCAGCCGTCCTGGCCGTACGCGGCGATGGTGCCGAGCTGGAAGGCGAGCCCCGGCGAGGACGTCGCGGAGTTCTCGGTGACCAGCAGGTTCTTGTACTCCGGCTTGATCAGGTCGTCGAAGGTCTTCGGCGGCGCGAGGTGGTGCGCGGTGAAGTACGCACGGTCGTAGTTGACGCAGGTGTCGCCGTAGTCGAGCGGGGTGACGTGGTGCCCGGCCTTGTCGAGCTGGAGTGCGTCCGGCACCGTGTCGAGCCCCTTGGCCCGGTACGGGGCGAAGATCCCGGCCTTCAGGCCGCGCGAGAGCAGGGTGTTGTCGATGCCGAAGAAGACGTCGCCCTGCGGGTTGTCCTTGGACAGGATCGCCTGGTTGACGGCCTTGCCCGCGTCGCCGCCCTTGAGGACGCGGACCTTGTAGCCGCTCTGCTTCTCGAAGTCGGCGAGCACCGATTTCGAGGCGTTGAACGAGTCGTGGCTGACGAGCGTGACGGTCTTGGCGTCCGCCGCGTCACCGCCGGAGCTGCTGCAGGCGGCGAGTCCGCCCAGGGTGACGGTGGCGACCACGACGGCCGCGGTGGCTCTGCGGGTGGTGGTGCGGTTGGTGTGACCCACTGATGTTCCTCCTGGCTGGCCAGGAAGAGACGCGGCCCCGCGCCGCGCCGCACGGGGCGCGTCGGACACGCGCCGTGCGGCGCCGCACGGGGCGCAACAGCATGAGTGATGACCGAACTTCCTACCCGGAATGACCCGGGCGAGGTTCAAGGGTCTGCGGGTCCCCGTATCCCTACGGTCTCCCCGCACTCTCAGCGCTGTGGCGCTCCCCTGTCGGAATGTGCATTTGTTCGATCACACGGTACCAGCGCGGGGGTCAGCGTTCTGAGGCGGCGAGCTGGCCGCAGGCCCCGTCGATCTCCTGGCCGCGGGTGTCGCGCACCGTCACCGGCACGCCGTGCGCCTCGATGGCCCGGACGAACGCCCGTTCGTCCTCGGGGCGTGAGGCGGTCCACTTCGACCCGGGCGTCGGGTTCAGCGGGATGAGGTTCACATGGACGCGCCGTCCCTTGAGCAGCCGTCCGAGCAGGTCGCCGCGCCATGCCTGGTCGTTGATGTCGCGGATGAGGGCGTACTCGATGGAGATCCGGCGGCCGGACTTCTCCGCGTACTCCCACGCCGCGTCGAGGACCTCGCGGACCTTCCAGCGGGTGTTGACCGGCACCAGCGTGTCGCGCAGCTCGTCGTCGGGCGCGTGGAGCGAGACGGCGAGGCGGCACTTGAAGCCTTCGTCGGCGAACCGCAGCATCGCCGGGACCAGGCCGACCGTCGACACGGTGATACCGCGCTGGGACAGCCCCAGGCCGTCCGGCTCGGGGTCGGTGAGCCGCCGGATGGCGCCGACGACCCGCTTGTAGTTGGCGAGCGGCTCCCCCATGCCCATGAACACGATGTTGGACAGCCGCGCGGGGCCACCGGGCACCTCGCCGTCGCGCAGCGCTCGCATGCCGTCGACGATCTGGTGGACGATCTCCGCCGTCGAGAGGTTACGGTCCAGACCGGCCTGCCCCGTGGCGCAGAACGGGCAGTTCATCCCGCAGCCGGCCTGCGAGGAGATGCACATGGTGACGCGGTCGGGGTACCGCATCAGCACCGACTCGACGAGGGTGCCGTCGTGCAGCTTCCAGAGGGTCTTGCGGGTGGTGTCGTCGTCACAGGAGATGTGCCGCACCACGCTCATCAGCTCGGGCAGCAGCTCCGTCGCCAGCTTCTCCCGTGCGGCGGCGGGGATGTCCGTCCACTGCGCCGGGTCGTGCGCGTACCGCGCGAAGTAGTGCTGCGACAGCTGCTTGGCACGAAACGGCTTCTCCCCGATCGCGGCCACCGCTTCACGGCGCTCCACGGGGCTGAGATCGGCGAGGTGCCGCGGGGGCTTCTTGGCCCCACGCGGCGCGACAAAGGTGAGTTCTCCGGGCTTCGGCATGGTGCATCCAGTGTCGCAGACCCCCGAGGCGGGCCAGGCCCGTCCCGAGAGTGGGGGCGGTCACCCCATACGCGCGGGCACGGGGCGGCCCGCCCGCAGTCAGGGGAGGTGCCGGACCTCTCGGAGGTGGGCGACGGCCCCCGCACGGCCCAGGGTGATCTCGTAGATGCCTCCCGAGCAGGAGTACGGGGCCTCACCGGCGCACATGGCCAATTGGTGAAGCCCTCGCCCTGCCCCACCGTCCGCCGCCACACCTGGGGCCACCGCATGGGGCGCGGTGCGTGTGCGCATGGGGCCCGGTGCATGGGGCGCCAAGGTGCTGGCCGCCCCATGCACCGGCCCCGTGCGCACACGCAGAAGCCCCCTGCCAACGATGTCCCGTCGGCAGGGGGCTTCCCGTCACACGGTGACGGACACGGTGTCAGGCGTGGAGCCTGGAGGTCACCCGGCACCCACAAAGATCACGAAGAGCAGCCAGACGACCGGGGCGGTGGGCAGCAGGGAGTCGAGCCGGTCCATGATGCCGCCGTGGCCCGGCAGCAGGGTGCCCATGTCCTTGATGCCGAGATCCCGCTTGATCATGGATTCGCCGAGGTCACCGAGGGTGGCACTGGCGGCGACCGCGAGGCCCAGCAGCAGCCCCTGCCACCACGCACCGCCCTTGATCAGGAACTCCAAGCACAGCGCGCCGGCGACCATCGCGAACAGCACGGCGCCGACCAGGCCCTCGCGCGTCTTGCCGGGGCTGATCCGGGGCGCGAGCTTGTGCTTCCCGAACCGCCACCCCACGGCGTACGCCCCGGTGTCGCTGACGACGGTCAGCAGCAGGAACGTCAGCACCCGCTGCGGCCCGTCCGCGTCGGCGGCGAGCATCAGGGCGACGAAGGTGGCGAGGAACGGGACGTAGAACGCCGTGAACACGCCCGCGGTGACGTCCCGCAGGTAGTTCTCCGGCTTTCCCGTCATCCGCCACACCAGAACGGCGAGAGCGGTGAGCGCCATCGCCGCCCACGCACCACCTGCACCGCGGACGTACCCGGCGATCACCATGGCGGTGCCACCGACGGCGAGCGGGATCAGCGGTACCTGGATGTCCTTGCGTTCCGCGAGGCGCGCGGTCAGCTCCCACAGGCCCACGACGACGGCGACCGCTATGACGCCGATGAAGACGGGCTTGTAGACGAAGAGGGAGGCGAGGATGACCACGCCGAGACCGACGCCCACCCCTATCGCGGCGCGCAGATTGCGTCCCGCGCTCTTCTTCTTGGGCTTCTCCGGCTCCGTCGGATGAGGCTTCTGCGGGTCCGTCGAGCCATCGGGCCCGGGGGAACCGGGGAAAGGCGTGGCCATGGGCTCCTGCGGCTTTTCGTCGCGGAACAGGGGGCCGCTCAGGCGAGTGGCCCCCCGGTCGTCCCGGTGGTTCGGGTCATCCCGGGGGCCCCGGTGGTCCCGGTCGTCGTCCTGGTGTCCGCCGGTGTCGGGCACGACGGGTAGCGGACGGGTCCGGGCGACCGCTCCCCCGTCGTATGAGTGCCCCGCCGCAGCGGGGGACGCCGCCCCATGCGGCGCGGGGGCCGCCCCGTGGTCCGGCGCCGGTCCCCAAGGGCCGGCGCCGGGCGAGGAGCCCCAGGATGACTCGTTCATCAGACCTCGAGGAGCTCGGATTCCTTGTGCTTGAGCAGCTCGTCCACCTGCGCGACGTACTTCGCGGTGGTGTCGTCGAGCTCCTTCTCCGCGCGGCGGACCTCGTCCTCGCCGGTCTCCTTGTCCTTGACCAGCTTGTCCAGGCTCTCCTTGGCCTTGCGGCGGACACTGCGGATCGAGATCTTCGCGTCCTCGCCCTTGGTCTTGGCGACCTTGATGTAGTCCTTGCGGCGCTCCTCGGTCAGCTCCGGGAACGTCACACGGATGATGTTGCCGTCGTTGCTCGGGTTGACGCCGAGGTCCGAGTCGCGGATCGCCTGCTCGATGTTGCGCAGGGCGCTCTTGTCGAACGGCGTCACGACGGCCATCCGCGGTTCCGGGACCGAGAACGACGCCAGCTGGTTGATCGGCGTCATCGCACCGTAGTAGTCCGCCACGATCTTGTTGAACATCGCCGGGTGCGCACGCCCCGTGCGGATCGCGGCGAAATCCTCCTTGGCGACCACGACGGCCTTCTCCATCTTCTCCTCGGCTTCGAGGAGGATCTCTTCGATCACCACTTGCTCCTGGTCTTATTCGTAAGAAGCAGAGCCTCGCCCCTGCCGCGCGTCCACTCCTGCACGGTGTCCGACCGGCAGGCGGTTGTCCATCCCCGTGCCGGTCTCGTCCCCGTGCACGGGAGGTGCCGCGGGGCGCGGGGCGACGCCCCGTGCCCGCGCGGCAGTTGGGGCCGTCAGGCCCGGGTGTCCTGATCGCTGACGAGCGTGCCGATCTTCTCACCCTTCACCGCACGCGCGATGTTGCCCTCGGCGAGCAGTTCGAAGACGAGGATCGGAAGCTTGTTGTCACGGCACAGCGTGACGGCGGTGGCATCGGCGACCTTCAGGTCGCGGGTGATGACCTCGCCGTATTCGAGAGCGTCGAACTTGACCGCGTCGGGGTTCTTCTTCGGGTCTGCGTCGTACACGCCGTCCACGCCGTTCTTGCCCATCAGCATGGCCTGGGCATCGATCTCCAGGGCGCGCTGGGCGGCCGTGGTGTCGGTGGAGAAGTACGGCATGCCCATACCGGCGCCGAAGATGACGACGCGGCCCTTCTCCAGGTGGCGCACGGCGCGCAGCGGGATGTACGGCTCCGCGACCTGCCCCATGGTGATGGCGGTCTGGACACGGGAGTCGATGCCTTCCTTCTCCAGGAAGTCCTGGAGGGCGAGGCAGTTCATGACCGTGCCGAGCATGCCCATGTAGTCGGAGCGGGCCCGGTCCATGCCGCGCTGCTGGAGTTCGGCGCCACGGAAGAAGTTGCCGCCGCCGATCACGATGGCGATCTCGTAGCCGTCGCGTACCACGGCGGCGATCTCGCGGGCGATGGCGTGGACGACGTCGGGGTCGACGCCGAGACCGCCGCCGCCGGCGAATGCTTCGCCGGACAGCTTGAGCAGGAAGCGTCCCTTCCCGCCGCTGTCGGGATTGCCGGCTTTATCCGAGCCGTCGGCACCGTGGTTCATGTGAAGCTCTCCTCGTACACATACGAAGGAGGCCATTGCCGTGGGTCTGGTCCAGATCCCTGTGCGGCAATGGCCTCCTCGTCACATCTGCGGCCGGCCGGTGTGCGGCCGACTGCGTACGACCCTAATGGGGTCGCGGGTCATTCGCTGCCCTGCACCAGGTGGTCGGCCGTGGCGGCCGGTCGTGGTGGTGCGGGGCGTTCCGGCTCGCTCAGATGCCGACCTTGATGCGCGAGAAGCGCTTCAGGGTGACACCGGCCTCCTGGAGGACCTTCTCGACCGACTTCTTGTTGTCGAGCGCGTAGGGCTGACCGAGCAGCGTCGCGTCCTTGAAGAAGCCGTTGAGGCGACCCTCGACGATCTTCGGGAGGGCGGCCTCGGGCTTGCCCTCGGCGCGCGTGGTCTCCTCGGCGACGCGGCGCTCGGCCTCGACGACCTCGGCCGGCACGTCGTCCTTGGCCAGGTACTTCGGCGCGAACGCGGCGATGTGCTGGGCGATGCCCTTGGCGACCTCGGCGTTCTCCTTGTCGAGCTCGACGAGGACACCGATCTGCGGGGGCAGGTCCGGCATGGTGCGGTGCATGTAGGCCGCAACGTAGCCGCCGGTGAACTGCGCGAAGCGGTCCAGGACGATCTTCTCGCCGAGGTTGGCGTTGGCCTCGTCGACGAACGCCTGGACGGTCTTGCCGGCCTCGATCTCGGAGGCGAGCAGCGCCTCGATGTCGGCCGGGGAGGTCTTGGCGACGTGCGCGGCGATCTCGTTGGCGACGGCCTGGAACTTCTCGCCCTTGGCGACGAAGTCCGTCTCGCACTTCAGCTCGACGAGGACGCCGGAGGTCTTGTCGTCGGCGATCAGGGAGACCACGGCGCCGTTCTCGGCGGAGCGGCCCTCGCGCTTGGCGACGCCCTTCTGGCCCTTGATACGCAGCGCCTCGACGGCCTTGTCGACGTTGCCCTCGGCCTCGTCCAGGGCCTTCTTGCAGTCCATCATGCCGGCGCCGGTGAGCTCGCGGAGCTTCTTGACGTCAGCGGCGGTGTAGTTCGCCATGATCTGTGAATCTCTTCTCGAAAGTCGATAGATCTACGGGTGGACGGCGGGGGCGGCGCTTGTTGCACCGTCCCCCGCCGTCATCAACCGGTCTGAGGTCAGGCCTGCTCGGCGTCGGCCGCCGGCTTCTCCTCGGCCGCGGCCTCGGCGGGCTTCTCCTCGGCCTTGGGGGCCTCGTCGGCCTTGGGGGCCTCGTCGGCCTTCTTGTCGCCCTCGAGCAGGTCGCGCTCCCACTCGGCCAGCGGCTCGCCGGCAGCCTTCTCGCCCTTGGCCTCGGCGCCACCGGAACGGGCGATGAGGCCCTCGGCGACGGCGTCGGCGATCACGCGGGTGAGCAGGGTGACGGAGCGGATCGCGTCGTCGTTGCCCGGGATCTTGTAGTCGACCTCGTCGGGGTCGCAGTTGGTGTCGAGGATCGCGACGACCGGAATGTTGAGCTTCCGGGCCTCACCAACGGCGATGTGCTCCTTCTTGGTGTCCACGATCCAGACGGCGCTGGGCACCTTCTGCATCTCGCGGATACCACCGAGGGTCTTCTCCAGCTTGGCCTTCTCGCGGGAGAGGACCAGCAGCTCCTTCTTGGTGAGGCCGGACGCGGCCACATCCTCGAAGTCGATCTGCTCGAGCTCCTTCAGGCGCTGGAGGCGCTTGTAGACGGTCGAGAAGTTGGTCAGCATGCCGCCGAGCCAGCGCTGGTTCACGTAGGGCATGCCCACGCGGGTCGCCTGCTCGGCAATGGCCTCCTGGGCCTGCTTCTTGGTGCCGACGAACATGACCGAACCGCCGTGGGCGACGGTCTCCTTGACGAACTCGTAGGCGCGGTCGATGTACGACAGCGACTGGAGCAGGTCGATGATGTAGATGCCGTTGCGCTCCGTGAAGATGAAACGCTTCATCTTCGGGTTCCAGCGGCGGGTCTGGTGCCCGAAGTGGACGCCGCTCTCCAGCAGCTCCCGCATCGTGACGACGGCCATGGCCGTTCTCCTTGTGTTTCTCGGTTCCACTGCGGCCGGTCGGCCGCGGTGCCTGACGCCCCGACGCGCCTGCCGGGGAGGGAACCTTGCGGAACCGTCCGAGGACCGAGGGGCGCGGCCACCGTGCGGCCCGATAGGGACTGATGCACTGGCGGCGGGGCGTGCGAAGTCGACCCGGTGACCCGGATCGCCATCAGAAGTGTACGGGACGGCCGACGCCCTCAGCGACACACGCCTTGCGCACGGTGCCGTCCCGTGCCGTCTCACCTGCACCGGGCCTCACGGGCAGCCCCGGCGGCCCCATGCCGGACGCGACGGGCTGCACGGTGGGGGCGCCGTCGGGACGCGCCGATAATGGCGGTTCACCTCGGGGAGGTGGTGAGGGCGCATGGGGCGGGGCGCTCGTGCATGGGGCGGGGGGCGCTCGCGCATGGGGCGGGGCAGCTGCGCTTGCCCCATGCGGGCGGGAGTGGGCATGCGACGTGGCTGTCGCGGTGTAGGGGTGTGAACACGTGGGCGTGGGGCCCTCGCGCCGGGCGGGCACGGGGCGCGGCCAGGTGTCGGATAGGAGTCGGAGAGGACTGGGTTACGCGACTGTCATCGAGGGGGCGGAAATGTCAGAGGGCGGGGAGGCACTGCTCCCGAGGGCGGATGGACCTAACTTCCGAGTCCGGGGCTCACCGGATCGGATGAGGAGGTTGTCCACAGAGGCCGGGTTACCCACAGATCTGGTTCAAGATCCCCGCGCTCGCTCGGGCTGTATCACGGTCGAACCATGCGACTTATCCCGGCTCTCCCCCGCCTCCGCGTCCTGCCCGGCCGCCTCCGCCCCTCGTCCCTGTCCGGCCCTCGCACTCCCGATCTTCCTTCGCCCTGTCTCGGCAGCCGTCGTCCGCCGGGCGTTCGCCGCTTCGATCCGCTGGGGGCGTGGTACCGCGCCCGGACGACGCGATCGAGCGGGCACCGTCCACGCCGCCGGTGCCGGATCGCCGTCGGGGAAGCGCCCGCCGGGCAGCTCGGTGTGGCCGCTGCGTCGGTGAGCCGATCAGGCTCGTGTGACGCGCCGGTGCATGCTCGTCGTCCTCGCGCACGGGGTGCGTCCGGCGTCGGATGGTGCGTACGCATCGTGCGCCGGCACGGGCGACGCTCAACGCACGCAGCGGGCCTCCGTGGACAAGCGCCGACGGCCGGTCCGTCGCGGTCGGGTGGTGCGCGGTACGCCCCGGGTGGTGCCTCTTCCTTGCAGGTCACAGCTGTTTCGGCCAGGGGTGTGCTCGCCGCTGTGGTGGCGTTCGCCGCCTTCGCCTCTCTCGCCGCGCTCACGGGGGTGGCGGCCGCCCGAGCGGGAGGGCGTGAGTCGCCGGCAGAGCCCGGGCCCACCACTCCGCAGGCAACGGAGGATCCGGCGCCCGCCGCCACCGACCGTGCCTGGCCGGTGACCGGCGCAGCCGGATCGCGGCCCACAATTCTGCGTGGTTGGGAGCCGCCGCCCGCGCCCTGGGCGCCAGGACACCGCGGTGTGGATCTGGCCGCTGCGCCTGGGGCGACTGTCCGGGCCGCGGCCCCCGGCGAGGTCGCGTTCGCCGGGGTCGTCGCAGGCCGGGGCGTGGTCACCATCCAGTTGTCCGACACCGGAGAGCCGCCGCTCCGCACCACGTACGAGCCGGTGTACGCCTCGGTACGCAAAGGCGACCGGGTGGACGCGGGACAGCCGGTGGGCGTCCTCCAGGAGGGCCCGTTCCACTGCCACGAGCCCTGCCTCCACTGGGGACTGTTGCGCGGGAAGACCTATCTCGACCCGCTCACGCTGCTTCCCCCGTCCATGCGGCAGAGCGGCCCGTCACGGCTTCTGCCTCTCACCGGTGTGCCGATTCCACCGGACACGCCGTTGGACGGCGATGCCCCGGAAGGGCGGGGCGCACGGAAATCGGAAGGACTCCGAGTACAGCGCGATCGCTATGAGGGAGCTGGGTGGCAAGAGCTGCCCGACGGAGCTTCGTACCGCCTGGCCGCCCGCGTGGGGCAGGGCGACGCGGCGGGCCGGGCCAACGGAACGAAGGTCCCAGGCGCCCGGGAACGCATCGAGCGACGGGGCACCGTGCCCTGAATGCTGGGCGGTGAGCTGACGGCGAGGCGGGAGCGATCGACGCCGCCGGGCTTACGTGAGGGGTGGCGGAGGGGGGAGGCGGGGATGGGAGGGGGGGGGCGGGGGGGAGCCCCCCAGAGGCCGAAACAACCCCCCTCCCCCTTCTCAGCCCCCCACCCCCCGCAGCACCATGGAGACCGCCGCCTCGGTGATCGCTTCAGGGTCCTCTGCCGCGCCGAGTTCGATGCGGCGGACGGCGGCGTCGACGACGCCCTGGAGGAGCATGGCGGCCAGGCGGGGCTCGGTGTGGCCGAGGCCGGCGAGCGCTTCCACGATCATGGCGATGAGTCCGCCGTGGGCGGCGCGGATCTTCTCCCGCGCCCCGGCGTCCAGCTCACCTGCCGAGATGGCGACGACCGCGCGGTGCCGTCGGTCACCGACCAGCGCGAGCTGGCGTCGTACGTATGCCTCGATCTTCGCTTCGTCGGTGTCGGCGCGCTCCATGGCCGCCTCGACCTCCGCCGCCCAAACCGGGAAGTCGACGGCGCACAGCTCTTCGACGACGGCGGCGCGGGAGCGGAAATATTCGTACACGGACGACCGCGCGAGGCCGGTGCGCTCGGCGAGTGCGGGGAAGGTCAGGGCTTCCGTTCCGCCTTCGGACAGCAGGGTGCGGGCGGCGTCCAAGAGGGCGCCGCGCTGCATTGTTCGGTGCTCGGCCACTGAGGCCGCTCGAATCCTGGGCACCCGACCACTCTACGGATGGGCGGCGCCGAGCGGCACTCCGCGTCGGCTCTACGGCGGGGCGTACCGCTCCGGGGCGCGTCCGGCCGCTGCTCCTGACGGCTTCCCGGCAGCGGTGTCATGCCCGACCCGCCCGGCGGTCGGTCAGCGGGACCGTCCGTCCGACCGGCAGGTCCACCCCGTCCGCGTATCCGCCCGGCTCATCGTCCCGCGTCGGCGAGTTTGGCCCGTAGCTGGAGGACGGACTTGGTGTGGATCTGGCTGACGCGGCTTTCGGTGACGCCGAGGACGTTGCCGATCTCGGCGAGGGTGAGGCCCTCGTAGTAGTAGAGGGTGACGACCGTCTTCTCGCGGTCGGGCAGCGTGTTGATGGCGCGGGCGAGCAGCCGCCGCAGTTCGCGGTCCTCGGCGATCTCGACGGGGTTGTCGGCGGCGGTGTCCTCCAGCGTGTCCATCAGGCTGAGACGTTCGCCGCCCTCGCCGCCGGCGTGCAGGAGTTCTTCGAGGGCGACGACGTTGGCCAGGGAGAGCTGGCTGAAGACGCCGTGGAGGTCTTCGAGGGAGATGCCCATCTCGCGGGCGACCTCGGACTCCGAGGGGGTGCGGCGCAGCTGGGCTTCGAGGGTCGCGTAGGCGCGTTCGACGGCGCGGGCCTTCTGGCGTACGGAGCGGGGGATCCAGTCGAGTGCGCGGAGTTCGTCGATCATGGCGCCGCGGATGCGGGTGATCGCGTAGGTCTCGAATTTGATGGAGCGTTCGGGCTCGAACTTCTCGATGGCGTCGATGAGTCCGAAGACTCCGGAGGAGACGAAGTCGGCCTGTTCGACGTTGGAGGGCAGGCCGACGCTGACGCGTCCGGCGACGTATTTGACGAGGGGTGAGTAATGCAGGATCAGCTGTTCCCGCAGGCGTTCGTCGCCGGTTCGCTTGTAGGAGCGCCACAGATCGTCGAGCGCGCTGGGGGCGGCGGGGCGCACGCCGGCGCGCGCGGCAGGTGGTACTGCCGCGCGGTCAGAACCGGAGGTGTGCTGGGGCATTCGTCGCCTTGAGCCGTTCTGCCGGGACACGGGTGGATGGGTGGGCGGGCTGGTCGGGTGTGAGCGTAGCGTGACTGAAGCGTCGCTGTGTGCGAGGGAGTGCGGTTCGGGTGTGCGCAGATACGTTCCGCTGCCCGCACCCCAGGGTTACCGCGTGCGGCACGCCGCAGCGTGACTCCGGCGTTGCGCGCGGCGCGTCGGCAAGGCGGGACGCCGGGCGGAGAGGCGTGGCCGACGGGGTCTCCGGTGTCCCGCGTGCCACATCAGCCCCTCCCTGCGGTTCGGTTTGACCTGCTGAAGCATGCCAAATATGGATTCGGCGTTCTTGTCCTCACCATTTCACCCGTTCGCGCCAGGTCAAGTACCGCCTCGCCGAGATCTGCCGGGTTCGTCGCGCCGTACGAACTCCCAGCGCGTGCCGGATCGCTGGACGAATCCGAGCGTGCACAGTTCATGGAGCTTGCTGTGGGTGACGTCCGGGGCGAGGCCGGATTCGCGGGCGATGTCGGTGAGGGCGGCGGTGCCGCGGGGCGGCAGGGCCTCCAGGACGCGTGCGGTGGCCGGTTCGAGGAGGTCGCGGGCGAGGAGCGGGCCGCGCGGTTCGGGTGCGAGGTCGCCGATGGCACCGGCGTGCTCGACGATTTCGTCGGCGGAGGTGACCACCGTGGCCTCGCCGCGCAGGAGTTGATGCACCCCGGCGGAGAGTGCGCTGGTGACGGGCCCGGGGACGCCCATGGTGAGTCGCCCCAGGGACTGCGCGCGGCGGGCAGTGACGAGGGAGCCGCTGCGCAGTGCGGCTTCGACGACGACGGTGCCGCGGGTGAGGGCGGCGATCACGCGGTTGCGTTGGATGAACCGGCTGCGGGTCGGGTGGGCGCCGGGTGGTAACTCCCCTACGACCAGTCCCTGTTGGGTGATGCGGTCGATCAGTCCGCTGTGGCCTGCGGGGTAGGCACGGTCGATGCCGCAGGCGAGGACGGCGAGGGTGGCGCCGCCTGCGGCGAGGGTGCCCCGGTGGGCGGCGCCGTCGATGCCGTAGGCGGCGCCGGAGACGACGGTCCAGCCGCGGTCGGCGAGCCCGGCGCCCAGGGTGGCGGCGAGGTGGGCGCCGTACTCGGTGCAGGCCCGGGCGCCGACGAGGGCGACGGAACGCAGCGCCCACAGGCGGAGGTTCGCGCCGCCGCGCACCCAGAGGCCGGTGGGCCGGGCGTCGCCGAGGTCGTCGAGCTGGCCGGGCCATTCGTCGTCGCCCGGGCAGAGGAACCGGGCCCCGAGGGCGGCTGCCGTGGCGAGGTCGGCCGCGGGATCGGCACGGGCGGCGCGCAGACGCAGGCCGTCGAGTGCGGTGCGGCTCGCGTCCGTGGGTGGTGGTCCGTCGCCGGTGAGGGCGTGCCACAGGGCGACGGGGCCCAGTTCGCGCAGCCAGCGTCCGGCGCGGAGGTCGCCCGGTTCGATGATGCGGCTGAGGGCGGCGCGGGCGGTGCGCTCCGGGGTGGGGCGGTCCGGGGGCGGTGGCGCGGAGTCAGGGGCGGGGGTTCCTGGAGTTCGAGGGGGGCCGGCGGCTGGGCGGTGGGGCCGGTGTGGCGGCTGGGGTGTGGTCATGGCGTCACCTGGGCCGGGTCGGGAGCGGCGCGCCGGAGCTGCTTTCCGTCCGGGCGGGGGCGTCGGCGGGTGGGCGGTGGTGTGGGGGTGCCGCGGGGGACGCCGGTGCGGAGTTCGAGGGCCGTGGCGACGTCTTCGGCCGTGGGACGGTCGCGTCCGGCGAGGTCGGCGGCGGTCCAGGCGACGCGGAGGACGCGGTCGAGGCCACGGGCGGTGAGCAGGCCGGATTCCAGGTCGCGTTCGGCCTGGGCGAGTGCGCCGGGGTGGGCGTGCCAGCGGGTGCGGAGTTCGTGGCCGGGCACCTCGCTGTTGGTGGTCCAGGGCGTCCCCGCGTAGCGGGCGGCGGCGCGGGCGCGGGCCTCGCGTACGCGGGCGGCCACGGTGGCGCTGGATTCGGCGCCGGTCTCAAGGGTGGCGAGGGCGGAACGGGCGACGGGTTCGACGGTGACGCGCAGGTCGACGCGGTCCATGAGGGGGCCGGAGAGGCGGGCGCGGTAGCTGCGGACGGAGGACGGGCGGCATTCGCAGCCGCCTCCCGGGGTGCCGTGCCGGCCGCAGGGGCAGGGGTTTGCGGCGAGGGCGAGGAGGAAGCGGGCAGGCATCCGCATCATGGCGGCGGCGCGGGCGACGACGACATGACCGGCTTCGAGGGGCTGGCGCAGGGCGTCCAGCACACGGGCGCTGCATTCGGCGGCCTCGTCGAGGAAGAGCACCCCGCGGTGGGCGAGCGAGACGGCTCCGGGGCGGGGCAGTCCGGTGCCGCCGCCGACGAGGGACGCCATCGTGGCGGAGTGGTGGGGCGCGCAGTACGGCGGCCGTTCGACGAGTGGCTGGCCGGGCGGGAGGGTGCCGGCGACGGAGTGGACGGCGGTGACTTCGAGGGATTCCTTGGGTGTCAGGGGCGGCAGCAGGCTCGGGAGACGTTCAGCGAGCATGGTTTTCCCCGCGCCGGGCGGGCCTTTGAGGAAGATGTGGTGGCGTCCGGCCGCGGCGATCTCCAGGGCGTGGCGGGCACCGTGCTGACCTGCGACGTCGGCGAGGTCGGGGGCGTGGTCGCCGGTGGGCAGACCAGCGGCGATGCCGGTGCCGGGGACGGCGAGCCCGGCCAGCAGCGGGTCGGGGCGGCCTTCCCGGGGGACCTCCTCCTCGTCGGGGACCGGTTCATCGGCGAGGAGGGCGATGAGCTGGCGCAGGCTGCGGACGCCGAGGACGGTGACGCCGGGGACGAGGGAGGCTTCGGCCGCGGTGCATTCGGGGACCACGACGGTGCGGTATCCGGCTTCGGCGGCGGCGAGGACGGCGGGCAGCACGCCGCGGACGGGGCGGACCCGGCCGTCGAGCCCGAGTTCGCCGATCATCATCAGGTCGGTCAGCTCCCGCGGGTCGAGGCGTTCGGCCGCCCCCAGGACGGCGCAGGCGACGGCGAGGTCGAAGCCGCTGCCGCTCTTGGGGACCGATGCCGGGCTGAGGCCGACGGTGAGTTTCTTCTGCGGCCACTCGGCGCCCGAATTCACGACGGCGGCGCGGACCCGGTCCTTCGCCTCGACGAGGCTTTTGTCGGGGAGTCCGACGAGGGTGAAGGCGGCGACGCCCGGTTCGAGGTCGGCCTGGACCTCGACGACGACGCCTTCGACGCCGACGAGCGCCACGGAGCAGGTGCGGGCGAATCCCATCTCACGCCACCCCCCGGACGTGCTCGACGACCGGGGCGCCCCGGGCCGGGAGGAGGATGCCGATGACGTCGATGCGGACGCCTCCCGGCGGTGGACCGCCGTGGCGTTCCATCCAGTGTTCCGCCAGGAGCCGCAACCGGCGGGTCTTGTCGGGGCGGACGGCGGCCATCGGATGTTCGTAGGCGCCGGCGCGGCGGGTCTTGACCTCGCAGATGACGAGGGCGTCGGCATCGGTGGCGACGATGTCGATCTCGCCTTCGCGGCAGCGCCAGTTGCGGTCGAGGATGCACATACCGCTCGCGGTGAGACGGCGCACCGCCAGGTCCTCGCCGTACCGGCCCAGGGCGCGGCGTGGTGTGGTGACCGGTCGGGGTGCCGGTGTGGCGGGGGTACGACGCGGCGCTTCGCGGTGGCCCCCGGTACCAGTGGTGCGGCTCCCCGGAGGCGGGGCGGCGGCGCGCGATTTCCGGGGGCGCGTACGACCGGCGCGTGCGCCGTCGCCGCCCGGGCGGGTGGCGGAGGCACGGTCCGCGGCTCCCGGCGGCCTCGCCGCGGTCACGGAGCGGATGGCCGGGGTCGGGTCCGGCGTATCGGCGGGCGCGGAATCCCGGCCGTCGGCACCCGGGTGGTGCGGGGTGGCGCGGTCCGCCGAGCCGGGCGGCGTACCGGATACCGAGGCGGTACGGACCGGCCGCCCCGGCCCCGGCCGGGCGGCATCCGCCTCCTCTGTACCCGCCTCCCCCACCGGGCCGGGCGGCGCACCGGTCACCGAGCCGCTCCGTGCCACACGCCCCGGCGCCGCCACCCCGGATTCCGCCGGCCAGCCGGGCACGGGACGGGCCGACCCGCCGACCGCCGGTTGTGTCGGCCGGACCTGCCCCGGCCCCACGGGCTCGGCCGGGGCGGCCGCCGCCGCGAGCCATCCGCCGCTCCCCGGCGCCCTCCGCAGGGCGTTCCTCGATCCGTGCTGCATGACGTTCATGCGGTACCACCTCCGGCACCGACTGTGACGTCTCAGGCCGAAGGTATGGGATCTTGGTGGATAACCGCCCGGCTGTGGATAACCCGGCCACCCCAACGAGCGGGTGCGATGCCCGCATCACACCGCCCCGGGAGCCTCGACCGTGTCTCCGTGCCGGAGACCGCACCACCGACAGGCCGCGCGCCCCGGCCGTTCAGCCGCAGGTCACAGGCGTCCCGGCCATGCCTCCACGAGCAACACGACCGGGCCCCACCGCACTCCCCCGAGGCGCCGCCCCGCCCGGCTCAGCTCCCCGGCAGGTCCAGATCGCTCTTGTTCAGCTCTTCGATGTTCACGTCCTTGAAGGTCAGGACACGGACCTGCTTGACGAAGCGAGCGGGGCGGTACATGTCCCACACCCAGGCGTCGGCCATCGAGACCTCGAAGAAGACCTCACCCTGGACGGAGTGCACCTGCATCTCGTAGTCGTTGGTGAGGTAGAAACGTCGCTCGGTCTCGATCACGTATTTGAACAGCCCGACGACGTCGCGGTACTCCCGGTAGAGCTTCAGCTCCATCTCGGTCTCGTACTTTTCGAGGTCCTCGGCGCTCATGGCAGATCCCCTTCAGCCGTGCGTGCCCCCATTGTGCGTCAGGCCCGCTCGGTCTCCAGGGCCAGCGGCGCACTCGGGGGCCCTTCGTCGAGCAGCGTGCGCAGCAGCCCGGCAAGTCTGGTCGGGTACACCGTCTCATGGGTCGCCGACAGTTCCGCCACGGTCCACCACCTCAGCCCCGATACGCTGCGCCGCTCCAGGTCGGTCTGGCCCCGGGTGTCGGTGGCGGTGTGCTCGGTGCGGGCCAGGTAGTACCACTCGTCCTGCTCCCAGCGGCGGCCGTCGAACGGGAAGGAGCAGCGGCGCCGCCAGAGCACCGGGCCGAGGGCCGCGGCGGTGATGCCGGTCTCCTCGGCCAGCTCCCGCAGCGCGGCCTCCTCATGGGTCTCGGTGCCCTCCAGCCCGCCGCCGGGCGTGAACCACCAGGTCTGCTCCGGGTGCGCCGGTTCGAAGCCGTGCAGCAGGAGGATGCGGTCGTCGGGGTCGAGGAGGATGACGCGGGACACCTGGCGCACCTCCCCGGGCCTGCCGTTCTCCGGCGGCTCAGCCATGGGCCTGCTCCTCGTCGGCCACGGGCGCCGCCTGAGCTGCCCGGTTGCGGCGCGCGGCGAGAGGCCCGTACGCGGCGCCGCCCAGGATGAGGACGGCTCCGGCGACGATGGCGGCGGTCAGCGGGCGCAGCGGTCCGGGCTCGGAGGTGCCGCCGGGCAGTGCGGCGAATCCGTCGGCGCGGTCGAGCATGCCGATGCCGCTCAAGGGCCAGGCCAGGGCGTCTACGCGGCCCAGGACCGCATCGCGCGGGACGGCGCCGTCGTCGCCGTCGGTGGTGTGGGAGCGGGAGTCGAGGGAGTCGCCGCGGTGGTCGCCGAGGAGGAAGAGGCGGCCGTCGGGGACCTTGGCGCTGAAGCCGGTGGGCGAGGCGAGCTTCGGGTTCTGGAGGTACGGCTCGTCGACGGGGGTGCCGTTGACCGTCAGCTTCCCCTTGGTGCAGCAGGCGACGGTGTCACCGCCGACCCCGGCCACCCGCTTGACCATGGGGACGTCGCCCCAGACGGTGTCCCGGAAGACGACGACGTCACCGCGGCGCACCTGGGAGCCGTCCACGTTCTCGGCCAGTACCCGGGCGCCGGGCTCGATCGTCGGGGACATGGAGTCGGTCGGCACCGTGTAGGGGCGGTACAGCAGCGCCGCCCAGACGAAGCCGCCGAGGAAGAGGAGACAGCCGACGGCCACGGCCAGACCGGACAGCGTGCTGCCCGTGGTCCGGCCGTGGCCGTCGGTGTGTGCGGTGCTGCGGGCCATCCCAGCGCTCCCACCCCGCGGGCGCGGGCCCGCGTCGAAGATCTGGGACGGCACCCTACCTGGGAGTACGTTCTCCGGTCAGCCTCTTGCGGCGCCAGAGGACGAGCGGGACGGCACCGGCCAGACCGAGCGCGGCGGGCGCGGCGGCCATGGCCTTGTCGATGCCCTGCTGCTTGAAGGTGTCCGGCACCGGCAGCGTCGACCAGCGGTTGATCGGCCAGGCGATGGTGAAGGCGCGGCCGACGACCTCGTCCACCGAGACCGTGCCGTCGCCCTTGAGGTTCTGGTGGTAGCGCGAGTCGAGGGAGTCGTCGCGGTGGTCGCCCATGACCCAGATGCGGTCCTTGGGGACGTGGATCGGGCCGAAGGCGCGGTCACCGCACGGCGTGTTGCCCGGGAAGATGAACGAGTCCTCCTTGAGCGCCTTGCCGTTGACCTTGACCGGGCCGGTGCCGTGGCACTCGACGGTGTCGCCGCCGACCGCGATGACCCGCTTGATCAGGTCCTTCTCCTCGGCGGACGGCATCAGACCGATGAAGCTGAGGACCTTCTGGACGGGGTTGGGCTCAGGCGTCGGGGTCTCGTTGAGCCAGCCGCCCGGGTCGTGGAAGACGACGACCTCGCCGCGCTCCGGCTTGGAGCCGAACCACGGCGTGAGCTTGTCCACCAGCACCCGGTCACCGCGCTGCAGGGTGTCCTGCATCGAGTCGGACGGGATGGAGAACGCCTGCACCAGGAACGTCTTGATCAGCAGGGCGAGGATCAGCGCGATGCCGACGAGGATCGGCAGCTCCTTCCAGAAGGCACGCTGTTTCTTGGCCTTCTTCACGCCGTCCTTCTCCTCGTCCTCGACGGGCCGCCGGGCCGCCGGTGGTGCCTGTCCTTCGTACGGTGGCTGTTGCTGTGGCTGTGCGAGATGCACGGAACCCGCCGACGCGGCCTCACCGTGCCCCGCCGGCTCTTCGGGCTCTCCGGATCCGGACCGCGCGCCGACCGCCAAGTCCCCCACATCCACTCCTTACTCCGCGCTCTCGCCCGCCCGTCAACCGGTGCAGGCCCATCACTCCCATAACGAGCGGGAGTTCCGCAGGGGTCGGGAGTGGGGTCAAAGACTCGGGCAACACCCTATGCGGGCCCGCCGCGCCCGCCGCCTTCGCGCCCGGCGCGTCGTGCACGTTCGCGAAGGTGTCGGGCTCCTCCAGACGCCGCCAGTGGGCGAACGGCCAGGCGATGACCACGGCGCGCCCGACGACGTTGTCCTCGGAAACCGTGCCACGGTACGCCTCGTCCAGATGGAAGCGCGAATCCGCGGAGTCCGAGCGGTGGTCGCCCATGACGAAAATCCGGCCGGTGGGCACGTTCACCGTGAACGGCATCTCGGACGGCGGATTGCCGGGGTGCAGATACGGCTCGGTCAGCGGGGTGCCGTTGACGGTGACACGGTGCTGCGCGTCGCAGCATTTGACGGTGTCTCCGCCGACCGCGACGACCCGCTTGATCAGGTCCTGCTCATCGGCCGAGGGCAGCAGACCGATGAAGGTCATGAACTCCTTGAACTGCTTCACCCCGGCCGGATCCTCGGCCTTCTGCGTCTGCTCGCCCTTGAGCCAGCCGCCGGGGTCCTTGAAGACGACGACGTCGCCGCGCTCGGGCTGCCAGCCGAACCACGGGGTGAGCTTGTCGACCAGCACCCGGTCCCCGATCCGGATCGTCTGTTCCATGGAGCCGGACGGAATCACGAACGCCTGGACCAGGAACGTCTTCAGGACCAGCGCGATGGCGAGCGCCACCGCGATCAGGATGGGAATTTCCTTGAGGTACGAGCGGCGTCTGCGGCGTTTGATGCGGCGCGCCTGACGCCGCCGCTCGGCCCGGCCACCGGTCGCCGGACGCTCGTCCACCGTGGTCGTACCGCCGTCGGCCTGCGGCTTGCCGTGTCGTGGGCGCCCTCGGCTACCCATGGGGGCCTGCCGGGGCGGGCACCCGGGAGAACGCCGGCGGCCGGTCCAGGCCCGTCCAGCGGCTCACCGGCCAGCTGATCCAGTCGGCCCGGCCGATGACCTTGTCGACGGGGACGGTGCCGCCGCCCTCCTCACCGAGATGGTCACGGGAGTCCCGGGAGTGCGACCGGTGGTCCCCCATCATCCACAGCTTTCCCTCCGGGACCACGATGTCGAAGGGCACCGACGACGCGGCGTCCCCCGGATATACGTAGCCCTCGGTCACGGGCTCACCGTTCACCTTGATCCGCCCCCGTTTGTCGCAGCAGGTCACCCTGTCCCCTCCGATCCCGATCACGCGCTTGACGTAGTCGGTGTCGGCAGGACGGGCCAGGCCCACCGCCGCGCCGGCTCCGCGCAGCAGGCCCGTCACGGGATTCTCCTCCGTCTCCCTGTGAACGAAAGACCCTGTGCCGTCGAAGACGACGACGTCGCCGCGCCGGGGCTCACCGCCGAAGCGGTACGCGAGCTTGTTGACCAGCACCCGGTCGCCGACCTCCAGGGTGTCCTGCATCGACGTGCTCGGGATGAGGAACGGCTGGACGACGAAGGCGCTCAGCAGCAGCACGAACGCCACACAACACGCCAGCAGCGTCAGCGGCCGGAAGCGGAAGCGGGCGGAGGTGTCGGGAAAACGCGCGGAGCGCGACCGCTCCTCCGGTCCCTGGTCAGGGACGGGGGTACGGTCGCGCTCCGGGAGCTGTGCGTCGGTGTCCATCGGAACGTGAGCCTATCCGGCCGGTTCCGGGCACCGTACGTGAGCCGGGTGCCGGGGCCCTCACCAGGGAGGACGGCCCGGCATACGGACTCAGTTGTCGCGCTTCTCCTTGATCTTCGCGGCCTTGCCGCGCAGCTCACGGAGGTAGTACAGCTTGGCGCGGCGGACGTCACCGCGGGTCACCAGCTCGATCTTCTCGACGATCGGGGTGTGCACGGGGAAGGTGCGCTCGACGCCGACGGAGAAGCTGACCTTGCGGACCGTGAAGGTCTCGCGCACGCCGCTGCCCTGGCGACGGATGACGACGCCCTTGAACTGCTGCACACGGGAGCGGTTGCCCTCGATGACGCGGACGTGGACGTTGACGGTGTCACCCGGGCGGAAGGCCGGGATGTCGCTGCGCAGCGACGCGGAGTCGACGGAGTCGAGAAGGTGCATGACCTACTGCTTTCTTCGCTGATGCCACAGGTCATCAACGGGAATTCGGAGATGATGTTCGGATGCCGTTCCGTCGGACGGGCGTCGTTCCCCCTGTGGCAGGGGCGCGCGCCGGACGCACACAGCAGCGGCCTATTCTTCCACGGCCTGGTCGGTCCGCCCAAATCGGCCGTCCTCGCCCGGGGCCCACCCCAGGATCGACAGCAGTTCGCGGTCCTTCTTGTCGAACGCGGCCGGGTCGGCCCGCTCGATCAGGTCCGGGCGGTTGCGGTCGGTGCGGCGGAACGCCTCGTCCCGGCGCCAGCGGGCGATCTTGCCGTGGTGGCCGCTGAGCAGCACCTCGGGGATGCCGCGGCCGCGCCACTCGGGCGGCTTGGTGTAGACGGGCCCCTCCAGGAGGTCGGCCATCGCGCCGGGCGCGAAGGAGTCGTCCTGGTGGGAGGCGGCGTTGCCCAGGACGCCGGGCAGCAGCCGGGCGACGGCCTCGACCATCACCAGGACCGGCGCCTCGCCGCCCGCCAGGACGTAGTCGCCGATGGAGACCTCGCGGACGTCGAGCCGGTCGCCGTACTCCTCGATGACGCGGCGGTCGATGCCCTCGTAGCGGGCCGGGGTGAAGACCAGCCAGGGCTTGGCGGAGAGTTCGACGGCGAGCTGCTGGGTGAACGGCTCGCCGCTGGGCGTCGGGACGACGAGGACGGGCTCGCCCTCACCGGAGGCGAGGACCGCATCCAGCGCCTCGCCCCACGGCTCCGGCTTCATGACCATGCCGGGGCCGCCGCCGTAGGGGGTGTCGTCGACGGTGTTGTGCTTGTCGTGCGCCCAGTCCCGCAGGTCGTGGATGCGCACATCGAGCTGACCGCGGGCGCGGGCCTTGCCGACCAGCGAGACGTTCAGCGGTTCGAGGTACTCGGGGAAGATCGTGATGATGTCGAGGCGCATCTCAGCCGTCCTCACGGCCGCTGGCGATCTCGGCCTGCGCGTCGTCGAGGAGGCCGGGCGGCGGGTCGATGACCGCACGCTGCTCCTCCAGGTCGATCTCCGGGACGATCTCGGCGACGAACGGGATCAGCACCTCGCCGCCCTCGGGCCGCCCGACGACGAGCAGATCCTGGTAGGGCAGGTGGGAGACCTCGGTGATCCGGCCGACGACGGTGCCGTCGCGGGTGACGACGTCGAGGTCGATCAGCTGGTGGTCGTAGAACTCCTCGGGGTCCTCGGGGACCTCCTCGGGGTCGACCTCCGCGATCAGCAGGGTGTTGCGCAGGGCCTCGGCGGCGGTCCGGTCGGTCACCCCGGCGAAGCGCAGCAGCAGCCGGCCGCTGTGGACCCGGCCGGTCTCGATGGTGAGCGGCCCGACCCCGGACGGGTCGGTGGCCAGGACGGCTCCGGGCGCGAGCCGCAGTTCGGGCTCGTCGGTACGCACCTCCACGGTGACCTCGCCCTTGATGCCGTGGGCGCGGCCGATCCGCGCGACTACCAGCTGCACGGTGTTGCCTCTCTGCGGCCGATCCGCCGCCGCTTGCGCGCGGCCACTGCGGCGGCGCGCGGGATGTTGCCGATTCCGGTGGCGCCGGGCGCCCGTGGGGTACGGGGCGGCGGCGCCGACGACAAAGGCCGGGGACGGCCCGAGAGCCCTCCCCGGCCCGAGCCGGTGTTCAACTGTTCAGTGGACCTGGTCCACGTCGACGAGGTCGACGCGGATGCCCCGCCCACCGAGAGCGCCCACGACGGTCCGCAGGGCGCGGGCGGTGCGGCCGTTGCGGCCGATCACCTTGCCGAGGTCGTCGGGGTGGACCCGGACCTCCAGCACCTGCCCACGACGCAGGGTGCGCGAGGCTACCTGGACGTCGTCGGGATTGTCGACGATGCCCTTGACGAGGTGCTCAAGAGCCTCCTCGAGCACGCTCAGGCCTCGGTGGACTCGGAGGCCGACTTGTCAGCCTCGGTCGCCGCCTCGTCCGCCTTCTTGTCGGCCTTCTTCGCCTTCGGGGTGATGGCCTCACCCTTCGGCTCGTCGCCGGACGCCTTGGCGGCGGCCTCGAAGAGGGCGCGCTTGTCGGCCTTCGGCTCGGCGACCTTCATCGGCGCCGGGGCGGGCAGGCCCTTGAACTTCTGCCAGTCGCCGGTGACCTTCAGGATGGCCATGACGGGCTCGGTCGGCTGCGCGCCGACACCCAGCCAGTACTGGACACGCTCGGAGTCGACCTCGATACGGGAGGGGTTCTGCACCGGGTGGTACAGACCGATTTCCTCGATGGCCCGGCCGTCACGGCGGGTACGCGAGTCGGCGATGATGATGCGGTAGTGAGGCGCGCGGATCTTGCCCAGACGCTTCAGCTTGATCTTGACTGCCACGGGAGTGGTGTCTCCTGGTCTTGACGTGGTGGGGCACAACGGGATGCCACGTGGGGTTGCGGTACTCGGTATGCCCGATGGACGCGTCAGCCGGAGGAGAGAGGGGTCCTGTGCGACTGTCGAGTACAGCGGTCCATTGTGCCACACGCCCTGCGGTCAGCCGACCGCGGCCACCTCGGGGATCCGGAACGGCTTGCCGCAGCCTCCGCAGACGATCGGGGCCTGGGCCAGCACGGACGGGACGACCCGGACGTTGCGCCCGCAGTCGCAGACGGCCTTGACGCGGACGCCGCCGCCGGACGAGCCGTGGCGGGCGGCCGGGCCGCGGAAGCTGCGGGCGCTGTCGGTGGCGGTCGCGGCGGTGTGGGCCTTGAGGGCTCTGGCGAGCCGCTCGATGGTGGGGCGGTAGCGGCGTCTGGCCTCGGGGCTGAGCGTGACCAGGGAGAAGCCGCTGCTGGGATGCGGCTCGTCGGCGTGGTCCAGGCCCAGCTCCTCGGCGACGGCGAGGAACCGGCGGTTGTGGTAGCGGCCCGCACGGGAGGTGTCGCGGATGCCGCGGGAGGCGGCGATGCCGTGGACTGCCTCGTGGAGCAGCCGTTCGAAGGAGAGCTCGGCGCCACAGGCGGACGACGACTCTCCGATCAGGGACTCGGGCGCGGCCAGATCCGGCAGCTCGGGGTGGTGCCGTTGAATATCGGCCCAGGCGAGCGCCAGCTCGGCGGCGAGAACAGGCGGTGTCGTGCTCACGTCGTGACAACGAGCCGGGGTCGCCCGGTGTTCCGATTCCGGGCCATCCCAAATAATTTGCACGTACCAGTCAGTTTCGTGCCATGGGGCGCGCCGAGGGCGGGTGACCCGTTCCGCGCCCAAGGCGCACAGGGGCCCGCAAGCCGGTGCGTACCCCCGCGTAATCCGTACGGCGTACGCCGTCGCACGGCGCGAGGCGGAGGGCGCCGTACGCGGCCGGGAGCGCCCGGGCCCCCGCCGTGTGCGTACGGCGGGGGCCCGGGTGGAGGGGCCTGGGGTCAGCCCATGAACTTCTTGAATTCCTCGGGGAGTTCGAAGTTCTGGTCGTCGGCGCCGCCGGGGGGCAGGCCGAGCGGGTTGCCGTTCTGGGCGGCCTCGCGGCGGGCCGCGGCCGCCGCCTCCTCGGCCTTGCGCTTCATCGGGTTACCGCTCTTGCGCTTGCCCTTGGCCTGCTTGGCCTGCTTCTTCTTCTTGGCGCCGCCGCCCGCTCCGGGCATCCCGGGCATGCCCGGCATCCCGGGGATGCCGCCGCCCTGGGCCATCTTCGACATCATCTTGCGCGCCTCGAAGAACCGCTCGATGAGGTTCTTGACCGCGCTCACCTCGACGCCGGAACCCCGGGCGATACGGGCGCGGCGCGAGCCGTTGATGATCGTCGGTTCGTGGCGCTCGGCCGGGGTCATCGACTTGATGATCGCGGCGGTGCGGTCGACCTCGCGCTCGTCGAGGTTGTTGATCTGCTCCTTCATCTGCCCCATGCCGGGCAGCATGCCGAGCAGCTTGGAGATCGAGCCCATCTTCCTGACCTGCTCCATCTGGGCCAGGAAGTCGTCGAGTGTGAACTCCTTGGGGCCCTTCTGGAGCTTGGCCGCCATCTTCTCGGCCTCGGCCTGGCTGAAGGTCTGCTCGGCCTTCTCGATCAGGCTGAGCATGTCGCCCATGCCGAGGATGCGGGACGCCATGCGGTCCGGGTGGAACGCGTCGAAGTCGTCCAGCTTCTCGCCGTTGGAGGCGAACATGATCTGCTTGCCGGTGACGTGCGCGATGGAGAGCGCGGCACCACCGCGGGCGTCGCCGTCGAGCTTGGAGAGGACGACGCCGTCGAAGCCGACGCCGTCGCGGAATGCCTCGGCGGTGTTGACCGCGTCCTGACCGATCATCGCGTCGACGACGAAGAGGACCTCGTCGGGCTTGACCGCGTCGCGGATGTCCGCGGCCTGCTGCATCAGCTCCTGGTCGATGCCGAGGCGGCCGGCGGTGTCGACGATGACGACGTCGTGCTGCTTGGCGCGGGCGAACTCGATCGAGTCCTGGGCGACCTTGACCGGGTCGCCGACGCCGTTGCCGGGCTCGGGGGCGTAGACCGCCACCTCGGCACGCTCGGCGACGACGGAGAGCTGGTTGACGGCGTTGGGGCGTTGGAGGTCACAGGCGACGAGCAGCGGGGTGTGGCCCTGGGTCTTGAGCCAGCGGCCGAGCTTTCCGGCGAGGGTGGTCTTACCGGCACCCTGGAGACCGGCGAGCATGATGACGGTCGGCGCGGTCTTCGCGAAGCGCAGGCGGCGGGTCTCGCCGCCGAGGATGCCGATCAGCTCCTCGTTGACGATCTTGATGACCTGCTGGGCCGGATTCAGCGCCTGGGAGACCTCGGAGCCGGTGGCGCGCTCCTTGACCTGCTTGATGAAGGCGCGGACGACGGGCAGCGCGACGTCGGCCTCGAGAAGGGCGATACGGATCTCGCGCGCCGTGGCGTCGATGTCGGCCTCGGAGAGGCGGCCCTTGCCCCGGAGGTTTTTGAAGGTACTCGCCAGGCGGTCGGAAAGCGTGTCGAACACGGCGGTCGTCGTTCCTCGGGGTCGGGGGCGTAAGGCAGTCGACTCCTAGGGTATCCGGCCCGGCAACCGGGCCACTCCGGGCCGCCGGGTCCGGTGCCGGGCGGCGTCAGTCCAGGGCGCGGCGCACGGCGCGGGCGGCGGCGTCGGCCCGTTCGCCGGTGAGCGGGGCGCCCGCGCCGTCGGTGAGGTAGAAGGCGTCGACGGCGCTGGTGCCGAGGGTGGCGGCGCGGGCTGCGCGGACGGTGGCACCGGTGGTTTCGAGGGCGCGGCAGACGCGGTGCAGCAGGCCGTGGGCGTCGCGGGCGCGGACGTCGATGACGGTGGCGGTGCGGGAGGTGCCCGGGGCGACGGTGACGGCGGGCGGCGGGGCAGCCGGTGCGTGGGGCCGGGCGGTGCGTTCGCGGGCGGCGAGGCGGGCGGGGAGGCCGAGGGTGCCGTCGAGGACCCGGATCAGGTCGGCGCGGAGCCGGGCCGCCGGGGGCAGGGCCCCGTAGTGGGCGGCGATCCGCCAGGTCAGCAGGGCGATCGGGCGGGTGCCGGCGGGGTGGAGGGTGCGCAGGTCGGCGGCGCGGACCGTGATCCGGTGCAGGGCGAGAACCCCGGCCGCGGCGGCGAGGACACCGGTGGCGGGCGCCGCGGAGGCCGGGTCCGGGCAGCGGTCGGCTGGGATGGCGAGGAGGAGCGTGGCGCCGACCGGTTCGGGGGCGGCGGGGGCGGTGTCGGTGCGCGTGGGGCCTTGCGTGGAGCCGCGCGTGGGGCCGTGGGTGGAGCCGTCGTCCGCCGCCCCGTGCGCGGTGTCCTCGGTGTGGAGGGTGAGGGCGGGGTCGCCGGTGCGGGCGGCCTCGGCGGCGAGGCGGTTCTCCTCCGCGGTGGGGGCGCGGGTGGCGGGGCCGTCCGGTACAGGGGCGCCGGCGAGGCGTTCGGCGACGCGGGCGGCGAGGCCGTCGACGAGCGCGGCGCGCCAGGCGCTCCATGCGGCGGGCCCGGTGGCGCGGGCGTCGGCCTCGGTGAGGGCGTGCAGCAGGCCGAGGGTGCGGGCGGTGCCGACGGCTGCGGCGACGGCGGTCACCGTCTCGGGGTCGTCGAGGTCGCGGCGGGTGGCGGTCTCGACGAGCAGCAGGTGGTGACGGACGAGGGTGGCGAGGACGGCGGTGTCGTCGGCGCCGAAGCCGAGGCGGACCGCGACGGCGCGGGCCAGGGGCACACCGGCCGCCGCGTGGTCGCCGGGCATCCCCTTGCCGAGGTCGTGCAGGAGGGCCGCGACGAGCAGCAGGTCGGGCCGGTCGACGCGGCGGGTGAGGGCGGCGGCGCGGACCGCGGTCTCGACGAGGTGGCGGTCGACGGTCCAGGTGTGGACGGCGTTGCGCTGCGGCAGGCAGCGGACCCGTTCCCACTCCGGCAGCAGCCGGGTGAGCAGGCCCTCGGCCTCCAGGGTTTCCCAGACGGGGACGGTGGGGGCGCCCGCGTCGAGGAGCGTGACGAACGCCTCGCGGGCCTCGGCCGGCCACGGTACGGGCAGCGGGTGGCGATCGGCCGCGGCGGCGCAGCGGCGGGCGGCGTGCCGGGAGAGCGGCAGTCCGGCCCGGGCGGCGGCGGCCGCGGCGCGCAGGCCGAGGACGGGGTCGCGTTCGGGCCGGGCGGTGCGGGCGAGGACGGTCTCCCCGTCGTGGACGACGACGCCCTCGGCGAGCGGGGTGCGCTCGCCCCGTGCGGCGGCGCGGCTCCGGGTGAGCAGCCCGCGCAGCACCGGGCGTACGGAGCGGGCGCGCAGTATCCGGTCGGCCTCGCGCCAGGTGGTGTCGGTGGCGTACGCGAGGGTGCGGGCGGCCTCGTGGACGCGGCGGAGCAGGGCGTCCGCGTCCGGGAGGCCGAGGGCGGCGGCGACCTGGTCCTGGTCCTGGAGGGCGAGGCGGTCGGTGGCGCGGCCGGTGACGAGGTGGAGGGCGTCGCGGATGTCGAGGAGGCGGTTGCGGGCGGCTTCGAGGCCGTCGCGTGGGGCGTCGGCGATCCAGGAGGCGGCGACGGCGCGCAGGGCGGTGGCGTCGCGCAGTCCGCCGCGGGCCTCCTTGAGATCGGGTTCGAGGAGGTGGCGGAGGTCGCCGTGGCGCGCGGCGCGGGCGCGTCCCAGGGCGTGGAGTTCCGGGAGGCGGGCGGGGGCGGCGGCGCGCCAGTCCGCGGCGGCGGTGGTGCGCAGCGCGTCGGTGAGGTCCCGGTCGCCGGCGAGATGGCGGGCGTCGAGCAGGCCGAGCTGCACCTTGAGGTCGGCACGGGCGGCGGCCCGGGCCCGGTCCGGGGTACGGACGGCGTGGTCGAGGGCGAGGCCGTGGTCCCAGACCGGGTACCAGAGCCGGTCGGCGAGGGCGGCGAGGTCCGGCGCGGTCGCCCGGCCGTCGTGGAGCAGCAGGAGATCCAGGTCGCTGCGCGGGGAGAGTTCGCCCCGTCCGTAGCCGCCGACCGCGACGAGCGCCGCCCCGGTCACCCCGGTGTCGGCCACCGCGGCGGCGAACAGCGCCCCGAGCCAGCCGTCGGCGAGCCGGGCGAGGGCGGCCCGCCGCTCGGGGCCGGAGATGTCTGCCTCCCCGAGGAGACGCAGGCGGGCGGCCGAGTGCTCGTCGGACGGGGCGGGGCATGGGGCCGGGCCCGGGGCGGGGCATGGGGCGGAGACGGAGCCGGGATTCGGGGCGGGGCATGGGGCCGCACCCGGGACAGAGCCCGGGACAGAGGCGAAACCGGGGCCCAGGGCAGGGCATGGGGCCCCCTCGCGGCCAGGCCCCGACCCACCGCACGGAGCCGAGGCGGGGCAGCGGCCTGGGGCCGCAACAGGACCGGAAGCCGCCCCCGAACCGGAGCGAAGGCTTGAACCGGAAGCCGACGCCGAACCGGAGCAAGAGCATGAACCGAGACCCGACGCCGACCCGGAGCGAAAGCTTGAACCGGCGGCCGACGCCGGCCCGAACCAGCGGCCCGAGCCGAGCGCCTCCCCCGCCCCGCTCTCACAGCGCATCCGTCCCCCTCTCCCCCGTGCGCACCCGCACCGCCTCGTCGACCGGCACGGTCCACACCTTGCCGTCGCCGATCTTGCCGGTGCGGGCGGCGGCCACGAGGGTGTCGGTGAGGGCGGCGGCGTCCGCGTCGTCGGCGAGGACCTCGATGCGGATCTTGGGGACGAGGTCGACGGTGTACTCGGCGCCGCGGTAGACCTCGGTGTGGCCGCGTTGCCGCCCGTAGCCGCGGGCCTCGGTGACGGTCAGGCCGTGCACGCCGAACGCCTGCAGCGCCTCCTTCACCTCGTCGAGACGGTGCGGCTTGATGACTGCCGTGATGAGCTTCATGCGTCCGCCTTCTCCGTGTCCGCGCCGTGCAGAGGGGCCGGTCCGCCGCCAAGGATTCCGAGGGCCGCGGCCGGTGCGCGGTGGACGGCGCCGCCGCCCGCGCCGGTGAAGTCGTAGGCGGTCTCGGCGTGGGCGGTCCGGTCGACGCCGGTGATCTCCTCGTCCTCGGCCACCCGGAAGCCCATCAGCCGGTCGACGCCCTTCGCGAGGGCGTAGCTGACGGCGAAGGAGTAGAGGAGGACGGCGACCACGCCGAGGGTCTGCTTGCCGAGTTGGCCGAGTCCGCCGCCGTGGAAGAGGCCGCGGGCGGTGGACTGCACGCCGCCGGTGGCGAAGAGGCCGACGAGGAGGGAGCCGACGATGCCGCCGACGAGGTGGACGCCGATGACGTCGAGGGAATCGTCGTAGCCCAGCTTGTGCTTGAGGCCGACGGCCAGGGCGCACAGGACGCCCGCGACGGCGCCGACGGCGAGGGCGCCGAGCGGGCTGACGGCGCCGCACGCCGGGGTGATGGCGACGAGTCCGGCGACCGCCCCGGAGGCGGCGCCCAGCGTGGTGAACGCCCCGTGGCGCAGCTTCTCGTACGCCAGCCAGCCGAGCATCGCGGCGGCGGTGGCGACCTGGGTGTTGACGAAGGCGACGGCGCCGACGCCGTCGGAGTTGCCCAGCCAGGAGCCGGAGTTGAAGCCGAACCAGCCGAACCAGAGCAGTCCGGCGCCGAGCATCACCAGGGGCAGGTTGTGCGGGCGCATCGGGTCCTTGCGGAAGCCGATGCGCCGTCCGACGACGAGGAGGACGCCGAGGGCGGCGGCGCCCGCGTTGATGTGGACGGCGGTGCCGCCGGCGAAGTCGATGACGCCGAGCCGGAAGAGCCAGCCGCCCTCGCCCCACACCCAGTGCGCCACGGGGAAGTAGACGACGGTGACCCACAGGGCGGTGAAGAGGGCCCAGGCGGTGAACTTGACGCGGTCGGCGAGGGCGCCGCTGATCAGCGCGGGCGTCAGCACGGCGAACATCAGCTGGAAGACGGCGAAGACGTATACGGGGATGCCGCTGGTGCCCCACAGTTCGGTCAGGCCGATGCCGCCGAGTCCGGCGAAGTCGCCGCGCCAGCCGACGATTCCGCCGTGGTCGGTGCCGAAGGCGAGCCCGAAGCCGTAGAGGACCCACAGGACGGTGACGATGCCGAGGCCGACGAAGCTCATCATCAGCATGTTGAGGACGCTCTTGACGCGCACCATGCCGCCGTAGAAGAAGGCCAGGCCCGGCGTCATCACCATGACGAGGGCGGAGCAGAGGAGCATGAAGCCGGTGTCGGCCGGGCTCAGGGTGGCCTTGGCCGCGAGCCCGTCTGCAAGGGTCTGGATGCCCGGTGGCATCGGCGTCTCCCGTCGTCGATGCGGCCCGTGCGGGTGGCGTGGGGGGGGTGGGCCGTCGTTCCTGACGAGGCTGGCGCAGCACGGTTTCGGCCACGGCCCAAGGGTGTTTCGCCGCCGTGACGAAGGCGTCTCCGGTGTTACGCGGCGGTGAACGGGCCCGGACGCGGGCCGGCCGCGGCGCCACCCGCAGACCTGGCGTGGGGAAGCCGAGTCGGGTGGTACGGGGTGGCGCCGCGGCCGGTGTCGTGCGGCCTCGGCGTCGTCAGACGGCCTCAGCCTCGGGGAGGCGGCGGGCCAGCTCCTCGCCGAGGTGGATCACCTCGGCGACGGTGCCGAAGTCGCGGGCGGCGGTGTCGACGGTCTTCCGCAGCCGGGTGTTGACCCGCTCGGAGCGGACCTGCTGGGCGAACGGTATGGCCTGCCCGGCCCGCGCCGCGCACTGCTCCGGCTCGCGCTGGAGCAGATGGACGGTGGCCATCCCGATGAGGTTGAGGGCGTACGAGCGCTGGTGCTCGGTGTCCTTGGCGAAGAGTTCGACGGCGCGCTCCATGATCGGCGCGGCGAGGGCGGCGTAGGTGGGGCTGCGCCCGGCGACGTAGGCGAGGTCGCGGTAGGAGTGGGCGTTCTCGGCGTTCAGCTCGGCCTCGGAGAAGAAGCGGATCCAGTCGGGCTCGGGCTCACGGGGCAGCGCGTCCTCGAAGGTCTCCTCGGCCATCCGGACGGCGCGCTTGACCTTGCTGGGGCGCCCCATCCCGGCGTAGGCGCGGGCCTCCACCGCGTACAGCATGGCCTGGGTGCGGGCGGTGGCCGTGTCGCGGCTGCCGTACTGCGCGAGGTGGATCAGCTCCAGCGCGTCGTCGGGCCGGCCGAGGTGGATCATCTGACGGCTCATGCTGGAGAGGATGTACGCGCCCAGGGGGCGGTCGCCGGCCTCCTTGGCGGCGTGCAGCGCGAGGACGAAGTACTTCTGGGCGGTGGGCTGGAGGCCGATGTCGTAACTCATCCAGCCCGCGAGCTGGGAGAGTTCGGCGGCGACCTTGAAGAGCCGGGTGGCGACGTCGGCGGGCTGCGGCTCCTGGAGGAGTTCGGTGACCTCGTGGAGCTGGCCGACGACGGCCTTGCGGCGCAGCCCCCCGCCGCACTGGGCGTCCCACTGCCGGAACATGGCGGTGGTCGCCTCCAGCAGGTCGAGTTCGGGGCCGGAGAGGCGGACGCGGCGGCCGCGGTCGCGGAGGGGCTCGGGCTCCGGGACGGCGCCCGGGGACGGGGGGACCGGCACCAGCCAGCGCTGCATCGGCTCGATGAGGGACGGTCCGGCGGCGAGGGAGAGGGAGGTGCCGAGGAAGCCGCGGCGTGCCAGCATCAGGTCGCTGCGGGAGAACTCGCTGAGGAGGGCGGTGGTCTGGGGCCCGGCCCAGGGCAGGTCGACGCCGGAGACGGACGGGGAGCGGTGTGCGGCGCGCAGCCCCAGCTCCTCGACGCCGACGACGCAGCCGAAGCGTTCGGAGAAGAGTTCGGACAGGATGCGCGGGATGGGCTCGCGCGGCTGTTCGCCGTCGAGCCAGCGGCGGACGCGGGAGGTGTCGGTGCTGATGTGGTGCGCGCCCATCTGACGGGCCCTGCGGTTGACCTGACGGGCCAGCTCCCCCTTGGACCAGCCGCTGCGCACGAACCACGATCCCAACTGCGTGTTGGGACGCTTCTCGGCAGTTCCGCCGCCGTTGCCGCCCACTGGTAACGCCCCCAACCGTGTGTCGTCCGACGCGAATCCGGTGCAGGATCCGGCTTGTTGAGGCATCCTGCCCCTCCGGCCCCGGCAGGTCGCGCATTCCGGCCACCGCTCCGGCCGGCCCGGCCGCCGGCGGGCCGCCCCGGACGGCACCCCCCGGCTTCGCGCACCGAAAGTAATCGTACGATCACGCCCCTCGCGAGGCCGCGCACAGAAACGCCACCATTCGCCACCCCTTCGAATGAACTGCCGCTCCGCTCCGCGCGATTGACTTGACACAGGTCGGGCGCGCCCCGGCGGAGCGATGCCCGTGACGGCGCGCGCACCACGGCACACGCCCCGTGGCGCGCCCCCGCTCCGAGGGCGCGCCGCGGGGCGTCCGCGCCCCGTCGACGGAGCGTCACGGCGGCGCTCCGGCGCCCCGTGCGGCGGGGCACCGCGACCGGCTCCGGGGGCCCGGAACGGCTCGTAACCACAGCGACACACCACCCGTTGGAGGGGGCATGGGTTTCACGATCGGCGGCATCCGGGACATCGGTGCCAGGCGCCGCGTGCGCGCGCCCGAGAGCACCACGGTGGCCGAGTACACGGGGTTGTGGGGCTGGGACGTCGTGCCCGGCGCCCGGGCGGCGCGGACCGGCGGCGGGCACCTGGAGTGCTCCTGCGGGGTGTCCGCCTGCCCGGCGCCCGGCGCGCACCCGCTCTCCTTCGGCGCGGAGATCGCGGCGGGCGCCTCGCTGGAGACGGTCACGGCCGCCTGGTCGCGGACGCCGGGGGCGGCGGTGCTGCTGCCGGTGGGCCGGTCGTTCGACGTGCTCGACGTACCGGAGGCGGCGGGCCGGTGCGGGCTGGCGCGGCTGGAGCGGATGGGGGTGCCGCTCGGCCCGGTGGCGCTGACGCCCACGGGGCGCGCGCAGTTCTTCGTCGCGCCGGGGGCGGCCGCCGGGCTGCCGGGGCTGCTCTACCGGACGGGCTGGGACGACGCGGCGCTCGATCTGCGCCCCCTGGGGCGGGGCGACCACCTCACCGCTCCCCCGTCGGACCTCGGCGCGGACGGCCCCGTGCGCTGGCTCCGTCCGCCGTCCCTGGAGACGGCGGCCCGCCCGCCGCAGGCCCGGCTGCTGCTGGGGGTGCTCGCGTACGTCTGCCACCGCTCGGACCGCCGGGCGGCGGCCGGGTAGCGCGCCCCTCCTACGCGACGGCCCCCGGCGCCGCGCTCCGTACGGGAGCGGGTACCGGGGGCCGCCTGTCGCCGGTGGCGGGGGTCAGTCGCCGATCAGCGCGTCGACGAACGCCTCGGGCTCGAACGGCGCGAGGTCGTCGGCGCCCTCGCCGAGGCCGACGAGCTTGACCGGGACGCCCAGTTCCCGCTGGACGGCGACGATGATGCCGCCCTTGGCGGTGCCGTCGAGCTTGGTGAGGACCACGCCGGTGATGTCCACGACCTCGGCGAAGACCCGCGCCTGCACCAGGCCGTTCTGGCCGGTGGTGGCGTCGAGGACGAGCAGCACCTCGCCGACCGGGCCGTGCTTCTCGACGACCCGCTTGACCTTGCCCAGCTCGTCCATGAGGCCGGTCTTGGTGTGCAGCCGGCCGGCGGTGTCGATGAGGACGACGTCGGCGGCTTCGGCGATGCCCTCCTTGACGGCGTCGAAGGCGATGGAGGCGGGGTCGCCGCCCTCGGGGCCGCGTACGGTGCGGGCGCCGACCCGCTCGCCCCAGGTCTGGAGCTGGTCGGCGGCGGCGGCGCGGAAGGTGTCGGCGGCGCCGAGGACGACGGACTTGCCGTCGGCGACCAGCACCCGGGCGAGCTTGCCGGTGGTGGTGGTCTTACCGGTGCCGTTGACGCCGACGACCATGACGACGCCGGGGATCTCGTCGCCGCCGTTGCCGATGCCGTTGGCGGTGTGCACGGAGCGGTCGGTGTCGGTGCCGATGAGGGCGAGCAGTTCCTCGCGCAGCAGGGTGCGCAGGTCTTCGGGGGTGCGGGTGCCGAGGACCTTGACCCGCTCCCGCAGCCGCTCGACCAGTTCCTGGGTGGGGGCGACGCCGACGTCGGCGGTGAGCAGGGTCTCCTCGATCTCCTCCCAGGTGTCCTCGTCGAGGTGTTCGCGGGACAGGAGGGTCAGCAGGCCCTTGCCGAGGGAGTTCTGCGACCGGGAGAGCCGGGCGCGCAGCCGCACCAGGCGGCCGGCGGTCGGCTCGGGGACCTCGATCTCCGGGGCGGGCGGGGCCGCCGGCTCGGCGACCGGCGCCTCGGCCTCGGGGGCCTCGGCGACGGGCAGCGGGGTGTCTTCGATGGTGCGACGGGGTTCGTCGCTCGGGGTCTCGGCTTCCTCACCGACCTGCGGTTCTGCGGGCGGCGCGGTGACGGAGGGCGTGACGGGGGCGGCCGGCGGGGACGGCGGCAGCTGCTTCTTCTTGCGGCCGCTGACGACGAGCCCGCTGATCGCGCCGAGCACGACCACGGCGATGACTACAGCAAGGATGACGATTTCCATAACCCTCCCAGTATCAGCCACCTGCCGTCCCCGGAGACCGCACGCGCCGATCCCGTGACCGTCGTGCGCCCCTCGCGCCCCCGCCCCGCGCCCCGGTGCGCGGGGCGCGCGTCCCATATTTCGAGGCTGGCCGGAAATCGCTGGTCAGGGGGGTGGCGGGATGCGATTGGAGGGTTCCTCGGACGGCGGGGAGCTGCGGTTTCATGGAGGGGTCCAACAGGACGTACGGCACGAACTTGGATCAAAGTACGATGGTGGACGGCTGCGCAACGCGCGTAGAGTCCTGGCGACCGAACCTGGCCGGGCACCAAAGCCGCTGCCTCGCGTATCCCGGCCGTCCGGGGGACGCCCCAGAACCGCGCACGGAGACACCTGCACCATGGGCACCACGTCCACCCCCGAAGCCGAGGGCGCCGTCGAGACCCGGGGCATCGAGCCCGTACCCGACGGCGAACGCCACGGACGCGTCCGTGAACTCTTCCCCACCTGGGTAGCCGCCAACATCAGCGTGCTCCTGCTGACCATGGGCGCCGCGCTGGTGGTCAACAACGGACTGAACTTCTGGCAGGTCCTGCTGGTCGCCGCCATCGCCGCGACGGTGGCGTTCGGCATGGTCGGGGTGTTGTCGGTGTCCGGGAAGTGGGGCGGCGCGCCGGGCGCGATGCTCTCCCGGGCGGCGTTCGGCGTCCGCGGCAACTACTTCCCGGGCGCGATCCTGTGGGTGGCCCGCTTCGGCTGGGAGACGATCAACGCCGTCACCGGCGCGTACGCGGTGCTGACGGTGTTGCGGCTGCTGTTCGGCGTCCGCGCCAACAACCTGCTGATCGTCATCACCCTGCTCGCCTTCGTCGCCTGTACGTATCTGGTGAGCGGCATGGGGCGGAAGGCGCTCAACCTCTGCAACCGGTACTCCACGTACCTCTTCGGCGCGTTCACCGTGATGGTGCTGGTGTATCTGATCGCCACCATGGACTGGCAGGCGATCTTCGCGAAGAAGGCGGGCACCACCGCGATGGTGATCGCGGGCATCGGCACCATCGCCGCGGGCGGCATCAGCTGGGTGCCCACCGGCCCGGACTTCGCGCGCTACCTCCCGCACTCCGCATCGGGCCGCCGGATCGTCGGCGCCACGGTCTCCGGCGCCGCGCTGGTGCTGGTGCCGATGGTGCTGATGGGCGGCGTGATGGCGGTCTCCAACCCGGAGCTGGCCGGGCGGAACACCGACCCGATGTCGTTCCTCGGCACCATCCTGCCGACCTGGCTGGCGGTGCCGTACCTGATCACCGCGCTGGTCGGGATGGTGCTGATCAACAGCCTGTCGATGTACTCCGCCGGGTTCACCGCGCAGACCATGGGCGTCAAGCTGCCGCGCGCCCTGGCGGTGAGCATCAACGCCGTCATCAGCCTGGTCGGCGGGTTGTTCATGATGCTGGTGGCCAAGGACTTCATCGGGCAGTTCATCACCTTCCTGACGCTGCTGGCGGTCTCGTTCTCCGCCTGGATCGGCGTCTACGCGGTGGACATGGCCCGGCGCCGCACCCTGGCCGTCCGCTACGACGCCGCCAGCCTGATGACCATCGGACGCACCAGCCGCTACTGGTACGTGGGCGGCTTCTGCTGGCAGGCCATGACCGCCTGGGCCGTAGCGCTGGCGGCGGGGCTGTGCTTCACGAAGGTGCAGTGGTTCACCGGCCCGCTGGCCACCACCTGGATCGGCCGCAACGGCCTGGGCTGGGCGGCCACGATCCTCCTCGCCGCCGTCCTCTCCGCGGTGCTGCCCCGCCCGAAGGAAAACGTCCCGATCCCGGCCGAGCGGACCGCCGACGGCCGGACGCCGCTCCGGGAGAGCTGACGGAGGCGGGGCGCGGGGTCGGCGTTCGACCCCGCGCCCGCGCCTCGTACCGGCCCACGCACGGCCCCGCGCCGGGCCCGGATCTGGCCTCGCGCCGGGCCCGCGCCCGGCCCCGTGCCTCGCCCCATGCGGGCGGCACCCGGCCCCGATACGGCGCCCCTCCCCGGCCCCGTGCGGCCCGTGCACCGGACCGCCACCGCCCTGGAATTCTGACGCCCCGTCAGCTACCGTCCCCTTCGCCCACCACCCGGCGAAGGGGACGCCGCCATGCCGCCCGTCACCGTTCTGCGCCTGAACCTCGTCGATCCCGATCCCTCCGCCGCCTCCGGCGCCGCCCGCTACCGCGCGGCGCTGGAGATGGCCGCCCATGCCGACGCGCGGGGCATGACCACCGTGCAGACCGAGGAGCACCACACCACCGGCGACGGCTGGATGCCCGCCCCGCTGGTCTTCGCCGGGGCGCTGCTCGGCGCCACCCGCCGGATCGCGGTCACGCTCTCCGCGCTGCTCACGCCGTTGCACGATCCGATCCGGCTGGCCGAGGACCTCGCCGTGCTCGACCTGCTCGGCGGTGGCCGGCTGATCACCGTCGCCGGGCTCGGCTACCGGCCCCCGGAGTACGCCGCGTTCGGCAGGGACTGGGCGGGGCGCGGCGCCCTCCAGGACGAGGTGCTGGAGACGATGCTCACCGCCTGGCGCGGCGAGCCGTTCCGCTACCGGGGCCGCACCGTGCACGTGACGCCGCGCCCGTACACCCGGCCGCATCCACCGCTGCTGATCGGCGGCGGTTCGCGCGCCGCGGCCCGGCGCGCCGCCCGGCTGGGGCTGCCGCTGTTCCCCTCCGCCCATCTGCCCGAGCTGGTGGCGTACTACCACGAACGGTGCGCCGCGTACGGCACCGAGGGCTGGGTGCAGCAGCCCGATGCCCGCACCTATCTGCTGCACCTCTCCGAGGACCCGGAGCGGGCCTGGGAGCGGTACGGGCCGCATCTGCTCTACGAGGCCCGGGCCTACGCCTCCTGGCAGCCCGAGGGCGCCCGCTCGGCGGTGCGCTCCGTCGCCCGCGACGTGGCCGAGCTGCGCGCGGAGGGCGTCTACCGCATCGTCACCCCGCAGGAGTGCCTGCGGCTGGCCCAGGGGCCGGACGCGCCGGGCTCGCTGATCCTCCACCCGCTGTGCGGCGGTATGCCGGTCGACGAGGGCTGGCGCTCCCTCCACCTGTTCACGGACGAGGTCCTGCCGGGGCTGGGGTGAGAGGACGTACGGGGCGGGGGCCGTACGGGGCGGGGCGGCCCGGCACCGTGCGGCGCCCGGCATGGGGCGGGCCGCCCCATGCCGCCGCCCCGTGCGCCCCGCCCCGTACCCCGCCCGTCAGCCCTCCGGGTAGAAGACGAACAGCGTGCAGCCCTCCGCGGACTGCGGTACGTGCCAGGATCCGGCGGGGGCGTGGATGAAGGTCCCCGCGGGATGGGCGCGGTCGCCGTCGTGGAAGGTTCCGGAGACCACGTAGACCTCCTCGGGGCCGGGCTCGTGGACGTCGATCCCGTCCCAGCAGCTGCCGGGGGCGAACTCCACGACCATCGCCTTCGCGCCGTTCTCCCCGGCCCACAGCGGCCGGGCGGTGATACCGGTGGTGACTTCCTTGGCCTCGGCATCGGCCACGGTGCTGACGAGATAGCCAGGTGTGCCGCCCACGCCCCCGGGGTGCGCCCCCGCCACCGCTCCGGCGGCTATGCCCACGGGCGCCGTGTCCGGTCCGTCGTCGACCTGTGTGTTCACGTTCATGCGGACAGCTTGTCGGGCCGGTGGGCGACGTTCCCAGTACCGGAAGCGACCTCACCGGGTACTTTCCTGCCATGATCGAACCTTCGTCCCGGACCGCCGCACCACCGGGCGGGGACGGGGCACTTCATCAGGTCGTGGCACTGGTGCACGCACCGCAGCCGACGTTCGAACTGGGCTGCGCCGCAGAGGTCTTCGGCACCCGGCGGCCCGGCTTCCCCCCGTACTACGACTTCCGGATCTGCGCGCTGCGGCCCGGCCCCGTGGCGACGACGGCCGGGTATCCGCTGCACGCCACGGCGGGGCTGTCCGCGCTGGACGGGGCCGGCACCGTCGTCGTCCCCGGCTGGGTGCCCGAGGCGCCGCTGCCCGAGGAGATACGCGGGGCGCTGCGCGCGGCCCACGCCCGCGGCGCCCGCATCGTGGGGCTCTGCTCGGGCGCGTACGCCCTGGCCGCCGCGGGGCTGCTCGACGGGCGGCGGGCGACCACCCACTGGCGGCGCGCGGCGCATTTCGCGGCCCGCTTCCCGCGCGTGCGGATGGACGCCACGGTGCTGTACATCGACCACGGCGACGTGGCGACGAGCGCCGGGGCGGCGGCCGCGATCGACCTCTGTCTGCATCTGGTCCGCGCCGACCACGGCGCCGGGTACGCGGCGCGCGTCGGCCGGGACATGGGGGTGCCGCCGCACCGCGAGGGCGGCCAGACGCAGTTCACCGGGGACGCGGTGCCCCGCCGGGCGGAGCCGTCGGTGGCCCCGCTGCTGGACTGGGTCTCCGGCCGGCTGGGGACGCGGGTGTCGGTGGCGGAGATGGCGGCGCAGCTGCGGGTCTCGCCGCGGACGCTGGCGCGCCGCTTCACCGATCAGGTGGGCGTCAGCCCCGGGCAGTGGCTGCTGGCCCGGCGGATCTCCGCGGCGCGGACGCTGCTGGAGGAGACCGATCTGCCGGTCGAGGCGGTGGCCGTCCGCGTCGGCCTGTCGTCCGCGGCCAATCTGCGGCGGCGGTTCCACCACGCGCTCGGCACCACGCCCGCCGCCTACCGCAGCACCTTCCGCCATCGCTCCCCCACGCCCGCGGAGCACGACGGCGCCTGACCACGTCGGCGCACGGGGCGGGCACGGGGCGAGCCCACGGGGCGGGCACGCAGGAGGTCTCACCGTCGCATGGGGCGGCAGCCGCCCGCCGCCCCATGCCCGCCCCACCGCCGTACTCCCGCACACGGCACCGCCCCGGCTCTCCGTATGAGCCGGGGCGGTGTCGACTTCCGAGGGGACGGGGCGGCGGGGTGGGTCAGCCCATCTCCTCCAACGCCTTGCCCTTGGTCTCCTTCACGAACTTCAGCACGAAGGGGATCGAGAGCAGGGCGAAGATCATGTAGATCACGTACGTACCGGAGAGGTTCCAGTCGGACAGGCTCGGGAAGCTCGCCGTGATGGCCCAGTTGGCGATCCACTGGGCGGAGGCGGCGACGCCGAGCGCCGCGGCGCGGATGCGGTTGGGGAACATCTCGCCGAGGAAGACCCAGACCACCACGCCCCAGGAGAGGGCGAAGAAGAGGACGAAGCAGTGGGCCGCGATGAGGGCCACGGTGCCCTGCGTCGCCGGCAGCGTCCCGGCCGCGGTCTTGGCGGAGAAGGCCCACGCCTCCAGGGCGAGCGCCACGGCCATACCGCCGGAGCCGATGAGGGCCAGCGGGCGGCGGCCGATCCGGTCCACGAAGATCATCGCGATGACGGTGCCGATGATGTTGATGATCGACGTGGTGAAGCTGTAGAAGAACGAGCTCTCGGGGTTGATGCCCACGGACTGCCACAGCGTCGACGAGTAGTAGAACGCGACGTTGATGCCGACCAGCTGCTGGAAGACCGACAGCCCGATGCCGACCCACACGATCGGCAGGAAGCCGCCCCGGCCGCCCAGCAGATCCTTGAACGTCGACTTGTGCTCCCGGCGCATCGCCTCCTGGATCTCCTCGACCCGCGTGTCGAGATCGACCGCCTGCCCCTCGACGTCGGAGAGCACCTGCTTCGCCTTGGTGATCTTGCCGACGGAGATCAGGAAGCGCGGCGACTCCGGGATGACGAACGACAGCAGGCCGTACAGGAGCGCCGGGATCACCATCACACCGAGCATCCACTGCCACGCCTCGAACCCGGCGAGCCTGCCGCGCTGGTTGCCGTCGGCGAGGTTGAGGATGCCCCAGTTGACGAGCTGGGAGATGGCGATGCCGACGACGATCGCGGCCTGCTGGAACGAGCCGAGCCGCCCCCGGTACGCGGGCGGCGAGACCTCGGCGATGTACGCCGGGCCGATGACCGACGCCATACCGATCGCGATACCGCCGAACACCCGCCACATGGCGAGGTCCCAGAGGGCGAACGGCAGCGCGGAGCCGATGGCGCTCACGGTGAAGAGCGCCGCGGAGATCTGCATCACGCGGATGCGGCCGATCCGGTCGGCGATCCGGCCCGCGGTGGCGGCGCCGATCGCGCAGCCGATCAACGCGACGGCGATGACCTGCGCCAGCACGGCGGAGCCCACGTCGTACCGGCTGCGGATCGCCTCGACGGCGCCGTTGATGACGGAACTGTCGTAGCCGAAGAGGAAGCCGCCCATCGCGGCAGCCGCGGTGATGAAGATGACATGGCCGAGATGGTCCGGCTGGGCCTTACGGCCTTCCGGTACCGCCGGCTGCGCGGTGCTGGTCAACGTGTACTCCAGTGGCCCGGCTGCGCTGCCGGGCGTAGGGGGCTGGCACTTCCAGTGGCGCATACGTCGAGGGCAGCCACCACGTGAAGGTAAAAGCGACGTTGCAGAGACTATTCGTTCAAGTTTCTAAGTCAATAGCACGAGATGAAAATGTGTGGCCGCCCCGTTGGATGATGTGAGTTCAAGTGATGAACAGACCGAGAGGGCTCAGCGCAGCCGCTGGCTGATGACCTTCGAGACGCCGTCGCCCTGCATCGAGACGCCGTAGAGCGCGTCGGCGACCTCCATCGTGCGCTTCTGGTGCGTGATCACGATCAGCTGGCTGCTCTCCTGCAGCTCCTCCATGATCCCGATGAGCCGCTGGAGATTGGTGTCGTCCAGCGCCGCCTCGACCTCGTCCATCACGTAGAACGGGCTGGGGCGCGCCTTGAAGATCGAGACCAGCAGGGCCACCGCGGTCAGCGACCGTTCGCCGCCGGACAGCAGCGAGAGCCGCTTGACCTTCTTGCCCGGCGGCCGGGCCTCCACGTCCACCCCGGTGGTCAGCATGTGGTCCGGGTCGGTCAGCACCAGCCGGCCCTCGCCGCCCGGGAAGAGCCGCCCGAAGACGCCCTCGAACTCCCGCGCCGTGTCGTGGAACGCCTCGGTGAAGACCTGCTCCACGCGCTTGTCGACGTCCTTGACCACCTGGAGCAGATCGGCCCGGGTCTTCTTCAAGTCTTCAAGCTGCTCGCTCAGGAACTGGTGCCGTTCCTCCAGTGCGGCGAACTCCTCCAGGGCCAGCGGGTTCACCTTCCCGAGCTGCTGATACGCCCGCTCGGCCGCCTTGAGCCGCTTCTCCTGCTCGGCGCGGACGTACGCCACCGGCCGGTTCCGCGGATCCTCCGGATCCTCCGGCAGCCGCTCACCCTCCGCGGGCGGCGACGGCGGTACGGGCTGCTCCGGCCCGTACTCCGCGACCAGCGCGGCCGGCTCCACGCCCAGCTCCTCCAGGGCACGCGTCTCCAGCTGCTCGATCCGCAGCCGCTTCTCCGCGCCCAGGACCTCGCCCCGGTGCACCGAGTCGGTCAGCTTGTCCAGCTCCGACGCGAGCGCGCGGCCCTGCTCGCGCGCGGCGGCCAGCGCCTCCTCGCTCCCGGCGGTGGCCCGCTGTGCCACCGCCCGCTCCTCCTCGGCCCGGACGAGCGAGACCTCGACGTGCGCCAGCAGCTGCTGAGCGCCCGAGACGACCGCGGTGGCGACCGCCGCCTCGTGGCGCAGCCGGGCGCGCCGCCGCTCCGCGCGCGCCCGCGCCTCGCGCTCCGCCCGCGCCCCCCGGTCCAGCGCGTCGGCCCGTCCGGCGAGCGCCTTGACCCGCTCCTCGTGGGTACGGGTCTGGAGCCGGGCCTCCATCTCGGTCTGGCGGGCGTTGGCGCCGTCGGCGGCCAACCGGTCGCGTACCGAGGTGTCCGGCTCCTCCTCGGCCGGTTCCTCCTCGGCGACCGCCAGCCGCTCGGCCAGCTCCTCGGCCTCCTCGGTGGCACGGGCCAGGGCCTCCTCGGCCTTCGCCGTCGCGGCGGCGGCCCGTTCGGCCTCCCCCGCGGCGGCCCGCGCCTGCCCGGCGAGCCGCCCGAGGTCCCCGGCGACCTGCGACTGCTCGCGCTCCGCGGTGCGCCGGCGGGCATCCAGCTCGGCGACGTGCGCGGCGGCGGCGGTGCGCCGTTCGGCGGCCCCGTGCCGCTCCTCGGCGAGCGCCGTGCAGCGGTCGTCCAGTGCGGCGAGTTCGGCGGCCGCCTCGTCGACGGCGGCCTGGACCTCCAGCAGACTCGGCGCCCCGGCCGACCCGCCGTGCGCGAAGTGCCCGCCGAGTACGTCACCCTCACCGGTGACCGCCGTCAGCTCGGGCCGCGCCGCGATCAGCTCCTCGGCGTCCTCCAGCGTCGCGACGACCACCACGTCCCGCAGCAGCCGTCGCACGGCGGCGGTCAACTCCGGCGGCCCGTCGACGAGTTCGGCTGCCCGCAGCCCGTGTTCCCGGGGGCCGGGCAGCAGCGGGGCGCCCGCCGCGTCCGGCTCCGTACCGGCCTCCCGCGCGGGCGCCGGCACCCGTACGCCGGACGGCGCCGCGGCACCGCCGGGCGCCCCGGGCGCGGGCACGGCGGGACCGGCCGTCGCGGGCACCGTCTCCCCCGGCGCGGCCAGCAGCATCGCCGCGCGGCCCGCGTCCTGCTTGCGCAGCAGCCGGATGGCGTCGGCGGCGGCCGCCGGGCCGCTGACCGCCAGCGCGTCGGCGGCGACACCGAGCGCGGCGGCGACGGCCACCTCGTGGCCGGGCGCGACGGTGAGCAGCTCCGCGGCCGGTCCGAGCAGACCGGTCAGCTCCTCGGACGCGGCCAGGAGCGCCCCGCTGCCGTCCTTGCGCCGCAGCCCCGAGGCGAGCGCGTCGTGCCGCGCCGAGGTCGCGGCGCGCCTGCGCTCCGCGACGGTCAGCGCCTCGCGTACGGACTCCAGCGCGCTTTCCGCGGCGGCGAGTTCCTGCCGGGCGGCCTCGTCCCGTTCGGCGTCCTCGGCGCGCGTCGCGTCCAGCGCGCCGGCCTCCGCCGCACGCCGCTCGTACTCCTCCTGGGCCTCCTGCGCACGCTGCCGGGCACCGTCGCGGGAGGCGGCGAGGCGGCCGATCTCGGCCTGGGCGGAAGCGGCCCGGCCGCGGGCGGCGCTGACCTGCCCGCTGAGCCGCGCCAGGCCCTCGCGCCGGTCGGCGAGGGCGCGCGCCACATCGCGCAGCCGCCGCTCCTCGTCGGCCAACTCCCGCTCCAGCGCGGCGCGGTGCTCGACGGTGTCCTCCAGCGCCCGGGTCGCCGCCTCCACCGCGGCGGTCAGCTCCGCCTCCTGCTCCCGGATGCGGGCGGCCTCGCGCTCCATGTCCTCCGGGTCGCGACCGCGCCGCTCGTCCGGCGGTGCCTGCCGGGCGCTGCGGACCCGCGCCTCGGCGAGCGAGACGGTGCCGCGCACCCGCTCGGCGAAGCGCGACAGCTCGTACCAGTTCTGCTGGGCCCGCTGGACCCGCGGCGTCAGCGTCCGCAGCCGCTCCTCCAGCTCCGCCTCCTGCTGCCGGGCCTCGCGCAGCCGGTGCTCGGCGGCCTCCTTGCGCTGTTTGAGCGCCGCCTCGTCGGCGATCTCGGCGTGCAGCGCACGGCGCAGCGTGACGAGATCGTCGGCGAGCAGCCGCAGCCGGGCGTCGCGCAGATCGGCCTGGATGACGGCGGCGCGCCGGGCGACCGCCGCCTGCCGCCCGAGCGGTTTGAGCTGGCGGCGCAGCTCGTCGGTGAGGTCCTGGACGCGGGCGAGGTTCGCCTGCATCGCGTCCAGCTTGCGGACCGCCTTCTCCTTGCGCTTGCGGTGCTTGAGCACCCCGGCGGCCTCCTCGATGAAGGCCCGGCGCCCCATCGGGTCGGCGTGCAGCACCCCGTCGAGCTGCCCCTGCCCGACGATGACGTGCATCTCCCGGCCGATGCCGGAGTCGCTGAGGAGTTCCTGTATGTCGAGCAGCCGGCAGGTGTCGCCGTTGATCTGGTACTCGCTGCCGCCGTTGCGGAACATCGTCCGGGTGAGGGTGACCTCGGCGTACTCGATGGGCAGTGCGCCGTCGGAGTTGTCGATGGTCAGCGACACCTCGGCCCGGCCGAGCGGGGGCCGCCCGGTCGTCCCGGCGAAGATGACGTCCTCCATCTTGCCGCCGCGCAGCGATTTGGCCCCCTGCTCACCCATCACCCAGGACAGCGCGTCCACGACGTTGGACTTGCCGGATCCGTTGGGCCCGACGACGCAGGTGATACCCGGTTCGAAGCGGAGCGTCGTGGCGGAGGCGAAGGACTTGAAGCCTCGCAGGGTCAGACTCTTGAGGTGCACGCCGTGCGACTTTACCGGCCGATTCCGGGCGCCCCGGACGACATCCCGGGGCCCGGCCGAAGCTGCGGCGCCGCCTCGCGTTCGCTTTCGGTTTCATGCAGTGTGGCGCAGGGCACATCATGCGAGAGGCGTTGGACGGAGCCGGTGCCCGGGCGCGGGGAGGGCGGACATGACGAAGGGACGCCGAAGCGTCCCTTTTGCAGATCTCGCGTGGCGCGGATCATGCTGATTGCAGTTCCTCAAGCAGGTGGCATACGCCGTACCGGCCCTTGAGGCGGGGGTCAGGTGAGCGCGGGCTCCGCCTGTACGTCGAGCATCGAACCTTCGTGACGTGCGGCAGCGGACAGCATGTCGTTTTCGGCCTGCATCCGGATCAGTTCGGATTCCAGGTCCTGCACGCGCTGCTGAAGCCGTCGCATCTCGGAGAGGACTCGGGGGTCGGAGCCGCCGACGTAACCGAGAAGCGCCTTTGCCATGATGGATGGTCCTCCACAATGAGTGACCGACCGAAGCGGTTGGGTCGTGAGGGATTCCGCACCCGCGGTGCTTGTCATTTGCGGGGTTCTCAATGCCAAACAGCTAAGGTGCGCGGGGATTCCAGAGTCTCACCAAATGTTTTGACGGTCAACACGATCACGCCCCGTATCGCCGGGCACCCGAGACGGCGCGGCCGTGCGGGCCGGGCGCCGATTCTCCAGAAAGGTCCCGCGGGGGCGTGGAGATCATCCGTACAGCGGCAGCCTTGCACGGGACGGCCGAGTTGGCAACCACCAGGCCAAATATCCCGACGACCGGACTTCGGGGCACGGTCTGAAGATCATTCCCGAGGCCGCCACGGGGCGGCTTTCCGCCGTCCGTCAACGCGTCGCGAAGCCGTCATAACCCCCGCGCGGGGTGTCCCATATCTCAGTCACACCGTCGACCCGCCCGGGCGTGTCACCGGCGCGCAGCCATTCCAGCAATTCCTCGCAGCGGTCCTTCGGGCCTTCGGCGACGACCTGGACGCGTCCGTCGTCCAGATTGAGGGCGAAACCGACCAGCTCGCCGATCCGCAGGGCGTTGGCGCGGGTGAACCAGCGGAACCCGACGCCCTGGACCCGGCCGCGCACCCATGCCGTCATGCGGACTTCTTCATTCATGGCGTGCACGGTATCCGGCCGATCGGCCGATGAGCACATCGGCGGTCCGGCAGGTCATGGCGTACAGTCACCCGGCAATCCAGCTCACCCGTTCGGGTGAATTTCTCGATGCTGAGGACGGAAGGACGCCAGCGGATGGGCCGCCACAGACGCGCTGTTCCCCCTGCCACCGGACCGGTGGGCACCCCGCCCACCGACACCACCTCCGGCGAGGGCCCCCGACGGAGCCGCCGTGCCCGGCGCGCGGTGCCGGTGCGCACGGGGCTGATCGGCGCGTCCGCCGCGGTGGCGATGGGCACCGTCGCGGTCGCCTCGGGGCTGATACCCGGCGGCGGCGACCGGTACGTCGTGGGTGAGGAGGCCGGGCAGCCGGTCCGGGCCAACTCCTTGCCGGACGCCTCCCCGCAGGGCGGCGAGTCGGCCACGCCGACGGACCGGGCGTCGGGCGGGGTCACCCGCGGCAGCACCCGCGGCACGGTCACCGGCACCGACCGGCCGACCTCCGCGGCCTCCCCGTCCACCTCGCCGTCCCCGAAGAAGCACCACCGGTCGGCGTCGCCCACGGCCGGCTCCGGGCACGACGGGGGCGGCAGCAGCTCGCCCTCCACGGCGCCGAAGCCCACCACCCGGCCGCAGCGCTCGGTGGACGCCGGGACGTCGGCCGAGGCGCAGGTGCTGTCGCTGGTCAACGACGAGCGCGCCAAGGCCGGGTGCTCGCCGGTCACGGCCGACACCCAACTGGCCTCGCTGGCTCGGGCATTCAGCGACGACATGGCCGCGCGCGGCTTCTTCGACCACACCGACCCGGACGGCAAGGGCCCCTGGGACCGCGCCCGCGCCGCGGGCATCTCCGACCTCGGCGGCGAGAACATCGCCCGCGGTCAGGCGGACGCCGCGGCCGTCATGGAGGCGTGGATGAACAGCCCCGGCCACCGCGCCAACATCCTCAACTGCGACTACCGCACCCTCGGCGTCGGCATCCACCGCGGACCGGGCGGCCCCTGGTGGACGCAGGACTTCGGTTTCTGACACCGGGCGCCGCCGGGCCCGCCCCCGTCAGTCCACCACCCCGAGGTCGCGCCGCATCACCGCGCTCAACACGCTCAGCGCGGGCTGCGCCGCCTTCAGGTCCGCCAAGGCGCCGTCCGCGCTCTCGCCGTCGTCGGCACGGCCCCGGTCGAGACGTTTGACGACGGCGTCGGCGCGCGCCAGGACCCGGTTGACGTCGCGCGAGGCGACCAGCACCGCCTCGGGGACGATCATCTGCGCCTCGGCGTAACGGTCGCGGTACTCCAGCCGCGCCTCCTCCGTCTGCTCGCGTTCGTGCGCGCCGTAGACGCCGTCGCGCAGGCGGTGCAGCGCGTCCTTGAGGAGGGTGTGGAACTGCCGGGAGGCGCGATTGAGCGCGGTGTACGCGGCGCGGCGCTCCTCCAGGGAGCGGCGCGCCGCTTCCGTTTCCGCCTCCTCGGCGCGCTGCCGCCGTGTGATGTGGTGGGTGAGCAGCGGGGCGAAGAGCGTGCCCAGGACGCCCACGACGGCGGTGATCATGGCGGCGATGACGGCGCTCATCCCCGCGGCTCCGTGCCCGCGTCACCCATCGGCCCCATGCTTCCTTCCGTACCGTCCTGCGGACGTCGCTCCGCCCGCCGCAGCAGATAGGTGTGCAGCGCCGCGGCGGCGGTGAGGCGCTGGCGGGACGCCTGGTGCAGCGCCGCGCGGCGGCGGGCCAGCTCCGTGCGGAGGCGGTCGGGGCTGCCGGTCGTCCGCAGTTCGCGCAGGACGGCGGCGATGGCGGCGAGCGGGTGGCCGCCGCGCCGCAGCAGCGCGGTGACGTGCGCGAGGTGCAGTTCGGCGGCGGAGTAGCGGCGGTATCCGGTGGCCGGTTCACGCTCCGGGTGCAGCAGACCGTGGCGCTCCCAGAGCCGCAGCACGGGCGGGCGGACGCCCACCGCGCGGGCGGCGTCGCCGATGCGCAGCGGGCGCGGCGCGGACGCGGGCGGTTCCGCGGCGAGCACGGTGCCGAGGGCGTCGTGCACCGCGATCAGCTCCCCGCGCTCGCGGTCCAGCCGGGCATGGCTCGCGTCGAGCGCGGCCAGTGCGCTCTCCTCGTCGCCGTCGTGGACGGCGCGCAGCACGGTGCGGGTGGTGGCCCAGCCGTGTCCGGCGGCGAGCGCCCGGGCGGCGGTCAGCGCCTCGGCGTGCACGGTGGTGAACCGGCGGTGGCCGCCCGCACCGCGCGCCGCCGGCGGCAGCACCCCGCTCTCCAGATAGCTGCGCAGCTGCTGCACGGAGAGGCCCGCCGCCCGCGCCAGCTCACCGGCCCGCAACCGGTCTCCCACGCCGTCCTCCCCCGTCGCCCCGCCCGTCCGACGCGATCAGCTTACGGACCGGACGACCGCTGCGGCAGGTCTCGTCCCCGGTTGAGATTTTCCCGCCCATTTCCCGCGCCGACCTGCGTGTATGCCGTCAAAATCCCTGTTCGCACTTGAATGGAAGACTGGAGACCGGGCGGAGGGACGCCCCTGACGAGAAGGAGGCCGCGGCATGAAGTTCGTCCTTGAGGTCGAGGTGGACGAGGGGAAGATCGCGCAGGACCCCGCGGGCGAACTGGGCCGCATCCTGCGCTACTGGGGCGGCAACCTCCACCACTACGCGATGAAGCCCGGCGACGGCTCGCCCGTCCACGACTCGGAGTACCGCGAGGTCGGCCGCTGGCACCTCACCGGGGCGCCCACCGGCTGACCGCGGCCTGCGGACGGCGCCCGGTCAGGGCCGCGGCGGACGCTGGCAGCGCGGGCAGAAGTAGCTGGAGCGGTTCATCCAGGGCCGGCGGCGGATCGGGGTGCCGCACCGGCGGCACGGCTCGTCCTCCCGCCCGTACGCGTCGAGGGACCGCTCGAAGTAGCCGGACTCGCCGTTCACGTTGACGTAGAGGCTGTCGAAGCTGGTGCCGCCGACGGCGAGGGCGGCGGACATCACCTCCCGTACATGGCCGAGGAGTTCGGCGGTGCGCGGGCGGGTGAGGGTGGCGGTGGGACGCTCGTAGTGCAGGCGCGAGCGCCACAGCGCCTCGTCGGCGTAGATGTTGCCGACGCCGCTGATCAGGGACTGGTCGAGCAGGGCGCGCTTGACGGTGGTGCGGCGGCGGCGCAGTGCGTCGTGGAAGGCGGCGTCGTCGAAGGCCGCGTCGAGCGGGTCACGGGCGATGTGCGCGATGGCGTCCGGAAGCTGGTCCGTATCGCCCGGCACCGTGTCGTGCAGCGAGAGACCGCCGAAGGTCCGCTGGTCGACGAAGCGCAGCTCGGTCCCGGCGGCGTCCTCGGGCGGCGGGGTCACGGAGTCGTCGAAGCGGACCCGGATACGCAGATGCTTCTCGTCCGGCGCGTCCTGCGGCTGCACCAGCAACTGGCCGCTCATCCCGAGGTGGGCGAGGACCGCGAGGCCGTGGGTGACATCGGTGGTGATCTGCGGCGCCAGGCCCTCGGCCGCGGTCTGCGCGGCGGGGCCGCCGCCGGACACCGGCAGCCAGAGGTACTTGCCGCGACGGCGCGCCGCCTCGATGCGCAGTCCGGTCAGCCGGGCGGCGAAGTCGGCCGCGCCCGCGGTGTGGCGGCGGATGGCCCGGGGGTGCAGCACCTCGACCGAGCCGATGGTCCGGCCGCTGACCCAGCGCTCCAGTCCTCGGCGTACGACCTCGACCTCGGGCAGTTCGGGCACCGCGGCTCTCCTCACGGGTTTCGGCAGGGTGGGAAAAGACTTCTGACCCCGTCGGGCGGTGTCGCCCGGCGGGGTCAGAAGGGGTGGTTCAGCGGGCCGGCGTCGAGGAGTCGCCGGAAGCCGCGGCCGGGTCGGCGGCGGAACCGCCCTGCCCGTCCTCGGCGCGCTCGTCCGCCGCGGCGCGGATGGCGCGCCATGCGGATTCCGCCGCCTGCTGCTCGGCTTCCTTCTTGCTGCGGCCGGTGCCGGTGCCGTACGAGACACCACCGACGCGGGCGGCAGCCGTGAACGTCTTCTCGTGATCCGGTCCGGCCTCGGTGACCAGGTACTCCGGGACGCCGAGACCTTCGGTCGCGGTGAGTTCCTGGAGACTCGTCTTCCAGTCCAGGCCGGCGCCGAGGCTGGAGGACTTCTCGATGAGCGGGTCGAAGAGCCGGTGCACCAGCTCGCCGGCCGCGTCGAGGCCCTGGTCGAGATAGACCGCGCCGATCACCGCTTCAAGGGTGTCGGCGAGGATGGACGCCTTGTCCCGGCCGCCCGTGCCTTCTTCGCCCCGTCCGAGGCGGATGAAGGCGCCGAGGTCGAGGCCGCGGCCCACCTCGGCGAGCGCGCGCGAGTTGACCACCGCGGCCCGGAGCTTGGCCAGCTGGCCTTCCGGGAGATCGGGGTGGATGCGGTACAGCGTGTCCGTGACCACCAGGCCCAGCACGGAGTCCCCGAGGAACTCCAGCCGCTCGTTGGTGGGCAGACCGCCGTTCTCGTACGCGTAGGAACGGTGCGTCAGCGCACGTACCAGAAGGGCGGACTCAAGGTGGTACCCGAGCCGCCCTTCCAGAATCGTGTGGGACGAGGCCGTGTCCGCCGGTGCCTGCTCCTCGCCGTGGGTGCGCGCCGAGGGGCGGGCGTCTTGCGCCTTCTTGGGGCTAGACACAGTGCCTGTCACCAGCCGCTCAGACCTCGAGGACCTGGCGCTTGTTGTAGGTGCCGCAGCTCTGGCACGCGATGTGCTGCTGCTTCGGCTCGTGGCAGCGCTCGCACGCCACCAGGGTGGGGACCGCAGCCTTCCACTGCGACCGGCGGTGGCGCGTGTTGCTGCGCGACATCTTCCGCTTCGGAACAGCCACGGCTACTTCTCCTGCTTCTCGTCGACGTGCGCTGATCGAGGCGCGTCGCCGCTCAACTTGTCCTTCTCGTCGTCCTGGTTGGTCCCGACGAGTCCCTGCAGTGCCGCCCAACGGATGTCGACGGCGTCGTGGTGGTGGTCCGGGTCGTCCGCGAGCCGTGCTCCGCAATCGGAACACAGACCCGGGCAGTCTTCCCGGCACACCGGCTGCAGCGGCAGTGCGAGCACCACCGCGTCCCGCAGCACGGGTTCGAGGTCGAACAGGTCGTCCTCGACGAAGAGTGTGTCCTCCTCGTCCTCGGCGTCGTCGCCGGACTCCGCGGGGCGGGTCCGGGCATCGGCGTCGGGGTAGGCGAACATCTCCTGGAAGTCCGCTACGAGCTCGCGCTCCAGCGGCTCCAGACACCTTACGCACTCCCCCTTCACGGTTGCACGGGCGGTACCTGTGACAAGCACCCCGTCCATGACCGATTCCAGGCGGAGGTCGAGCGCGATCGAGGTGCCCTCGGGCACGCCGATCACCTCGTTGCCGAGGTCCCGGGGGGCCTCGACGGTGCGGGAGAGCCGCTGGAGCGCGCCGGGACGACGGCCCAGCTCGCGCGTGTCGAACACGAGCGGGGAACGGTGGTCGAGGCGGGCGTTGATGGCTTTCCTGCTTTCTGTACCGGGGGTCCGGTGCGCCGACTTCCGGCCACCGGCTCGGGAGCGGGCGGATACGGAAACGGGCAGCCGGGATCGCGGACGTACACGCGACCGAACAGCCAGGATACTGGACGTGCCCGGATAGGCCCAATCCGGGCCGCTCCGGAGAAGGCCCCTAGGGGCGGCCCTCCTCGTACCGCCGGATCTGATCGATGTTGATCATGCTGGTGTCGAAGAGGCTGGTCTCCTCCAGGGCACCGGGCTGTGCGGGCGCCTGCGGGGGCTGCTGGGGCACCTGCTGGGGTGCGTAGCCCGCCTGCGGGTCGTAGCCCTGCTGCGGGACCTGCGGGGCGGCCTGCTGCTGCCAGCCATAGCCGTACGGGTCCTGCTGCTGGGCGTACTGCTGCTGCCCGTAGGCGTAGCCGTCCTGGCCCGCCGCGTAGCCCTGGTCCGGGTAGTGGCCGGGCTGGGCGTACTGCGGGGCCTCCGCGGCGGCGAGCGGCTGCGGGGCCGGGGCGGCCGGCTGCTGGGGGGCGGCGATGTCGGCGAGGCCGGCGAGGTACTCCGCGTCGGCCTGGTGGCCCCCGGCCGGCCCGTCGGTCTGGGCGGCGAGGTGGGCGCCCAGCTCGTCGATGGCGCGGGCGCCCTGGAGCTTGTCGCGGCCGCGGCCGACCGCTTCGAGGGTCTTGGTCAGCACCGCCTGGAAGGCGCCGAACTTGGCGTCAACGTAGGCGTCGGCCCGCTCGGTGAGCGTCGCCGGGTCGGCGCTGCGCTCGGGGGCGTCGGCGTCGGCGTAGCCCTGGTCGTCGAGGCCGGGGCCGCGGCCGAGCAGCTTCTCGCGGCCGCGGTCGACGGAGCCGATGGTCTTGGTGAGGACGACCTCGAAGTTGGCGAGCTTGCTGTCGACGTAGTCGTCGGCCTCGGCGCGGATCTCCTCGGCCTCGCGGCGGGCCTCGGCGAGGATGCGGTCCGCCTCGTCCTGCGACTGGCGGGCGACCTCGGTGTCGGAGATCAGCGAGCCGCGGTGGGCGTGGGCGGACTCGATGATCCGCTCCGCCTCGGCGCGGGCCTCCTCGACCATCCGCTCGCGCCCGCCGAGCAGTTCCTGCGCCTGCGCCAGCGAGTCGGGCAGTGCCGCGCGCACCTCCTCCAGCATGGCGAGCAGTTCGGCCCGGTTGACCACGCAGGACGCCGACATGGGCACGGAACGGGCGCTGCCGATGTTGTCGACGATCTCGTCGAGCTTCTTCTGCACGTCCACGTTGGACTCGCCACTCTCTGAAGGGATGGAACCAGGAACGCCACGACTGTACGGCCACCGGGCCCCGCCCCGACACCTGCTGACGGGGCGTCAGCAGGTGGTGACGCCCGGCGGGTGCGCCGGGGTGCCGCTCAGCGCTCCCGCAGCCGTTCGGTCAGTGCCTCCAGGACGAACGGCGGGACGAGGTGGCTGACGTCGCCGCCCCAGGCCGCCACCTCCTTGACGAGGCTGGAGGAGAGGAAGCTGTAGGTGGGGTTGGTGGGGACGAACAGCGTCTCCACACCGGAGAGCCCGTTGTTCATCTGGGCCATCTGGAGTTCGTAGTCGAAGTCGCTGACGGCGCGCAGACCCTTGACGATCGCGGGGATGTCGCGCTGCTTGCAGAAGTCGACGAGCAGGCCGTGGAACGCCTCGACCTCGACGTTGCCGTACTCGGCGGTGGCGCGGCGGATCAGGTCGATGCGCTCGTCGACCGTGAAGAGCCCCTGCTTCGACTGGTTGATCATCACGGCGACGTGGACGACGTCGTACAGCTTGGAGGCACGGGCGATGATGTCCAGGTGCCCATTGGTGATGGGGTCGAAGGACCCCGGACAGACGGCGCGGCGCAACTCTGGTTCCTCGCTCTCCGGTGCGTTCATGACACGCGTTCCGACGTCTCGTCGGGGGACGTGGAAGCGGCGCGACCGTACCAAAGCGTCCCCTCGCCGTAGCGGCGGGCCTTGATCGCCGCGAATCCGTCCGGCCAGGAGAACGCGCCGCCTCGGGTACTCCGCTCCACGGTGACGAGTGCGTCCGGCGCACACCAGCCCGCACGGCGGAGTGTGAGCAGGATCTCCCGCAGTTCGTCGTCGGTGACGGCGTACGGCGGGTCGAGGAAGAGGACGTCGTACGGGTCGCCGGGTGCGGCGCCGGCGGCGACCTGTTCGGCGCGGCCGGTGCGAACCTCGGCGCCGGGCAGGCCGACGGCCCTGACGTTCTCGCGCACGGTGCGGGCGGCGCGGGCGTCGGCCTCGACGAGCAGGACGTGGGCGGCGCCCCGGGACAGCGCCTCCAGGCCGACCGCGCCGGAGCCCGCGTAGAGGTCGAGGACCCGGGCGCCGGTCATCGGGCCGTCCAGCGACTCCCAGGTGGAGAAGAGGCCCTCGCGTGCGCGGTCGGAGGTCGGGCGGGTGCCGTTGCCGGGGGGTACGGCCAGGCGGCGGCCGCCGGCCGTACCGGCGATCACGCGGGTCATGGGCCCGTCCTTACGTGGTGCGGGGTCGGTGGGGAGACGGCGGCCGGGGGCGGCGCCGCGGCCTCCACGATATTCCGGCCGGGGGCGGGGCGGGGCACGGTGACGGACGGGCCGGGCGGGGAGGGTGAGGCTTCTCACGTGGGCGTGGCCGGGCGCCGCCCCGCGTCACCCCTTGTCCAGGTACTCCTCGCGTGCGTCGTCCAGCAGAGCCGCCAGGGCGGTGCGCAGTTCCGGGTAGGCGTCGAGGGCCGGGTCGGCGACGACGACGGCGGTGGCCTCCTCGCGGGCGGCGGCGATGACCTCCTCGTCCTCGATGACGGCGAGCATCCGCAGCGAGGAGCGGACGCCGGACTGGGCCTGGCCGAGGACGTCGCCCTCGCGGCGCTGTTCGAGGTCGATACGGGAGAGTTCGAAGCCGTCGAGGGTGGCGGCGACGGCGGCGAGGCGGGCGCGGGCGGGGCTGGCCTCGGGCATCTCGCTGACCAGCAGGCAGAGCCCGGGGGCGGAGCCACGGCCGACCCGGCCGCGCAGCTGGTGGAGCTGGGAGACGCCGAAGCGGTCGGCGTCCATGATCACCATGGCGGTGGCGTTGGGGACGTTGACGCCGACCTCGATGACGGTGGTGGCGACGAGCACGTCCAGCTCACCGGCGGCGAAGCGGCGCATGACGGCGTCCTTGTCCTCGGGCGCCATCCGGCCGTGCAGGGCGGCCACCCGCAGCCCTGCCAGCGGCCCGGCGGTGAGCTGCCGTACGAGGTCGACCACGGCGAGCGGCGGCCGCTTCTCCTCGGCGTCCTCCGGCGACGGCCCGTCCTCGTCGGCGCCCTTGCGGCCCTTGGCAGTGCCGGGGGCGTCCTCCTCGTCGCCGATCCGGGGGCAGACGACGTAACCCTGGTGGCCCGCGGCGACCTCCTCGCGGACCCGCTCCCAGGCGCGGGCGAGGAAGTGCGGCTTGTCCTTGGCGGGCACGACGTGGGTGGCGATGGGCGAGCGCCCGGCGGGGAGCTGGTCGAGGACCGAGGTCTCCAGATCGCCGAAGACGGTCATGGCGACGGTGCGCGGGATGGGGGTGGCGGTCATCACCAGGAGGTGCGGGGTCCGCTTCTCGCCCTGGGAGTGGCCCTTGCCGCGCAGGGCGTCGCGCTGCTCGACACCGAAGCGGTGCTGTTCGTCGACGACGACCAGCCCGAGGTCGTGGAACTGGACCTTGTCCTCGATCAGGGCGTGGGTGCCGATGACGATTCCCGCCTCGCCGGTGACGAGATCGAGGAGCGCCTGACGGCGGGCGGCGGCGCCCATGGAGCCCGTGAGCAGCACCACCTTGGTGCCGTGCTCCGCACCGCCCAGCATTCCGCCCTCGGCCAGCTCCCCCATCATCTCCGTGATGGAGCGGTGGTGCTGCTGGGCGAGGACCTCGGTGGGGGCGAGCATCGCCGCCTGTCCCCCGCTGTCGACGACGGTGAGCATCGCGCGCAGCGCCACCATCGTCTTGCCGGAGCCGACCTCGCCCTGGAGGAGGCGGTGCATGGGGTGGTCGGTGGCGAGGTCGGTGAAGATCTCCTCGCTGACCTTGCGCTGGCCCTCGGTGAGGGTGAACGGCAGCCCGGCGTCGAACGCGTCGAGGATGCCGCCTTCGGTCAATGGCCGGGGCACCGCGGGGAGTTGGGTCTCGGCGAAGCGGCGGCGGGCCAGCGCGACCTGGAGGACGAACGCCTCGTCCCACTTCAGCCGGGCGCGGGCGTCGGCGATGTCGGCCTTGGTGCGCGGGCGGTGGATCTTCTCCAGCGCCTCGGGCAGCTCCACCAGCCCCCGGCCGGTGCGCAGCGCCTCCGGCAGCGGGTCGACGGCGTCCCGGGCGTGGGGCAGCACCGCGTCGACGGCCTTAGCGAGCTTCCAGGACGCCATCTGCTGGCAGGCGGGGTAGATCGGCATCAGCGCACCGGCGAACGCGTCGACGGCCTCGCTGCCGGACTCCTGGTCGAGGAGGGCGTATTCGGGGTGGGCGAGCTGGAGCTTGCGGTTGAAGACGGAGACCTTGCCGGCGAACATCGCGCGGCGGCCGGGCACCAGGTCCTTGTGCGGCTTGTGGATGCCCTTGCCGAAGAAGACCAGCTGGAGGCGGCCGCCGCCGTCGGTGAGCGTGACCTCCAGACGCTGGCCGCGGCCGCCGTTGAACCGCAGGACGCGGGCGTCGGCGACCTGGGCGACGACGGTGACGTGTTCGTCGAGCGGGAGGTCGGCGAGGCGGGTCAGCTCACCGCGCTCGGCGTACCGGCGCGGGTAGTGGTGCAGCAGATCCCCGACCGTGTGCAGGCCGAGGTGGTCGGCGAGCACCTTCGCGGTGGTGCCACCGAGGGTCTTCTTCAGAGGTTCGTCGAGCGGGGCCACGGAACCCATTGCACACCATGCCACCGACAACGGGGCCTCCCGCGGGGTGCGGGGCCTGTTGCGGACGGGGCGCGCGGGCCCGTGCGCGGCCTGCCGCTCCCCCTACTCGACGCCGATCAGCAACGGCGCCGCATGGCGGCCGCCCTCGTACACGACGGTGTCGACGGCGAGGAACCGTTCGCGGACGTGGGCCTCCAGCCGGGCGGCGAGGCCGTCGGGGGCGCAGGCGCCGCGGACCAGGGTGACGAGTTCGCCGCCGGCCGAGAGCATCCGGTCCAGGACGGTGAGGGCGGTCTCCGTCAGATCGCCGCCGATGACCACGACGTCGCCGTCGATCAGCCCGAGGACGTCGCCCTGCTGGCAGATGCCCGCCATCGTCCACGCCTGCCGTTCGGCGACGGCCAGTTCGGCGTAGCGGGTGGCCCCGGCGGCCGAGGTCATGGCGACGGCGTCCTCGTCGAAGCTGCGGTCGGGCTCGTGCACGGCGAGCGCCGCGAGGCCCTGGACGGCGGCGCGGGTGGGGATGAGCGCCACCCGGATGCCCTCGGTACGGGCCGCCTCGGCCGCCGCGGCGGCGGTGTGGTGCAGCTCGGGGTCGTTCGGCAGCAGCAGCACCTCGCGGGCGTGCGCCTGCCGGATCGCCTGGACCAACTCCCCCGAGGCGGGCGGCTCCCCCGGGCGCACGCGCACCGTGGTCGCGCCCGCCTCCTGGCAGAGCGCGGCCAGGCCCTCCCCGGGGACGACGGCGACGACGCCCCGGGCGGCCGGCTCCGCCACGGGCCGCGCGGCGTGCGCGGCGCCGTCGAAGTGGGTGATGCGGATGCGGTACGGGCGGCCCGCCTCGATACCGGCCTCGACGGCGGCGCCCGCGTCGTCGACGTGGACATGGACGTGCCAGAGGCCGTCGCCGCCGACCACGACGAGGGAGTCACCGAGCGCGTCGAGCCGGGTGCGCAGCCGCGCCACGGCGGCGTCGGTGGCCTCCAGGAGGTAGATCACCTCGAACGCGGGGCCGGTCTCCTCTCCGGGCGGGCAGCTCTCCGGGGCGGCCCCGGTGACGGCCGCGGGGCCCGCGGCCTCCGGAAGCGGGGCGTCGGCCCGTACCGCGACGGGGGTGGTGGTGACTTCGCCGGACAGCGCGTCGGAGAGCGCCCCCAGGAGGGCGACCAGGCCGCAGCCCCCAGCGTCCACGACTCCGGCGCGGCCCAGGGCGGCGAGCTGTCCCGGGGTGGCGCGGAGCGCGTCGCGGGCGCCGTCGTGGGCGGCGCGCGCCACGGCGGCGGTGTGCGGTGCGGTGGCCGCGGCGGCCTCCGCGGCGTCGGCGGCGCGGGCGGCGACCGTCAGCACGGTGCCCTCCACGGGGTGCGCGACGGCCTCCCGGGCGGCGACCGCGGCGCGGTGCAGCGCCCGTCCCAGGGTGGCGGGCGGGCAGCCGCCGGGCAGCTCACCGGTGGCGTCCGGCCCGGTGGCGGGCGCCGGCGGGGCGGCCAGGATCTCGGTCATGCCGCGCAGCAGCTGGGCGAGGATGGTGCCGGAGTTGCCGCGCGCCCCTATGAGGGCGCCGTGCGCCATCGCTCCGGCGGCATCCGCGAGGCAGGGTGCGGTGCCCGCGGAGGCGTGGCCGTCGAAGGCCGCCTCGACCGCGCGGGCGGCGGATTCGAGGGTGAGGTAGAGGTTGGTGCCGGTGTCGCCGTCGGCCACGGGATAGACGTTGATCGCGTCGATCCGGGCGCGTTCCCGGCCCAGCGCCTCCAGCGCCAGCCCGCACCAGGTGCGGATCGCGGCGGCGTCGAGCGGGTGCGGCACAGCGTCCTCCTGGATGCACGGGATGTCCGCACAGTAGCCGCGGTCACACCGGGAGGCCGGGGCGGGGCCCGGAGCGCGCATGGTAGTTTCGTTCTACGGACGCGGCCGTTGTATGCTGCTCCGGTTGCCCGGTGCGAATCGGGCCATTCCTCTCCTGGCGACGCCGGTCGGTCAATGCACTCGGCCCGTCAGGATTCACCGTAAGTGCATCTGAAGTCTTTGGAGTGACCCGTGGCTGCCAACTGCGACGTCTGCGGCAAGGGGCCGGGCTTCGGCAAGAGTGTCTCGCACTCGCACCGCCGTACCAACCGTCGTTGGAACCCCAACATCCAGACGGTTCGTGCAGTGGTCGAGCGTACGCCGAAGCGGCTCAACGTCTGCACCTCGTGCATCAAGGCCGGCAAGGTCTCGCGCTGACGTCTTAGCCGTAGCGCAGCCAAGCCGGTTGCTTGTCGGAAAGCCGGTCCACCGAAAGGTGGGCCGGCTTTCCGTCGTTGTCGCACGGGGCCGGGGCATCGCCGCGGGCGGTCGGCGCACCGTGCCACGGCCACGCGGTGCGGAGTCCGGCGCCCCGTAACGCTCACGCACGGTGCGGGTTCGGGTGCCCCGCACGGTGGGCCGCGCCCCGTCCCTGCACGGCGCGCACTGTTGCCGCGGATGGGCCCCGTGTTGCCGTGCGTTACGGGCGGACGCCGCTCGTTGCGCCGTCGTTGCGGTTTCGTGGCCGGGTGCCGGTACCGCTTCCGGGGCGTCCCTCGCCGCTCCTAGTGTCCGGGTCCCGGACGCGGCACTCCCCTGCCGGGTCCGTCCGTCACCCCCTGTGCGAGGACCGTTCATGAGCCAGCCCGTCGACTCCGTCACCGCAGCACCCCCCACCGACGACCGCGCCGGGGCGGAGGACCCGTCCGCCGCGTGGTCCTTCGAGACCCGGCAGATCCACGCGGGTGCGGCCCCCGATCCCACCACCGGGGCCCGTGCGGTGCCGATCTACCAGACGACGTCCTTCGCCTTCCGCGACACGCAGCACGCCGCGGACCTCTTCTCGCTCGCCGAGCCCGGCAACATCTACACCCGTATCCACAACCCCACCCAGGACGCCCTGGAGCAGCGGGTCGCCGCGCTGGAGGGCGGTGTCGCGGCCGTCGCGCTCGCCTCCGGACAGGCCGCCGAGACGCTGGCGCTGCTGACGCTGGCGGGCGCCGGGGACCACATCGTGGCCTCGTCCTCGCTGTACGGCGGGACGTACAACCTGTTCCGGCACACCCTGCCGCGGCTGGGCGTGGAGGTCTCCTTCGTCGACGATCCGGACGACATCGCCGCCTGGCAGGCGGCCGTACGTCCCACGACGAAGGCGTTCTTCGCGGAGACGCTGGGCAATCCGCGGGGCAACGTCCTCGACATCCGGGCGGTCGCGGACGCGGCGCACGGGGCGGGCGTGCCGCTGATCGTGGACAACACGGTGCCCACGCCGTATCTGCTGCGGCCCATCGAGCACGGTGCGGACGTGGTGGTGCACTCGGCGACGAAGTTCCTCGGCGGGCACGGCACCACGCTGGGCGGGGTGGTGGTCGACGCGGGCACCTTCGACTTCGGGGCGCACACCGAGCGGTTCGCCGCCTTCCACACCCCCGACCCGAGCTACCACGGGCTGCGCTACTGGCCGGACCTCGGCCCGGGCGCGTTCGCCGTGAAGCTGCGGGTGCAGCTGCTGCGCGACATCGGCCCGGCCATCGCGCCGCACTCCGCGTTCCTGCTGCTCCAGGGCATCGAGACGCTCAGCCTCCGCCTGGAGCGGCACACCGCGAACGCGCAGGCGCTCGCCGAGTGGCTGGAGCAGCGCGACGAGGTGGCGGCGGTGCACTACCCGGGGCTGGCCTCCAACCGCTGGTACGGGGCGGGGCAGAAGTATCTGCCGCGCGGTGCGGGCGCGGTGCTCTCGTTCGAGCTGCGGGGCGGCATCGAGGCGGGCAAGAAGTTCGTGGACGCGGTGCAGCTCTTCAGCCACCTCGCGAACATCGGTGACGTACGGAGCCTGATCATCCACCCGGCGTCCACCACCCACAGCCAGCTCGGCGAGGAGGAGTTGGCGGCGACCGGCGCGGGGCCGGGCCTGGTGCGGCTCTCCGTCGGGCTGGAGGGGCTGGAGGATCTGCGGGCCGACCTGGAGGCGGGGTTCCGGGCCGCGAAGGCGGCGTCCTGAGCACCGTCGCGTCGGGCACCGCCCTCCCGCCGGCCTCCGGGGCCTGGCGGGAGGGCGATCCGCCGGGCCGCCGCCGGTGGGTGACGGTGCCCGGCGCGCTGCCGCTGGAGGCCGGTGGCACGCTGCCCGGCGTGCGGCTCGCGTACGAGACATGGGGCACGCTCGCCCCGGACGCCTCGAACGCGGTGCTGGTGCTGCACGCGCTGACCGGCGACAGCCATGTGGCGGGTGGGGCGGGGCCCGGGCATCCCACGGCGGGCTGGTGGGACGCGCTGGTCGGGCCGGGTGCGCCGTTGGACACCCGGCGGTGGTTCGTGGTGGCGCCCAATGTGCTGGGCGGCTGCCAGGGCAGTACGGGTCCGGCGTCGCCCCGCCCCGACGGCGCGGGGCCGTGGGGGCCGGACTTCCCGCTGGTCACGCCGCGGGACCAGGTGGCGGCCGAGGCGCGGCTGGCCGATGCGCTGGGCATCACGCGGTGGGCGGCGGTGCTCGGCGGCTCGATGGGCGGCATGCGGGCCCTGGAGTGGGCGGCGGGGCTGCCGGAGCGGACCGGGGCGCTGCTGGTGCTGGCGTGCGGGGCGGCGGCGTCGGCGGAGCAGATCGCGTGGGGCGCGGTGCAGACGGCGGCGGTGCGGGCCGATCCGGGCTGGCGCGCGGGGCGGTACCACGGCGCCCCGGACGGTGCGGGGCCGCACCGCGGGCTGGGCATCGCCCGGCGGATCGCCCACCTCACCTACCGCAGCGAACCGGAGCTGGCGGACCGGTTCGGGCGGCGGGCCCAGCCCGGCGAGGACCCGTGGCACGGCGGGCGGTACGCGGTGGAGTCGTACCTCGATCATCACGCGGGCAAGTTGGTGCGCCGGTTCGACGCGGGCAGCTACGTCACGCTCGTCGAGGCGATGAACGCGCACGACGTGGGGCGCGGACGGGGCGGCGCGGCGGCGGCGCTGGCCCGGGCCCGGATGCCCGCGGTGGTCGCCGGCATCAGCTCCGACCGGCTCTACCCGCCGGCCCAGCAGGCGGAGTTGGCCGCACTGCTCCCGGGCGCCGACCGGCCCCGCATCCTCGACTCACCCGCCGGCCACGACGGTTTCCTCACGGAGACGGAACAGGTCGGGGCGGCGGTGCGGGAGGTATTGGAGCGGGGGTGAGGGGGTGCCCCGGTCCGTCACCGGTTCGTACCGCCCCGTGCCGGCGCGCATGGGGCGGCGGCATGGGGCGAATCCGGCATCGCCGCACGGGGCGGGCGCGAGCCCAGGAACGGGGGCGCACGCAAGACCCGCACGGAGCCGCCGCACGGGGCGGCCCCGAAGCTGCCCCCAGCCCCTCACGCTCCCCCGCGCCACCGCCACCCGTGATCCACCGGCCCGATGCCGCTGCCCAATCGGAAGCCCGCCGCGAGGGCACCCGTGACGTACTCCTTCGCGGCGGTGACGGCCTGCGGGACGGTGTCGCCGTGGGCGAGGCGGGCGGCGACGGCGGAGGCGAGGGTGCAACCGGTGCCGTGGGTGTGGCGGTTGTCGTGGCGCGGGGCGCGTAGCCAGTGTTCCTCGGTGCCGTCGGTGAGCAGGTCGACGGCGTCGGCCGCGGCGGGCAGGTGGCCGCCCTTGATGAGCACCCAGCGCGGTCCGAAGGCGAGGACGGCGTCGGCGGCGCGGCGCATCCCGGTCTCATCCGTGGCGCGCACGCCGGTCAGCTGCGCCACCTCGTCGAGGTTGGGGGTGGCGACGGTGGCGGTCGGCAGCAGCTTGGTGCGGACCGCGTCGAGGGCGGTCGCGGCGAGCAGCGCGTCACCGTGCTTGGAGACGCCGACGGGGTCGACGACGACGGGCACGGTCAGTTCCGCGAGGAGCGCGGCGACGGTCTCCACCAGCTCCGGCGAGGCGAGCATCCCGGTCTTCACCGCCTGGACGCCGATGTCGTCGACGACGCTGCGGAACTGTGCCCGCACCGCCTCTGCGGGCAGCTCCCAGGCGCCCTGGACGCCCCGGGAGTTCTGCGCGGTGACGGCGGTGAGCACGCTCATGCCGTGGGTGCCCAGCGCCAGCATCGTCTTGAGGTCGGCCTGGATGCCCGCGCCGCCGCCGGAGTCGGAGCCGGCGACGGTCAGTACGCGTGGTGGGGTCTGCACGCCGCCGAATCTACCGGCCGCCGCCGGGCGCCACGGAGCCGCCCCGGGGCGGGGAATCGGCGTCGCCGTTGTCCCCGAAGTGGTCCCATCCGGCGCGCGCCCAGGGCGCCCCGTCCACCGTCACCTGCGGCAGCGCGGAAGGGTGCAGCACCTCGCCGATGACCTTCCAGCGGGCGGGCAGCTTCACATCGGGCGGGAACGTCGCGACGATCGCGTGGTCCTCGCCGCCGTTGAGCACCCACTGCATGGGGTCGACGCCGACGGCGGTGCCGATGTCGGACATCTGCGTCGGGATGTCGATCTTGGTGGAGGCGAGGTCGATGCGGACGTTGCTGGCCTCCGCGATGTGCCCGAGGTCGGCGACGAGGCCGTCGCTGACGTCCGTCATGGCGGTGGCGCCCAGTCCGGCCGCCGCCGGGCCCGCGTGGTACGGCGGTTCGGGCCGCCGGTGCGCCTCGACGAAGGCACGCGGCGAGCGGAACCCGCGGGTCAGCACGGCGTGCCCGGCGGCCGACCAGCCCAGCCAGCCGGTCACCGCGACGACGTCGCCGGGCTGCGCGCCGCCGCGGGTCACCGGCTCGGCGTTACGCAGATCGCCGAGGGCGGTGATGGCGACGGTGATGGTGTCGCCGCGGACGACGTCCCCGCCGACCACCGCGGCACCGGCCACCTGGCATTCGTCGCGCAACCCGTCCATCAGCTCGGTCGGCCAGGTCGCGGGGAGCTGCGCGGGCACGACGAGGCCGAGGAGGATGGCGGTGGGCACGGCGCCCATGGCGGCGATGTCGGCGAGGTTCTGGGCCGCGGCCTTCCGCCCGACGTCGTACGCGGTGGACCAGTCGCGGCGGAAGTGCCGGCCCTCCAGGAGGACGTCGGTGCTGGCGACGACCCTCCGGTCGGGCGCGGTGACCACCGCGGCGTCGTCCCCCGGACCGATCCGTACCGCCGGGGTGGGGGTGATGCGGGAGGTCAGCTCCCGGATCAACCCGAATTCCCCCAGCTCGCCCACGGTGCCCTTCATGCTGTCGCCCTTCTCCTGCGTACGGCCGGTCCGTACTCCGCTGGCCTGGGCGCCGCACCGGATGGCGTCACCGCGCGGATCTCCCCGCTCCGCTCGGTGACGCGGTACCGTGGCGTCCCTTCTTCCCCCATGATCCTCGAAGCCGCCCTGGAGGTCCCGTGGTACAGGCGTACATCCTGATCCAGACCGAGGTAGGCCAGGCCTCGGCGGTGGCGGAGGTGATCGCGCAGATCCCCGGCGTGCTGACGGCCGAGGACGTGACCGGTCCCTACGACGTCGTGGTGCGCGCGCAGGCGGACACCGTCGACGAGCTGGGCCGGCTGGTCGTCGCCAATGTGCAGCGGGTCGAGGGGATCACCCGCACCCTGACCTGTCCGATCGTCCATATCTAGCTCCCCGTATGCTCGGCCGGGTGATCTCTCGTCGCTGGCTCACGGTCCTGCCGTCGCTCGCCGTGCTGTGCTGCACGGCGGGCTGTTCCTCCACGGACGAGGTCACGCCGCCCGCACCCGGGGGCGCGTCGGCCCGGCACTGCCGGGCCCTCCACAAGGAGCTGCCGGACACCGTCGACGGGTTGGCGCGCAGGAGCACCGAGCCCGCGTCGGATTTCGCGGCCGCATGGGGCGATCCCGCCGTGCAGCTGCGCTGCGGAGTGCCCAAGCCGGGCGTGTTGACGTCCGGGAGTGAACATTACAACCCCGCCGCCGACGCGGTGGACGTCAACGGCGTCTCGTGGTTCCTGGAGAAGCGCGACGACGGCTACCGCTTCACGACGGTGCTGCGCAAGACCTACGTGGAGGTGACGGTGCCGGGGAAGTACGCCCCCGAGGTCAATGCGCTCACCGATCTCGCCGCCGCGGTGAAGAAGACCGTGCCCGAAGGCATCTGAGCCGGACCCGCGGCGGGCGGGCCCGGCACCGGACGGGTCAGCGCAGGCCGGTCGAGCGGTGCAGCGCCGACTGCAGGAGCCGGTCGATCAGCTCCGGGTAGCTCACGCCGCTTTCCTGCCACATCCGCGGGTACATCGAGATGGGCGTGAAGCCGGGGAGCGTGTTGATCTCGTTGATCACGAACTCGCCGTTCTCCTGGAGGAAGAAGTCCGCCCGGACCAGGCCCTCGCAGGACGCCGCCTCGAACGCCGCGACGGCCAGTTCCTGGACGCGGGCGGTCTCCGCGGCGGTGAGCGGCGCGGGCACCAGACCCGCCGCCGATTCGATGTACTTCGCCTCGAAGTCGTAGAAGTCGTGGGCGGTGACCGGCGGGATCTCCGCCGGGAAGCTGGCGCGCGGGCCGTCCTCGAACTCCAGGACGCCGCACTCGATCTCCCGGCCGCGCAGCAGCGACTCGACGATGACCTTGGGGTCGTGGCGCCGCGCCTCCTCGATGGCGCCGTCCAGCCCGTCGGCGTCGTCGACCTTGGTGATGCCCATGGACGAACCGGCGCGGGCGGGCTTCACGAAGAGCGGCCAGCCGTGCTCGGCTGCGAAGTCCACGATCTTCTTGCGGGCGGCCTCGGGGCTGCGCTCCCACTCCCGCGGGCGGATGACCTCGTACGGGCCGACGGGCAGCCCGAAGGAGGTGAACACCCGCTTCATGTAGTCCTTGTCCTGACCGACGGCGGAGGCGAGGACGCCGCAGCCGACGTAGGGGACGCCGGAGAGCTCCAGCAGACCCTGGAGGGTGCCGTCCTCACCGTAGGGGCCGTGCAGCACGGGGAAGACGACGTCGACCTCGCCCAGCGCCTTGGGGACGGAGCCCGGCTCGCTGTAGACCAGCTCGCGGTTGGTCGGGTCGACCGGCAGGACGACGGCGCCCTCGTCGGACTCGGCCAGCTCGGCGACGCTCGGCAGCTTGCGGTCGGCGATGGCCATCCGCTCCGGGGCGTCGGCGGTCAGGGCCCAGCGGCCGTCGGTGGTGATGCCGATCGGCAGCACGTCGTACTTCTCGCGGTCGATGGCGCGCAGGACGGCTCCCGCGGTGACCACGGAGATGGCGTGCTCGGAGCTGCGGCCACCGAACACGACGGCGACACGGGGCTTGTGGGGAGGAGTCTGGCTGCTCATATCGGCTTGAGGGTACCTGCTGGTGGAGGCGGACTCGGCGTGGCGGTGGCCGTGCGCGACGCCGTGTCCGCGCCCCGCACGGGGCGGTCCGGGCGCCGCGCGCGGGCGGTCAGTGCCGTTCGGACTTGGCGCTGCGCGACATCAGTTCCTTGAGGGCGACCATCGGCTGCTTGCCCTCGTGGACGATGTCGAAGACCGTCTCGGTGATCGGCATGTCGACGCCGTGGCGGCGGGCCAGATCCCGTACGGATTCACAGGACTTGACGCCCTCGGCGGTCTGCTTGGTCACCGCGATGGTCTCGGCGAGGCTCATACCGCGGCCGAGGTTGGTGCCGAAGGTGTTGTTCCGCGAGAGCGGCGAGGAGCAGGTGGCGACGAGGTCGCCCATGCCGGCCAGGCCCGCGAAGGTGTGCGCGTCGGCGCCCATGGCCAGGCCCAGCCGGGTGGTCTCGGCCAGGCCGCGGGTGATCAGCGACGCCTTGGCGTTGTCGCCCAGGCCCATGCCGCCCGCGATGCCGACGGCGAGCGCGATGACGTTCTTGACGGCGCCGCCCAGCTCGCAGCCGACGACGTCGGTGTTGGTGTACGGGCGGTAGTACGGGGTGTGGCAGGCGGTCTGCAACCGGCGGGCGACGGACTCGTCGGCGCAGGCCACGACCGCGGCGGCGGGCTGCCGGGCGGCGATCTCCTTGGCGAGGTTGGGGCCGGTGACGACCGCGACCCGCTCGGCGGGGACCTTGGCGACCTCCTCGATCACCTCGCTCATCCGCTTGGCGGTGCCCAGCTCCACGCCCTTCATCAGGGAGACCAGGACGGTGTCGGCGGGCAGCAGCGCAGACCAGTCGGCGAGGTTGTCGCGCAGCGTCTGCGAGGGCACGGCGAGGACGGTGAAGTCGGCGCCCGCGGCGGCCTCGGCGGGGTCGGTGGTGGCCCGCACGGACGCGGGCAGTTCGACCCCTGGCAGGTAGTCGGGGTTGGTCCGGTCCTTGTTGATCCCGTCGACGACGTCGGAGCGGCGGGCCCAGAGGGTCACCTCGCAGCCCGCGTCGCCGAGGATCATCGCGAATGCGGTGCCCCAGGACCCCGTGCCGTAGACGGCGCAGCGCGTCACTTGCCTTCATCCTCCTGTGCCTGCCGGGTGCTGTGTGCCGGCTCGGTGGCGGCCGCCGTCCGGGCCGCCTCGCGGGCCGCGCGCCGCTCACGGGCGAGCGCCCGCCGCGGGTCGAACGGTTCGGCGGGCGGGGTCTCGCCCCGAACGTCCGCCAGCTGTGCGGTGATCGCCGCCATGATCGTCTCGGTGACCTTGCGGAGCACCTCGGCGGTGGGCTCCTTGCCGTAGTACGCGCTGAGGTCGACCGGCGGGCCGGCCTGCACCCGCAGCGTCTTGCGCGGCAGCAGGCGGAGCTTCTTCTCCTTGGCGTACGGCGGCATCGCCTCGTTGGCGCCCCACTGCGCGACGGGGATGACCGGCGCCTTGGTGAGCAGGGCGACCCGCGCGGCGCCGGTCTTGCCCTGCATCGGCCACATCGCCGGGTCGCGGGTGAGCGTCGCCTCGGGATAGAAGGCGACGCATTCGCCCTTCTCGATGGCGGTCACGGCGGCGCGGAAGGCGTTGGCGGCGTCGGTGGTTTCCCGGTACACGGGGATCTGACCGGTGCCGCGCATCATCACGCCGACAAAGCCGCTGCGAAAGAGCCCGGACTTGGCGAGGAATCGGGGAACCCGCCCGGTGTTGTACTGATAGTGCGCGTACGACAGCGGATCGAGATACGAGTTGTGGTTGACGGCGGTGATAAATCCGCCGTCGGCCGGAATGTTCTCCATTCCTCGCCAGTCCCGCTTGAACAGAACCAAGAGCGGCGGTTTGCAGATGACCGCGGCCAGGCGGTACCAGAAGCCGATTCTGCGGCGGGACACGTGGACACCCTCCTTGTGGGGACCTGCTGAGCTGCTGCGAGCCGGCAGCCGCACAAGTGTCGCCCCAGGTACCCGCTATGTCGAGAACACCGTAACCCCGCGGTCCCCGGCGAGCTGCGGCAGCAGGGAAAATCGAATCCTATGCGAGGAGACGGAGTGGATGTGGGCTGGAGCCTGGTCGTGCCGCTGAAGCCGCTGGTGCGGGCCAAGAGCAGGCTTTCCCCGGCGGTCGGTGAGGAGTTCCGTCCGCGGTGGGCGCTCGCTTTCGCCCTGGACACCATCGGCGCGGCACTGGCCTGCGACGATGTCATGGATGTGGCGGTTGTCACGGACGATCCGGTGGCCGCCGGTCCGCTTTCGGCGCTCGGCGCGCGGATTGTGCCCGACACCCCGGGGCGCGGCCTCAACGCGGCACTGGCCCACGGCGCGGCGCGCGTCCGCGCACACCGCCCGGGCGCGTCGGTCGCGGCGCTCAACGCCGATCTGCCGGCCCTGCGCACCGCCGAACTGGAAGCCGTACTGCAAAGCGCGGCACAATTTCCGCGGGCTTTTCTCGCCGACGCGGCGGATATCGGAACAACTCTTCTCACCGCGCGTTCCGGTACGGAATTGGCCCCGGCATTCGGCGGCCGTTCACGGGAGCGGCACCGCGCCTCGGGGGCGCGGGAGATCACCGTACGGGCGGATTCGGCGCGCCGGGACGTGGACACCGGCGCGGATCTGCGGCAGGCGCTGGCGCTCGGGGTGGGCGCGCACACGGCGCGGGTGGCCGCGGCGGCGGGCGCCGCGGGCGGCTCAGAGGGTCAGGAGCGTGACGAGCGTGATCCGGCGGGCGTCGCCCTCGCCGGTGGTCTCGATCCGTACCCGCTGGCCGGGGCGGAGCAGCCGCAGACCCCCCGCGTCGAAGGCGGCGGCGTCGAAGGGCACGGGGGTGCCGTCGTCCAGCAGCACGCTGCCGGAGCGGGTGTCCGAGTCGTAGGTGTACGCGGTGGCCTGCATGGTGCAGAGCCTAAAGGAGCCGGTCGGCCCGGGTGAACGCGCGGTCGCCACGCACCGCGGGCCGGGCTCCCCGGAGGGAGACCGGCCCGGCGCGAAGCGTCACCGCTGAGGGAATTGCTCCCCCGGTCGTTACCGCTTGCGGGCGGTGGTCTTCTTCGCGGCGGTCTTGCGTGCCGTGGTCTTCTTCGCGGGAGCCTTCTTCGCGGTGGTCTTCTTCGCGGGCGCCGTCTTCTTCGCCGTGGTCTTCTTGGCGGCGGTGGCGGTCTTCTTCGCCGGGGCGGCCTTCTTCGCGGTGGTCTTCTTCGCCGCCGTGGTCTTCTTGGCGGCGGCCGTGGTCTTCTTCGCCGGCGTCGCCTTCTTGGCGGTGGTCTTCTTCGCGGCGGTGGTCTTCTTCGCCGCTGCGGTGGTCTTCTTCGCCGTGGCCTTCTTGGCGGTGGTGGCCTTCTTCGCGGCCGCCTTCTTCACGGTCGTACGCGTGGAAGCGCCGCCCGAGAGGCTGCCCTTGGGGGCCTTCTTGACGGCCACGTCGTTCTTGGGGAGCTTCTTGGAACCGCTCACCAGGTCCTTGAATCCCTGACCCGCACGGAAACGCGGCACCGAGGTCTTCTTGACCCGCACGCGCTCGCCGGTCTGCGGGTTCCGCGCGTAGCGGGCCGGGCGGTCGACCTTCTCGAACGACCCGAATCCGGTGACCGAAACGCGGTCGCCGGCGACAACTGCACGGACGATTGCGTCCAGTACGGCGTCCACCGCGTCCGCGGCGTTCTGACGGCCGCCGAGCTTGTCGGCAATGGCTTCTACGAGCTGCGCCTTGTTCACGTCTTCCCCTTCGGAGACATTGCTGGAACGATAGATTCCAAGCTTTTTCGCACGTTAGGCAGATATATACCGCAAATCAAACACGAAACGGGCTAATCACCCTTGTGCCGCAACGCACTCGACCTCACGCACTTCCGTCGGTGTGCACGTCTTCGGGATAACGACCTTCGTCGAGGTCGGCCATGAACCTCTCCAGACGCCTTGCCGCGTTCGCAAGATCGTGTTGTGCCGCGGCCGTGATGACGAGCAGCTTCCGGGTCAGCGCCATCCGTACGCCCTCCGGGACTTGCAGTGTCCGCACCCTTGCGTGTGCGTCCTTGAGTTGGTCGGCGACGAAACCGTAGAGCTGGAGTTGGTCGTCGCGTTCCATGCGCTAATTGTGCCATCTGCGGCGAGTTGTCGCTTCACGGGGCCTCAACAGGCGCCTGAACACGCCGATGCGCCCCCTGCCAACTGCACAGAGGGCGCATCGTACGCAATATGCCTTTGAGCCAAAAGTCCGAGGTCAGGCCACCATGGTCCGCGGTTTGAACGACGGTCGGTTCGCCTCGTACGCGGCGATGGCCGGCTCCTCCCGGAGGGTGAGGCTGATGTCGTCCAGCCCCTCCAGCAGACGCCACCGCGCATTCTCGTCCAGCGCGAAGTCGGCCTCCACGCCCGGGGCGAGCACCTTGCGCGCGACCAGGTCGACGGTCACCTCGGCGGTGGGGTCCGCCTCGGCCAGCTGCTGCAGCCGCTCCACGGTCTCCTGCGGCAGGACCACCGTCAGCAGCCCGTTCTTGAGGGAGTTGCCGCGGAAGATGTCCGCGAACCGCGAGGAGATGACGGCCTTGAAGCCGTAGTTCTGCAGCGCCCAGACGGCGTGCTCACGGGAGGAGCCGGTGCCGAAGTCGGGGCCCGCGACGAGCACCGTGGCGCCCTGGTACGCCTCCTGGTTGAGGACGAACTGCGGGTCCTTGCGCCACGCCTCGAAGAGCCCGTCCTCGAAGCCGTCGCGGGTGACCTTCTTCAGCCAGTGGGCCGGGATGATCTGGTCGGTGTCGACATTGCTGCGGCGCAGCGGCACGGCCCGGCCGGTGTGGGTGGTGAAAGCTTCCATGGTTCCTCAGACCCCCGCGGGCGTAGAGACGTCGGCGTCGGACAGGTCGGCGGGCGAGGCCAGGTGGCCGAGGACCGCGGTGGCGGCGGCGACCTGCGGCGAGACCAGGTGGGTGCGGCCGCCCTTGCCCTGCCGCCCTTCGAAGTTGCGGTTGGAGGTGGACGCGGAGCGCTCGCCCGGCGCCAGCTGGTCGGGGTTCATACCCAGGCACATCGAGCAACCGGCGTGCCGCCATTCGGCCCCCGCCGCGGTGAAGACCTTGTCCAGCCCCTCGTCGACCGCTTGGAGGGCGACCCGCACCGAGCCGGGAACGACCAGCATCCGCACGCCGTCGGCGACCGAACGCCCCTCCAGCACGGAGGCGGCGGAGCGCAGGTCCTCGATCCGGCCGTTGGTGCAGGAACCTACGAAGACGGTGTCCACACCGATCTCGCGCAGCGGCTGACCAGCCGTCAACCCCATGTATTCCAGCGCCTTTTCGGCGGCGAACCGCTCCGAGGCGTCCTCGTACGAAGCGGGGTCGGGGACGCGCGCGGTCAGCGGCGCGCCCTGGCCCGGGTTGGTGCCCCAGGTGACGAACGGCGCCAGCTCGGCGGCGTCGATGACGACCTCCGCGTCGAAGACCGCGTCGTCGTCGGTGCGCAGCGTGCGCCAGTAGGCGACGGCGTCGTCCCAGTCGGTGCCCTCGGGGGCGTGGGCCCGCCCGCGCAGGTAGGCGAAGGTGGTGTCGTCCGGGGCGATCATCCCGGCCCGGGCGCCCGCCTCGATCGACATGTTGCAGACGGTCATCCGGGCTTCCATCGACAGCTTCTCGATGGCCGGGCCGCGGTATTCCAGGACGTAGCCCTGGCCGCCGCCGGTGCCGATCTTCGCGATGATCGCCAGGATCAGGTCCTTGGCGGTGACGCCCTCGGCCAGCTCACCCTCGACGGTGATCGCCATGGTCTTGAAGGGGGCCAGCGGCAGCGTCTGGGTGGCGAGGACGTGCTCGACCTGACTGGTGCCGATGCCGAACGCCAGCGCGCCGAACGCACCGTGCGTGGAGGTGTGGCTGTCACCGCAGACCACGGTGGTGCCGGGCTGCGTCAGTCCCAACTGCGGTCCCACCACGTGGACAACGCCCTGCTCGACATCGCCCAGCGGGTGCAGCCGCACGCCGAACTCCGCGCAGTTCTTGCGCAGCGTCTCCAGCTGGGTGCGCGAGACCGGGTCGGCGATCGGCTTGTCGATGTCGAGGGTGGGGGTGTTGTGGTCCTCGGTGGCGATGGTCAGGTCCGTACGGCGCACCTGCCGTCCGGCCTTGCGGAGGCCGTCGAACGCCTGCGGGCTGGTGACCTCGTGCAGCAGGTGGAGATCGATGAAGAGGAGGTCGGGCTCGCCTTCCGCGCGCCGGACGACATGGTCGTCCCAGACCTTCTCCGCGAGTGTCCGTCCCATCGCTTTCCCTCCGACCGGCCGCTTCGCCGGCCCAACTCGTACTGTGCGCACGGTCCCCGCATCCCCGTGCCGGGCCCCGCACCGGGCCCTGGTCGAGGGCCGTGGCTACAGAGTGACGACTTCCACGGAAAATTGAACTTGCGTTTCACACTGTGAGACGCAAGTATCGTTGCATGGACAACTCTAGCGGCGTCGGCGTTCTCGACAAGGCGGCTCTCGTATTGAGCGCTCTGGAGTCCGGTCCGGCCACCCTCGCCGGGCTGGTCGCGGCGACCGGGCTCGCACGGCCCACGGCCCATCGACTGGCCGTGGCCCTGGAACACCACCGGATGGTGGCGAGGGACATGCAGGGCCGGTTCATCCTCGGCCCCCGGCTCTCCGAACTGGCCGCAGCGGCCGGTGAGGACCGCCTGCTGGCGACGGCCGGACCGGTGCTCACACATCTGCGCGACGTGACGGGCGAGAGCGCCCAGCTCTACCGTCGCCAGGGCGACATGCGGATCTGTGTGGCGGCGGCGGAACGGCTGTCCGGACTGCGGGACACCGTCCCGGTCGGCTCCACGCTCCCGATGAAGGCCGGCTCCGCGGCGCAGATCCTCATGGCCTGGGAGGAGCCCGAGCGGCTCCACCGCGGCCTCCAGGGCGCCCGCTTCACCGCCACCGCGCTCTCCGGCGTCCGCCGCCGCGGCTGGGCCCAGTCGATCGGCGAGCGGGAGCCGGGCGTGGCCTCCGTCTCGGCGCCGGTCCGCGGCCCCTCGAACCGCGTGGTCGCCGCCGTCTCGGTCTCCGGCCCGATCGAGCGCCTGACCCGCCACCCGGGCCGGATGCACGCCCAGGCCGTCATCGACGCCGCCGCCCGCCTCTCCGAGGGCCTGCGCCGCACCGGCTGAGAGATCTCCCACCCCTTTTACGGGCCGTGGCCCGGGGAAAAGCCCCACGACGGGCGCCCCGGGCCACGGCCCGCCTGCTGGAGCGGGACCACCCGGCCACCGAGGCCGAACTCACGCCGTACGCACGGCAGATGGCGCCCGTGGCCGGTCACGGCTTCGACGCCCCGCCCGCCGCCACGGCCCGGGAGAGGGAATCCGTGCGCGCGAGCCACACGGATTCCTTTCCGGGCCCTTTCCCGAATTCCAATAACAAAGGCCCCTGCCGAAGCAGGGGCCTTTGTTATTGCGTACCCCCGACCGGATTCGAACCGGCGCTACCGCCTTGAGAGGGCGGCGTGCTAGGCCGCTACACAACGGGGGCTTGCTTTGTGCAGTTGAGCCGCTGGGCGACTTCTCTGCGCTGGGCTACCAGGACTCGAACCTAGACTAAATGAACCAGAATCACTCGTGCTGCCAATTACACCATAGCCCATGGTGGTTTAGACCAGTACCCCCGACCGGATTCGAACCGGCGCTACCGCCTTGAGAGGGCGGCGTGCTAGGCCGCTACACAACGGGGGCCCTAGCGATCCTCACATCGGCACATCCGGGAGCGACCCGAAGGTGACGGAAAGAAAGGATCTGTACCCCCGACCGGATTCGAACCGGCGCTACCGCCTTGAGAGGGCGGCGTGCTAGGCCGCTACACAACGGGGGCCTGATACTGCACTCAAGAGACCATGGAATTCTCGAAGAGAAAGATCTCTTGCTGGGCTACCAGGACTCGAACCTAGACTAACTGAACCAGAATCAGTCGTGCTGCCAATTACACCATAGCCCACCAAAACGCAACCCCCAGAGGGGATTTTGTTCGGCTTGCGCTTTCCGGCCGGGCCTCTCGGCCCTCCCGGGCGGCGCAGAAAGAACATTACCCGAAGGTGGACGGGGCTCCAAAACCGATAGGCCGCGGAGCAGGGCGGGAGGCGCCGTCCGGCCCTCCCGGACGCCTGACGGCGGTGGTCGCGACGGCCGGCGGCCCGGTCGTACGAGGCTGCCGCAGCGGCCCCGGAGCCGCTCCCCCGCCCTGTCAAGACCCCACAGGGCAGGCAGCAGCGGAATCGGGCCGTCCGCGGCCCTCACCGCCCCGCTGAGCGCCTTCCGGGCCGCTCGCCCGGCAATGCGGCCCCTCCGGATACGCCGAGGGGCCCGGAGGCCGATACGGCTTCCGGGCCCTTCGGGCGCGTACGAGGTCAGGCGGCGAGCTTGGCCAGGGCGGCGTCGATGCGGGACACCGTGCGGTCCTTGCCCAGGATCTCCAGGGACTCGAAGAGCGGCAGGCCGACGGTGCGGCCGGTGACCGCGACGCGGACCGGGGCCTGGGCCTTGCCGAGCTTGAGGCCGTGCTCCTCACCGGCGGCGAGGACGGCGTTCTTCAGCGACTCGGCGCTGGACCAGTCGGCGTCCAGCAGCTTGGCGCGGGCAGTGGTGAGCAGCGCCACCGGGTCGCCCTTCATCGCCTTCGTCCAGGACGCCTCGTCCTCGACCGGCTCCTTGCGGAACAGGAAGTCGACGTTGGCGGTGATGTCCGAGAGGACCGTCAGCCGGGTCTGGGCGTGCGGGGCGATGGCCTCCCACGCGGCCTGGTCGAAGTCCTCGGGCGCCCAGTTGGCGTGCGGGGCCGTCAGCCAGGGCTCACAGGCGGCGATGAAGGACGGGAGGTCCAGCTGCCGGATGTGGTCGGCGTTGATCGCCTCGGCCTTCTTGAGGTCGAAGCGGGCCGGGTTGGCGTTGACGTCCCCGATGTCGAACTTCTCGACCAGTTCGGCGACGGAGAAGAGGTCCCGGTCGGCCGAGAACGACCAGCCGAGCAGCGCGAGGTAGTTGAGCAGGCCCTCGGGGAGGAAGCCGCGCTCGCGGTAGAGGTTGAGGGATGCCTGCGGGTCGCGCTTGGAGAGCTTCTTGTTGCCCTCACCCATGACGTACGGCAGGTGGCCGAAGGCCGGGATGTACTTGGCGTAGCCCAGCTCGATGAGCGCCTTGTAGAGGGCGATCTGGCGGGGGGTGGAGGAGAGCAGGTCCTCGCCGCGCAGGACGTGGGTGATGTCCATCAGCGCGTCGTCGACGGGGTTGACGAGCGTGTAGAGGGGCGCGCCGTTGGCCCGGACGATGCCGTAGTCGGGGACGTTGTCCGGGGTGAAGGTCAGCTCACCGCGGACGAGGTCGGTGAAGGTGATCGGCTCGTCGGGCATCCGGAAGCGGATGATCGAGGCGCGGCCCTCGGCCTCGTAGGCGGCCTTCTGCTCCTCGGTCAGCGAGCGGCAGGTGCCGTCGTAGCCGGAGGGCTTGCCGGCCTTGCGGGCGGCCTCGCGGCGGGCGTCCAGCTCCTCGGTGGTGCAGTAGCAGGGGTAGGCGTAGCCGCCGGCGAGCAGCTTGTCGGCGACCTCCTTGTAGAGGTCCATGCGCTGCGACTGGCGGTAGGGCGCGTGCGGGCCGCCGACCTCGGGGCCTTCGTCCCAGTCGAAGCCCAGCCACTTCATGGCGTCGAGCAGCTGGTTGTAGGACTCCTCGGAGTCGCGGGCCGCGTCGGTGTCCTCGATGCGGAAGACCAGGGTGCCCTGGTGGTGGCGCGCGAACGCCCAGTTGAACAGGGCGGTGCGGACCAGTCCCACGTGGGGGTTGCCGGTCGGGGAGGGACAGAAACGGACGCGGACGGGGGTCGCGTTAGCCACGCTTGATCACCTTGTTGGTGAGAGTGCCGATGCCTTCGATGGTGACGGCGACCTCGTCGCCGACGGTGAGCGGGCCGACCCCGGCCGGGGTGCCCGTGAGGACGACGTCGCCGGGGAGCAGCGTCATCGCCTCGGTGATGTGGACGATCAGGTCCTCGACGGAGCGGACCATCTCGCTCGTCCGGCCCAGCTGACGCTGTTCGCCGTTGACGGTGCACTGGATGGTCAGATCGGAGGGGTCCAGCTCGGTCTCGACCCAGGGGCCGAGCGGGCAGGAGGTGTCGAAGCCCTTGGCGCGCGCCCACTGCTTCTCGCGGCGCTGGACGTCACGCGCGGTGACGTCGTTGGCGCAGGTGTAGCCGAGGATGACGTCCTTGACGCGTTCGCGGGGCACCTCGCGGCACATCCGGCCGATGACGACGGCCAGCTCCGCTTCGTGGTGCACCTCCTCGGAGAAGGAGGGGTACGCGATGGGGTCACCGGGGCCGACCACGGAGGTGGAGGGCTTGAAGAAGGTGAACGGGGCGTCGGGGACGTCGTGGCCCAGCTCGGCGGCGTGGGCGGCGTAGTTGCGACCCACCGCGACGACCTTGTTGGGCAGCACCGGCGGCAGCAGACGGACCTTGTCGAGGGGGACCTTCTGGCCGGAGCGCTCGAACTCCGCGAAGGGGTGGCCCTTGATGACGTCGATCTCGTCGCCCTCTAGGACGCCGAAGCCGACGTTGCCGTCGATGGAGAATCTGGCGATGCGCACGGGTGCCGCTGCCCCTCATTGATCACTGGCCGGAGTGGACACTCCAGGCTAACGCGGGGGCGCGGCTCACCCGCTACGGCATTACGCCGCGGTGTCCTGGCCGGGGGCGTCCATCAGGACGGTACGGCGGGGGTTGGCGGTCTGCGTGGGCAGCTCGACGGCGTGCTCCGGGGCCGGGGTGGCGGTCAGCTCGTCGGCGTCCTTGAGGTGTGCCAGCGTGGTGCGCCGCGGGTTGGCTATGTTGCGGAACATCATCGTGGTCTTCACTGCTTCACGCCTCGCGTAGATCGGGATGCATCGGAAAAGGACGGCCGGCCCGGAGGGCGGTGCGGACCGGCCCGTCGCGTCCGCGGGAAGGGCGGAGGCGGGAAACGGGGAGGTCGCGCAGGGGGTCCTTGTCGCGCCGGCTGCCTGTGTAAAGCATCAGACTAAGCGGGCCATTCCCTGCGATGCGGAGGGAAAGTCACCGGCCAACCTGTGAGTTTCCTCACTGAGTCCGTGACAAATGCCGCAATTCCCATGATCAACATCAAGGGATGAACGGGACATCGATCATCAGAAGGCTTTATTTCGCCGCCGATCACCGCACCTGGGACAGGCGACAAGTCGAAGCAGTTCGATATCAAAAGTCCGTTATCGACCATGGATCCCTCTACGTGTCGTGACACGATCCGCACCGTGTGTCACCCATGTCGCACCGCGCGGTTCCGCTCTTGTTGGAGATCCGGCACTGTGCTGGAATTCCACGGACCGCCGCATGTATCAACCGGCGCGCAGAGCGCGATGTGGCGCAGCGCGGTGGAGTTGCTCTCTCGGCCAGAGGGGGAAGCCCGCCGGTCAATTCACGACCGCACGGGGGACTTGCGGTCCCCCACGACTCGACACCGTCCCGCCGCTCGCGCGGGGGGACGCCTGGTCCAGAGGTTGCGACGCTAGTGCAGGGACGTTTCAAGAGGGATGGCACGGAGCCTTCCCAGGCCCGCCAGGGCCGGGAAGCTGCGGCGGAGCCGGAGCCGCGCGGCGGGACCGACCGCGCCTCCTCTCCCCAGCGTGCCCAGGGGGGCGGTCCGGCGAACACCCCGGCACCGTCCGATCGCAGCGACCGGAGCGGCGGGGACGCCGACCGGGGACCGGCCAAGGAGCAGTCGGGTCCGGGCGGTCCCGGCTCCCGGGTCGCGTTGCGCAACTGGCGCATCAGCACCCGTCTGATCTCCCTGCTCGCACTGCCCGTCGTCGCCGCGACCTCGCTGGGCGCCATCCGTATCCAGGACTCGATGGAGAACATCGAGCAGCTGGACAAGATGAAGATGCTCACCGACATGACGCGGCAGGCCACCGAGCTGGCCGACGCGCTCCAGACCGAGCGGGACAAGTCGGCGGGCCCGCTGGCCGGTTCGGGCAACGCCAAGGACGACGCCAACGTCGTCGCACCGCGGGAGGCCACCGACCACGCGCGGATCGCGTTCAACCAGGGCACCGGCGACATCCAGGGTGTCGACGCCACGATGACCGGTGTGCGGGCGACCGTCCTGGAGATCGGCCGCCAGCTCAACACCCTCAACGAGATCCGCAGCAGCGCGTACAAGGACGACGGCAACGCCGCGCGCACCATCAGCAACTACAACCAGCTGATCGACTCGCTGCTCTCCCTCTCCCAGGACATGGCGCAGGCCACCAGCAACCCGGAGATGATCCGGGCGACCCGTGCGCTGGCGGCGTTCTCCTCGGCCAAGGAGTACGCGTCGATGCAGCGTGCCCTGGTCAGTGCCGGTCTCGCCCACAAGGGCGGCCCCCAGCTCTCCGCCAACGACCGGCTGGCCGGCCGTACCGCCGAGGACGACGAGAAGGCGGCCCGTGACCGCTTCTCGCAGATCTACGCCAACAACGCCGGCGCCCTCACCCGCGGTCTGGACGGCAACAACGACGAGATCAAGGCCGCGGTCGCCTTCGCGCACCGCGCCTTCGCCAGCAGCAGCGGCATCCGCAGCCAGGACTACAAGTACCTGGACTGGTACGACTCCGACACCGTCAAGATCGACGAGATGTCGCGGATCGAGACCTCGCTGCTGACCGAGATGGAGCAGAAGTCCCGCGAGCTGCGCAACGCGGCGACGCAGGAAGCGATCATCAACGGTGCGCTGATCTTCCTCGTCCTCGGCGTCTCGCTGGTCGGCGCGTTCGTCGTGGCGCGGTCCATGGTCCGCTCGCTGCGCCGTCTCCAGGACACCGCGCAGAAGGTGGCCCAGGAGCGGCTGCCGGAGCTGGTCAAGCAGCTGTCCGACACCGACCCGCAGGACGTCGACACCTCCGTCGAGTCGGTCGGTGTGCACAGCCGGGACGAGATCGGCCGGGTGGCCGCGGCCTTCGACGACGTGCACCGTGAGGCGGTCCGGCTGGCGTCCGAGCAGGCGCTGCTGCGGGGCAACGTCAACGCGATGTTCACCAACCTCTCGCGCCGCTCCCAGGGTCTGATCCAGCGCCAGCTCTCGCTCATCTCCGAGCTGGAGTCCCGCGAGGCCGACCCGGACCAGCTGTCCTCCCTCTTCAAGCTCGACCACCTCGCGACGCGTATGCGCCGTAACGGTGAGAACCTCCTCGTCCTCGCCGGTGAGGAGCCGGGCCGTCGCTGGACGCGTCCGGTCCCGCTGGTCGACGTGCTCCGCGCCGCCGCCTCCGAGGTGGAGCAGTACGAGCGCATCGAGCTGAGCGCCGTGCCGCAGACCGAGGTCGCCGGCCGCGTCGTCAACGACCTCGTCCACCTGCTCGCGGAGCTGCTGGAGAACGCCACGTCGTTCTCCTCGCCGCAGACCAAGGTGAAGGTGACCGGTCACGCGCTGCCCGACGGGCGGGTGCTGGTCGAGATCCACGACACCGGTATCGGCCTCTCCCCCGAGGACCTCTCGTCCATCAACGAGCGGCTGGCCAGCCCGCCGACCGTGGACGTCTCGGTCTCCCGCCGGATGGGTCTGTTCGTGGTCGGCCGCCTCTCGCTGCGCCACGGCATCCGCATCCAGCTGCGGCCCTCCGACTCCGGTGGCACGACCGCGCTGGTCATGCTGCCCGTCGACGTCGCGCAGGGCGGCAAGAAGCCGGCGCCGTCCACCGCGAAGGGCCATGCGTCCGAGGGCGGTACGGGTGCCGGTCCGGGCTCCGGTTCCGGCGGGACCAGCCGTCTCGCCGGGCTGCAGCCGCGCGGCCAGGTCGGTTCGGGCCCCGGCGGCGCCGGGCGGCCCGCGCTGCCCGGCCGCGGCGGTCCCGGTGGTGGGCGCACCGCCCCCGGCGGCTTCGGCGGCCCGGTCCCCTCCGGTGGCCCCACCGCGCAGCCGCCCGCGGCGCCGGACGCGTCGCCCCGCGGCACCGCCCGCCCGGCGAACGCCCCGGATGACGGCGGCCGTCCCGCGCTGCCCACCCGTCACGTCCAGCGCGGTGAGGCGCCCGCCGAGACCTCCGGTGCCACGCCGACGGTGGCGCCGCCCACCGGTGCGCCGGGCCGCGACGAGCGCCCGCAGCTGCCGCCCCGTGGTCCGGCCGCGGAGCTGGCCGGCTCCCCCGCCGAGGCCGCACCGGCCGCCGACTCCCCGCAGCCGGGCACCAGTTGGGGCGTGCGCCGCGACCGCGGCGCCACCGACGACTGGCCGCTCGCGCCCCGTGAGCCCCAGGACACCCCGCGCGGCCACGAGGAGCCGGAGACCACCGGCACCTTCGAGCGCCCGGCGGCGCCCGGGACCACGGGCACGTTCGAGCGTCCGGCGCCCCCCGAGACGACCGGCGCCTTCGAGCGTCCGGCTCCCCCGGAGACCACGGGCACCTTCGAGCGCCCCGTGGCGCCCGGGACGACCGGTGGCCCCGGTGACACCACCGCCTTCGCCCGGCCCGACTTCAACGGGCCGCCGCCCGGCACCCCGCGGGCCGACGCCGGGGCGCCCGGTGACACCGGCCGGTACCCGGCGCCCGGCGGCGCCGCCGGGGCTCCCGAGCACTTCGGGCAGACCCCTTCCGGGCTCCCGATGCGGGACACCGCACGGCCCGACGCCTCGCGTCCGGCGCCGCAGGAGAGCGGCGAGGCACCGGCGGAGGCCACGAGCCTCTTCGGTGTCGCCCCCGAGGCACCGCACACCACCGGCCAGGTCCCGGCGCAGCCGTCGCCGGACGCCGCGCCGGAGCCCGCCCCGTCGGCGGACTGGCTCGGCGACCCGTCGGCCGGCACCGGTGGCGGCGGGACGCCGATCTTCGACACCATCGAGTCGAGCTGGTTCCACACGCCGGAGGCGGCCGCCGCCGGGGTGGAGCCGCAGCCCTCCGTCACCGCCGAGGTGCCGCAGCCGCAGGCGCCTCAGGCCCCGCAGCCCGCGGACGCCCCGGACGCCACCCCCGCCGGAGGCTTCGACACCACCGGCTGGCGCAGTTCGCCGAACGACGAGACGTGGCGGCAGGCGGAGCAGATCCGTCAGCCGGCCGCGGGCGGGGTGACCACGTCGGGGCTGCCCCGCCGGGTGCCGCGCGCCAACCTCGTCGCCGGTACGGCACAGCAGCAGCCCGCCCAGAGCGGTCCGCAGGTCTCGCGCGCGCCCAGCGACGTACGTGGCCGGCTGACCAGTCTTCGCCGGGGTATCCAGCAGGGTCGGCAGGCCGGTGGCGACACCGGGCAGCACGGCGTGGTGGACCCCACTCACCAGCAGGAGCGTTAGTTGAGTCCGATGAGCCAGGCGGCGCAGAACCTGAACTGGTTGATCACCAACTTCGTGGACAACACCCCCGGTGTGTCCCACACGGTCGTGGTCTCCGCGGA
>NZ_JBVHWT010000018.1:0-130719 GCF_055564055.1 Streptomyces sp. NPDC029159
GGGGGGGGGGGGGGGGGAAGGCTGGCCTTTTTTTGGAAAGGAAAGAGGCAAGGAAGGGATGGGGGGGCGTTTGCCTCGGCGTCCTTTGTTGTTCCCCCCCCCCCCCCCCCCGGCCCGGGTGCGCGAACCGGCGCGCACCCCTGAATCTCCTGCCGTCGGCGGTTCCCCGGCGCAGGTCAACGCGGTGGACCGCGGGATTAGGGGTATCCCGACCGGTGCGGCGACTGCATGATTGTGCAGTGGTTTTCCCGCCGGAGCGAGGCGGGGCGAGGAGGGTCGAGCGGGCATGGCGGACGGAGCCGAGCCGGGCACGGTGCACAGCGGAACACCGGACGGAGGCGGTCCGCGGGCCGCCGGGGACGCGCCGGAGGCGGTGCCGCCCCCGCCCGGACCGGCCCCGCAGAACCCGTGGCGCAACCACTTCCTGAACCTCCTCGACCGGCTTCCGCTGCCGATCGCGGTGTGCCGGGCGGACGGCGGGGTGCTGATCGCCAACCCCGCGATGGCCGCCGAGTGGGGCGCCCCGCCCGGCCGTCTCTGCGGCCGCAACCTGCTGGATCTCTTCCGGCCCCGCGACACCGCCCAGTTGGACCGGCTGACGGAGGCGCTGCGGCTCGGCCGCCGCTCGCGGTACCCGGTGGCGGTGGGCTGGCGGGGGACGGACGGGGTGGTGCGGCAGGGTGAGCTGTCCCTCGACCCGGTGGGCGATCCGTCGGCGCGGCCCCCGACGCTGCTGGCGCTGCTGAAGGTCCGGGAGCAGACGGCGCCGACCGCACCGCGCGGCCGGGTCAGCCCGGTGGAGGGGCGGATCCTGGCGCTGGCCGCGGGCGGCGCCACCACCGCGGCGATCGGCTCGGCGCTGGGACTGACCGTGGACGGCGTCAACTACCACCTCTCCCGGCTGGCCCGCCGTTGGCGGGTCCAGGGCCGTACCGCGCTGGTGGCCCGCGCCTACGTGCTGGGCGTCCTGGAGCCGGGCAGCTGGCCGCCGCGGGCCACCTGACCAGGCGTTGCGCCACCCGGTGCCCGGCCGCCCGCCCGGACAGGCGTACGGATAACCTCAAGGTGTGGAGGACAACCAGCAGCCCGCGTTCGAGCGGGGCACGGACGGCCCGAAGGTCATCGTCGTCGGTGTCGACGGCTCGGACTCGTCGTGGCGCGCCGCCGCCTACGCCGCCGGGCTGGCCCGCCGCCAGGGCGCGAAGCTGGCGCTGGTCTACATCCAGCCGCTGCTGCCCGCCGGGGCGACGATGGGCGCGCCGGTCGTCGACACCACCCACGAGGTGGCCGAGGAGCTGATGGCGGAGATCCGCCGGTCGACGGAGCGGCTGCAGGGGCTGTACCGGATCCGCTGGGAGTTCCACACGCTGCGCGGCGACCCGTACGCCGGGATGGTGCAGATGGCCGACGAGCTGCAGGCGGACGCCGTGGTCGTGGGCGCCTCGGAGTCGGCCGGGCACCGCATCATGGGCTCGGTGGCGGTCCGGCTGGTGAAGACCGGACGCTGGCCGGTGACGGTCGTCCCGTAGCGGACGCCTTTCCGATCTTCGTGGGGCCGGTGGCACCGGGCGGGTCAACTCCGCTGGTGGGCCGGGGTGCGCTGGGGCACGGTGAGAGGTGCACGGGCGGAGCGCCGCCCCGACCAGGGAGACCACCGTGACGGACCACACCTACCGTGTGACGGAGATCGTGGGCACGTCCCACGAGAGCGTCGACGCCGCGATCCGCAACGGCGTGCGGCGCGCCTCGCAGACCCTGCGCAACCTCGACTGGTTCGAGGTCTGCCAGGTGCGCGGCAACCTCGTCGACGGCGAGATCGAGCACTACCAGGTCGGCCTCAAGGTCGGTTTCCGGCTGGAGAGCACGGACTGACGCCCTCCGCGGTATGCCCCGGTGAACTCCCCGCCCGGACGGCGTGGGAGATGCCTTCCCCGCCGGCCGTCGAGGGTCCATCATGAGCCGCCGTCAGGCCACGACGGAGGTACGGAGGTCACCAATGGGGTTGCGTCCGGGACACGGCGTACTGCGCCGCAAACCGATCGAGCACATCGAGGAGGCCGAGGGCGGCTCGGCCCAGCAGCTGACGCGGGTGCTGGGGCTGTGGCAACTGACCGCGATCGGCGTCGGCGGGATCATCGGCGCCGGGATCTTCACGCTGGCCGGCACCGTCGCCAACGGCAAGGCCGGGCCCGCCGTGCTGCTCTCCTTCCTGATCGCGGGCGTCGCGAGCGCCGCGGCGGCGTTCTCGTACGCGGAGTTCGCCGGGCTGATCCCGAAGGCCGGATCGGCGTACACCTACGGCTATGCGGTCCTCGGTGAGCTGGCGGGCTGGTTCATCGGCTGGGACCTGTTGCTGGAGTACACCGCGATCGTGGCGGTGGTCGCCATCGGCATCTCCGGCTACTTCAGCTTCCTGGTGGGCGAGACGGGGGCGAAGCTGCCGGATTGGATGCTGGGCGCGCCCGGCACCGGCCCGGGCCACCGGGTGGACCTCTTCGCGGCGGTCCTCTGCCTGCTCATCGCGTATCTGCTGACGCTGGGGATCAAGAACGCGGCCCGCTTCGAGATGATCGTGGTGGGGCTGAAGGTGCTGGTGGTGGTCGGCGTCGTCGCGGTCGGCTTCTTCCACATCAACACCGCCAACTACCACCCGTTCTTCCCGTTCGGCGTCAGCGGCGCGTTCACCGGCGCGGCCACCGTCTTCTTCGCCGTCTTCGGTTACGACGCGATGAGCACGGCGGCCGAGGAGTCGAAGGACGCCCAGCGCCACATGCCGAAGGCGATCATCTACTCGCTGGTCATCTCGATGGTGCTGTACGTCCTGGCCTGCCTGGTGCTGACGGGCATGCAGAACTACCAGGACATCGACCCGGAGAGCGGCTTCTCGTCGGCGTTCAAGTCGGTGGGGCTCAGCAGCGTCGCGGACGTCATCGCGGTCGGCGCGATCATCGGCATCCTCACGGTGATGTTCACCTTCATGCTGGGCGTGACCCGGGTGTGGTTCTCGATGAGCCGGGACGGGCTGCTGCCAAAGTGGTTCGCCAAGACCCATCCGACCCGGCATGTGCCGACCCGGGTGACCTGGATCGTCGGGGCGGCGTCGGCGGCCATCGCCGGTTTCCTGCCGATCGGCGAGGCGGCGGAACTGACCAACATCGGCATCCTGCTGGCGTTCGTGGTCGTCTGCATCGCGGTGATCGTGCTGCGCTACAAACACCCCGAGCTTCCGCGGACGTTCCGCACCCCGGGCATGCCGGTGGTCCCCGCGCTCGGCGTGCTCTTCTCGCTCTGGCTGATCACCTTCCTGGAGTGGCAGACCTGGGTCCGCTTCGTGGTGTGGTTCCTGGTCGGCCTGGGCGTGTACTTCGGCTACTCCTACCGCCGCTCGGAGGCCGCGAAGGCGGAGCGGCGGGAGGCGGAGTCGGGCGACGGGACGGCCTGACGGCGTGCGGGCGGCGGGCCCCGGGGCGTTTCCCGGGGCCCGCCGCCTTTCGCGCGTCACGGCTCAGAAGACGAACGGTCCCGGATCCTGGGCGCCGGTGGCCTTGCAGGTGGCGGTGATGCCGAAGACGACGACCTTGAGGGAGGTCGCTTCGAGGCTGTCGCCGGAGGCGACGGTGCCGGTGAGCGGGCCGGTGCTGACGGCGCTGCCGGAGGGGATCTTCGGGTTGGAGCTGCCGCTGAAGGTGGCGGTGTCCGAACCGTTCTTGGTGAGGGTGAGGGTGGACTTGACGGAGTTCGCGGCCACGTCGATCGGGGCGGTGACGGCCGAGGTGGAGACGCTGATGGTGGCGGCCGTGCCGTCCTGGGTGGCGGTGAGCGTGGCGGTGCCCTTGCCGTAGGTGCCGCAGTCGAAGCCGAGGGTGGCGGTGTCGGGGTTCACCGCACCGGCGGCCGGCGCCATGGCGAGGGTGCCGACGAGTGCCGCGCCGACGGCGAGGGCGCTGCCGAGGGCCTTGCCGAGCTTGCCGTGTCTCATGTGGTCCGCCTTCGTGGGGTGGCGATGAGGTGGTCGGGGCGCCGGCCGCCATGGGTGCGGGCGGCGGGCGTCCGCGCGGGGCCGCGGCGCGGTCCCGTGCCGGCACACGGAGCTGACGTGTGTTCAGCAACCTGAATGCGGTGCCCATTGAGGCATGCCCCCGCGCAGAGAACAAGGCGGAGCCGCGGACTTTTTTTGACGTGTCATCGTCAAGACACCGAGGGGTGAGCCCTCGTTCCCGCGCCGGTCCGCCCTCTTGACGGGTACCGGGCCGCCCCCAAGAATGAGCCCGCCCTGACAACGTTGTCGGCCCGCTTGTCGCGCCGGTCCCGGTACCCGCCGCGCCGGGTGCGCCGGTGCCCCGCCGCGTCCGGTGGGCCGCGCAGCGCTCACTCCCGGAGGTCCACCCATGCCATGGCCCCGTCGTACCCGGCTGCGCACCGCCGGTGCGGTGCTGGCGGCCGCGCTCGTCGGGGGCGCGCTCACGGCCCCCGCCGCGCAGGCCGCGCCCCCGTCCGGCCGCCTCACCGACCTCGTCAACCCGTTCATCGGCAGCCGCAACGACGGCAACACCTACCCGGGCGCCGCCGTGCCGTTCGGCATGGTGCAGCTCTCCCCCGACACCGGCCACACCACGGGCTACGACTACGACGACGACCACATCCGCGGGTTCAGCGCCGTGCACATCTCCGGGGTGGGCTGCGGTCTCGGCGGCGATCTGCCGGTGCTGCCGACCACCGGCGACCTCACCGAGACCGACTACGCCAAGTACGCCGCCGCCTACACCCATGACGACGAATCGGCCCGCCCCGGCTCGTACCGCGTGAAGCTCACGTCGTACGGCGGGATCGGCGCCGAGCTGACCGCCACCGCCCACACCGGACGGCAGCGGTACGTCTTCCCGGCGACGGACAAGGCGAATGTGCTGCTCAACGCCGGGCAGGCGCTGCACAAGGTGGTGTCCGCCCGGGTCGAGGTGCTGGACTCGCGCACCGTGCGCACCACCGTCACCGGCCGCGGTTTCTGCCAGGACACCCGGCCGTACACGGTGTACACGCTCACCCGCTTCAACCGGCCGTTCGCCTCCTACGGGACCTGGCAGGGCGACCGGGTGACGCCCGGTTCGGCGGAGTCGACGGGGGCGGGGCGGCGCGGTGCGTACGTCCGCTTCGACACCCGCAAGGGCCGCACCGTCGAGGCGACCACCGCGCTCAGCTATGTGGACGCGGCGGGCGCGGCACGCAATCTGCGGGCGGAGGGCGGCGCCTCCTTCGACCGGGTGCGGGCCGCGGCCGATGCGGCGTGGGAGCGGCGGCTCGGGCAGGTGCGGGCGTGGGGCGGCGATCCGACGCTGCGGCGGACGTTCTACTCGTCGCTGTACCGCTCGTTCCTCGCGCCCAACACCGGGACGGATGTGGACCGCCGCTACCGGGGCTGGGACCAGCGCGTCCACCGGGCGCGCGGGTTCACGTACTACCAGAACTGGTCACTGTGGGACACCTACCGCACCCAGGCGCAGCTGCTGGCGCTGCTCGCGCCGCGGGAGTCGCGGGACATGGCGCTGTCGGTGCTGCGGGTCGGCAAGGAGAGCGGCTGGCTGCCCAAGTGGGGCTACGGCACGGTCGAGACCAACATCATGACCGGTGATCCGGTGACGCCGTTCCTGACCAACGCCTACCGGCAGGGGCTCCTGGCCGGGCACGAGGAGGAGGCGTACGCGGCGCTGAAGCGGAACGCCGACGGGGTGCCGCCGGCCGATTCCCCCGCGGTGGGCCGGGAGGGCAACGCGGAGTACCTCACCAACGGTTTCGTCCCGTTCCTCAAGGGCCGCCCGCACACCAAGCCCGGCGACTCCGACTTCGACCACGGCGGCTCGGCGACGCTCGAATACGCGCTGGCGGACGCGGCGTTGGCGGGGATGGCGCGCGATCTGGGACATGGCGCGGACGCCGACCGGTACGCGGCCCGCGCGCAGAACTACCGCAAGGTCTTCGACGCCTCGACCGGTTTCTTCCGGGCGCGGGACGGGCGGGGCGCGTTCACCGGGCCCGCCGATCCGGCGAAGAGCGAGGGGTTCCACGAGGGCACGGCCTGGCAGTACCAGTGGCTGGTGCCGCAGGACCTGCCCGGGATGATCTCCCTCATCGGCGGCAAGGAGAAGGCCACCGAGCGGCTGGACTCCTTCTTCGCCTACGACAAGCTGCTGGCGGACCCGGAGAAGACCGCGCGCGAGGTCTGGGTCAACGGCCCGTACGACTACTATAACGCGGACAAGTACAACCCGCAGAACGAGCCGGATCTCATCGCGCCGTACACCTATCTGTCGACCGGTCAGCCGTGGAAGACGACGGATGTGGTCCATGCGGCGCTGACGCTGTTCACGGACGCGCCGACCGGGATGACCGGCAACGACGATCTGGGGACGATGTCGGCGTGGATGGTGCTGTCGTCGATCGGGGTGTTCCCCGTCCAGCCCGGCACCGACACCTGGGGGCTGAGCACGCCGGTCTTCGACCGCGTCGACCTCCGCCTTGACCGGCGGTTCCACCCGTCGGGCGGCTTCACCGTGACGGCGCCCGGTACGTCGGCGACGGACCGCTACGTGCAGTCGGTGCGGCTCGACGGCGCCGCGCGGCAGCGGACGTGGCTGACCACCGACGAGCTGTGCGGGGCACGGGAGTTGGCGTTCACCGTGGGGGGTTCGCCGTCCGGGTGGGGCACCGGGGCGGCGGACGCGCCGCCGCCGATGGGCGCGGCGGCCGGGCGGCCGGGCCGCACCGGCTGACCACGGGCGGTGTCCGGGGCGGGCGGCGGTGTGCCGCACCGCCCCGGACGGGCGCTCAGCCCTGGAGCGAGGCCCAGAACTCGTCGAAGGACATCCGGCCGTCGCCGTCGGTGTCCTTGGAGTTGATGATCGTCTGGGCGGTGGCGCCGGTCAGGTACCGGTCGCCCATCTCGGCCATGGCGCGCCGGAACTCCTCGGCGGTGACCAGACCGTCGCCGTCCTCGTCGAACCGCGCGAACTGCTCCCTGGCCTTCTCGATGTCAGCCATGTGGGCCCCCTTCGTGTGCTGGACGATCCGTGTCGCTGATACGACCCGCGTACCTTAACCCGCAGGTCGGGCCCCGGCACGGGCCAGGTAGGGCGCGGTGCGGCTGCCGGGGGCGGCCGCGACCTGCTGCGGGGTGCCGGCGGCGACGATCCGGCCGCCGTCCGCGCCGCCGCCGGGCCCGAGGTCGATGACGTGGTCGGCGCCGGCGACCACCCCCATGTCGTGCTCGACGACCACGACGGTGTGCCCGGCGTCCACCAGCCCGTGCAGCTGACGCAGCAGCACCTCGGTGTCGGCGGGGTGCAGACCGGTGGTGGGTTCGTCGAGCAGGTAGAGGGTGTGGCCGCGGCGGGTGCGCTGGAGTTCGGTGGCGAGTTTGATGCGCTGGGCCTCGCCGCCGGAGAGTTCGGTGGCGGGCTGGCCGAGCCGCAGATAGCCGAGGCCCACCTCGCGCAGGGTGCGCAGGCTGCGGGCGGCGGCGGGGACGTCGGCCAGGAACTCCGCGGCGGCGTCGACGGTCATCGCCAGGACGTCCGCGATGGTCCGGTCCCGGTAGGTGATCTCCAGGGTCTCGGCGTTGTAGCGGGCGCCGTGGCAGGCGGTGCAGGGAGCGTAGGTGCCGGGCAGGAAGAGGAGTTCGACGGCGACGAAACCCTCACCCTGGCAGGTCTCGCACCGTCCGGCGGCGACGTTGAAGGAGAAGCGTCCGGCGGTGTAGCCGCGGGCGCGGGAGGCGTCGGTGGCGGCGAAGATCTTGCGGACCGCGTCGAAGAGGCCGGTGTAGGTGGCGAGGTTGGAGCGCGGGGTGCGGCCGATGGGCTTCTGGTCGACGCGGACCAGCCGGTCGACGGCGGACAGGCCCTCGGCGGAGGCGATCCGGGCGCGGTCGTCGGCGGTGTCCTCGGCGGTCGTGTCGTCCTGGGGCCCGGCCGGTTCCTCCGCGGTGCCCAGGTGGTCGCGGACGGCGTCGGCGAGGACCCGGGTGACGAGGGTGGACTTGCCGGAGCCGGAGACGCCGGTGACGGCGGTGAAGACGCCGAGCGGGAAGTCGGCGTCGAGTCCGCGCAGGTTGTGCAGGGTGACACCGCGCAGCGCGAGCGTGCCGGTGGGCGTGCGGGGCGTGCGCTCCGGGGGCGGCGCGGGGTCGAAGAGGAAGCGGCGGGTGGCGGACTCCGCGGCGTCGGCGAGCCCCGCCACGGGGCCGCTGTGCAGGATCCGGCCGCCGTGTTCGCCCGCGCGCGGGCCGACGTCGACCAGCCAGTCGGCGCTGCGCACCACGTCCATGTCGTGCTCGACGACGAAGAGGGAGTTGCCCGCCTCCTTGAGCCGCCCGAGGACGGCGAGGAGGGATTCGGTGTCGGCGGGGTGGAGTCCGGCGGAGGGTTCGTCGAGGACGTAGACGACGCCGAAGAGACCGGAGCGGAGTTGGGTGGCGAGGCGCAGGCGCTGGAGTTCCCCGGCGGAGAGGGAGGGCGCGGGGCGGTCCATGGCGAGGTAGCCGAGGCCGAGTTCGGTGAGGACCTCGATCCGGGCGACGAGGTCGCGGGCGAGGGTGGCGGCGACGCCGTCGTCATCGCGGCGCGCGGTGGGCGTCAGCAGGGCGGCGAGCGCGCCGAGCGGGCGGGCGGCGAGGTCGGCGATGTCGTGGCCGGCGAAGGTGACGGCGAGCGCTTCGGGGCGCAGCCGCCGTCCGGCGCAGACCGGGCACGGCTCGGTGATCATGAAGCCGCGGACGCGGGTGCGCAGCGTCTCGCTCTTCGAATCGGCGAAGGTGTGCAGCACATAGCGGCGGGCGCTCATGTACTGGCCCTTGTACGGGCGTTGGATACGGCCCGCCTCGCGGACCGGTTCGACGGTGACGACGGGCTGTTCGTCGGTGAAGAGGATCCAGTCGCGCTCGGCGGACGGCAGCTCGCGCCAGGGCCGGTCGATGTCGTGGCCGAGGGTGGCGAGGATGTCGCGGAGGTTCTTGCCCTGCCAGGCGCCGGGCCAGGCGGCGACGGCGCCCTCGCGGATGGTCAGCGAGGGGTCGGGGACGAGGGAGTCCTCGGTGACGCGGTGGACGCGGCCCAGTCCGTGGCACTCGGGGCAGGCGCCGGCGGCGGTGTTGGGCGAGAAGGCGTCGGAGTCGAGGCGCCCGGCGCCCTCGGGGTAGTCACCGGCGCGGGAGAAGAGCATCCGCAGGGAGTTGGAGAGGGTGGTGACGGTGCCGACGGAGGAGCGGGCGGACGGCGCGGAGCGGCGCTGCTCCAGGGCGACGGCCGGGGGCAGCCCGCTGATCTCCTCGACCTTGGGCGCGCCGACCTGGTGGATCAGGCGGCGGGCGTAGGGGGCGACGGACTCGAAGTAGCGGCGTTGCGCCTCGGCGTAGAGGGTGCCGAAGGCCAGGGAGGACTTGCCCGATCCGGACACCCCGGTGAACGCGACCAGCGCGTCCCTCGGGATGTCCACATCGACGGTGCGGAGGTTGTGCTCACGGGCGCCGCGCACCCGTACGTACGAGTCGGTCATCCCTCCATGATCGGGCACCGTCAGGCCGGGGCGAGAACCGCCCGGGCGCGGGCGCGTGCCTCCTCCCACGGCTGCGGGGTGGCGACGACCGCGCGGAGCGCCCTGACCTGGCGCGGCGGCAGTCCGGCGGCGAGGACGCCGGTGGCGGAGCCGTCGCGTCCGTAGAGGGCGACGGCGCTGCGGGCAGCGCGGTCCAGGACGGTGGTCTCCGTCCGGTCGGCGCCCGCGGTGAGCCCGTACGCCTGGAGCTTGATGCCGTACTGGTCGGACCAGAAGTACGGCACGGGGGCGAAGGGGCGGCGCTCGGGGGCGTCCGTGCCGGGCGCGGTCTCCGCGGCGAGTTCGGCGAGGAGGTTGCGGGCGGCGGCCATGCCCTGTTCGGTGGCGTTCATCCGGTGCTCGAAGCGGAGCGGGACGCCGTGCAGCGGGTGGTCCCAGCGGGCCACGTCCCCGGCGGCGTAGATGCCGGGCGCCGCCGCGCAGTACGCGTCGCAGCGCAGCCCGTCGGTGGTGTCGAGGGCGGGCTCGCCGCGCAGCCAGCCGACGGCCGGGTCGGAGCCGATGGCCAGCAGGACGGTGTCGGCGGGTACCTCGGTGCCGTCGGTGAGGCGGACGCCGCCGGCCGTGCCGGGCGCCGGGCCGGTGAGGAATTCCGCGACGACGCCGGTGCGCAGGTGGACGCCGCGGGTGCGGTGCTCCTCGGCGAGCAGCGCACCGACCTCGGGCCCCACCGCGCGGGCCATCGGGAGGGTGTCACGGCCGATGAGCGTCACCTCGTGCCCCAGCTCCCGCGCCACGGCGGCGGCTTCGCAGCCGAGGACGCCGTTGCCGACGACGGTGAGCCGGTGCCCGGCGCCGGCCAGCCGGGCGCGGAGCGCGACGGCGTCGTCGAGGGTGCGCAGGGTGAGGACGCCGTCGAGGCCGTCCGCGCCGGGCAGGGTGCGGGCGGTGACACCGGTCGCGACGATGATTCCGGCGCAGGCGAGGCGTTCGCCGCCGTCGAGGGTCAGCGTGCGGGTGGCGGCGTCCAGACCGGTGGCGCGGGTGCCGAGCCGCAGGTCGAGGTCGAGCGGGGCGAGCTGGTCGGCGGTGCGCAGCAGCAGCCGTTCGCTCTCCCAGGTGCCGTGGAGCAGCTGCTTGGACAGCGGCGGCCGGTCGTACGGCAGATGAGGTTCGTCGCCGATCAGGGTGAGCGGTCCGGTCCAGCCGGAGCGGCGCAGCGTCTCGGCGGCGGCCAGTCCGGCGGCGGAGGCGCCGACGACGGCGAGGGGGCGGGCGGTCATGCGTGCAGCTCGATGACGCCGGCGGGGCAGAGGGCGGCGGCTTCGCGAACCGCGTCGTGCCGCTCGGCGGGCGGCGCCGCGTCGAGCAGGACGACGACGCCGTCCTCGTCCCGCTGGTCGAAGACCTCGGGGGCGGTGAGCACGCACTGACCTGCGCCGCAGCACCTGTCGGCAGCAACGGTGATCTTCATGGCCGGTAACTCCTGGGGGGTGTGGGCGGGTTGGGGTCGATCATCCGGCGGAATGGACGGTACCTCCGTCGGCGGACGACGGGCAGGGCGCGATCACCGCGGTCCGGCATTCCGGTACGGACCGGGCGCCCGCCCGGGGCCGACGGCCCGGCCCGGTGCGGGTCGCCTGCGCCTCGCACCGGCCGCGTACCGGAATGCCCGCCGGGCGTCCGTCGCACCGTGCAGGACCGCGGGGCGCCCGGCCCGCCGCACCGCCGCCGGTATCCGTACGTCCGGCGTCCGCCCGCACCCCGTGCTCAGCGTCCCGCCTTGAGCCCGGACGCGGCGGCACCCCTGCTGAGCGCGGTCTTTCCGATCGCGTCGCGCTCCTTTACCCACAGCTTGGTGCGGGCGAGGTTGATGCTGCGCAGCGGTTGGCCGTGGGTGACGAGTTGCGGGACGTACTCCGCGTCGGTCACCCGCCAGCGCTCGCCGGGCCGCTCCGGCGGGGCGAAGCGGAAGCGCGCGACGGTGCCCCAGTTGGCCTCCCACTTCTTCATGGACCCGGTGAGCTGGTCGCCGAGCCCGTAGACCACCCAGACGCCGTTGACCTTCTCGTACGCCTGCGGGGCGCGCGAGCCGGTGCCGAGGATCAGGTCGAGGTCGGGGCGGCCGTCGGTCTCCGATGCGGTCAGGGCGCGGGCCAGGGCGAGTTGGGTGGCGTCGGGGACGGAGCGGTACTCGGTGCCCCACGCCACGCTGACCACCACGAGGTCGGCACCGGCGCGGCGGGCGGCGCGGGCGTCGGCGATGATCCGCTGTTCGTCGACGAGGTTCACCGCCCAGGGTTTGGCGCCGCGGTCGGCGCCGCGGTCCCCGAGGACGTAGGAGAGGTGCGCGACCTCGGCGCCGCCGCGCGCCCGCAGCAGCGCGGGCCGGGAGCCCTCGGCGGCGTCCCGCGCCGATCCGGTGTGCCGCATCCCGACGGTGTCCAGCGCCTCCAGGGTGGTGCGGACCCCGGCGTCGCCGCGGTCGAGGGTGTGTCCGGAGGCGGTGGCGCAGGAGTCGAACCCGGCGTCCTTGAGGGCGGTGGCGACCTGGGGCGGGGCCTGGAAGGCGCCGGAGCTGGTGAAGGGGCCGGTCAGCGGGCCGAGCGGGGTCCCCAGATGGCACAGGGCGAGGTCCGCCTCGGCGATGACGGGTTTGCTGCCCTTGAGCATCGGCCGGTAGTCGTACCCGGTCGGCGCGGCGCCGCGCCGGCCGAAGTCCGGCGCGTCGTCCTGTGCGGTGTCCAGCACCTCCGGGTACGAGGCGAGGACGTCCCCGGACGCGACGAGGGTGAACGGCGCCTTGGCCGCCGAAGGCGGCGGCGCACCGGCGTGCCCGCCCGCCGCTGCCGGTGCGGACGGGGCGGGGCGGGGCGGCGGGGCGGCCGCCGGGCCACCGCAGCCGACGGCGAGGGCGGCGACCAGGACGGTCACGGCAGAGCGGGGGTACAGGTTCATCCCTGACGCATATCAAGACGATTCTTAAGATAAGCGACGTAAAGTGTGGGTTGCTGGCATATCGCCCGGACGGCGGCCCGACGACCCGACGACCCGGCGGGATGCGCACGGGGGCGTGCGCACAGGGCGGCACCCCTCCCCGCGCGCGGGCCGCCCCCTGCCCTCCCACCCCGAACCGCCCTACGCTGCCCGGATGGACACCGGCAGCCGCCCCACCACGGACCGCTTCCCGCCCGGCCTGACCATGCTCCGCACGGTGCGCCGCACGGCCGGCGGACGGGCCTGGCTGGCGCGGCTGCCGGAGCTGGTGCGGGCGGCGGAGGAGCGCTGGGGGCTGCGGCTGGGCGCCCCGTTCGACGGCGGCAGCTGCGCCTGGGTCGCGCCCGCCGCGCTGCCGGACGGTACGCCCGCCGTCCTCAAGGTCGGGTGGCCGCACCGCGAGGCCGACGGCGAGGCTCCGGCGCTGCGCGCCTGGGCGGGCGCGGGCGCCGTACGCCTTCTCGACCACGATCCGGCGCTCGGTGCGCTGCTCATCGAGCGGTGCACACCGGGCACCCCGCTCACCGCCGCACCCCTGCCGCCGGAGGACCGGCTCACCCTCGCCGCCGAGGTGCTGCGCGGCCTGTGGGCGGTGCCGCGCCCGGCGGACGGCGGGCCGGAATCGATGGCGGCGGTGTGCGACGAGTGGGCCGCACTGGTCGAGGAGCGGGCCGGGCGGCTGCACGCCGGGTACGACGCCGGGCTGGTGGCGTTGGGGGCGCGACTGCTGCGGACGCTGCCGCGCGACTCCCGGCGGACGGCCGTCGTCCACGGCGACGCCAACCCGGGCAACCTCCTCGCCGCCCGGCGCCGCCCCTGGCTGGCCATCGACCCCAAGCCGATGACCGGCGACCCGGCGTACGACCCGTGGCCGCTGCTGATGCAGATCGACGACCCGTTCGCGCACCCCGACCCGGGCCCGGTGCTGCACGCCCGGGCCCGACTGCTGGGAGGCGCCCTGGACGAGGACCCGGCGCGGCTGCTGGCCTGGGCGGCGGCGCGCGGCGTGGAGAGCGCACTGCACGAGGCGGCGCACGGCGACGCGGCGGGCGGCGCGGACGAGCTGCGGCGGGCACGGGTGGCGGCGGACCTGGCGGGGTGCTGAGCGCCCGTACGGGCCCGCGGGACTGAGCGGCGCTCCCGGCCGGCGCACCCTCTTCACCGGCACCCACCGGACATCGGAGATGTACGCCCCGGGGCACGTGCTGCACCGGCGCCCCAGCTCCACGCAGCGCACCCGAACCGCGCGCCAACCCCCTTACCCGTAAGCCGGTTGCCCGTCCGCAATCCGTTCGCCCCTCCGGCGTACGCCCCGTGCGGGGCTTCCGGAACGTCCGGTGGGGAACCACCATGCGGAGGGGCCGGCGCGGCGGGCGGCCGTTCGTGTGCGCCCGTTCCCCGCCGCGCGCGCCGACTGGAGGCCGCATGGCCGTCGAACCGTCCCCGTCACACCGCTCCCCCGCCTCCCCGCCAGGACGGCACGCCCTCGGGGCGCCGACCCTGACCGCGGCGGGCAGAGGCGAGGACGGGACGGCCGGGCGCGCGGCGGAGCCCGGCGACCCCTGGGTGCAACTCCTCGCCGACGCCGACCCCGTCTGGCGGCGTCTGCCCACGGCGTGGCACGAGGCGCCGTTCCTCGGGAACGCGCTGCTGGGCAGCTGGGCGTCCGCCGAACCGGGCGCGCAGGCGGTGCGGTTCACCGTGCAGCAGGGCGAGATCCATGAGCACCGGCCGGAGTCCGGCGCGCCGTTCGGTCCACCGCGGCCGCCGGTGGGGCACTTCACGCTGATGCCGTGCGGCACGGTCACCGCGGCCGACTGGCGGCTGCGGCTGCGCGACGCCGAGCTGACCGGCTCCCTCACCACCGACCGCGGCACCCTCACGGTCCGCGCGCTGGTGCACACCTCGCGCCCCGTGCTCGCCGTCGAGGTGGTCCCGAGCACCGGGGAGCGGGCGTTCCGCTGGCGGTTCCGTCCGGCCGGGGCGGGCGGGCCCGCGCCCGAGGGGGACACCGGCCCGCCGCCCGCCCGGGTCGAGGAGCACACCGAGGCGCACGCCGCCGTGCAGCCGCTGCCGGAGGGCGGGGCGCAGGTCACGGCGTGGCGGGAGCGGGCCGACGGGTACGGGGCGCGGACGCTGTACGCGGCGGTCGTCCCGGCGCACCCGGGCCGCGCCGCCCGGCGCCGGGCGCTGCGGGTGGTACGGGACGCCGCCGCGGAGCCGTACGACGCGCTGGCGGCGGATCACCGGTCGTGGTGGCACAGCTATTTCCGCCGCGGGCTGCGCGCCGTGGCGGACTCCCGGTTGCAGCGGAACGACGGCATCCAGCTCTACCGGGCGGCGTTCCTCCCACCGCCCCGCGAGGGACTGCCGTAGCTCCCGGCCGGGCGGACGACCTGCCGATCGCGGCGGTGCGGCCGGAGCACGGGGCGACGGCGGTGTCCGGCAGCGAGCCTGCCGCCGGACGCCGCCGCACAAGCCGAGACCAGCCCCTCCCCATCACATCAACTCTGTGAAATTCACGTCTTGATCTGAGAACTTCACATGTGATTCTGTTTGAAGCATCATGAACGACGTGATCCCTGAGAACTCGACGTCTTCCGTGCGCCCGCGCCCGGTGGTCGGCGTCTCGCTGAAGCTCTACTTCGGCCTGGCGCAGACCCGGGCCTGGCTCGCGGAGGTGGCCGCGCTCCGCGACGCCCTCACCGCGCTCCCCCGCCCCGTCGACCTCTTCGTCCTCCCCGCCTTCCCGGCGCTCGCCGACGCCCGCGACCTGCTGGCCGGAACCGGCATCGGTTACGGCGCCCAGGACGTCCACTGGGCCGAGAGCGGCGCCTGGACCGGTGAGGTCTCCGCGGGCATGCTCGCCGAGACCGGCGCCCGCTACGTCGAGATCGGCCACGCCGAGCGCCGCCGCCACTTCGGCGAGACCGACGAGACGGTGGCCGCCAAGACCCGGGCCGCCACCCACGCCGGGCTGATCCCCGTCATCTGCGCCGGTGAACGCCGCGCCGACGGCCTCGCGGACGCCGTCGGGGAAACCCTCACCCAGGTCCGCGCCGCGCTCTCCGGCGCCGTCCCCGGCAGCGAGGTCGTCATCGCGTACGAGCCGGTCTGGGCGATCGGCGCCCGCGAACCGGCCCCCGCGCACCACGTCCGGGCGGTCGCCGACGCGATCCGCGGCGCGCTGCGCGACCACGACGTCCGCGGGCGGCTGATCTACGGCGGCACCGCGGGCCCCGGCACGTACACCGAACTGGACGGCGCCGTCGACGGACTGTTCCTGGGGCGCCTCGCCCACGACACCGAGGGCCTGCGCAAGGTCGTCGAAGAGATCGCCGGCGGCTGACCCGAACCGCCTTCCCCAACCCACCCGGCCGCCCGGCCCCGCCCCGTCAGGAGACCCCGTGACCACCGCCCAGGACCCCGTCCGCATCGCCATCGGCGCCGACGACGCCGGCATCGTCATGCGGGACGCGATGATCGCCTACCTCACCGAACGCGGCTACCCCGTCACCGACCTGAGCGCCGCGCCCTCCGAGGACTACCCGGACGTCGCCGAGCGCGTCGCACGGAGCGTGGCCCGCGGCGACCACGAGCGTGCCGTGCTGATCTGCGGCACCGGCATCGGCATGGCCATCGCCGCCAACAAGGTTCCCGGCATCCGCGCCGCGCAGATCCCCGACAGCTACAGCGCCGAGCGCGCCCGCAAGTCCAACGACGCGCAGATCGCCTGCTTCGGCAACCGCACGATGGGCGTCGAGGCCGCGCTGGTCTGCCTGGAGCACTGGCTGGCCTCGGAGTTCGCGGGCGGCGGCTCGGCGCCCAAGGTCGAGAAGATCCGGCAGGTCGAGTCCCGTAACCTCCTCACCGCCTGACCCGCCGAGCCCGCCAGGAGCCCGTCCCCTCCCCTCCGCACCCTCTTCCGAAAGGCGGTAACGACCATGCGCGCCGTTGTCATCGAGAAACCGAACAAGCTGAACGTGACCACCGTCGCGGACCCCACCCCGGGCCCCGGCGAGGTCGTCGTCAAGGTGACCGCCGCCGGACTGTGCGGCACCGATGTGCACATGCTCGCGGGCGAGTTCGGCCCCACCCGCTACCCGGTCATCCCCGGCCACGAGTTCTCCGGCGAGATCGTCGCGGTGGGCGCGGGCGTCACCGGCTACGCGGAGGGCGACGCCGTCGCCGCCGACCCGGCCATCTACTGCGGCGCCTGCCACTTCTGCGCCATCGGCCGTGGCAACCTCTGTGAGCAGTGGGGCACCATCGGCATCACCGTCGACGGCGCCTGCGCCGAATACGTCAAGGTCCCTGTCGGCAACCTCTACCGGCTGCCGGAGACCGTCCGCCTGGAGCACGCCCCGCTCATCGAGCCGCTGTCGACGATCGTCCGCGGCTTCGACATCGTCTCCCCGCAGCTCGGCGACAACTTCCTGATCTACGGCGCGGGCACCATGGGCCTGCTCTACCTCCAGGTCGCCCGGCGGGCCGGTGCCGCCTCCGTGTCCGTCGTCGACATCAACGAGGACCGGCTCGCGGTCGCCCGCCAACTCGGCGCCGACGCCGTCGCCACCACCGCCGACGCGCTGACCGACGACCACCCGCGCGGCTGGCAGGTCGTCACCGACTGCACCGGCAACATCCGCGCCATCGAGGACGGACTGACCCGGCCCATCCGCGGCGGCACCTTCCAGCAGTTCGGCTGCGCCCCCGACCAGGAGAAGGCGCAGTTCTCGCCGTTCCGCATCTACAACGACGAGATCCGCATCGTCGGCAGCATGGCGATCCTGCACAGCTACGGCCGCGCCGTGGAGCTGCTGGGCAGGGGCGTCATCGACTCCGAGACGATGATCACCCACCGCTTCGGCCTCGACCGGTACGCCGAGGCCCTGGAGACCTTCAAGAAGGGCACCGGCCGCAAGCTCCAGATCGTGCCCGACGGGTCGGCCGACTGATCCGTCGGTTCATGTCCCGCGCGTCAGCTCCGGCAGCCGGATGGTGGTCTCCTCGTCCGAGGGCAGACAGGAGACCACCGTGACGCCCGGCGCGTCGAGACCGGGACGGCCTCCGGGTGCTGAGCGACGTGGTGCGGGTCGCTACCCCACCAGCGCCGCCAGTTCCGTCCCCGCCAGCAGGAAGCCGCCGACGCCGAAGTCGGCGGTGGTGTCGCGGCCGACCGGCTGGCCCGACTCCGGGCGGTCGCCCTCGGGCTGGACGTAGCCGAGGAAGCCGTCCGGGTGCAGGGCCTGCGTGACCAGGGCATGCCAAGCGCGGGCAGCGACCGGCCGGAAGAGGCGGGCCGGGACGAGTCCGGTGCGCAGCGCGTAGGCGGTCGCGTAGAGGAAGAAGACGGTGCCGCTGGTCTCGGGGCCGGGCAGGTGCTCGGGGTCGCCGAGGTTGACGTTCCAGAAGCCGTCGGGGCGCTGGATGCGGCGCAGGGCGCGCAGCTCGGTGAGGAGGGCGGTGCGGTAGGCGGGCGCGTGCCGGTGGTCGGCGGGGAGCGCGGCGAGCACCTTGGCGTGGGCGCCGGCGACCCAGCCGTTGCCACGCGACCACAGCACCGGTCCGCCCTCCGGAGAAACGATTCCTCCTGGGAGGAAACGCTTGTCGCGGTACCAGAAGCCGCTGGTCGCGTCGTAGAGGCCCGGGCCTCCCTCGGCGTTGCGGGTGTGGGTGTAGAAGGTGTGCATCGCCGCCGCGTAGGCGTCGTCGCCGCGGACCGCGCCGAGGCGGGCGAACGGCGGCATCGCCATGTGCAGCGCGTCGTCCCACGTCCAGTCGGAGTGCTGGTCCGCCACGGAGTCGACCATCGCGCGCACCGACTCGTCCAGCGCCGCGATCTTCGCCTCGTCCGGTGCGCGGTCCAGCTCGTACAGGTCCAGGTAGGCCTGGCCCGCGCACTGGTTGTCGGCGTGGCGGGTGGTGGCGCCGTCGTTGAGTCCGTAGTCGTGCTTCTCGGCCCAGCCGCGGGCGTAGGCCGCGTAGCGGGGCTCGCGGGTCAGCCGGTGCAGGGCGAGCAGGCCGCTGAAGAAGGTGGCGCGGGCCCACTTGTTGTCACCGGGGTCGGTGTGCGCCCCGATCCAGTGATCGGCGACGCGCCGCAGCACGGCGATGATCTCCGCCCGTGCGGGCAGTCCGCCTCCTGCCTCCGTCCGCCCCGCCGCCGCGGCGCGGTCGTCGCCGCCCGTGAACGGGGAGATTCCACCCCCTACGGCCAGGACGGCGCCGGTGGCGAGAAAGTGCCGACGTTCCATGACACACCCCTTCCGGGTACGACGATCGGGCACGAGCACCACGGGACGGGCCGGGGCCGGGGACTGCCCGGACGGGGTGACGCGAGGCCGCGGGCGGTACCGGCGAAGTGCGGTGGGGCCCGGCGCAGCCCATCCCGTTCACGTACGGGAACGCTGTTCGTTCATGGGAAGCGGTGCCATGGTGACAGTGGAGCCCACGGTTCGGAAGAGGGCCCGGCGCCGGAAGGGGCGAGGGTGCGGACCGGGCCGACGCCGCACCGCCCCGGCAACGGCCCTTCCGGGCAACGGGGTTCGGTACGCGGGCGCAGCCGTGCGGGATGCGGGCGCCGCCGTCCGGTACGGATGCGTAGCAGCGGCCGTGCCGCACGCGGGCGCCGCGGTCCGGTACACGCCGACGGGGAGCGGCAGCCGATCGCTGCCGCTCCCCGTCGGGCGCCGCTCCCGGACGGGAAGCGGGCGGTTGCGGTGCCGGATGTGCCCTTCGCGCCCGGTGGACCGGGGCCGGAAGGGTGCTCCGGGGTCAGTCGATGCCGCGGAAGATGTGCGGCTCGACGGGCTCCTCGTCACAGCCGGCGAGCCGGACCGGAGCGCCGCGTCCCCAGACCTCAAGGTTGCGGACTTCCTTGATCCGGCCGGGACGTTCACCCTGCTTCGGGCGGGGCTCCTTGTACTGCGTCTTGTCGAATGCCACCACGCACTCCTTCATCAGAGGTATGGGTTCCGACGCGGTGGCGCCTCGTTCACAAACCGGGAGATCGGCCAGGGTTTGTGGCGTTCCCGCGACGGGCCAAATGGTGTTGGCGTCTCCCAGGAGGGTCGTCCGTCGTCCCCCACCCTAACGACACCTAACCCCTCCCGCGCGACTTTTTCCGTCGGCCTTGCCCCGCTCTCCGCGCAGTGACGGTGATCCGCACCGCGTCGGCCCCGGTCACCGGCCCGTACGGGGTGGCGGGAGGGCGCCGCGGCAGTCCAGCGTGGCCCGCCATTCGGATGACCGCCGCCTCTCCGGCCGGGCACCGCCGCCCGGACGTACCGGCGCGTCGGGTGGCGCCCGGAGCGTCGGCCCGCGCGGCGGCACCGGGCGGTGCTACCCCTGGGCGGGTGGACTGGTTCACCGACTCCGGTTACTGGCTCGGCCGCCTGGTCTTCCAGCGGCTGCTGGCCCTCGTCTATCTGACCGCGTTCCTCGCCGCGGCGCGGCAGTTCCGGGCGCTGATCGGCGCGCAGGGGATGCTGCCCGTGCCGCGCTTCGTGGCGCGCGTACCGTTCCGCGCCGCGCCGTCCGTCTTCCAGCTCCACTACTCGGACCGGTTCTTCGCCGCCTGGTCGTGGTGCGGGGCGCTGCTGGCCGCCGCGGTGGCCGCGGGCGCCGCCGATGCGGTGCCGCTGGGCGCGGCCATGGCGATGTGGGCGGCGCTGTGGCTGATGTACCTGTCGATCGTGAACGTCGGCCAGACCTGGTACGGCTTCGGCTGGGAGTCACTGCTGCTGGAGACGGGGATGCTGGCGGTCTTCCTCGGCAACGGCGACGTCGCCCCGCCGGTCCTGGTGATGTGGCTGCTGCGCTGGCTGCTGTTCCGGGTGGAGTTCGGCGCCGGGCTGATCAAGATGCGCGGGGACCGCTGCTGGCGCGATCTGACCTGCCTCTCCTACCACCACGAGACCCAGCCGATGCCGGGGCCGCTGAGCTGGTTCTTCCACCGTCTGCCGGGCCCGCTGCACAAGGCCGAGACCGCCGCCAACCATGTGGCGCAGCTGGGGCTGCCGGTGCTGCTGTTCACCCCGCAGCCGGTGGCCGGGTGGGCGGCGGTGGCGATGGCCGTCACCCAGCTGTGGCTGGTGTTCTCCGGCAACTTCGCCTGGCTGAACTGGCTCACCCTCGCGCTCGCCCTCTCCGTCGCCGCCGGGGCCCGCCCCTGGGTCACCCCGCCGCCGCTCCCGGCGGGCGCCCCGGTGTGGTTCACCGTCCTGGTCTGCGCGGCGACCGCCGGGGTCCTGGCCCTGAGCTACCGCCCGGCCCGTAACCTCCTCGCCCACGAGCAGCGGATGAACACCTCGTACGAGCCGCTGCACCTGGTCAACTCGTACGGCGCCTTCGGCAGTGTCACGCGGGTGCGGCGGGAGGTGGTGGTGGAGGGGACGGCGTCGGCGGTGGACGGGCCGGAGACGGTGTGGAAGGAGTACGGCTTCCACGGGAAGCCGGGTGAGGTGGGGCGGCTGCCGCGCCAGTTCGCCCCCTACCACCTGCGGCTCGACTGGCTGATGTGGTTCGCCGCGCTGTCGCCGGGCTACGCCGCCGGCTGGTTCGGCGGCTTCGTGGAGCGGCTGCTCACGGGCGACAAGGACACGCTGCGGCTGCTGCGCGGCAATCCGTTCCCGGACGCCCCGCCGCTGCGGGTGCGGGCCCGGCTCTTCGAGTACCGCTTCACGACGTGGCGCGAGCTACGGGAGTCAGGCGCATGGTGGCACCGTCGTGAAGTCCGGCAGTTTCTGCCGCCCACCGCGCTGTCACCTCGTCCCGGAAGGCGGTGAGCGTCCGCAGCGCCTCCCGCAGCCCGATCTTGCGGAACTCCCGCTCCAGGGTGTCGAGTTCGGCGAGCGTCTCGACGTGGTCGCGGCCCAGCCGGGCGCGGGACTTCGCCAGGCCCAGCCCGGCCAGGGCGCGGCCGCGGGGCTCCGCCATCTCCGTGAACTCCCGCAGCGCGAGGGTGTACAGCTCGCGTGCCTGCGCGTACCGCTCGGCGCGGAAGAAGACGTTGCCGCGCATCTTGTGGTTGTAGGCGAGGGCGGCGGCGAGGTCCATGGTGCGGCATATCGCCTCCGCCTCGGACAGCAGCTCCAGCGCGCGGTCGGTCTCGCCCAGCACGGAGCGGACGTCCGCCACGCCCCGCAGCGACCAGGCGTGGCCGCGGCTGTCGTCCGCCGCGGCGGCGATGGTCACGCACTCCTCGAAGAGGTCCAGCGCCTTGGGGAGGTCGCCGGTGTTGCGGTGCATCTGGGCGATGCCGGACAGCGCCCAGACCGCATGCCGGGGCTCGCCGTGGGCGCGCGCCTGGGCCAGGAGCTGTGCGTGGAGGTCGGCGACGGCTTCGTAGTCGCCCTGGATGCGGCCGGTCTCGGCGAGCCCGGCGAGGGCGTAGCCGTGGGCCAGCCGGTCGGCGCCGTCGGCGAGGGCCACGGCGTGGGTGAGCAGCCGGCGGGCGAGCGGCAGGGCACCGCACTGGCGGGCGAGGGTGCCGCCGCTCCACAGCGCCCAGCCCATGGCGCCGCGGTCGCCCGCCTCCCGGGCACTGCGGTAGCTGTCGCGCCAGGCCGCACCGGCCGCCCCGACCCTGCCCAGACGGCGGTTGGCCTCGGCCGCCGCAAGGGCCGCGCGGGCCCGGTCCAGCGGGCTCCCGGCCTCTTCGCGCGCGCAGACGGCGGCGGCCAGCACCTCCTCGTAGGAGGAGTTGACGCCGAGCTTCGCGCCCAGTTCGCCCTGGTACTCGGGGGCGAATGCCTTGCCGTACATGTTGCGGTGCCCTCTCGTTCATGATCCGTCGTGATCACGACGCTATGAAGTCGGACGGGTAGCCCGAATCCCTCGCAGTGCCCGTCCTCACGTACCTCTGAAGTGCTACGTCCTGCCCCTGACGTCATCACCACGACGTACGGGTGTTCCCCCGCCCAACAGGGGGAGGAGCGGCAGAAGCTGACGCCGCGTCGGGTCGGGATCCCGCGCCACGGGTCGCCTTCCCCTTGCCGTGCCGCGCCGTCGGGGTCAGGCTGACCCCGTCCCTCCGCGGGTGCCGTACGGCCCGCGGGCCGCGAGCGCCGGATACCGAGGTGGAGCATGGACACAGCAGGGGCCGGGCCCGGCGTGGGGCGCCGGCGCTTCCTCGGGGGCGTCGCCGGGCTCGCGGTGGCGGCCGGGGGCGTGGCGCCGGCCGGCCGCGACGCCACTCCGGCACAGGCCGGGGGCCGGGGGCGGGCGGAGGCCCGGCGACCGCGGGCCGACCGTACCGCGTACCTCGGGACGTACACGTCGTCCGGAGGGGCCGGTGTCATCCTTGCGGAGTACGCCGCCGACGCCACCCTGACCTCCACCGGTACGGTCGGCGGCGTCCCGGACCCGTCGTATCTGGCGCTCGCCCCGGACGGCGGCACGCTCTACGCCGTCGACGAGCAGCAGGAGGGCGCGGTGACCGCGCTGGCGCTGCCGGCGCAGGGCCCGCCGAAGGTGCTGGGCAGCCGTCCCACCGGCGGCGCCGGGCCCTGCCATCTGTCGGTCCACCCGGGCGGCCGCTGGCTGCTGAGCGCCCACTACACCTCCGGGAGCGTGGCGGTGCATCCGATCGACCCGGCGGACGGTTCGCTGGGTGAGCGGACGGACCTGGTCACCCACTCCGCGCCACCGCCCGGCCCCGGCCAGGACGGGCCGCACGCGCACCAGATCATCACCGCGCCGGACGGCGGCCACGTCCTGGCGGTGGATCTGGGCACCGACACCGTCTACACGTACCGGCTGGACACCTCCGCCGGGACGCTGGCCGAGGTGGCGCGGGCGGCGCTGCGGCCGGGCGCGGGGCCGCGGCATCTGACGTTCCACCCGTCGGGCCGGTTCGCGTATCTGGCGAACGAGGTCGACAACACGGTGGTGGTCTGCGGGTACGACGCGGACAGCGGGCGGCTGACGCCGGGCGAGCCGCAGCCGACCGGCACCGGTGAGGGCACCAGCTATCCGGCGCAGCTGCTGGTCACCGCGGACGGAAAGTTCGCGTTCCTGGCCAACCGCGGCCACAACAGCCTGACCCGGTACGCGGTCGAGGACGGCGGGGCGCGGTTGCGGCTGCTGGACACGGTGCCGGCGGGCGGCGACTTCCCGCGGCAGATCGCCTTCTCGCCGGACGGACGGCTGCTGTTCGCGGCGAACCAGCGGTCGGGGACGGTGACGGTGTTCGCGGTCGACAAGGACTCCGGCGCGCTGGTGCGGCGCGGGGAGCCGTTCGCGGCGGCGGCCGTGGTGTGCGTACTGCCGCGGTGAGCAGGCACGCGGCACGGTGGAATCCGGCACTCCGCGGCGAGTGACACACTGCCGCAACAGTGCGGCATTGTCCGGAAGTTAGCGTCGCCCCCCATGAGTACGCAGACACCGGGGGCGCACGGCCTCCAGAGCGGCCCGGCACCGGCGGACGGTGCGCTGCAACAGGGGCTCAAGCGCCGCCATATGCGGCTGATCGCGCTGGGCGGGGTGATCGGCGCGGGGCTGTTCGTCGGCAGCGGGGTGGTGGTGCACGCGACGGGTCCGGCGGCGGTGCTGTCGTTCCTGGCCGCCGGGGTGCTGACGGTGCTGATCATGCGGATGCTGGCGGAGATGACCGTCGCCCGGCCCGCACAGGGCTCGTTCTACGCGCATGTCCGCGAGACGCTGGGGCTGCGGGCCGGTTTCACCGTCGGCTGGCTGTACTGGTACTTCTTCGTGATCGTGGTCGCCGTGGAGGCGGTGGCCGGCGGCCGGATCGTCCAACTGTGGCTGCCCGACGTGCCGTTGTGGGTGGTCAGTCTGGTCCTGATGGGGCTGCTGACGGCGACCAACATGGTGTCGGCACGGTCCTACGGCGAGTTCGAGTACTGGTTCTCGTCGATCAAGGTCGTGGCGATCGTCGTCTTCCTGTTCCTGGGCGCGCTGTACGTGCTGGGGCTGTGGCCGCACGCCGCGGGCGGGCTGGCGCTGCTGACGTCGCACGGCGGGTTCGCCCCGGCGGGGGTGGGCGCGGTGCTGGCGGCGGTGGTGCCCTGCGTCGGGTTCTTCACCGGCGCGGAGATCGTGACGATCGCGGCGGCGGAGTCGGTCGAGCCGGAGCGGGCGGTGGCCGATGCGATCCGCTCGATCGTGCTGCGGGTGGTGGCGTTCTACGTGCTGTCGATCTTCCTGGTGGTCGCGGTCGTGCCGTGGACGTCCCGGGCGATCGAGGTCAGTCCGTACGCGGCGGTCCTGGAGCGGCTGGCGGTGCCCGCCGCCGGGACGGTGATGAACGCGCTGGTGCTGATCGCGGTGTTGTCCTGCCTGAACTCCGCGCTCTACACGTCGTCGCGGATGCTCTTCGCGCTCACCGGCAACGGCGATGCGCCGCGCGCCTTCACGAAGGTCAGCCGCGGCGGTGTACCGCGCCGGGCGCTGCTGGCCGGGACGTCGGTGGGCTATCTGTCGGTGATCGCCGCCTGGATCTCCCCCGACGTGATCTTCTCGTTCCTGATCAACTCCTACGGTGCCGTCGCGCTCTTCGTCTATCTGGCCATCGCCTTCGCGCAGGTGCGGATGCGGCGGCGGCTGGAGCGCGAGGGCCCGGCGCGGCTGACGCTGCGGATGTGGCTGTTCCCCTGGCTGAGCTGGGCGACCATCGCGGCGATGACGGCGGTGATCGCCGCGATGGCGGTGCTGCCCGACAGCCGTTCGCAGTTCTGGCTGAGTCTGGTGACGGTGGCGGTGGTGCTGGTGGGCTACGAGTTCCGGCGGCGGGTCCCGGCGGCGCGTACGGCACCGGCGGGCCCGGCCCCCGAGCCGGACGTGGTGGGGGCGGCGATCGGCGAGAGGTAGTGCCGGAGCAGCTCGCGCAGATGGTCGACGAAGGCGTCGTAGCTCTCCCGCAGAGTGGTGCCGGGCCAGTCGTCGGGCAGCAGTTCGACGGGGAGCAGCGGGTCGGTCAGCAGATGGCGCTGGGCCGCGGCGGCGACGGTGAAGCGGTGTGCGGGGTCGTCCGCGGCGCCGAGCCGGGCGTCGAGGTCGCGGGCGCGGGCGGCCCAGCCGTCGAGGTCCCAGAGCTTGCCCGCGAGGGCGACCGGATCACCGTCGGGGGTGCCGGTGAGCCAGGTGCACTGGTCGGCGGCGGACGGGCGGGGGCGGTCGAGGTTGGCGGGGCGCAGCCAGCTGCCCTCGCGCAGCTCGGCCAGGCGCAGTCCGTCCATGGCGCGGCGCAGCGCGGTACGTTCGGCGGCGGTGCGGCGTTCGCCGGTGACGAGGGCGATCTCCCAGGCGCCGGACCATGGCAGGGTGCGCGGGGTGCGGCTGTCGTCCTGTCGGCGCTGACGGGCGAGCAGCCGTGCGGTGAGGGCGTAGTCCCCGTCGGCGTGGGTGAGGTCGCCGGCGGCCACCATGCGGGAGAGTGCGACCCGGACCGTGCCTTCGGCGATGCCGAAGAGTTCCCCGATACGGACGAGGGCGCGGACCGGAAGCTGCGCCGGATGGTTGCCCAGGAGGGTGCTGAGGACGACGGAGCGCGCGGTGAGCGGCCGCACCCCCAGGTGCTCCGCATCGTCCGCCGCGCTCCGTGGGGTGCCCGTGAGGGCCGCCCCGCGGGTGCCGTCACAGCCGTCCGCGCCATTCATTCATTACATCCTTTCCACGCTTGTCGTACAACTGTAACGTCGAGGTATGACCGTCACTCATGAAGTCGTGAATCAGCCGCCGCCGCTGACCGGTTTCACCGCCGCGGACGAGCCGGCCCTGCTGGAGACCTTGCGCCGGGAAGGCGCCGGATGGGGCGAGCGGGAGGTGACCGAACTCGGCGCGCTGGCGGGCACGGCGGCCGTCCAGGAGCAGGCCCGCTGGGCGGAGGAGGTCCCGCCCCGGCTGCACACCCACGACCGCTTCGGCCACCGCGTCGACGAGGTCACCTTCCACCCCGCCTGGCATCAGCTGATGACGGTCGCCGTGGAGCAGGGGCTGCACGCCGCGCCCTGGGCGGACGACCGGCCCGGCGCCCATCTGGTGCGCGCCGCGAAGTTCTACCTCTGGTCCCAGGCGGAGCCGGGCCACGGCTGCCCGATCTCGATGACGTACGCGGCCGTCCCGGCACTGCGGGCGGCGCCCGAGCTGGCGGCGGTGTACGAACCGCTGCTCACCTCGCGGGTCTACGACTTCGGGCTGCGGCCGCCGCTGACCAAGTCGGGCCTGATCGCGGGCATGTCGATGACGGAGAAGCAGGGCGGCTCCGACGTCCGTGCCAACACCACCCGCGCGGTGGCCGCCGCCGACGGGAGCTACCGGATCACCGGCCACAAGTGGTTCACCTCCGCGCCGATGAGCGATGTCTTCCTGACCCTGGCACAGACGGCGGAGGGTCTGGGCTGTTTTCTGCTGCCGCGCGTCCTGCCGGACGGTAGCCGCAACGGGCTGCGGCTGATGCGCCTCAAGGACAAACTGGGCAATCGCTCCAACGCCTCGGCCGAGATCGAGTACGAGGCGGCGGTGGCCTGGCCGGTGGGTGAGCCGGGGCGCGGGGTGCGCACCATCGTGGAGATGGTCAACATGACCCGCCTGGACTGCGTGCTGGGATCGGCCGCCGCGATGCGGGCCGGGCTGCGGCAGGCGCTGCACCACACCGCGCACCGGCAGGCGTTCGGCCGGTCGCTGGACCACCAGCCGCTGATGCGCTCCGTCCTCGCCGACCTCGCGGTCGAGTCGGAGGCGGCGACGCTGCTGGGCATGCGGCTGGCGGCCGCCGTGGACCGCTCGCAGGCCGGGGACGCGCGGGAGGCGGCGCTGCGGCGGCTGGCGCTGGCGGCCGCCAAGTACTGGGTGTGCAAGCGCGGCAGCTCGCATGTGGGCGAGGCGCTGGAGTGCCTGGGCGGCAACGGCTACGTCGAGGAGTCCGGGATGCCGCGGCTCTACCGGGAGGCGCCGCTGCTGTCGATCTGGGAGGGCTCCGGCAATGTCGCGGCGCTCGACGTGCTGCGCGCCCTGCAGCGTGAACCGGACGCGCTGGAGGCGTACTTCGCGGAGATCGACGCGGCCGCGGGCGCCGACCGGCGGCTGGACGCGGCCGCCGCGGCGCTGCGGAAGCTGCTGGGCGAGCTGGCCGACCCGGAGCGCGCGCAGCTGCTGGCCCGGACCGTCGCCGAGCGGATGGCGCTGGTGCTCCAGGGTGCGCTGCTGGTGCGGCACAGCTCCCCGGCGGTCGCCGACGCGTTCTGCGCCTCCCGGCTCGACGGGGCGTGGGGCAACGCCTTCGGCACCCTGCCGCCGGGCACGGATCTCACGGCGATCCTGGAGCGCACCCGTACCGGCGACGCGCACTGAGGCCCGGACGGTGGACGGAGGTGCGCCCGGCGGACACGGCGGCGCGGGGCGCACCGGGAGGGGGCGGCCGGGCCGCCGGGGCGGTAGCGTCCGGTCATGCCCTTCGACGATGAACTCGCCCCGGTCGCCGTGGTCGCCTACCGGCCGTGCTGGCCGCGGGAGTTCGCCGAGCACGCCGCCCGGCTGCGGGAGTTGCTGGGAGATCTCGCGGTCGCGGTCGACCATGTGGGCTCCACCTCCGTGCCGGGGCTGGCGGCCAAGGACTGTCTGGACATCCAGGTGCGGACGGCGCCGCTCGACGAGGAGTGTGCCGCACGGGCCACGGCGCGGCTGACGGCGGCCGGGTTCCGGCGCCGCCCCGAGCCGTGGAACCGCACCGAGGCCGCGGCCGGCCGGCGCTGCCGCAAGCTGGTCTTCGCCCCGCCCGTCGGCGCCCGCCGGTGCAACATCCACCTGCGGGAGCACGGCGGGCCCACCGCCCGCTTCGCGCTGCTCTTCCGTGACCATCTGTGTGCGGACGCGGACGCCCGCCGGGCCTGGGGCACGTTCAAACAGCGGCTGGCCGCACACGTCCCGGACCTCGCCGCCTACGGGCAGATCAAACAACCGGCCACCGAGGCGCTGATGCGCGGCGCCGAGCGCTGGGCGGCCGCGACGGGGTGGCAGCCGTCCTGAGAACGGACGGCCACCGCCCCCCGGGCAGGCGCGGTTCAGAATCCGCCACCGGCCGCACCGCGGCGGCCACGCCCCCACGACCCGTATGGCATCGAGTGCACCGACAACCCCCTCACCCGGCACCCGGTGTCGTACATACGTCCACTTCGCCTTCATCGGACCTTCACCATCGGCCTCCTCGCCCATGAGAAAAAACGAGGCATGTGTGACGACGAACTGATCCCGCCGCGCGCGGACCTGACCGAGGACCAGTGGCTGCGGGACGAGACCGTGCGGCCCGCGGCGGGCGCGCCCGGGATGCGGACGACGGGCCGCACCGTGCCGTGGGTGAACCGGCGGACGCTGCTGGGCGGCGCGGTGGCCGGCGCCGCGCTCGGTGTGCTGCCGCTCGGCGCCGGGGACCGCACGGCCGCCGCCGCACCCCGCGGCGGTGCGCCCGGCGCGTTCCCCTTCCCCGAACGCCCCAACCGCGAGGGCGAGTTCGCCGTCCTGGTGACGGGCGACGCGGGCACCGGCGACGAGGCGCAGTACGCGGTGGCCGCCGCGGCGCGGGACGTCTGCCGCGCGGAGGGCGTGGAGCTGGCCGTCGGGCTCGGCGACAACCTCTACGAGAACGGGCCGGAATCCGACCACGACACGGAGTTCCAGGACAAGTTCGAGAAGCCGAACGCCGGTATCGACGTGCCGTGGCTGATGGTGCTGGGCAACCACGACTGCTCCGGGCTGATACCGGGCAGCGGCGGCGACCCGTCCCGCGGCGACCGCGAGGTGGCGTACGCGGCGACCTCCCGCCGCTGGTACATGCCCGAGCGCTACTACAGCGTGCCGGTCCCCGCCGACCGTCCGCTGGTGGAGTTCTTCGCCATCGACACCATCCCGTGGTCGTCGTACGTCGCCCAGATCGACCCGCGCTACCGCTGGGACGGCCCGTACATGCGCGGGCAGCGGGAGTGGCTGGACGGTGCGCTGCGCGCCTCGCGGGCCCGCTGGAAGATCGTCCTGGGCCACCACCCGTACCTCAACAACGGCAAGCACGGCAGCGCCGGTGCGTACGACGGCTTCACCATCGGCCACTACACCAGCGGCGTCCACCTCAAGGAGATGTACGAGGAGGTCGTCCTCGGGCGCGCCGATCTGATCCTCTCCGGGCACGACCACACCTCGCAGCTGCTGGAGCCGACGGCGCGCACCGGCGGCACCCGGCAGGTGGTGTGCGGCGCGTCCGGCAAGACCGGCGACGGCACCGCGCACTTCGGCCACCCGGCCGCCTGGCAGAACTTCTCCGACCACGGCTTCATGCTGCTGAAGGTGTCGGGCACCGCGCTGACGCTCGATGCGTACACCGTCGACGTCGCCACCCGGAAGGCCACCCGCGCCCACCGGATCCGCACCACGACGCCGGTCGGCGGGGTGCCGGCGGGCGCACCGGCGTAGGTCCCGGCAGCCTGCGGGCCCCGCGCCCCGGGCGGGGCAGCGGGACATGCGGCGGGCCGCGCCCCGGCCTAGGGTGAGCCCATGGCCGCGTCCCGGTGGATATCGGCCCAGGTCAACGGCGCGCGGCCGCGGGCCCGGGGCCCGCACTCCCGCGCGGCGCCGCACCGCCCGGACCGGGCCGCGGCGCCGTCCCTCCCCCGTTCCCGTACGCCCGTGGCAATCGGGCGACGGGCGCTTCGGTGACCGCCGGGAGCGGCGACGGTCCCGGGCGCCGCTACGACCCGCTGGCCGCCCCGGGCGTCCGCGCGGTGCCCGAGGAGGTGCCGGGCGTCTCGCACCACGAGCCGATCGGGCTGCGCCGCCGCCTCGATCTCAACCTCATGGGCACGTTCGACTGGGACCTGGCCCGCGGCCACATGGACCTCGACGACGGTGCGCTGCGCCTCTACGACCTGCGGGCCGACGAATGGAACGGCGAGCCCCTGGCGCTGTCCTCGCGGGTGCCGCCGGAGGAGGGCGCGCGGCTGGACCGGGCGCTGTCGCTGGCGCTCCAGGACGGCGCCGCCTCGTACGGCGCGTACTTCCGGGTGCGCCACCGCGACGGGACGATGCACTGGGCGCACTCCCAGGGCCGGATCCTGCACGACGCGGACGGGCTGCCGTACCGGGTGATCGGGGTGGTCCGCGAGGCGTCGAACGAGCTGGCGGACTCGGCGCTGCTGCGGTCGTTGCAGCAGGAGCGGCAGCGGCAGACGGTGATGGTGCAGCAGACCACGGCGGCGCTGGCGCGGGCGATGTCGGTGGCGGATGTGACGCGGGTGCTGACCGGTCCGGGCGGGGCCCGGCGGTTCGGGGCGGACGCGCTGGTCCTGGGGTTGGTGGCGGGCGGCCGGTTCGAGGTGATCGCGGCGACCGGTCTCGACGGCGACGTACCGGAGGACATGCTGCGCTCCCGGCTGGACGACACGCTGCCGCTCTCGGACACGGTGGCGTCGCGGCGCCCCAGCTTTCTGCGCACCCGCGGCGAGATGATCGCCCGCTTCCCGCGGCTGCGCCCGTACGGGGAGATGCTGCCGCCGGGCAGCGCGTCGTTCCTGCCGCTGGTGGCGCAGGACACCGTCATCGGGGCGCTGGGGCTGTTCGGCAACGAGCCGTCGGGGCAGTCCGCCGAGGCGCGGAACCTGGCGCTGGCGCTGGCCGGTGTGGTGGCGCAGTCGTTGCAGCGGGCGACCCTCTTCGACCAGGAGCGGGAGTTCGCGACCGGACTCCAGGCGACGATGCTGCCGCGCCGGGTGCCGGAGATACCCGGCGGCGAGGTGACGGTGCGGTACCACCCGGCGAGCGTGGGCCGCGACATCGGCGGCGACTGGTACGACGTGATCGCGCTGCCGCAGGGCCGCACGGGGCTGGTGGTCGGCGACGTCGAGGGGCACGACACCCATGCGGCGGCGGTGATGGGGCAGCTGCGGATCGCGCTGCGGGCGTACGCGAGTGAGGGGCATCCGCCGGAGACGGTGCTGGTGCGGGCCTCGCGGTTTCTGGCGGAGCTGGAGACCGACCGCTTCGCGACCTGCACCTACGTCCAGGCGGATCTGGACTCCGGTGCGCTGCACGTGGCGCGGGCCGGGCATCTGGGGCCGCTGATCCGGGACGGCTCGGGGCATGTGGACTGGCCCGAGGTCCGCGGCGGGCTGCCGCTCGGGGTGGCCTCCGCGTTCGGGCACGACCACTTCCCCGAGACCCAGCTGTTCCTGGAGCCCGGCTCGACGCTGCTGCTGTGCAGCGACGGGCTGGTGGAGCAGCCGGGGCAGGACATCTCGGTCGGTATCGACGCGCTGACCGCGGCGGTCCGCGCCGGGCCCGAGGAGTTGGGGCCGCTCGCCGATCAGCTGGCGGAGCTGCTGTGGGCGGCGCCCGGGTCGGAGGACGATCTGGCGCTGTTGCTGCTGCGGCGGGTGCCGGACCCGGGCGGCAGCACGCTGCCGCGGCTGCGGCTCCATGTCCACCAGGCCGATCCGGCGGGCGCCGCCGATGTCCGCTCGGCGCTGCGGCGGACCGTGGACCAGTGGCGGGCCGGACCGGTGATGTACGACATCGAGGTGGCGGCGAGCGAGCTGATCGCCAATGCGCTGACGCACACGGAGAGCGGGGCGCTGGTGACGATGGAGCTGCTGGCGGGCGAGCCGCGGCGGATCCGGCTGGAGGTCGAGGACCGCTCCAGCCAGTGGCCCCGGCGCCGCAGCCCCGGCGAGACCGCCACGTCCGGACGCGGTCTGATGCTGGTGGAGGCGCTGGCGGACTCCTGGGGCGCCGAGCCCCGCGGCTCCGGCAAGGCGCTGTGGTGCGAGTTCGTGGTGCCGGACGGGGAGGCGTCGCCGGACGGGGACGGGGCGGCGGACGCGGGGTGACCGCTCCCTTCCTCCGCCCCTTGAGCCGCCCGCCCCGCAAAGGATCCGGCGCCCCACCCGGTACGGTTCCGGCCGCCGCCCTGCTGAGCAGGCGCGGCGGCCGGGGTCCGGGGAGCAGGCCCTACGGGCCGTACCAGAGCGTGGTGATGTTGCAGAACTCCCGGATGCCGTGGCCGGACAGCTCCCGGCCGTAGCCGGAGCGCTTGGCGCCGCCGAAGGGCAGGCCCGGGTGGGAGGCGGTCATGCCGTTGAAGTACACACCGCCGGCGCACAGATCGCGGGCGAGGCGCTCCTGTTCGGCCTCGTCGCGGGTCCAGGCGTTGGAGCTGAGGCCGAAGGGCGTGTCGTTGGCGAGCGCCACCGCCTCGTCGAGGTCGGCGACGCGGTAGAGCGTGGCGACCGGGCCGAACGCCTCCTCGTGGTGGATGCGCATGTCGGGGGTGAGGTGGGTGAGGACCGTCGGCTCGTAGAACCAGCCCGCGGTGGGCCGCGACGGGCGGCGGGCGCCGCAGAGCACGGTGGCGCCGCGGTGGACCGCGTCGTCCACCAGCTCCTCCAGGTCGGAGCGGCCCTGCTCGCTGGCGAGCGGGCCGACGTCGGTGTTCTCGTCCATCGGGTCGCCGACGGTCAGCGCGGCCATCGCGGCGGTGAACTTCTCGGCGAACGCGTCGTGGATGTCGGCGTGCAGGATGAAGCGTTTGGCGGCGATGCAGGACTGGCCGTTGTTCTGGACCCGGGCGGTGACCGCCACCCGCACCGCGGCGTCGAGGTCGGCGGAGGGCAGCACGACGTACGGGTCGCTGCCGCCGAGTTCCAGCACCGTCTTCTTGACCTCGTCGCCCGCGACGGAGGCGACGGCGCGGCCGGCCGGTTCGCTGCCGGTGAGGGTGGCGGCCGCGATCCGCGGGTCGCGCAGTACGCCCTCCACCGCGCCCGAGCCGATCAGCAGGGTCTGGAAGCAGCCGGCCGGGAAGCCGGCCCGGCGGAAGAGTTCTTCCAGGTAGAGGGCGGTCTGCGGCACGTTGGACGCGTGCTTGAGCAGCCCGGTGTTGCCGGCCATCAAGGTCGGCGCGGCGAACCGTACGACCTGCCAGAGCGGGAAGTTCCACGGCATCACGGCGAGGACGACGCCCAGCGGGCGGTAGCGCACCACGGCGCGGGCGGCACCGGAGTCGCGGACGTCGGCCGGATCGGGGTGCTCGTCGGCGAGGAGGACGGCGGCGTGGTCGGCGTACCAGCGCATGGTCTTGGCGCACTTGGCGACCTCGGCGCGGGCCGCCACGAGCGTCTTGCCCATCTCGGTGGTCATGGTGCGGGCGACGGTCTCGTGGTCGGCGTCCAGCAGGTCGGCGGCCTTGTGCAGCCACCCGGCGCGGGTGGCGAACGAGGTGAGCCGGTGGGTGTCGTACGCCTGCTCGGCGAGGACCAGCCGGTCTTCGAGTTCGCCCGGGTTGAGCGGTTCGAAGGTCTTGAGCGTTTCGCCGGTGGCCGGGTTGACCGTGGCGATGGCCATGAACAGCACCTCCTCGATGGGACGGGACGATCGGCTCGGCGGTGGTGCGGGCGCGCCGGGTCAGCTCAGCGGCGACGGGGCCGGTGAGGGGTCCGGTACGGGATCGGGCCCCGGCGGGCGCGGGATCGGGGACGGCGAGGGCTCGGGTCCGGGCGGCCCCGGTACGGGCCCCGGCGGTGGTTCGGGGACGGGGCCGGGCGGCGGCCCGCCGGGCTCCGGGTACGGGCCGTCCGGGTCCGGGGGCGGACCGCCGGGATCGGGCGGCAGCGGGTCCGGGCCCCCGGGCCGTGGCGGGGTGGCCGGCTCGGTCGCGGCGGGGCCCTGCCGCCCGTGGTCCGGGTCGCCGGACGTCACCGGGCCGCCGCGCGCCCGGGGGCGGTGCGGGATCGGTTGCGGCTGCACGGCGTGCCTTTCGGAGCTGGACTGCTGCGTGCGCGGGTCTCCCCGTCTCCGAGTCTGGCCCGTTCCCGGCCGCGCCGCACGCCCGGCCGGGGGCGGGCCGCCCCTCACGGCTGCGGGTCGCGGGCGTCGTAGCGGGCGAAGGCGCGGCGGCCCAGGCCGAGGGCGGTGACGGTCAGGACGCAGGCGAGGCCGCCGCCGATGACGGCGACCGCCGGGGAGGTCAGGGAGGCGGTCGAACCGGCGAGGAAGTCGCCGAGGCGGGGGCCGCCCGCGACGACCACGATGAAGACGCCCTGGAGACGGCCGCGCATCCGGTCCGGCGTCGCGGCCTGGAGCATGGTGGAGCGGAAGACCATCGAGACGGTGTCGGCACAGCCCGCGACGGCGAGGAAGAACAGGCCGAGCCAGAGGTTGCGGGCCAGACCGAAGCAGGCGACGGCCGCGCCCCAGGAGCCGACGGCCAGCAGGATCGCCAGACCGTGGCGGCGGATGCCGCCGAGCCAGCCGGAGAACAGTCCGCCGAGGACGGCGCCGACGGCGGGCGCGGCGACCAGCAGCCCCACCGTCTTCGCATCGCCCCCGAACCACAGCACCGCGACGGCGGGGAAGAGCGCGCGGGGCTGGGCCAGCACCATCGCGGCGAGGTCGGTGAAGAACGTCATCCGCAGGTTGGGGCGGGTGGCGAGGAACCGCAGCCCGTCCAGGACGGAGGCGCGGCGCCGCGGTGTGCCGTCGCCGTCGCCCTCCTCGGGCCGCATCGAGGGCAGCCGCCACATCGCGTAGAGGGAGGCGCCGAAGGCGGCGACATCGATCAGGTAGGCGGCCTGATAGCCCCACAGCCCGACGATGACGCCGCCCAGCATCGGGCCGCCCATCAGGCCGAGGTTGCTGGTCAGGGAGTTGAGGGCGTTGGCGGCGGGCAGCTGCTCGACGGGGAGCAGGCGCGGGATCATCGACGACCGCGCCGGGGAGTTCATCGCGAAGCACACGGCCTGGAGCGCGACGACCCCGTAGAGCAGGACGACATGGTGGCGGTGGGTGAGCGCCGCGGCGGCCAGCACGACGGAGAGGACGGTGGCGCCGGACGCGCTGTAGAGGCCGAGTGTGCGGCGGTCGACGGTGTCGGCGATGGCACCGCCGTAGAGACCGAAGACGACGAGCGGGACGAGGGAGCAGAGGCCGACCAGGCCGACCGCGAAGGTGGAGTGGGTGAGGTCGTAGACCTGGAGGGAGACCGCGAGGGCGGTCATCTGCTGGCCCATCCAGGAGATGGTGTTGCCGCACCACAGCCGCCGGTAGTCCGGTGAGGTGCGCAACGGTGTGAGGTCGGCGAATATGCGGGAGCGCAGCGGTACGGGGTCCGCGGGGGATTTCGTTGCATCGGGCACGCGGAAGTAAAGCATGCCCACCCGGCCGGACGGCGAGCTGTTTTCGCGGCCCCGCCCGGCGGCGTCAGACGGGCGGGGCGCACTCCGCGACGAGCCGGTCGATGTCGTCGAGCAGGGCCCGCAGCCCCCGCTCGAAGAGCCCGTCGAGCCGCAGGTCGTAGCCGTCCTCCCGCACCTCGTCGAGGAGCCGGGCGAGCGTGGGGTACGCGCCGGAGCCCAGCAGCGCGGACATCGCGGGCTCCTGGGCGTCCAGCCACTCCTCGTCGGTCAGCCCGGTCTGCCCGGCGGCGTGTGCCTCGCGCTCGGCGTGCACCGCCAGGCCCTGGATGTGGCTGTAGAGCAGGGCGTTGAGGTCGAGGACGGTCGCCGCGTCGAGTCCGTGGCCGTCGAGGGCGTCGAGCATCCACTCGGAGTAGGCGAGCAGCCGCGGCAGCAGTTGGGGGCGGGTGAGCGGACCGGTCTGGGCGAGCCAGGGGTGTGCGCGGTGCACCCGCCACAGGGCGCGGGCGCCCTCCTCCAGCCGGGTCCGCCACGGCGCCGGGGTGCGCGGGTGGTCCAGCTCGCCGAGGACGGTGTCGGTCATCAGCGCGACGAGTTCGTCCTTGCCCCGCACATGGCGGTAGGCGGCCATCGGGGAGACGCCGAGGCGGCCGGCGACGGCGCGCATGGAGAGGGCGGCGAGCCCTTCGGCGTCGGCGAGCGCGACGGCGGCGCGGACGAGGCGGTCCCGCCCCGGGTCCGCAGCGGGCGCGGTGGCCGGGGGCGGCATCGGCGCGGTGCGGCGGGGTGCGGGCGGCGCGGGCCGGGGTGCGACGACGGTTCCGGTGCGTCCGGTGGCGTGGATCAGCCCCTCCTGGCGGAGGACGGTGAGCGCCTTGGTCGCGGTAGCGAGGGCGACGCCGCTCTCCTCGGCGAGGCGGCGGGTGGCCGGTACCCGGTCGCCGGGGGCCAGTTCACCGCTCTCGATGCGGCGGCGCAGCGCGGCGGCGATCCGCAGGTACGGCGGGTCGGGGCGCTCGGCCACGTCCTGCTCCTTCCGTGTGCGGCGCCCCGCCCGGTACGGGCGCACCACCGCGATCCTTCCGGAAATTCTGCCCGCGCGCCGCCCCTGTACTAGCACAGAGACCACCTGCGGGAACGTCCGCACCCCTCTCCATGTCCTAGTACACACAGGGCAGTTGAGGCAGCGAACAGGCAGTTCAAGGGGGTGGTACAGGCGTCGCGTACGCCGTACATTCCTGTGCTGCGTACGCCGCGCTTCCGCCGCGTACACCCGATGGAGGGGGAATCCCATGACGTCCGTACTGATCTCCGGAGCGAGCGTCGCCGGGCTCGCCGCGGCCCACTGGCTGCGCCGGGCCGGCTGCACGGTGACCGTCGTCGAGCGCGCCCCGGGCCTGCGCCCGGGCGGGCAGGCGCTGGACGTCCGCGGGGTCGCGCTCGATGTGCTGGAGCGCGGTGGGCAGTTGGCCGAGGCGCGGGCGCTGCGGACCACGATGCGCGGGATGTCGATGCTGGACGGCACGGGCGCCGAGCAGTGGCGGTCGACCGAGGCGACCTGGAGCGCCGGGCGGCTGGACAGCCCGGACATCGAGATCTTCCGCGACGACCTCACCGCGCTGCTGCACCGGCACGCCCAGGACGGTGTGGAGTACCTCTTCGACGACTCCGCGACCGCCCTGGAGCAGGACGAGGACGGGGTGCGGGTCGACTTCCTCGGCGGGCGGCGGCGGACGTTCGACCTGGTGGTGGGCGCGGACGGGCTGCACTCGACGGTACGGCGGCTGGCCTTCGGCCCGGAGGAGCGGTACGTCCACCACCTGGGCGCCTACCTCGGCGTCTTCCGTGCCGCCAACTTCCTCGACCTGGCGGACTGGCAGATCTGGCTGCGGGAGGGGGACGCGAGCCTGTGCGTCTACCCGACCCGCGGCAACACCGAACTCCGCACCCTCCTCGGCTTCCGCTCCGCGCCGCTCGCCCTCGACCGGCACGACACCGCCGCCCAGCAGGCGCTCCTCGCCGAGAAGTTGGGCCATCTGGGCGGTCCGGCGCCGCAGTTGCTGGCCGCGATGGGTGAGGCGCCGGACTTCTTCTTCGACGCGATGGCGCAGATCCGCATGGACCGCTGGTCGGCGGGGCGGGTGGTGCTGCTCGGCGATGCGGCGCACTGCCCGTCCCCGCTCTCCGGGCAGGGCAGCAGCCTGGCGCTGGCCGGGGCGTACGTCCTCGCCGAGGAGGTGGGCCGGGCCGGCGGCGACCACCGTGCCGCGTTCGCCGGCTACGAGCGGCGGCTGCGCCCGTTCGCCGCGCTCAACCAGGCGCTGGCCACGGAGCATCCGGAGGGCCCGGCCCCGGACGAGGCGATGGACCGCGCCAAGAACGGGCTGCGGCTGGACGGCTGACGGGGTGACGCTCCCCGGGGCCCGGCGGCGTGGCGCCTGCCGCCGGGCCGGTGCCGGGTAGCGTGCGAAGGCCGCGCGAGCGTCACCGGGGAACCGCCGAGCGGCTGCCCGCCCGCCCACGACGAGGCCGGACCGTCCCGCCCGGCCGGGAGGAGTACGAGCCATGGACATCGGCATCGGACTGCCGGTACTGCGCCCCGATCCGCAGCTGTCGATCGCCGACTGGGCGCGGCACGCCGAAGCGCGCGGCTTCACCACGCTCGGCAGCACCGACCGGCTCGTCTACGACCAGTACGAGCCGCTGACCGCCCTGGCCGTCGCCGCCGGGGCCACCTCCCGCATCCGGCTGACCACCACCATCCTGCTGGCCCCGCTGCGCGCCAACCACGCGCTGTTCGCCAAGTCCGCCGCCACACTCGACCGGCTCTCCGGGGGCCGCCTCGTCCTGGGCCTGGCCCCCGGCGCCCGGGAGGACGACTACCGGGCGGGCGGGCTCGACTTCCGCCGCCGCGGCAAGCTGTTCGACGCCCTGCTGGAGACGGCCACCGCACAGTGGCGGGACTCCGACGGCATCGGACCGCGCCCGGCCACACCCGGCGGTCCCCCGCTGCTGCTGGGCGGCTTCACCGAGGTCGCGCTGCGGCGGATGGTCACCCACGGCAGCGGCTGGGTGGCCGGTGCCCAGGGGGTCGAGAACTTCCGTACGCACGTCCCGGGCGTCCGGCAGGCGTGGCGGGCGGCGGGCCGGGCGGGCGCGCCGCGGCTGGTGGGGACGGCCCACTTCGCCCTGGGCCCGGACGCGGAGCAGCGCCTGCACACCAGCCTGACGCGGTACTACACCTCCGGCACCTACGTCCAAAAGAGCATCGAGGCCGGGCTGGCCACGCCCGAGGCGGTCGCCCGCGAGGTGGCGGCCTACGCCGAGGCGGGCTGCGACGAACTCCTCCTCTTCCCGCACGGCGGCGGCCCGGAACAGATCGATCTGCTCGCCGACGCGGTCGGGCGGTGAGCCGCGGGCGGCGGCCTGCGGGAGGCCGCCGCCCCGGCACGGCCACGCCTCAGGGGCCGTCCGCCAGTGCGTACAGCCGCCGCGCGTTGCCCGCCGCGATCAGCGCCGCGACGCGGGCGGCGTCCTCGTACGACCAGGCGCCGTGGTGGGTCCAGTCGTCGAGGACGGTGCGCAGCGCGGTGCGGAAGACGGCACTGCCGACGGTGTACAGCTCGGGCAGGCCGTAGGCGTCGGTGGAGAAGAGGAGTTTGCCGAACGGGGTCAGCTCCAGGAATTCGGCGAGCACCGCGGTGGCCCGGGCGCCGGTGTGGCCGAGGGCGAGGCCGACGTCGGCGTAGACGTGCGGGTACACGGCCGCCAGGTAGGCGGCCTGGCGGTGGTACGGGTAGCAGTGCAGCAGGACGAGCGGGGTGCCGGTGTCGGCGGTGGCCCGGACGAAGTCGGTGAGCAGGGCCGGGTCGGCGTGGTGCAGCCGCAGGTCGGGGTCGCCGAAGCCGGAGTGGAGCTGGAGCGGCAGGCCGGTGGCGACGGCGAGTTCGAGGAGGTGGCGCAGGAGGACCGGGTCGGTGAGCCGGTACTCCCCGGCGGCCAGCCAGGCGCGGGCGGCTGCGTGCACCACGTCCCGGCCCGGCGGGTGGGACGCCAGGGCGAGGCCGTGGCGGTAGGCGGCGACGGTCTTGAAGGCGACGGCGTGCGCCGCGGCGTCGCGTACCGAGCGGGCCAGGGCGTCGAGGAACTCCTCGGCGTCCGCGGCCTGCCGGGCGGCGCGTTCGGCGAGCGTCTCCAGGCGGACGACCTCGTGCCCGGTGCCGCCGCCGGACTCCGCGGTCTCGGCGGGGCCGGTGAGCGGTCCGGGCAGCCCGGTGTCGACGAGGTAGGTGCCGATGCCCGCCGCGGTGAGCAGCAGGCGGCGGGCCTCGTCGGGGCCGAGCTCGGCGCGGCGGGCGAGGTAGTCGGCGGGCGGGGAGTGCGGCGGCAGGCCGAGGACCGGCGGGCACCAGCGGCGGAGCGCGAAGCCCAGCTGGCTGTCGAGGTAGCTGGTGCCCGGGGCGGCCGGCCGGTCCGACTCGGTGAGGAATCCGGCGAACTCGTCCGCGGACGGATGGTGGCGGAGCACGCCGTGGCAGTGGTGGTCGACGAGCGGCGGCAGCCCGTCCTGCGGCGCGGGCCTCACCAGCGCCACCGGGTCTCGGCGGCGATCTCCTCGTCGCCCTCGCCCGCGAACCGCGCGGCCTCCGCACGGCGCACCGCGAGCACCGCGCCGTGCAGCACCTCGCCCATCGCGTCGCGCAGCGGCGCCGATTTCTCCAGCTGGTCGGCGGAGTCGGTGAGGGTGGTGGGGAGGCGGACGATGCCGCGGCGGCCGCGCTCGCGGACGCCGAGGACGCCCGGGTCGCCGCTGACCGGCTCGGGGAGCACGCTGCCGCAGGTGAGCCCGTGCAGTCCGGCGGCGAGGACCGCGCCGACCACGAGGTAGGGGTTGGCGGCGGCGTCGAAGGGCTTCAGCTCGGCGTGGCCGCCGTCCGGGTCGTCGGGCGCCCCGGTGATCAGCCGCAGCGCGGCCTCGCGGTTCTCCACGCCCCAGCACTGGAAGACGCCCGCCCAGTGGGACGGCTGGAGCCGCAGATAGCTGGCGGGCGAGGGGCAGCCGAGGGCGAGGAGGGCGGGCAGCGCCTCCAGGACACCGCCGAGGAACGCCGCCGCGTCGGGCGCCAGGCCGTGGGCGGCGGCGGGGTCGCGGTGCAGGGAGCGGCCGTCGCGGTGGAGGCTGAGGTGGAGGTGGCAGCCGTTGCCGACGAGTCCGGCGACGACGGTGGGGGCGAAGGAGGCGCGAAGTCCGTGGCGGACCGAGACGGCGCGGACGGTCTCGCGGACGAGGACGACGTCGTCGGCGGCGCGCACCGGGTCGGCGGCGGCGGTGGAGACCTCGAACTGGCCCGCCGCGTACTCCGGGTGGATCTGGAGGACGTCGAGGCCCTGGACGGTGAGGGCCTCGGTGACGTCGCGGAGGTAGTCGGAGAGTTCGACGACCCGGGTCATGCCGTAGGCCGGTCCGGCGCAGGGGAAGTCGAGCGGTGCGTCCGGGTCGGTGGCGGCCGCACTGCCGGGCTCGGGGGCGCGGGTGACGACCCATTCGGTCTCGAAGCCCATCCGCAGCCCCAGGCCGTGCTCCGCGGCGCGTTCGGTCATCCGGCGGGCGAACTGCCGCTGGCAGGCGGGGTGCGGGGCGCCGAGCTGGTCGTAGCGGTCGGCGGGGGCCCAGGCCCAGCCGGGCTGTGCGGCGAGCGGGGTGAGGCGGTCCAGGTCGGGGAAGAGCCGCAGATCGCCGTCGGGGCCGCCGATGTGGGTGGATTCGGTGATGGCGTCGTCGGAGGTGAAGACGTCGAAGACCGGGGACATGCCGACGCCGCGGCGGGCGGCCTGCTCCAGGCGGTGTGCCGGGACGGCCTTGACGCGGGTGATGCCCGCGTTGTCGACCCAGGTCAGAGCGGTGTTGCGGACCCCTTCGGCGTCCAGCCGCGCCGCCAGCTGCGGTGCCTGTGCGGACTGTTGTGCCGACCGCGATTCCATGGTGCGTCCTTACCTCGCGCGTGCCGATGTCTCGGCGTCCGGTGTGCCCACGGGGCGCGTCCGCCCGCGGGGCGGGTCGGCCGCGCGCCCTGCCGGGTGGCCCTGGCTCAGGGGCAGTTGAACTCGCACCATACGCACTTGCCGCCGCCCCGCGGTTCCACTCCCCAGACATCGGCCAGCCGGTCGACGAGGAGCAGACCGCGTCCGGAGACCCCGGCCTCGCCCGGTTCGCGGCGCCGGGGCAGGTTGCTGGAATCGTCCTCGACCTCCAGCCGCAGCCGCCGTTCGGCGCTGTGCGGCATCTCGACGGTGACGGTGCAGGAACCGTCGGTGTGCAGCAGGACGTTGGTGATCAGCTCGTCCGCGACGAGTTCGATCTCCTCGGAGCGGTCCCCGGCGCCCCAGGCGCGGACGGCGGAGCGGATCATGTGGCGGGCGGCGCGCAGGCCCTCCGGGTCGGCGGGGGCGATCTGCCGCCGGACGCGGCCGGCGATGTCGTGGTGCGGGTCGCCGAGGCGGCGCAGCAGCAGGAAGGCCATGTCGTCCTCGCCGGGGTCGCGGTCGGCGAGGTCGCAGAGGCGGTCGGCGAGGCGCTGGACGTCCTGCGGGCCGCGGCGCACCTCGGCGGCCAACTCGCGGATGCCGTCGCCGAGATCGACGCCCGGCGTCTCGACGAGGCCGTCGGTGCAGAGCAGCAGCGTGTCACCCGGAGCGAGCTGCACCGTGGTGACGGGGTAATCCAGACGGGTGAATTCGGCGGAGAGTCCGAGGGGCAGCCCCCCGGCGACGGGCAGCGGGCGGCAGAGCCCTTCGGCGTGCCGCAGCAGCGGGTCGATGTGCCCGGCGCGGACGAAGCGGGCGGAGCCGCGGCTCAGGTCCGCGTCGACGTAGACGCAGGTGGCGAAGCGGTCGGTGTCCAGCTCCTTGAGGAAGGCGGAGGCGCGGGCCATGACGGTGGCGGGGGCGTGTCCCTCGGCGGCGTAGGCGCGCAGCACGATGCGGAGCTGGCCCATGAGGGCGGCGGCCCGGGTGTCGTGGCCCTGGACGTCGCCGACGACGGCGGCGACCCGGCCGTGCGGCAGCGGGATGACGTCGTACCAGTCGCCGCCGATGTCGCGGCCGAGGCGGGCCGAGCGGTAGCGGACGGCGATCTGGGCGCCGGGGACGCCGGGGATGCGGCGCGGCAGCATCGCCTGCTGGAGTCCGGCGGCGAGGTCGTGCTCCTGGTCGTGGAGCATGGCGCGGGCCAGGCTCTGGGCGATGCTGGTGCCGAGGGCGACCAGCAGGGCGCGTTCCTGCTCGCCGAAGTCGGACTCGCGCCGGAAGAAGATGCCGATGACGCCGATCGGGCGGCCCTGGGCGATCAGCGGGAGGTAGGCGGCGGAGCCCACGTCGAGGGGTTCGACGGCGGGCCAGATGCGCGGGTAGCACTCCTCGAACTCGGCGCGGCTGCCGACGAACCGCGGGGTGAGGGTGCGCACCACCTCGCTCATGGGGAACTCGTCGCCGATCCGGGTGAGCCCGAGTTCGGGGACGAAGCTGCCGGCCTTGCCCTCGGAGATCAGCCGGATGCGGCCGGATTCGACCAGCCCGAGGATGACGTTCTCGGCGCGCAGCCGGCTCAGCCCCTGGTCGCCGGCGAGGACGGCGATGACGTCGTGGACGGTGCGGGCGTGGGCGAGGGCGGCGGTGGTGCGCTGGACGACGTCGGTGTGGCGGCGGCGTTCCTCGTCGACGGCGACCCGCTCGGCGGCGTGGCGGTACTCCTCCTCGGCGTCGCGGACCACGCCGATGACGCGGAAGGGCCGGCCGGTGTCGTCGCGGCGGATGCTGCCCTGGCTGTGGATCCAGTGGAGCGAGCCGTCGCGGTGGCGGGCGCGGTAGTAGGCGCCGTAGGAGTCGCTGCCGTCCTTGAGTGCGCGGGAGACGAGGGCGTCGAGGCGGGCGGCCTCGCCGGGCGGGATGCGGTCGCCGAGGGTGGCGGGCCGGTCGTCGTACGCCTGCGGGGGCATGTCGAAGAGCCGCAGCGCGGGCGGGTCCATGTGCAGCAGCCCCCGGTCGAGGTCCCAGTCGAATCCGCCCATGTGGTTGAGGGCAAGGGTGAGATCCGGGTGGGCGGGCCAGTCGTCCGGCACCGACACGGTGGGCCGCTGAGCTCCCCGGTCAGCCATGCGGCCACTGTCCCACACGCCCCGGTAAAGGGGCTTTTCGACCACCTCTCCGCCCTCTTACGCATCACGACTGACTTTCTCATCAGTCAGTGAGCGCAACGCGAGAAATTCCCTGCTCACAGCAGGTTTAGATGAAGAAAACAGTACTCATCGTTGCGATGGTCTCAACACGACTGCTACGGTCCCGGACCATGACGGACGACCCCGCAGCCCGGGTGGCCGATGAGGCCGGGGCGCTCACGGAACGCGTCCGGCAGGCGATCGACGGGCTGGGATGCAGCCGCCGCGAGGTCGCCCGCCGGATCGTGATGGACCCCTCGAAGCTCTCCCGGTCGCTCAACGGCAGCCGCCGCTTCACCGTCGCCGAGATCGTCCGTATCGCCGACATCACCGGCGTCGACGCGGGCCGCCTCCTCGGCCCGGCGCAGCGCCCCGCGCCCCCGGCCGCGGCCGGTCCGGTGGCGGTGCCGGAGGGCGGGCGCCCGCTCCAGATCGTCCGTGAGACCGTCCGGCTCATCGCCGAGCACGGCTTCCGCGGCGTCCGGGTCGCCGACATCGCGGCGGCCTGCGGCACCAGCACCGCGGCGGTGCACTACCACTTCCCCGGCCGCGACGAGCTGCTGGAGGCCGCGGTGCGCTGGTGCATGGACGAGGACACCGCGCGCCGCGCCGCGGGCCTCGCCACCGCGGCCGACGCCCGCGGCGAGCTGCTGCACCTGATCGCCCTCCAGACGCCCCGCACCGACCAGCAGCGCCGGCAGTGGCTGGTCTGGCTGGACCTGTGGGCGCAGGCCGCCCGCTCCACCGCGATCGGCCGCCTCCACGAGCACTACTACCGGCAGTGGCGCACCACCGTCGCCGATGTGCTGCGCCGCGGCATCGACCAGGGCGTCTTCCGCGACCTGGACCCGGAGTTCACCGCGCTGCGGCTGACCGCGCTGATCGACGGTCTGGCCACCCAGGTCCTGGCCACCGCGCCGGACAGCACCGGCCCCGACACCATGCACGACGCCCTGCTCGCCTTCGTGGCGAGCGAGGTCACCGCGGACTGAGTCCGCCCGTCCCACCGGCCGCCGCCCCGGCGCCGGCCTCCCCCTGTCCCCCTCCGAAGGGAATCCCGTGAACAACGAGGTCATCATCACCTGTGCGCTGACCGGCGCGGGCGACACCGTCGGCCGCTCCCCGCACGTCCCGGTGACGCCGGAGCAGATCGCCGCCTCCGCCGTCGAGGCGGCCGCGGCGGGCGCCGCCGTCGTCCACATCCACGTCCGTGACCCCGAGACCGGTGCGCCCTCGCGCGACCCGAAGTTGTACGCGGAGACCGTCGCCCGGATCAAGGACACCGGCACCGACGTCATCATCAACCTCACCGCCGGGATGGGCGGTGACCTCGTGCTCGACGCCGACCAGCCGCTGGAGAAGGGCGCGCTGCCCGGCACCGACCTGGTCGGCGGCCTGGAGCGGCTGCCGCACGTCGAGGACCTGCTCCCCGACATCTGCACCCTGGACTGCGGTTCGCTCAACTTCGGCGACAACCTGTACATCTCCACCCCGGAGATGCTCCGCAAGGGCGCCAAGCGCATCCAGGAGCTGGGCGTGCGGCCGGAGCTGGAGATCTTCGACACCGGCCAGCTGTGGTTCGCCAAGCAGCTGCACGCCGAGGGCCTGCTGGACGACCCGACCGTCTTCCAGCTCTGCATGGGCATCCCGTGGGGCGCACCCGCCGACCCGGGTGTGCTCCAGTCGATGGTGAACATGCTGCCCGAGGGCGCGCAGTGGGCCAGCTTCGCGCTGGGCCGGATGCAGATGCCGTGGGTGGCCCAGTCGATCCTGCTCGGCGGCAACGTCCGCGTCGGCCTGGAGGACAACCTCTACCTCAGCAAGGGCGTGAAGGCCACCAACGGCCAGCTCGTCGAGCGCGCCGTGCAGGTCACCGAGCTGCTCGGCGCCTCGGTCGCCACTCCCGACCAGGCCCGCGCCCGCCTCGGCCTCAAGCCCCGCGGCTGACCGTCCTCCCCCTCCCACGGACCCCCTGGAGTTCCCCATGACCACCACTCCCCCCGCCCCCTGCGCCCCCGAGGACGTCCGCCGCGTCGCCTGCATCGGCGCCGGTGTCATCGGCGGCGGCTGGGTCGCCCACTTCCTCGCCCGCGGCTACGACGTGACCGCCTGGGACCCGGCGCCCGACGCCGAGGAGAAGCTGCGCCGTCTGGTCGCCGCCGCCTGGCCCGCGCTGGAGCAGCTGGGCCTGGCCGAGGGCGCCTCGCAGGACCGGCTGACGGTCACCGCGACGCTCGCCGAGGCCGTCGCCGACGCCCAGTTCGTCCAGGAGAGCGCCCCGGAGAAGCTGGAGCTGAAGCGCTCCCTCCTCGCCGAGCTGGACGCCGCCACCCCGCCCGGCGTGGTCATCGCCTCGTCGACCTCCGGCTACCCGATGACCGACATGCAGACCGAGGCCGCCGACCCGGGCCGTCTGGTCGTCGGCCACCCGTTCAACCCGCCGTACCTGATCCCGCTGGTCGAGGTCGTCGGCGGCGAGACCACCGCCGCGGACGCCGTCGCCTGGTCGTCGCGCTTCTACGACGTGGCGGGCAAGTCCGTCATCACCATGGACCGCGAGCTGCCCGGCTTCATCGCCAACCGCCTCCAGGAGGCCCTGTGGCGCGAGGCGCTGCACATGGTCGCCAACGGTGAGGCGACGGTGAAGGACATCGACGACTCGATCACCGAGGGCCCGGGCCTGCGCTGGGCGTTCATGGGTCCCTGCCTGACCTTCGCGCTGGCCGGCGGCGAGGGCGGCATGGGCCACATGCTCGACCACTTCGGCCCGTCGCTGAAGTCGCCGTGGACCCGTCTGGAGGCCCCCGAGCTGGACCGCGAGCTGCGCGACGCGATGGTCGACGGCTGCGAGGAGGCCGCCGGCGAGCGGACGTACGCGGACCTCGTCGCCGAGCGCGACCAGGGCGTCATCGACGTGCTGCGCGCCACCGGCCGTCTGGGAGGCACCGCCCGATGACGGCCCCGCTCCCCCTCTTCCGGCAGACCGTCCGGGACGAGTGGATCGACTACAACGGCCACCTCAGCGAGGCGTACTACGTCCTCGTCTTCGGGTTCGCGACGGACGCGCTGATGGATCGAACCGGGCTGGACGACGCCTACCGCGCGGAGTCGGGCTGCTCGCTGTACACGGTCGAGGCGCACGTCCGCTATCTCGACGAGGTGGCGCGCGGCAGCGAACTGACGGTCCGCACCTCGGTGCTGGGCGTCGACGCGAAGAAGGTGCGGTTCGCGCACGAGATGTTCGTGGGTGAGCCGGGCGACGCCCCGGTGGCGACGGAGGAGCTGTTCGCGCTCCACGTCGACCAGGGCACGGGCCGCTCCGCACCGCTGCCCGAGGCGACGCACCGCAGGCTCACCGGACTGGTGGTGCCCGCACCCGCCTGGGCGGGACGCGGTATCCGCGAGATCTGACGCGACCCGGCCGGGGCCCTCGGAGGACATCCTCCGGGGCCCCGGCGTCTTTTCAGCCCCGAGGACGGTGCCGCGGTTCGCCTGCGCGCGGCGGGCGGTGGCCCGAGCGGTCCCCCGTGGCTGTGCCGTCGCGGCGGGGGTCGGCGGCGCCGAACAACCGGCCGTCGGGGCGCACCTCGACGGCGGCTGCTCCGCTGCGCAGGGGGACCGCTCGGGCGCAGGGGTGCCCCAGGGAGGTGAGGCCGGGGAGGAGCGCTTCGGCGTCGGTTCCCTGTTCGACGTCGGAGCGGACGTCGGGTCCTCCGGCACAGTCGGCGATGGTGGTCTGGCCGCTGACGTGTGCCTGGTCGAGGGCCTCTTGCGGGTTCATCCCGTAGACGATGACGCCGAGGACCTGCTGGGCGACGTAGTCCGGGATGGGGGCGCCGCCCGCCGAGCCCGCGACCAGTCGCAGCCGTTGAGCAGGGTCGAGGACCAGGGCGGGGGCCACGGAGGTGAAGGGCCGTTTGCCCGGTTCCATGGTGTTGGCCCGTTCGGTGACACCGGCGGCGCTGTCGGGGCGGGAGAAGTTGGTGAGGGCGTCGTTGAGGATCATCCCGCGTGCCTCAAGAGCGGCTCCGAAGTCCGAGTTGACCGTGGTGGTCATGGAGACGGCGTTGCCGTGGCTGTCGACGATGCTGATCTGGCTGGTGGTGTCGTGGGTGGCGGGGTGGCGGGCCGGGCGGGGAGACAGACCCGGGAGGACGGGGTGCCGCGCGGCGGTGAGGGAGATCTGGGCCGCGCGACGGTCGAGGTGGCCGGGGGCACGCAGGGCCGCGATCGGCACGTGGGTGTAGTCCGGATCACCGACGGTCGAGCGGGCGTCCACCCCTGCGAGCCGGCTCGCCTCGATGGCCAGGTGGGTCTGGGCGAGGGTGCCCGGTGCGAGACGGGCGATGCCCTTGCGCTCGGCGAGGGCCAGGAGGTTCAGCACGTCGATGCCGCCGTAGGAGGGCGGCGGGGCCGTGCACATACGGCGTCCGAAGACGTCCCCGCACAGCGGGGTGCGCTCGCGTACCCGGTAGGCCGCGACGTCCTCGACCGTCATGAGGGAGGGGATCACGGCGGGGCCGCGGCTGTCGGTGCGCGGCTTGAGGGGGCCGCGGCGCGCCCGGGCGACGATCGCCGGTGCGATGGTGCCTGCCGGGTCGTAGAACGCACGGGCACCGCCCACCGCCACCTCGTGCAGCACCCGGGCCAGCTCGTGGTTGACCACCTTGGCGCCCACCGGTTTCGGCGTGTCCCCGTCGCAGTAACGGGCCCTCAGGTCCCGGTGGGCACACATGCCCACCGCCGACTCGTGCAGATACGGGCTGACCGGGAAACCCGTGGCTGCGAGCCTGCGCGCGGAGGTGAAGAGCGTGTCCCAGGGCCGGCTGCCGTAGGCGTGGTGGAGCCGGCCGAGGGCCCGCACGGTGCCGGGCACACCGACCGCCCGGCCCGTGTGGTCCACGCTGTCGTCGAACGCGGTGACGCCGTGGTGCCGGCGCTCGGCTGCCATGGGTACGTTCAGCGCTGCCGTGACGGTTGCCGGCGCGCGGGAGAGCCCGTCGAAGACCCGGACGCGGTGCCGGCGGCTTTCCCGGTGGACCACCTCCGAACCGCCGCCCAGACCGGAGGACTCCGGCTCGACCACGGCGAGAACCGCCTGTACTGCCACCGCCGCGTCCGCCGCGCTTCCCCCTGCGCGCAACACCTCGCAACCGGCCCGTACGGCCAGCGGATTCGCCGCGGCAACCATGAACCTCCGCCCACGGGCCGGCTTCCCGCCCGCCGGGTCCAGTCCGCCGACGCACCCCGGCGCACCGTCCGCAGCCGTCCGGGGATCACCGGCGACGCCTTGGGACGGCACCAACGCTCCCGGCCGGGCCCCCACGCCACCGACGCCCACGGTGGAGGCGGGGGCCGCAAGCGTCAGGACGACCGCGGCCAGGACGGCGAACACCGTACGACTCCTCCGCACCGACACCTCCGGTAGCCATGGGCGGCAGTGCCCCGGACGCCACTGCGGCCCGCGGACGAGCTATGCCCAGGCCCTGGCCGCGCTACCTCGCGGCCGTCCCGAAATCACCCGGCCCGCCCCGCACAAGGCGAGTAGGAAAGTTTCCTAACAATGGCGCCCCGGCATCTTGACCCGTACATGACCCGGCGTCAGGATTCCTCGGGAACGGCTCCACGCGCCGAACCAGGAGACGCACATGACGCCCACCCCCCGCGCCAAGAAGCCCCTCCACAAGAACCCCCGCATCGGCATCCCGGCGGCCGGCGCCGCCGCCCTCGCGCTCGCCGGCGGCGTGCTGATGTGGTCCCCCGCCGGACGCGCCGACGCCTCCCCGCACCGCGCGGCGGGCGGCTTCACCGTCGTCGCCGCCGGGGACATCGCCGAGCAGTGCACCGCGGACAGCAGCGACTGCGAACACCCCAAGACCGCCGCGCTGGTGAAGAAGATCAACCCGAAGTTCATCATGACGATGGGCGACAACCAGTACGACGACGCCCGCCTCAAGGACTTCACCCGCTACTACGACAAGACCTGGGGCGCCTTCAAGAACAAGACCCACCCCATCCCGGGCAACCACGAGACCTACGACCCGGACGGCGAGTTCAAGGGCTACAAGTCCTACTTCGGCAAGATCGCCTACCCCGAGGGCAAGCCGTACTACAGCTACGACGAGGGCAACTGGCACTTCATCGCCCTCGACACCAACAACCTCAACTCCACGCAGCTGAAGTGGTTCAAGGACGACCTCAAGAACACCTCCAAGAAGTGCGTCGCCGCCTACTTCCACCACCCGCTCTTCTCCTCCGGCGAGCACGGCAACGACCCGGTCAGCCGCCCCGTCTGGAAGGCGCTCTACGACGCCAAGGCGGATCTGGTGCTCAACGGCCACGACCACCACTACGAGCGGTTCGCCCCGCAGACGCCGGACGGCAAGCGGGACGACAAGAACGGCATCGTCGAACTCCTCGGCGGCATGGGCGGCGCCCACCCGTACAAGATCGAGGAGGTCCAGCCCAACAGCCAGAAGCGGCTGACCGACACCTTCGGGGTGGTCAAGCTCAACTTCACCGACACCGGCTACTCCTGGGACCTGGTCGGCACGGACGGCAAGACCAAGGACAGCAGCCCGTCCTACACCTGCCACTGACCGGCGAAGGCGGGCACCGGGCACCATGTATCTCGCGACCACGGACGCGGCCACCACGGCGACCAAGGTGACGCGGGGCCGCGTCGGCGGGCCGGTACTGGCCCTCGGCGCGGTCAGCCTCGTCACCGACATCTCCTCGGAGATGGTCACCGCCGTGCTGCCGCTGTACTTCGTCATCCAACTCGGCCTCTCCCCCCTCCAGTTCGGCTTCCTCGACGGCCTCTACAACGGCGCCACCGCCCTCGTGCGGCTGCTCGGCGGGCACGCCGCCGACCGCGGCGGGCGCCACAAACTCGTCGCCGGCTGGGGCTACGCCCTCTCCGCGCTCTCCCGCCTCGGGCTGCTGCTCTCCGGCGGCGCCACCCTCGGCATCGGCGCCTCCCTCGCCGCCGACCGCCTCGGCAAGGGCGTCCGCACCGCTCCCCGCGATGCGCTGATCTCGCTCAGCGCCCCGCCGAACGCACTCGGCCGCGCCTTCGGGGTGCACCGCGCGATGGACACCACCGGTGCGCTGCTCGGTCCGCTCGCCGCGTTCGCGCTGCTGTGGGCCACCGCCGACGCCTACGACGCGGTCTTCGTCGTCAGCTTCTGCGTGGGCCTGCTGGGCGTGCTGCTGCTCGTCGTCCTCGTACCGGACCGCGCGGCGGCGCCCGTAGTACCGCAACCCACCGCGCCCCGGCCGCGCGCCGCGCTGCTGGCCCCGCTGCGCGACGCGGCGTTCCGGCGGATCTTCACCGCCGCCGCGCTGCTGGGCGCCGCGACCATCGGCGACTCGTTCCTCTATCTGCTGTTGCAGCGGCGGCTGGAGTTCGCGGTCAGCTGGTTCCCGCTGCTGCCGCTGGGCGCCGCGGCGGTCTATCTGCTGCTGGCGGTGCCCGCCGGACGGCTCGGCGACCGCATCGGCCGCCGGGTGCCGTTCCTGGTCGGCCACGCCGCCCTGCTCGGCGGCTATCTCCTGCTGCTGACCTCCGGCGCCGGACTGCCGCTGCTCGCCGCCGTCCTGCTGCTGCTCGGCGTCTTCTACGCGGCGACCGACGGCGTCCTGATGGCGCTCGCCGGACCGGTCCTCGCCGCCGAACGCCGGGCGAGCGGAATGGCGCTGCTCCAGACCGGTCAGGCGCTGTGCCGGTTGCTGGCGGCCGCCGGGTTCGGCGCCGCCTGGACGCTGTGGGGCACCCGCCCGGCGCTGATCGCCGCGGTCACCGCACTGGCCGTGGCCCTGCTCGCCGCGGTCCTTCTGCTCCCCCGCACGGAAAGGCACCTCACATCGGCATGAACCCCTCTCCACACCGCGAGCCCGCGGTCCGGGAGCCCGAGGGCCCGCACCCCGAGGGCCCGCACCCCGAGGGCCGGGAACCGGGCGCCGTCTCCCCGGGCGCCCGGCCCGCGCCCGCCGGGGCCGCGGCCCGGTTCGCCGCGCTGCCGCTGCGGATGCGCGTCCTCGCGCTGACCGTGACGGGCGCGCTGCTGGCCGGTGTCGCCGTGGCGTACACCGTGGGCGCGGCCCGCCGGGCCGAACCGGCCGACCCCGTCTCGGCGTTCGGCCTCGACCGCGGCCGGCTGTACTTCCGCTCCACCGGCGCCGGGGACGGCCGCATCGCCCGGCTGCCGGCCACCGGCACCGCCGTCTCCGCCCACGGGCCGGAGAAGCGCACCACCGGCGGTCCGCGCTGCGACCGCTTCTACGCGGCGGCCCGCACCGGACTGTGCCTGACGCGCCGCCCCGGCATCCCGCCGCGCTCGTACGCCGTCGTGCTCGACGAGAAGTTGCGCGAGAAGCGCCGCATCGGGCTGACCGGTATCCCCAACCGGGCGCGGGTCTCGGCGTCCGGCCGGATGCTGTCGTGGACGATGTTCGCCACCGGCGACTCGTACGCCACCACGTCCTTCTCCACCCGCACCTCGATCCTCGACACCCGCACCGGCTACCTGATCAAGAACATGGAGGGCATCCCCCTCACCCTCGACGGCCGCCGCTACCACGCCCCCGACGTCAACTACTGGGGCGTCACCTTCGCCCGCGACGACAACACCTTCTACGCGACGGTCTCCACCGCGGGCAAGACCTACCTGGTGAAGGGCGACCTGCGCAGATGGCGGGCCCGCACGCTCCGCGAGAACGTCGAGTGCCCCTCGCTCTCCCCCGACAACACCCGCCTGGCCTTCAAGAAACGCGTCCGCGACGGCGCCCGCGACCCGTGGCGGCTGTACGTCCTCGATCTGCGCACCTTCAAGGAGCACCCGCTCGCCGAGACCCGCAGCGTCGACGACCAGGCCGCCTGGCTGGACGACGCCACACTCGCCTATGCGCTGCCCGGCAAGGAGACCGGCTCCAGCGACATCTGGACCGTCCCCGCCGACGGCCACGGCTCCCCCGCCCTGCGCGTCCCCGACGCCTCGTCCCCGGCCCGGGTGCCGTGACCCGGACGCGTGGCGGTCCCGTCCCCGGCGCACAATCGAAGGGTGAGTGACGAGCAGAGGGACACCGGACGGACCACCGCCGACACGCCGCGCCCGGCCGCCGGCGGGGAGGGCGGCGACCCGGCCTGCTGGCTGGACCGGGTCTGCGAGGTCTGCGGGCGGATCGACGACCGGCCGGACGGGGAACGCGACGGCTGCCGCTTCTGCGCCGAGGAGGCGGCGGCGAAGGCCGCACCGCCGCCGACCGCCCGCCGCCGGGACCGGGACGCCGACGGCCGGGCCCGCAACGCGCGGCCCCGCGACGGGCTCGGGCGGCCGCTGCCGTACGGCGCACCGGGCGTGGCCCGCCAGCCCGAGGGCGTGGTCCGGACGCCGGAGGCGACGCTGACCGAGGCGCAGCGGCTGCTCGACGCCGGGATGCCGTTCCACGCCCACGAGGTGCTGGAGGACGCCTGGAAGACCGCCGCCGAGCCGGAGCGCGCGCTCTGGCGCGGCCTGGCGCAGCTCGCCGTCGGCCTCACCCACGCGGCCCGCGCCAACGCCACCGGCGCCGTGTCCCTGCTCGACCGCGGCGCGGCGGCCCTCGCCCCGTACGCGGACACCGCCCCGTACGGCATCGACATCGCCGCGCTGACCGCCTGGGCCCGGCACCTGACCGCACGGCTGCGGGACGCCCCGGCGGATCCGGTCCCGGCGGCCGCTTCGGCGCCGCGGCTGCGCGTCTGAGCCGTCAGGCCGCCCCTTACGGTGCCTGCCGTCCGCCCCGTTCGGCCGCCCGGCGGCGCAGGTGCTGGCGGCGGGCCAGCGCCGCGCCCATGGCGAGGACCGCGGCGCCTATGCCGCCGCCCCACAGGGCGAGCGCGTCCCGCCACGGCGAGTTGCCCGCCTCGTCGGTGCGGGTGGTGTGCGGGGCGGGCTCCGTGTCGGGGCCCGGCGCCACCGCGCGGTTCATCGAGCCGATCGGCTCCGCGGTGCCCACGCTGTCGAAACCCCAGTCCAGCAGCGCGGCGGCCTCCTTGTAGACGCCGTTGGCCGCACCGGACCGCGGGTTCATGACCGTCACCAGCAGGGTGTGCCCGCCCCGTCGGGCGGCGGCGATCAGGGTGTTTCCGGCGTTGGTGGTGTAGCCGTTCTTCACCCCGATGATCCCCGGGTAGCGGGACATCCCGTTCGTGCCGGACAGCAGCCGGTTGGTGTTCTCGATACGGGTGACACCGCCGGCGGTCGGGAAGTCGGCCCGGGCGGTGGAGCAGTAGCGCGCGAAGTCGTCGTTGGCGAGCCCCGCCCGGGCGAAGACCGTCAGGTCGTACGCGGACGAGACCTGGCCCGGGGTGTCGTAACCGTCCGGGGACTTCACGGTCGTGTCCTTGGCGCCCAGCTCCCGGGCCTTCGCCTGCATCTCCCGGGCGGTCGCCTCCCATCCGCCGTTCATCGACGCGAGGACGTGCACCGCGTCGTTGCCCGAGCGCAGGAACACCCCGCGCCACAGGTCGGCCACCGAGTAGCTGCTGCCCGCCTCGACGCCGACGAGGCTGCTGCCCGAGCCGACCCCCTCCAGTTCGGCGGGCTCGACCCGGTGCACCGAATCCGCGGCGAACTTCGGCAGCGCGGTGACCGCGAACAGGGTCTTGAGGGTGCTGGCCGGGGGCAGTTTGCGGTGCAGATCCTTGGCGGCCAGGACGCTGCCGGAGTCGGCGTCGGTGACGGCCCACGACAGGGCGGAGAGGTTCTCCGGGAGTGCCGGCACCCCGGGATCGTCGGCCACCTGCACCCCGGCGACGGCCGGAGCGGGCGGGCGGTGCGCGTCGGCCGCGAGGGCCGGGGCCGGTATACAGGCCGACGGGACGCCGGCGACGACGAGCACCGCCAGTGCACCGGCCTTCCGGGACAGGAATGCATCGAGTGACATGACGATCACGCTAGGGAGCTGCCGGGCGCCTCGCAGGACGGCTGGGCCAGACGGACGACAGCTACGACCCTGCGGTGTGTCCCCACACAGAGCGACCCGCCCGGTGCGACGGGGGATGCACACCGGGCGGGTCTCAACACCTTTCTACCGCATCGCAGAACACTTATGCCTCGGAAAGCGTGTTCGTCGGCGGCTCACCACGTCACAGGCAGCGAGTTCAGGCCACGCGCACGCAGTGTCCTGCGGTGGGTGAGCGACTCCCGCGGGACGTCCAGCCGCAGCCCGGGGAACCGTTCGAGCAGCGCGCCGAGCGCGACCGCCGTCTCCATCCGGGCCAGCGGCGCCCCCAGGCAGTGGTGGATTCCGTGACCGAGGGTGAGGTGGCCGGAGAGGCCGCGGGCGAGGTCCAGGCGGTCGGCGGCGGGGAAACGGGCCTCGTCGCGGTTGGCGGAGGCGACGGAGAGCAGCACACAGTCGCCCGCCGGGATGCGGACGCCGCCGATCTCCAGGTCCTCGCGGGGAAAGCGCCGGATGGCGAGCGGGGCCGGCGGATCGAAGCGCATGAACTCCTCCACCGCGTTCGGCAGTTCGGCCGGATTACGGCGCAACGCCGTCAGCTGTTCGGGGTGGTCGAGGAGGGCGAGGACGGCGTTGCCGATGAGGTGGACGGTGTTCTCGTAGCCGGCGAAGAGGATCAGGAAGGCCAGCGAGGTCAGTTCGTCCTCGGAGAGCCGGTCGCCGCCGGGCGCGGCGTCGTCCGGTGCGGCGTCGTCCGGGGTGTCGCGGACCGCGATGAGTTCGGAGAGCAGATCGTCGCCGGGGTGGGCGCGCTTGGTGGCGATGAGGCCGGTGAAGTAGGTGAAGAGTGCGCCGACGGACTGCTTCATCAGCTCCGGACGGGACGGATCGGGGGTGATCAGCCGGTCGGTCCAGGCGCGGAAGTCCCGCCGGTCGTCGCGGGGCACGCCGAGCAGGTCGCAGATCACGACGATCGGCAGCTGCCCGGCGTAGTCGGCGAGGAGGTCGGCGCGTCCGGCCGGTTCGACGGCGTCGAGCAGTTCGTCCGCGACGCGGCGTACGGGGGCGCGCAGCGCCTCGACGCGGCCCGGGGTGAAGGCGCGGACGACCAGGCGGCGCACCCGGGTGTGGTCCGGCGGGTCCATGTTGAGGAGGTTGGCGTCGAGCGCCGGGGGCAGCGCGAAGCCGCGGTAGCTGCCGGGCGTGGCATGGCGCCTGTCGAGGGAGAGCCGCGGGTCGGCGAGGGCGGCCCGCACGTCGTCGTAGCGGGTGACGAGCCAGGCGGGTTGCCCGTCGGGGCCGGCGATGCGGTGGACGGGGCCGCTTTCGCGCAGTGCGGCGTACGCGGTGTGCGGGTCGTCGAGAAGAGGCGTCACATCGACGGGTGCTGCGGGGCCGGTCTCGGCGGTGTTCTGCATGGTGTCCGACTCTAGGGCGTGTCCGCAAAGTCCCGCCTGGCTTGCGACGCCCGGCACGCACTCCCCCAAGCTCTCGGCTCCGCTCGAGCAGGGAGGTACCCCCTTGCGGCGTTGTCGGATCACCCCGATACAACCCAGTATCGGGGCGACCCTCCGCCTTGCGAGGGCACGCACCGGACGCCGCAAGCCCCGCCCTCCGGGCGAACGACGCGACTTTACGGACACGCCCTAGGGGTGCCGGGCGGCGGTGGCCGAACTGGCCTGTGGGGAAGGGCCGGTGAGGCGGGGGAATGGCGTTCGCTCCCCCGGTCGCGGGCGGCGCCCCGGCCCGGGACCGGGAGGAGGCGCCGCCCGCGGCGACGGTGGTTCGGGCGGCCCGGACCCCCGTGCCGGGCCACCCCGTCGGTGTGTCGCCGTCAGTGGCGGGCCGTCGCGCTGCGCTGGCGCAGCTCCGTGAGGACGGTGTCGATCAGCGGCGAGTGGTAGACGTCGGCGACGAGGGCGAGGTGCTCGTACTCGGCGGCGAGGCGGCCGTCGCCGGTGCCGTGGGTGACGACGACGGTGTCGGCGGCGTGCGGGGGGACGTGGCCCACCGCGCGGTTCTCCAGGCCGCGGCGGAGCGCGGCGGCCTCGGCGACGGCCGCGCGCTGGCGGTCGTCCGGCACCACGGCGCGGGCGCGTTCCCCGGCGATGTCGAGGGTGTCGGACTCGACGTGGCGGCGCAGGGAGCGCTGGACGTCGCGGATCTCGGCCATCCGGCGGTTGGCCCGCCACTCCAGGTCGGCGAAGGGCCACCGCCCCGGCCAGGTCCCGCGCTCCATGGTGACCTCCGGGCTCTGCTCGGTGACCTGCCGCCACAGCGGGGTGAGGCGGCGCAGTCGGCGCCAGGCCGACGCGCGCGGGCCGGCGGCCGGCAGGGCGAAACCGGCGAGGACGAGGAGCGCCGCGACCGAGGCGCTGAGCGGGGCCACGCCGTTGGAGAGCCAGGGCGCGGGGCGGCCGGCCCAGGAGAGGACGAAGCCGAGGAGTTTGGCGGCGCAGTAGACCAGGCCGAGGTGGCATCCGGCGGACATCACCCGCAGGCCGCGGGCGAGCCAGGAGACGCCGAGGGTGGCGGCGTAGCACAGGCAGAGCGCGCCGAGGGCCGCCAGGCTGGCGCCGAAGATGGCCAGGTAGAGGCCGAGGAAGACCATGACGCCGGGGGCGCCGGTGTAGGCGGTGCTGAAGTCGCGGGGGTGCTCGACGGCGTCGGGGCGGCCGACGGCGAAGCCGGTGACGGCGACCGCCCAGAGCACCGCGACGGCGGCGATCGTGGCGCGGGCCCGGGTGCGGGCGCGGCGGCGGGCCGCGTCGCCCTCGCCCGCCGCCCAGCGGGCCAGCATCACCTGGGCGCCGACGGCGAAGACCATGACGGCGGAGTAGAGGAAGACCATCGCGAGGTTGGCGACGCCCAGCAGGTGGTCGAAGGCGCGGTAGAGGCTGGGGGCGGAGAAGAGGAAGACGGTGGCGACACTGCCGGTCATCACGCAGGCCAGGCCCAGGTCGGCGTTGGCGCGGTCGCGGAGCCAGGCGGTGGTCTTGTAGCCGACGATGGTCCAGGCGACGGCGGCGAAGCAGAGGTAGAGGACGTCGAAGACATCAGGCACGGGGCTCACCGCCGCCGTCGCGGGCGGATCCGGTGACGTCGGAGCCCGTGGTGTCTTCGGCCGGGCCGTGGTCCTCGCTCCCGGGGTCCGCGGTGTCCGGGGCGGGTGTGTCCGGGCTGCGCAGGTGCTGGAGGGCCGGGCCGAGGGCGGCGGCGAGTTCGGCGGCGCGGCCGTCCGGTGGGGGCGGCGGGTCCTGGGTGGGCGGGGCGAGGCGTTCCATCAGGAGGGTGCCCAGGACCTCCGTCTCGCGTTCGGCGGGGTTGTCGTAGCCGTGGTGGCGGGCGAGGCCCGGGGTCAGGCCCATCCGGCGCAGCGCGGTCGTGGCGTCGACGGAGGGGGTCCACAGGCGCAGTGCGTCCTCGGTGAGCGCGGGGTCGCGGTCGTGGCCGAGGAGGAGGTGGCCCAGTTCGTGGAGGACGATGTGGGCCTGGTGCCAGGGCGAGGTGCGGCTCTCGTAGAAGACCCAGTAGGCGTCGTCGGTGGCCGCCGTCATGCCGGAGGCGGCGCCGTCGAGGCTCATCGGCACCAGGTGGACGGGGGCTCCCACGCGTGTGCCGACGAGGTCGCACAGGCCCCGCAGATCGACCGTGGCGGGCAGCGCCAGCTCCTTGACGAGCCGCTTGCACCGCCTGCGTATCCGCCCCACTCGCATGGTCATCCCGTCGTCGTGCGTGCGCCGCCAGGTGGCGAAGAGCCGGTCCGGCCCGTCGGCCCGGGGCAGGTCAACCGTCATCGGTGGCACCGCCTCTGCCCGGCAGGTCCATCTGGCGGCGGAACTGGTCGATGATGGTGGTCAGGCTCTCCTGGACGTCGGGCGGCAGGCCCACCGAGCGCAGGGCGATGGCGCGGACCCGCTGGTCGCGCATGGCGGCGAGGAAGCGGACCTCCTCCTCCACCCGCTCGGCCTGCGGCTGCGACAGATCGCCCAGGAGATATCCGGCCGGGACGCCGAAGAACTTCGCCAGCGCGCGCAGAACTTCGGGAGAAGGGTTGCTCCGGCGGCCGTTGCGCAGCATGGAGAGGTACTGCTCGGTCAGGCGCACCCCGCCGTACTGCTCCGGATCGCCGCTGATCTCCTCGGCGACATGGGCGTTGGTGTACGGCGCGCCGGGCGGATGCATATGGGTGAAGAGGCGGCCCAGGCGGTCGGCGAGGGTGTCGGTGTCCTGCCGCGCCGCATCGCCGCGCGCCGCCGTGCCACGTCCGGCGCCGCTCCGCGCGCCCTTCTCCGCCATGCCTCCGGCTTTCCCCTTGCCCGGTTCTCCGGTGTGCTCCCTGTCGTCCTTCGCAGCCATCCCCCAGCCCTTTCCCCCGTGTGCGGCCGTTGCCGTCGCCGGCCCGTGCGCAGCCCTGTCCACGGACCCAACGGTGAGTTAAGTCGACCGTCGGGAATCCCGGGCACATCCTGTCACGGTCCGATCACCCGATGCCAGGGGTCGCCGGGAACGGAAGGCGGAAATGCCCGTAGCCCGCGGAGGATTGCTCCGTGCGGCCGCCGGTCGGTAGGGTCCCTTCGCACGGCCCGGTCGTTCCTTAACGGGGAGTTGAGCCGCTGCTTCGCCGGGGCCATCGGGCCCCGCCTCCGCCGTACCGCGGACGGCGTGTGGGACGCCGCCGCGGCCCGGGTGGCTACCCCCGTCCGGGGGCATCCAGAAGGGGGTGCCCGCCGAACCGCGGGGGCGGTTTGATGGCGGGAAGTCGCCACGGCAGCTCTGCCGTCCGGCGTCGGCCGGCGCCCCTTCGTGAGTACCGCCCGGCCCTCCCCGCTTACGGCCCGGACCTTCCCCCCGGGTCGTCACCCCCCGCCTGACGGAGAGGACCTGCCCCCATGCCCCCTGCCCTCGTACGTCCCGCCCGGCCCGCGCCCGTCGAACGTGCCACCGCCCCGGTCCCCGCCGCACGCCGCGCCGGAGGTGCCGCGTGTCCCGCATGACCCTGAACGTGTACCGGATCGACCCCACGACGTCCGCCCGGACCGAAGTCCGTTACGTGGACGTGCCGTTGGGGGCGACGCCGCCGCACCCCGCGATCAGCGCCGCGTTCCCGCCGTGCCGGTGCGCACGCTGCCCCCGTCACCAGGAGCCCCGGCCGGGCTCCGGGCGGCGCGGCACCGCGCATCCCTGACCCCCCGACCGCCTCGCGGCAACCCTCACGGCCGCGTCCCGGGACGTCCTCCCCCGCCCGGGCCGCGCCGCTGCCGCGAGGCCCACTCCACCGGCCGCCACCCTGAAGGCGGCCGGCACCGGAGGGGCGGGCCCGGGAGTTCCCCCGACTCCGCCCTGCGGGCCCGCCCCTCCACCCCCTTCACCGAGAGCACCGGACGCCCCGCCGTCCGGTGCTCGTCGTCGTTCCGGGAGCCGTACGGACATCACCTCATCAGCCGTCCGTTAACAGCGAGTTGATGGTTCGTTACGCCGAAACTGATCTACGCCCCGGACGCTGTTCCGCGTGCAACCACTACGGCAGAGCAGCCCAGGACAGGACACCGTCCACGGTGTTCTGCGGCGACGTGCCCGGAGCCATCCGGGCCACCCGTTCCTCTCCTTCCTGGACGAGTCCGGTGCGGTCACGACGATCAGCTACGGCGAGATGGACCGCCGCGCCGAGCGGATGGCCGACCTTCTGGTCAGCCGGGGCATCGGCCCAGGAAGCCGCTTCCACGTCCATCTGACCAACCGCCCCGAGTTCTTCGACGCCTGGTTCGGCGCGGCGAAGGCGGGCGCCGTCATGGTCCCCACCAACCCCCTCTCCACCGCCGGCGAACTCTCCTACGTCCTCTCCCACGCCGAGTGCCGGCTCAGCCTGACCCAGCCCGAACTGCTCACCACCGCACAGGTCGCCGCCATCGACTCGCCCTGCTGCGAGCAGCTGCTGGTGACCGGCGCGGAGTCGCTGGACCGGGCGCTGGCCACGGCGCCGGCCCGGCCCGCGCACGTGGTGAACGATCCGTCCGCGCCGCTCGGCGTGCTCTACACCTCCGGCACCACCAGCCGCCCCAAGGGCGTCGTCGTCCCGCACGCGGCGTATCTGCACTCCGGCGAGGTCGTCGCCCGGCAGCTGCGGCTGCGGCAGGAGGACCGGCAGCTGATCGTGCTGCCGCTGTTCCACGGCAACGCGCAGTACTACTCCTCGATGTCCGCGCTGGTCACCGGCGCGTCGATCGCGCTGACCCCGCGGTTCAGCGCCTCACGCTGGTCCGAGCAGGCGGTGCGGCTGGGGGCGACGGTGGCGAGTCTGTTCGCCGCGCCGATCCGGATGATCCTGGCGCAGCAGCCGTCCGCGCACGACACCGCGCACCGGCTGCGGGCGGTGCTGTTCGCGCAGAACGTCACCGAGACCCAACTCACCGGGTTCGAGGAGCGGTTCGGGGCGCCGCTGCTCCAGCTGTACGGCATGACCGAAACCGTGGCGCCGCCGCTGATGAACCCGCTGCACGGGCGGCGCCGCAACCAGAGCATGGGCCGCCCGGTGCCCGGCGCCCGGCTGCGGGTGGTCGACGAACGGCTGCGGGACGTCGTCCGCGGCCAGAGCGGCGAACTGCTGGTCGGCGGCGTGCCGGGGCGCACGCTGATGGCCGGTTATCTGCGCGATCCGCAGGCGACGGCCAAGGCGCTGGGCGGCGGCTGGCTGCGGACCGGGGACCACGTCCGGGTGGACGCCGACGGGTTCGTGCACTTCGTGGACCGCGGCAAGGACGTCATCAAGCGGGCGGGCGAGAACGTGTCGTCGAGCGAGATCGAGCGGGTCGTCAACGCGCACCCCGCGGTCTTCGAGTCGGCGGCGGTCGGGGTCCCGGATCCGATCCGGGACGAGACGGTGAAGGTCTTCGTCGTCCTCAACGGTCAACACCCCTTCACTGAAGGTGAGTTGATCGAGTGGTGTGCGGCAAGGCTGGCGCCGTTCAAGGTTCCGGGGTGTGTGGAGGTCGTCGAAGGACTGCCGCGCACCCCGGTAGGCAAGATCCGCAAGCATCTGCTTCGCGGTCGCTGACCCGGTGCGAGCGCTGACGACGCCCGCACCGGTGGATATCCATCCATCACCCTGAGGAGTATCCATGGAATTCAAGCGCGCCGTCGGTACGCGCCGCACCACCCGCTACTACCAGGCATGGCGCCCGGTGGAGAAGGAGAAGGTCCAGAAGATCCTGCACGCCGCGCGGCTCCAGTCGCACCACGGCAATGCGCAGGAGGTCCGTAAGGCCGTCGTCATCACCAAGGGCGAGACCCCGGACGCGGTGCGCGACGGTCTGATCGACGCGGTCTACAACCAGCCGCAGGCCCACCAGGCGCCGGTCGCCATCGTGTGGTGCACCGACATGGCCGGGTGGGAGCCGCTGCGTCCCGCGCTGCTCAAGCTGATCGAGTCGGGCTCCCTGACCTCCAGCTACGGCTGGTCCGAGGAGTTCGTCGACAGCGTCGTGATGAAGACGCCGGACTTCAACGTGCTCGCCGGTGACGTCGAGTTCGCGAAGTGGCTCAGCGCCTTCGAGTGCGGTCTCGGTGTCGGCTCGGCGCTGCTCGCCGCGACGGACGAGGGCCTGGGCACCGGTCTGGTCACCGGCCGCCGGGAGCAGATCCGTGAGCTGCTGAAGATGCCCGACAGCGTCATCCCGACCCAGATCCAGCTGGTCGGCTACTCCGCCGAGAGCACCGAGGCCGGCGGCCAGCGCCCGCGCCCCGACTTCGAGGACCTGTACTTCGACGGCACCTGGGGCACCAGCTACGGCAGCGACGAGTCGGTCGTCGCCGAGCTGTCCGACGCCGGGATGATCCAGGCGCCCGCGCCGCTGCCGCACCGCAAGGCGGAGCTGCGTGCCCTGGCGGGGATGTTCGGTCTCCCCGAGTGAGAGCCGAGCTGATGTCGGAGGCTGCGGTGGTGCCCGGTTCCCGGGCGCCGTCGCGGCCTTCGGCCCACCCCGACGGCTCCGCGGGAGTCCGCCGCCTGGCCCAGGCCCGCATCCCGACCGCCCACGGCGAGCTGCGCTGCGTGGCGTACGCGGCGGCGGACGGTGTGGAGCATCTGGCGTTCGTGGCGGGCGAGGTGTCCGGGGCGGCCGATGCGCTGGTGCGGCTGCACAGCGAGTGCGCCACCGGTGACCTCATGGGGTCGCTGCGGTGCGACTGCGGTGCGCAGCTCGACGAGGCGCTGCGGCGGGTCGCGACCGAGGGCACCGGCGCGGTGGTCTATCTCCGCGGCCACGAGGGCCGCGGTATCGGCATCGCCGCCAAGCTCCGCGCCTACCAGCTCCAGGACACCGGTCTGGACACGGTGGACGCCAATGTGGCCCTGGGGCTGCCGGTCGACGGCCGGGACTACGGCGCGGGCGCGGCGATCCTCCGCGACCTGGGCATCACCGGCGTACGGCTGCTGACCAACAACCCCGACAAGGTCACCGCGCTCGCCCGGCACGGCGTGCGGGTGGCCGACCGGGTGCCGCTGCTCGCCCCGGCGCACGGGGAGAGCCTGCGCTATCTGCGCACCAAGCGGTCCCGGATGGGGCACCTCCTCGACGGCCTCGACTCCCCCGCCGGGCCCGCCCGTTCCCCCCGGCCCCGAACCACCACGACGGCGCCCGCGGCGGCGCCTGCTGAGGAAAGCCCATGACCGACACTGCCTTTCACGATCTGATCACCGTCCAGCGGTACGCGGCACACCTGTCGGACCTCGACGCGAAGGAGCGCGACGCCCGACTCGGCACCGTCGCCGAGTTCGCCGAGTTCGTCGGGCGGACGCCGGACGAGATGATCGCGGAGATCTTCAACGAGGAGACCCGCAAGTACCGCAAGCGCGGCTTCTACAGCGACCGGGTCAAGGAGTTCTCCGCGGCGCTCGACGGACCGCGCAACCGCCAGCTGTTCCGCGGCAACGTCATCCGGTCGTTCTTCATCGCCAACGGCCGCCGGATCCCCCCGGAGCAGCCGGACTGGATCTGAGCACCGGTGCGGGCCTGGTGCCAGGCCCGCACCGTCCGTCCACGGCGCCGGCCCACCTGAAGGGAGCAGAGCCTTGCTGCCCATCCCACGGCATCCCCTCGACGACCTGCTCGGCATCCGCTACGAGGAGGTGTCCCCGGGGCGGGTGCTCGCCTCGCTCACCCTGTCCCCGCGCATACACGGCGCGACGGGCACGGTGCACGGCGGCGTGCTGGCGGCGCTGACGGAGAGCGCGACAGCGGCGGGCGGGAGCCTCAACGCCGGGGAGGGCGAGGCGGCGGTCTGTGCGGACACCCAGATGCACCACGTCCGCCCGGCGGTCGACGGCACGCTGCACCTCTGTGCGGTCCCCGTCCATCGCGGCTTCACCCAGCAGCTGTGGTCCGCGGAGGTCTTCGACGACCGCAACCGGCTGGTGAGCCGCGCGACGGTGCAGTTGCTGCATGTGGCGCGGGAGCGGGCGGTCGCACCGGCGGCGGGGCGGTGACGACGCGGTCGTGCGTCTCGGCACACCCCGGCGATCCCTCTCGACGCCCGCGTGGCCGAGGCCACCGCCGGGATCACCGGCGCACCGACCGCCCCAACGGCCCGCCCTTGAACCGCAGTTGGTGAGGTTCACGGTGCGCCCCTCCAACTGGGGGTGCCTCCCACACACGCCCTTCGGCATCCTCGTCCACGATGGCCGACGACCAAGGAGAACGACGGTGATCAGTCGGCTGCGGCCGCATCGGTACGGGTGGATGCCGCCGGACACGAGCGGCCTGGAGTCCCTGACCGGCCGGGAGCGGGAGGTCCTCCTCCTGGTGACCCAGGGCCTGTCCAACGCGGAGATCGCCGAACATCTGGTGGTGTCCGCCGCGACCGTCAAGACCCACGTCGGACGGATGCTCGCCAAACTCCAGCTGCGCGACCGCGTCCAGGCGGTGATCTTCGCGTACGAGTGCGGTCTCGTGCAGGCGGAGGGCGACCGCACCGGCTGAGCCGCCGGGGGGGGGGGGGGGGGGGGGGGGGGGGGGGGGGGGGGGGGGGGGCCTCCCTCCCCCCCCCCCTCCCCCCCCCCATTTTTCACCAACCCCCCCCCCCTCCAACCTTCCTTCCCCCCAAGCCCCACCCCCCCCCCCCCCCCCTCCCCCCCCCTCCCCCCCCGCCCCCCCCCCCCCCACCCCCCCCCCCCCCCCCCCCCCCCCCCCCCGGCTCCCCCCGTACGGGCTCGGCCCGCCAGCTGCATGTCCCGGGCCGCGCGCCGGACCGCAGGATCATCCGCTGCAACTCCCGCAGCTCCCACGAGGGTTCGAGGCCCAGCTCCGAGCAGATCGTGTCGAGGAACCGGTGTCATACCGCAGGGCCCGTACGGAACATTCCGTACGGGCCCTGCGCGTGCGTGTGGCGTGCGGTGCCGCGGGGTCAGCGGTGGCCGGCCAGCTCCAGCAGCCGGGAGAGGAGTCCCTCCTCGCGCAGCCGCTGGAGAGGCAGTTCGCCCAGTATCTCCAGCACCTGCTCGTCGTTGAGCCCGGCCGCCAGGTCGACGGGGGCGTCGGCCTCCGCATCGGCAGCGGGCGCGGCCGCCGTGGCGTCCGGCCGCTGTGCGGGCACGGCCTCCGGGAGCGGGCCCGGGGCGACCGGCGGCAGCGGGCGGCGGACGGGGCCGGGCGCGAGGGCGTCGGCGATGTCCTCGGGGCGGAAGCCGGGGCGGGTCGCGAGGTGGACGCTCATCCGGGCGGCGCGGGCCCGCAGCGTCGCCGCGGTCTCCGCCGGGGAGGTGGCGGGCCCGTCATCGGCCCGCCGGCCACCGGCGGCGCCCGGCCGCACCCCGTGCACGCCCGCAGCCGGCGCGGGGCGATCGGCCCAGTCGGACAGCACCAGATGGCAGGTCCCGCCGTCGCCGTCCGCGCCGACGCCCGCCAGCACCGGCTCGCTCCCCCGGCGCGACAGCGGCTCCACGGCGCAGCCCGCCCCTTCCGGGGCGCCGGTCCACGCCGGTGCCTCATCGGTCACCCGGGCCGCGGCGCGCAGGCACAGCACCGTCTTCACGAGCGCGGCGGCGGCACCCTCGGGCCGCGCGGCGGCGTCGGCGGGCAGCGGCTCCCGCACCGGGCGGCCACCCGAACCGGCGGGGACCGCGGTGCGCACCGGGCCCGCGGGGGCGGCCAGTTCGACGAAGCGGACCGCGGCGGCGTCGACCCGGGCGTGGGCTCGGGCCCGGCGCGCCGCCTCCTCCTGGGCGGCGCCCGGCCCGGCGGTGGCGCCGCCGTCGTGGCTGACGGCGCCGCCGCGTATCAGGCAGTGCACGGTGTCGCCGTCGGCCAGCGCCCGGCGCAGCGTCTTGAGGACGAGGAGCCCGCCGTCGGCCTCCTCCGCCGCGGCGCCGGCGGACGCCCGGACGGTGACCCCGCCGGCCAGCGCCTCGTCGCATTCGCCGCCGCGCAGCGCCAGACAGGCGAGGTGGACGGCGGTCAGGGCCGAGGAGCGTGCGGTGTCGACGACCAGGCTCGGGCCGCGCAGGCCCAGGGTGGCGGAGAGCCGGCTCGCGAGGGTGGTGCGGTCGGTGCCGGACGTGCCGTGCCCGGCGGGACGCGGGCACTCGGACGCGCCGAGGAAGACGCCGGTGCCGCTGCCCGCCAGGCCCTCGGGGAGGATCCCGGCGCTCTCCAGGGCCTCCCGGGCGAGGTCGGCGGAGAGCTGCTGCCGCGGGTCGGGGGCGGCGAGGTCCCCGGCGGGCACCCCCAGCGACTCCGGCCCGAACCAGCGGGCCGCGCCGCCGGGCCCGAACCGCCTGCCGCCGGATGCGCCGGACGCCTCCGGGCCGTCGTGGAGCAGCCGCCAGAAGCTGTCGGGGCCGTCCACCCCGGGGAACCGGCAGGACAGTCCGACGACCGCTACGGCGTCGGCCTCCTCCGGCGCGGTCCGCCCCTCGCCCGTGTCCGCCTCGGAAGCGATACCCATCTCATTCCTCTCGCCCGCCGCGCGCCCGCGGCCGGATGTCGGGCAGCCGGAGCGGCCGCACCGCCCCGTTCCGCTTGTACCGCCCGCCGCTGTGTCCGTGTTCCGGGACGGCCTGCGCCCCGCTCGCCCAACTCGGTGGTCAAGGCCGCCGTCGGCCCGGTTCGGTTGCCTCCCGCACCAGGTGGGAGGGGTTCCACGCCGAAGGCGTCGCACCATCGCTCCCGGTCGCCCCAGGGCCCCTGAAGCGGCGGACAAGGTCCGTGCCCCGGTCGCCGGGCGACATTCCGATTCCGGCCCGGCGGAGACCGCCGTCGCCCGGGCCCGGCCGCCCGCTCACCGCGCGGCCCCGGTCGTCCCCCTCCATTCTCCAGCCCCCGAACCCCCTGCGCAGCGCACCCCAACCCCTAGCGACCCCTATAAATTTCAGGTGAACACGGGGTGTCCCCCGAAGAGGTGTCATGGTCCGGGGACGCGGACGGATCGGCGTCCCCGCCCGGATATCCGCCGTCCCCGGCGCCACGTCGGCGTCAGGGACGGCCCGGCGACCGGGCGGGTGCCGGAGGTCAGCCGGTGCACCGCACGGCGACGGCGGACGCCGCGTGGTGGGCGCCGTCGAAGCCGGCGCCGAAGTCGGTGCCCTGGGTGTGGAGTGTGACGGAGAGGTGCCCGTCGGTGATCTGGAAGGTGCCGCCGGGCGCCCAGCCGCCGCGCTTCCTGGTCTGGTCGACGGTGAAGTCGCCGAGCGCCTTGCCCGTCCCGGCCGCGGAGGCGAACACCGAGTAGCGGGTGGGGTGTCCGCCGACGTGCCGCACGTCGTCGTCCTGGGGGACGTAGGCCCGGACCTGGCAGCTGCCGGACTTCACCGGCCCGGTGGCGAAGGTCCACAGGGTGTAGTTGCCGTCGTCACCCTTGTCGCCCGCCATCGGCACGGAGACGAAGGAGCCGTCGCAACCGTCCTTGGCCCAGCCGCCCTTGTGCGTCGTCCAGCCCGCGTCGCCGTCGGCGTAGGTGCCGTGCTCCTTGTAGCCGGTGGACTTGCCGGTGCAGCCGGGCCCGGCCGTCGCGGTGTAGGTGGCGGCGTCACCCGCCGGGGCGCCGCCCTGCCCGCCGTCGCCGGAGCCGCCGGATGCGCCGCCGTCCTGCGGTGCGTGCTGCCCCTGCGGCTGGTCGGCCCCGGGGACGACCCCGGCGGCGCGGTTCTGCCCGTCGTACTCGGACGCGGCGGCCGGCGGCTGCTTGTCGTGCCCGCCACCGGCCGTCAGCTTCGAGATGAGGAACGGCGAGCAGAGCAGCAGGACACCGGCGATGCCGGCGGCGGCGACCATGGGCTTGGAGACCCGGCCGCCGCTCGCCACCAGCGTGCCCGGGTCCGCGTCGGAGGCCGTCGCGCCGGTGGCCGCGGCGGCCGAAGTGGCCTGGCCCGCCGTCCGTTTCGCGGTGTCCGCCGCGGCGTCCGTCCCGCCCGCTGCCGCGGTGCGCCCGGTGGCTTCGGGCACCCGGCGTGCCGCGGGTGCGGGCGCGGGCGCGGTGTCCGCGGAGAGGACGGGCACGGTCGCGCCGTCCGTGCGGGGCGGCCTGGTGGTCCCCCGGCCCGGCGGCGCGGCGGGCGCGTCGCCTGCGGCCGCTTCGACGGCCGCCGCCTCGACGTCCGCCGACGGGGCGTCGCCCCTCTTACGGGACTCTTCCGGCTCCATGGGCGCCATCGTCTCCTTCTTCTGGTGTCGTTCGGGTGGGTGTACGGGAGGCGTTACGGGGCGGCGGCAGCAGCGGGTGCCAGGTCCGGTCGGCTTCCGGCTGCTGCGACTGCTCCCCGGTGGCCAAGTGGGTACGGAGTTCCTTCAGGGCGTCGTGAGCCCGGGTCAGCTCGCCCTTCGCCGGCCCGGCGGGCCGCGCGGCCGAGGGGGCCGGTATCGGCGACCGTCACCGCGTCTCCCCCTCACCGTCCGCCGGGAAGGGGTTCTGCGACAGGTCCAGGTCGGGGCCGTCGAAGGGGTAGGTGTTGAGGAAGTCCAGGAGGCTCTGGTCCGGGCTGTGCATGTCCTGGTCCTCGGACGGGCCCGGCAACTGCGGCTCGGTTCCGTCCGCTTCCTGCATCTCCACATCGACCGGGTCCGCATCCGGACCGGAGGTGTTCGGCTCCGTCCCGGCCAGTTCCGTGTGGTGCGCACCGCTCACGAGCGGGTTCGGTCCGAACGGGTCCGCCGCCGGGCCGTTCTCCACCGCGTCCCAGAGAGCCTGGTCCTGGAAGAGATCGTCCCAGTCATCGCTCCCGGACGGCTCCGGCCCCCGCTCGGTTTCCATGACCAGGTCCGTGTTCGAGGACGGGTCCTGTTCCGGGTTTTCCGCAACGACCGGAGCGAAGTCGAGGTCCAGGCCGTCGAAGAGGTTCAGGTCGAACAGCTCGTCGCCGCCGGTCGCCGGGGGCGGCTCCTCCTGCCCTGGGCTCCGATCCAACCGCCACCAGGACCGTTGCACGTAAGCGTAGAAGCTGTCGACGGTGAAGCACCAGAAATGCGGCCGTCCGTCGCTGGAGGCACGCCCCGTGCTCCGTCGTGCCGCGAACAAGCCCGTGAACCCCTCGTCCGTCAGCGGTCGGCGGAGCGTGGCCAGCGGATGCTCAGCGATCTCGGGCCTTCGGAGGTAGTTGCGCCACTCCTGAAACGCCTTGGCCATGGCGGTCCGGTTGTGGGGGGTCGACGGTTGCTCGTGCACCCAGTCGTGGACAGCGGTGGCGAGTGGGAGGTCCCCCTCCTTGATCAGGTCCGTCAGAAGCAGCCGCACCGAGAGAGGCCAGTTCTGGTGGGCGGGCCCACCTGGAGGAACGAGGTACTGCTCGGCGATCGCCGGTCCGTGCCACGCCGCATCGGTACGCAGCCGGGCCAACGCAGCGCCGATCGCCCGGCTGTACCCGGCCCGATGTTCCGGCCGGAGATGGTTCGCCGTCCGGCCGTTCCACAGATCCCGCCGGAGCTTCTCGCCGATGCCGATGCACAGAAGGCTCTGGTCCGCCGCCCTGCCGCCGGAGGCGGCCACGACCACGGAGTCGGGATCGTGGACGTAGCTTTCGAGACGGGAGAGCCACTCGATCCACTCCGCACGGGGAGCGCGTTCGTCCGGCAGCCCGTACGGATGAGGCGCGGGCTCCTGGAATTGCGGGATCGCGCGCACAAGCCGCTCCATCCGGGCCAGCAGCCTGTCACGGACCTCAGCGCTTCCGCCTTCGCGGAACACCTTGGCGTCCTCGTTCGCCAGCAGCCGCCAGCCCTCGTCGAGCTGCGCGAAGGAGACCGCGCCCTCAATCCGTCCCGCCCAGGCGAGGAACGCCTCCACCGTGTCCGTGCCACGCACCCCGGTCGGTGCGCCGTTCCCGCTGCCGTGCTCATGCGGGTCCTGCACCTCTTGGATCTGTTGAGGCTCATGCAGCCCCTCGGGCTCGTACCGCTCCTCCTCGTGCTGCTCCTGGAGGGTGGACGCGCCGGTCCCCGTGGGCTCGGGTACCTGCGAGAGGCCGGAATCGTCGGAGGTGTCCGAGAGGACGGAGCTGTCGCTCCACGTCTCGTACGGGTCGGGATCCGGTGCCTCGTGCAGCGGTCGGTTCTCGTGAGGTGCGGGTGACGTGCCGGCCGGGTGGCCGGTGAGAGTGGCCGACCAACCCAGCTCCGTCACCAGGAAGTGGAAGACCTGCTGCGCCCAGATGGTGCGCTGCTTGATGCGCCGCTCGATCTGCTCTGCGGTGAGCCTCGGGGTCTTCTGTCCGAGCACGTCGCGCAGGTACTGCTCAAAGCCGCGGTCTTCGGACGGATCGGCCACCGGGCCGGGCCTCCTGGCCGTGAGGTGGTCGAGCCAGGCGACCATCCCGGTGCCGGCCAGCTCCAGGACTGCCGGCGTCAGGTTCGGCTGGTTCATGTAGGCGGTGATCGCCGCCGCCATCTGCGGTTCGGTCTCCCGCCGGGCGTCCACGGCGCGGTACACCCGCTCCGACCAGTGCGTCGGCGGCACATCCGGGATGTCCGGCAAGGGCTCGCGGAACAGCTGCGGCGCATCCGTGATGTCGGACCGTCCTGCCGGGAGTTCGGAAGGCGGGGGCGTGTCCTCCAGGATCATGGGATCGTCCGGATTGCTGCCGCTCCCCCGGTACCCGACGAACGCCCCGGCGCCATCGCCTCCTCCGGGCCCGCCGGCTTCGGCCGGTCCCTGCTCCGCCAGGTCCATCGGGGCATCACTCCACGGGGAGTCCCCGCCCGCCTCGGGGGTGTACGGAGTGACGTCCGCCGGCGGCGAGGGCTCGGTGGGCACCTGCGGCTGCACCGAGGGATCTTCCGTCACCAGTTCATGCCCGCCCGGGCCACGGAACGACGAGGGCTCCGACGGCCCCGGCACAGCAGGCTCCTCCGCCGGCAGAGCCCGGCCACCGGGACCACGAAGCGTCGAAGACCCCAACGGAGCGGGGAACAGCCAGGAGTTGTCGTGCAGGAATCGGGCGAAGCCTTGTGCGCTGATGAGCCTCTTCCGGTATACGGAGGAGTTGACCGGTTCGCCGAGGTCCCAGGAGAACCGGTTGCGGTACCGCAGCGCGAAGTCCCGGAAGCCGGGATCGTCCTCGGGCAGCGGCATCTCGCGCCACGAGCGGTCGCCGACGTAGGCCAGCCATCCCAAGACGCTCGTCAGCCCCCTGGTGGTCTCGGCGTCGCGCAGAGCGGCGGTGCCGAACGCGGTCATCGCCCTCGCCATCTCCGGATCGGTCCGATGGCGTTCCCGGATCTGCTGCCGGAACAGCTCGGGCAGGGTCGACCGGCCGGGCGCCGGGAGCGGTGGCCCTCCGTCGGCGAGCAGAGCGCTCGCTTCCGCGGAGGTTTCCTCGATCAATTGCTGCAGAAGGAGGGCCGGTGGACGTTCCACCACCACACCCCGCTCCACCGCCACACTCCGGTCCCCCACGACCCTCACGGACTCGAACGGGAGGCCCTGGCCGCCGGACCACCGCCACTCCTCCGGCAGCGAGGCGTAGAAGGACCGGATGACGGACAGAGCCGTCCTGGCCTGGCTGACGGAGAGAGTCTCGTTCTCCAGCTTCGTCTGCAGATGCCGGGCGTAATCGGCCACCGTGACGGGCGACGGGTTCAGCAGGCTCTGGTGACGGCGCCGCGCGAACCGCCACCATTTTTCGATCAGCTCGGCGTAAGCGTTGCGCGTGGAGGAATTCCGATACCCGCTGAGCCATGTCTGTACAGGCTGCGCCAGCGCGCTGTCCGGCGCAGGGGCCGTCTCCAGCGACCGCACCAGGCGCTGGACGTTGGGCTCCACGGTGTCCTGCCCTGACGAGGAACCGGCGCCCGCACCGGACCGCCCGCCGTTGCCCGAGCCGGATGCCGCGTACGGGTCCGTCTGGTGGGGTTGGCTCTGTTGGCCGTGCCGGCCGCGGGCCGGGGGCGTGCCGCCCACCACCTTCCCGCCGCGCTCCGTCTCGGTACCGATCCAGGACCTGGCCCCCGCCTGCTGGTCCTGCGGCAGGCGGCGCACGGAGGCGGCGCGTTCCCGGTCGGAGACGCGGCGGGCGGTCTCCCGTGCGGCCTGCGGTCCGTGCCGGAACAGGGCGTCCGCGACCTCCTGTTGCGCCTGGGCGGTGGCGGCGCGGCGCAGCTGCGCCTCGGCATCGGTACCGATCACCATCGGCCAGCGGAGGTAGCCGGACGCCAGCCGGATGCGCGCCGCGGGGACGTCCTCCGTCAGCAGCGACTCGACGAGTTCCGCCGGATCCAGCTCCGCCGGGCCCCTGCGGGATTCCCGGACCATCTCCACCAGGCCCTGCGGGACCATCCGCAGCTCCTCGGCGAGGGCCAGCAGCAGCCCGGTGTGGGACTCCGGCAGTTCCAGGGCGGCGCCGAGCTGCCGCAGGGCGTCGGCGTCGTACCACGGCGAGCGCTCCGTCGTCAGCCGCACCTCGCGCCACTCCCGGACCGCGTCGACGGCCAGGTGGCCCGCGTGGGAGAAGTACCGCCACAGGCCCCGGCGCTCACTGCCCGACGCGGCTCCGTAGTCGCCGACACCGCCCAGTGAGCCGATCCCGGAGAAGCGCGCCAGGTGATCGCCCAGGGGCGCCAGGTCCCCGAGGCGGAGGTGGTGGGTGTCGAGGACCGTGAGGAGTTCGCGCAGATACCGGGTCTCGCCGGGACGACCCAGGTAGAGGGCGTCCGGGACGACGCCCAGGCCCTCCCACTCCGCTTCGAGTACGTGCTCCAGCCAGGTGCGGGAGGCTCCGCCCTCGGACAGGTGGTCCAGCAGGGAGGTGCGCAGCCCGCGCAGCAGGTGGTACTCGTCGGCGCCGAGACCGAGGAGCTGGGCGAGGTCGTACAGCACCGGCGCCAGGGACGCGGGAACGTGCAGCGCCCGGACCAGAGCGTCGACCTCCTGCTCGGGGAGGCGGCCGTGCGCGCGGACGAAGTCGGCCACCCAGTCGCGCTCGTCGGCCGCGTCGATCCCCCGCGCGTAGGTCTCGGTGTCCTCGGGCGTGAAGCCCTGGTCCCGGAGGGCCTGGATCCGCGCCTCGGCGGCGGCGCGCCGCTGGGTCTCCTGGAGCTGCGCCTCGACGCGTGCCTCCGCCGCCCGGTGCGGCAGCTGGGCGAGGTAGACCTGCGGGGCCTGCCCCAGCCGCTGGTTGAGCCAGGTGAGGAGCGACTGGAAGGCTCCGGCGCTCCCGGGGGCGACCCGAATCAGCTGCTGGACAACGGCGCCTTCGGTCAGTTCCACCTGGCCGCCGGTGTTGTCCAGTGCGCCCAGGACGTCATCGATGCTCTCGGAGGCGCGCAGCTGCGCGAAGGTCTGGCCATAGGGCAGACCGAGCCGTCGCCATTCCGCGGAGGCGGCCAGGAGGGTCAGGACGTGCGTCGGGGCCAGCCAGGCACCGTCCCAGGTCCGGTCGGACAGGTCGCCGTGGCCGATCAGCGCCGGGTCGGCGAGGAGCCGGTAGAGCCAGGCGCGGTCCTGTGGCGGCACGTTCAGGACGTCGGCGACATCCCCGAGGACCAGCTCCACGTGGTCCCGCTCCCGCAGCCCGAACACCCGCCGGAAGTGCTCGGCCGCCGCCGTCGCGTCGGAGACGGCGCCCGGCTGGAGCGACCAGTGGAGGTGCTGCTGCACCGGTGAGGCGGCCGCCAGGCGGCTCAGCTCGGCGGCGACCTGCCGGACCTGCCGGTTGTGCCGGATCTGCCGGTCGTTGAGCGGCCGGAAGACCTCCCGCAGCGTCGTGTGGTCGGCGAGCAGCGGCAGGACGTCCAACCGGACCGGGAACCGCTTGAGCACGCGGTAGAGGTCCCGGACCGTGATACCCAGCCGGTCGGCGTGCGTCGCCAGCGCATGGTGGGCCGGCACCTCGCCGGTGGTCCGGGCGAGGCGCACCAGGTTCGCCATCCGCCGTACGCCCAGGCGCCGTTGGAGGTCGTCGAGGCGGGCGATCTCCTCGGTGGTGAAGCCGTGCAGCAGGGCGGCGTGGCGCTCCCAGGCCGCCCGGACGCGGGATTCGTCCACGTACGGGGGTGCCTCGTCTTCGCTGTCCACGGAGGTGTAGGGGGGCGCCTGCTCGTCGGGGCGGGGCGTCGGGGACGGGCCGGGCGTGGTGGCTTCCGGCTGGTGGGTGGTGACTTCCGGCTGGTCGGTGCCGGTCGGCTGCGGGGCGGGCCGGGCCGTAGCCGTCCGTGTCGCCAGCCACGCGGTGGTCGCCTCGTCCGCGCCCTCCGGCGTCATACCGCTCAGGGCGGCCTCGCGCAGCAGCCTGGTCCGCAGGTCGGCGAGGGCTTCGGTGTCGGCACGCAGGTGCGGGCGGTCCCGCAGCGCACGGTGGATCGCGTCGAAGTAGACGGTGGTGACCGGCCCGCGGTGCATCAATGCGTGGAGCGAGGTGCCGAGCCCGCTCAGGAACCGGTTGATCCGCAGATAGCGGACGGCACCGAGCAGGCTCTCCCCCGCCGCGGGACCCGCGCCGCCTGTTGCCTGCCCGGCCATCGACGGGCTGTGCTCCACCAGGCGGGCCAGCGCCACGAAGTCGGGCTCCCCGCGCAGCCCGAGGCGGTCGAACTGGCTGGTCATCAGGCGGACCCACCAGTCCGGCGGCGTCCAGCCGGCGGTGCCGTGCCCGCTGTCCCCGCGGGTGGCGGAGTGCAGCTGCCACATCTCCTGGGCGAAGAGGTGGTGCAGGTCCAGGGCGTTCACGCCCAGCGCGCGGGCGGCCCCGTACACGGTGGAGCGCATGTCCCGGTCGGGGATGAGGTGCTCGGCGAGCGCCTTGGCCGCGTCCTCAGGTGCGGCGCGGTGGGCCAGCCACTCCGTCACGGTCCGCCCGATCACGTCGGCGTCCGCATTCCGCAGCGCGTCCAGCGGCATCCCGGCGCCCTCCGTGTGGCGCCGGAAGTCCAGCAGGTCGGCCAGGGTGAGCCGGACGCCGCGATCGGCGAACCAGCCGAGGTCGGCTGGGCGGAAGCCCAGTGCGTCGAGCCGTGCGCGCAGCCGGGACTCGCCGAGGTCGGCGCGGTCGTTCGGCTCGGCGTCGCCCAGCCACGTCAACTCATCGGTGAGTACCGCGAGATGGGCCGGGGTGACGCCGAGGGAGAGGGCGAGCGTGGTGATGTCCGTGGGGCGCACGCCCCAGTCGAGGACGAGGTGGAGTTCGGCCGGCGGCAGGCTCGCGTTATCGGCGGCGCGGCGGACGAGCACGGCGATGCGGTCCTCGTCCGGTGTGCCGCGCAGGGCGCGGTCCAGCACCTGGGCCGCGTCGATCCGGGACGGCAGCGCGGCGTGCTCCGCCAGGCCCCGGCGCCATCCGGCCAGCAGCGTGGTGAACCGGCCGCGTTCGGACGGCAGCGGGTCCGCGGTGACCCGGACGGTCCGCACGGACTCCACGAAGCGGTGGAGCGGCGCATACCGCTCCCCGCTCACCCGGCCCGCGAGGTCGCGGAGCCAGGCCACGTCCCGCAGGGAGGTCAGGCCGTGATCGTTCAGATGGGCGGTGAGGGCCGCTGCGGTACCCGCCGCGCCCCGGGCGTCCAGCAGGCCGGAGACGGAGTCCGCGTCGAAGAAGGACAGCTCCCGCACGTACTCGCCATGGCCCGCCGCACGCAGCAGACTCGACAACTCCACGGTCCGCAGGGCCGCCTGAGTGGCCGCCCTGGCGTCCAGCCCGTGGACGCTGTCGCTCTCGGAGTACGAACCGACCTCGTCGTCCGGGGCGTCGCCCGGGTCGCCGTGCGAACTGGCCCCGTCAGCCGAGGCGTCGCCCGAGTCGCTGTGCGAGCTGACCTCGTCAGCCGAGCCGTCGCCCGAGTCGCCGGGCGGACTGGCCCCGCCAGCCGGGTCATCGCCCGGGTCCCCGGCGTCGTGCGGAGATGCTTCCTCATCGTGAGGGGTCGGGTCCGTCTGCGGGTCGAGGGGGGTGAGCGGTGCGGGCACGGGCTCGGTGGGAGCCGGTGCTGATGCGCGGGCCTGGCGGACGAGACGGTCGGCGAGGGTGACCGCGGCCCGCAGGCTGTCGGACAGCAGGGTGTTCGCGATCGCGTCCCGCGCGGCGTCGTTCAGTTCGTCACGGACCTGGGGGCGGTACTCGTCCAGCAGCCACACCGCCAGATCGCGTCGTCGGGCGACGCCTTCCGGCCCGGCGAGGTCCCGAAGCAGCTCGGCCGGTTCCCGCTGCCACTGCTCGGCGATCCGCCGGAGGTTTTCCGGCACCCCTTGGATCTGCTCGGCGAGTGCCAGCACCCCTGCCCGGGACAGCCGAGGGGCCGCGGGGCCTCCCCCGGTGCCGGTGCCGTACGCCACCGCCAGCAGGCGGTTCACGTCGAACCACGTCGCGCCGTGCCGCTCCTGCAACGCGTCGTACCGCGGCCGCTCCAGGCCCAGTTGTGCGGCCCGCCAGTCAAGGGCCAGGTCGTCGGGGAGCCGGCTCCACACGGACTGCTGGAGAGGGCGCGCGAGATAGCGGTACGGCATGGCCGCGACCCCGCTGCCTGGCCGGCCGGCCAGGTACGCGCCCAGTGCCGGGAGTTCGGCCAGGCTCGCGCCGGCCGTGTGCAGGCCCCGCAGGAGCTGCCGGATGGCGGCGAACTGCTGCTGGTACCTGCGGCTCCACGCCTCCTGTTCCTCCGGGTCGTCGGACTGCTCGTCCGCCCGCCGCAGGACGTCGACGTCCACCCCGTGCTCCGCGAACGCCGGCAGCAGCGTGTCCGCGATCCAGTCCAGGACATCCACGTCACGCCCGCGCGCCTCCAGATAGGCGTCGCGGAGCGGCAGCAGCAGCGAGTGGTCCGCCTGCTGGATGCCGAAGCTGACGGCCGTCCGCAGCAGTCCGATGGCGGCCGTCGGCGGGAGCGCCACCGTCCTGGCGAGGGCGTGCAGCTCGTCGAGCGGGAGGTCCCCCACCATCGCGATGACGTCCAGCAGGGTCCGCAGCTCGTGGATCCCGGCGCGGTGGCCGCCGGCCCCGCCGTCGAGCTGGCGGAGATGGTGCACGAGCTCCGGGACGCCCGCCCCCAGCTCCGTCAGGTATGCGTAGGTCTCCGCCGTCACCCTCAGCTGGTCCTGGACCCACAGGGCGATGCCCTGTGCCACGTCCTGCTCGTCCGGCTGTGGCGGCGGCGTCCCGCCCTCGGTGTCCGGCGTCAGCCGGTGGCGGACCGGCTGCCCGGACGTCAATTCCTGCTCCTGCGCCATCATGTGCAGGTAGCCGGCGGCCTCCTCCACGTCCAAGTCGGCCAGGTTCGCCAGGCTGCTGCCGCCGGTGAGGGTGTCGGGTTCGGCCCGGGCGGCCCAGCGGAGCAGGCTCAGCACGTCGGCGGGGAGAATCCGGCCCTCCCGGCGGGAGGTCGCGCAGAGCCGGCGCTCGTCCAGCGAGCCGACGGCCTCGGCGAGGCGGTAGAACACGGCGCGGGTGCGCGGGTTCACCGCGCCGACGAGGACGATCGCGTCCCCGAGGTGGTGGTCGATGCCCGCCGGACCGAGCTGGAAGCTGCTCATGAAGTGCGCCCACGCCAGCGTCTCCGCGATCTCGTCCCCGTAGGCGATGTTCTCCCGGAGGCCCTGGATGATTCCCTCGGGTGTCGCCGGGACCTCGTGATGCTGCTGGAGGATCGCGCCTCCGCGCCCGTACTCGGACAGCAGGTCGTCGAAGCGTTCGCGGGCCGCGTCGAAGTCAGGGAGGTGCGCCACGGAATCGGCCGTGTCGCCGCGCAGCGTCTCGACGGCGCTGCGGTCCCACCGGTTTCCGCCACGCTCGTGGGAGGAGGCCCAGATCAGGGCCGTGAGCGTCTGGGACGGTGCGTGCCACCGGCCCTCCCAGCGCTCCGCCACGCGGAGGGGGCCTGCAAGGGCAGGGTCGGCCAGGAAGTGGTAGAGCCAGGCGCGGTCCCCGGCCGAGTGGGCCCCGGCCGGCGCGACGGCCTGTTCCAGGAGGCGGTGCATACGCGGGTCGTCGGGGAGGGCGAACCGTGCCAGGAATGCGGCCCGGGCCCCGGGCTCGTAAGCGCCCGCCCGCTCCGGGTCGCCCCATCCGGACCACATCGACCAGTGGTCCGAGGGGTCGGGCGCGTCGGCGCCCCGGTCCACGTACACCGGCGGCGTTTCCGCGTCGCCGGGCTCCCGGGAGCGCCGCGTGTCCGGGGGGAGGGTGTCGTAGTCCGGGGCGGGCGTGGTGTCCGTGGGCCGGTAGTCGGCGGCCCACTGCCGCACACGGTGGGTGAGCGGCTGGGCGAGGAGCCGGTGGTGGGGGCGCCGCAGGCCGGTGCCCGGGCCCGCCGGGGGGATCTCGGCGCCGGCCATCAGGAAGAGGTGCTGGGCGAGGTCGGCGAGGGCCTGGGGCGAGCTGCGCAGTTCCGGGTGCTGGTGGAGGCCGGCGAAGACCGACTCCGCGATGCGGGCCCAGGAGGCGGAGTCCCGCAGCGTCGCGAGCGAGAGCTGCCGGGGCCACCAGCTGTCGCCGCCCAGCGCCTCATGGTCCGTGGGCCGGAAGGACCGGAGGAAGATCTCCGCCGCGCGGTACGCGGCCGTTCCCGGGTGCCACCGGGAGTCGTCGAAGGTGTCGTCGGCCCCGGGGTCGTACGGCGGCGGTGGCTGTTCCTCGCCGGTGTTGGCGTGGCGGGTGGTGAACAGTCCCTGCCGGCGGTTGACGAAGTGGAGGAACGCGGCGCGGTCGGCGGGGCCGCCGAGCAGGGTGCCGCTCAGCCTGGCCCGGAGCACGCCGAGCGTCGCCTGCGTCGTCCGCCAGCCCTCGATCGTCCCGGCGGCCCGCCGCTGGTGGTGCAGCGCCTCCAGGTCCGGGCGGAACAGCTGCACGAGTTCCACGGCGTCGATGCCGAGTGCCGTCGCGACCTGCGCCACGGTGTCGGCCAGGCCGTTGGTGACCGGCCCGTCGTGGGCCAGGACGGTCTCCGCCAGCCGCACCTGCTGCTGATGCCGCCGGGCCGCCCGGGGGTCGGGACCGGACGGGAGCCGCTGCCCGGCCTGCGCGGCCTCGACGGCCTCGGCCCGCCGCCACTCCTCGATGCGCCGCCGGACCTCGTCGTCGCCCGCCGTGCGCAGGGCCGCGACGGACGTCCCGGACTGCTCCAGGTGGTGGCGGAACGCAGCGAGTCCGGTCAGCGACAGGCCGTCCCGCCACCCCGCGAACCACGCGAGGTCCCGGGGCTCGAAACCGACCAGCGCCAGGCGGGTGGCCAGCGTGAACGCGGGTACCGTGACCCGTTCGGCGGGCCGCAGGTCACCGGCCCAGGACAGCAGACCGGAGGCGGGCAGCAGCAGCTCCGGAGCGATGTCGAGCCGCCGCGCCACCCCCTCCAGCTGCCGCACCGTCAGGCCGAGGGTGAAGGACAGCATCTCGATGTCACCGGGCAGCCGGCCGTGCTGCGTCGCATACCGCAGGACGTTCTCGACACCGGGCACGTCGAGCCGGTGCTCATGCGCCAGGCGCAGCAGAGCGTGCACGTCCACCGTGTCCGGCAGGTCGTCCCAGTCGTCGATCCGCTCGGCCACCGCGGGCGACAGGCCGGACTCCTCGACGAAGTCCCAGAAGGCTTCCTGGGCCGGGGGCCCGCCGACGGCGGTGACCTGCCCGGGCACGGGCGGTGTGCTCCCGCCTCCGGAGACCGCCGAGCCGGGGCGGCTCAGCTCTCCCGGACCGCCCTCCTCCTCGTCCTCCTCCGGAATCGTGGGCAGAGGTCGGCGCCCACCCCCCGGCGGCGTGCCCCCGCCGGGGAGGTTCGGCTCGGAGGCGCCGTCGCTGAGGAAGGCGGGCGACTGCCGGTCGTCGCCGCCGAGCGCGCGCCAGGTGTCGAGTGCCGACTGCTGGGTGGCGGGCCCGTCCGTGTGGAAGTGCCGCATCCCTCCGGTGACGTTGGTGAGGTGGTCGGCGAAGCTCTGTACGGAGCCGGGCGCCGGTTCGGAACCGGGCGGGAGGGGCGTCCAGCTGAGCTGTTCCGTCCGGGCCACCCGGAGCAGCGCCCGCCGCTGCTCCGGGGAGAGCGCGCCGAGGGCCGCGAACTCGCGGCGGACGGTGTCGACGAAGCCGTGATGGGCCCGGGCGGAGCCGAACCGGGGCGGCGGGGCGGAGCCGCCGTCCAGGGCGCGCAACTGGTCCGGGAAGAGGTGCACGAGATCGCGCGGGTCCGCTTCGAGGTCGCGTGCGGCGCGGTAGAGGTCCTTGGCGTCGGACATGCCGAGGCCGCGGGCCAGTTCGGGGAGGTCGGACGGGATCCGGCCGATGCTGCGGCTGAGGGCGATCAGATGGCGGATGTCGCGGACGCCCAGCTCGGTGGCGAGCGCGTCGAGCCGCTCCAGATCGGCCCAGTCGTGCTCCAGCAGGCGCCGGACCTCGCCGGGTGTCGTCTCCAGGCGGGCGGCCCAGTCCTGGGTCTCCCAGGCGGTCAGTGCCCGGGGCCGGGGGACGCCGGTCTCGGTGCCGTAGGCGGGCAGGGGGTCCCGCAGGGCGCTGTTGCGGTGGTCGACGAGGAGTTCGTCGAGACGGCTGGGGTGCATCTCCCGCAGATGTACGGCGAGGCGCGAGGGCGGGATGCGGTCCGTGACGGCGACGTACCGCAGGAAGGCGCGCATCGTCCCGTGCTGAATGCGGGGGTCGCTGCTGGGGAGCGCGGGGTCGGTGTCGGGCCACGGCATCGACTCGCGGGCGGCGAGCGCGATCAGCCAGGCGGCGTCGGAACGCCCCTTGCCCGCCACGAGCGCGCCGTAGCGACGCATGTGCCGCTGGATCCCGGCGATGAACCCGCCGGGTGTGCGGAGCTCGTTCCCGGAGTTCACCGCGCGCAGCGAGTGCGGGAAGAGCTGCACCAGGTGCCGGGGGTCGATACCGGTGTCGCGGGCGATGCGGTACAGGTCCTTGACGACGGGCAGCTCCAGCGCACGGGCTAGCTGGGGGATGTCCGACGGGATGCGGCCGAGGGTTTCGGCGAGGTCCGCGAGGTGCGCCATGTTCCGCACGCCCAGCTCACGGGCGAGCGGGGCCAGCAGCTCCGGGCGGAACCAGGAGTACGCGGTGAGCTGCCGGAAGCGCTCCCGGGACAGCCCGACGGCCCGGGCCGACCGGCGGATCTCCTCGTCGGAGTGGACCCGCGGCGGCTCGTAGGGCGGCAGCTCCGGACGCTCCGTCGGGGGCAGCGGCAGGCCGCCGGACGTGGCGGGCTCGACGTCCTCCCGCGCGAGCACCGACTTGTACGAGGGGGGCTCGTCCGTCGGCTCGTCGGTCGGCTCGTCGGTCGGCTCGGTCGGCTCTTCGGTCAGCTCCTGGGTCGGCTGCTCGGTCGGCTGCTGCGTGGACGGTCCCGCCGGGGGCAGCTCCTCGTCCCGGTCCGCCAGGAGGTGCGGCGAGGTGGGGTCCTCGGACGCGGCGAGCGACGCGTTCCAGGCGGGGACCTGTTCGTCGATCAGCTCCTTCAGCTCGGTGAGCTGCCCGCGCAGGGCGGACGGTGAGGTGCCCAGGGACGTGAGGTCCTCGGGGACGGCGGCGAGCCGCGCATCGAGGGCGTCGAGCTGCTCGCGGGCCCACACCGCGAGGTCGCGGCTGCGGCGCAGGGCGTCGTGGCCGGGCTCCGACAGGGTGTCCGCGGTGCCCACCGCGCCGCTGCCGGCGCTCTCCGCGAGGCCGGGGTGGCTCAGTTGGGCGGCCAGCTGCATCCGCAGGTCCGACCAGTGGGCGACGATGTCGTGCCAGGTCTTCGGGGCGTGGTCCGGCGTCAGCGCGGCCAGCAGCCCGGACAGCTCGGTGAACCTCTCGTGGTTCGCGCCGAATTCCGGGTGGGCGGCCGCCGCTCCGGCGGCCGGGGTGAGCGGCTTCGGGACCTGGGGCTGAGGGGGGACGGCCTGCTCGGTGCCGGACTGCCGGTGGGGGTCCGTCCGCCGCGGGGTGAAGATACGGAACTCGCCGCGCTCGCCGCCCTTCTCGTAGGCGAGGGCGAAGCAGTACTCCTCGCCGGGGAGCACCGTGACGCGCGTGGTGGGCGCGATGGTGTCCATGCCCGTCGCGTCGGCGATCTCCTGGGCCGCGAGACGGCCCGAGGGGCCGACGGTCCCGGCGTCGCAGGAGAGCACCAGCAGCTGCGCCCGCGGCCCGTGCTCCTGCTGCATCCTGCGGAGGCTGTCGCGGCGCACCAGCCCCTGCCCGGCCTGCTCACCGCGGAGGGCGTGCGAGGTGTCGGTACCGGACATCAGGGTGACGCGGCCGGCGCCCCCGTGGAAGAGGCCCACGTACAGCGGGCGGGCGGGGTCCCACACGACCGGGGAGAGGCCGTCCGCGGGCACCTTGCCGCTCTTGCCGTCGGCGCTCAGCTCGTAGTGGGCGAACTTGGTCTTCGACAGATCGATCAGGGTGTGCAGGGAGCCGCCCGCCGCCAGCGCCTGCGGGCTCAGGAACGCGCGGCCGATCTTCCGGCCGGTGCGGGCGTCCCGGATCTCCTGGTGCTGGACGTCCTTGAGCTGGATCTGCCCGGCCCGGTGCTGGTCCGTCTCGATCGTGGGCAGCGACAGTTCCTCGTCGTGGAACCCCTCCCCGGTGTCCTGCTCCTCCTCGTCGTCCGGCCGGGAGACCGGGTCCTGGTCCCGGTCCGTGAGGTCCTGGGCCGGGGGCTCCTGGGCGGGCGGCTCCGGCGGGTCGGACTTCTGTACGGGGGCCTCCCGGACGGAGCGTGCCCGGCCGGAGAGGGCCGAGAAGATCTCGTCCTCCTCCAGGCGGGAGACCGGCGGCGGATCGTGCTGGACGACGGTGGCCGGGGTGGACGGGGTGACCGGGTTGACCGGCGCGGGCCGCGGCGGGGTGGCCGGGGCGCCGCCGGTGTCACCGTCGAAGTGGTTGCGGCCGTTGTAGCGGAAGACGACGGTCGGGCCGCCGGGCGGGCCGAGCCGGGCCTCGTCCATGCCGGAACGGGGACGGTGGACGTGGACGCCGACGCCGAACGCCTCGGCCAGCAGCGGCAGCAGCAGCTCGCCGTAGTGCGTCCTCGCGTAGTCGTTCGGCCAGTTCGCCGCGGTCTCCCGCAGGCCGTTGAACTCCGTGGTGGTCCAGCCCGGAGCGTGCTCCCAGACATACGCGGCGAACGACTGCAGCGCGTTGAAGGAGAGCGCGTCAAGGGCCCTGCCCAGGTCCTCCTGCCCACCCGGCTCCGTCGACGGCGTCCGGTCGGCACGCCACGCGTCGAACAGGCGGCGCAGTTCGTCGCGGTCGCCGGCGCGTTCGTGCAGTTCCTTGAGGCGTTCTTCCCGGGTCGGGATCTCACCGGGCGTCGTCCGGTGCACCCGGACCAGCGGTCGCGACGCGAAGGACTGCGGCAGCTCGGTCACGTCATGGCCGAGGAACGCCATGACGTGCTGGTGGGCGAGGTCCACCGCGGTGTCGAAAAGCTCGCGCTCGGGGGTGCCGCTCGCGCGCCGCGCGGCGGCGCGCACCGCCTCGACGTCGCCGAGCAGCCGGTACACCTCGGGGTGCCGGGAGAGATCGAGCTGATCCCGGACGTGGCCGGGCGCGCCCACCAGCAGCGCGGAGATCTGGCACCAGCCGTTCCGGGGAACGGACAGCTGCTCGCCGAGGACGGGCGGGGGCGGGGTGGCCGGCTGCACCGGCGTGGGGGGCGTCGCCGACTCGGAGACGTGCGTGGTGGCGGTGTCGGACACCAGCGGGTTCTGCGGGTTCTGCTCCACCGGCGTCAGGGGCCGGTCGGAGGACGGGGAATTCGGGGAATTCGGTGGCGGGGTCGCGGACTTCGGGGGAACAGGGGAATGCGGCGGGGAGACCGGCGTCGAGGGGCCGGGCACCCGCTGCGCTCCGCCCCGGCGCGGGATGAGGGCCTTGACGGTGTCCTCCTCCAGCACCACGGTGACCGCCGGGACGCCGTACTGCCGCTTCCCGTCGGGGCCACCGGGGTGGAAGACCTCGACCCCCACCTCGGGGCGGACGACATGGACCTCGACGCCGTGGACGAACGCGAAGAGCTGCGGTGCCAGGAAGAAGTCGTCGAACTCGTTGTCGTCGGGGGCACCGCGGCGCAGCTCGCTGTCGGCCGGGCGCTTCAGCTGGAGGGCGAGGAGCTTGACGCGGGCGGCGTGCGGGAGGGCGACGTTGCCGTGCACCGTGCCGTCCTGCAGGAACTCCTTCTCGTGCGGCGGGCTCAGCCGGATGCCGCCCTCGGGGAGCCGCTTCTCGGAGGTGCTCAGCAAGATCCCGGCCGCTTCGAGTTCTTCCTTGGTGAAGCGGTCACGGCCCGGGTCGATCTGGAGCCAGGTGTTGCCGGTGGAGCCCGGGGCGCCGAGCCAGGAGCCGTGATTCTCGCCGTCCCGGAGCAGCCGGTCGGCCAGGGCCTGGCGGACGGCCCGCGCGATCTCCTGCGGGGTGCCGGCGTACGGCGCCGCGGTCAGCGGGACGCCGGTCGCCGCCAGCGCGCTCAGTGCGCCGTTCAGCGCGAGGAACAGGCCCTCGCCCCGGGTGCGTTCCGGGTTCTCGGTGTCGTGCGGATCGAGGACGTCGAAGACGGTCCCGTCGTCGAGGACGTAGGTGGTGGGGTGGTCGTCCTTGTCCTTCGTCTCCCCGGCGGTGAACTGTACGGGGGTGTCGAGCGCCGCCAGTTCCTCGGCGGCGAGGCGTTCGTCCTCGGCGAGGTTCTTGACGAGCGGCGGTGCGGGGAACGACGAGGGCGCCAGGCGCCGGGCGAACTCCAGGGCCTGCTGCTCCTGCCGGGCGGTGCGCTCCAGCCGTTCGATGGCCGCCAGCTGCTCCTTCACCCGGTCTTCCGCCGCCCGGGCCCGCGGACTTCCCGCGGCCTTCTCCAGCGCGGCGCGGGCGGCTTCCAGCCGGGCCCGGAGTTCCACGAGGTGGCCGTCGAGGTCGGTGAGGCGGACCAGGCCGCCCTTGCGCAGCTGCTCGGCGTGGTCGGTCAGCAGCGCGATGTTCTCGCGTGCCCGGGCGACGGCCGCCTGGTTCCCGGGCAGTTCGGTGGCGGTCAGCTCCCGGATCCCGGCCAGTTCGGCGTCGGTCGCCTTCCGGATCCTGGCCAGTTCGGCGTCGATCGCCTCCCGGATGCGCCGGGCGGCGGTCAGCACCTGCTCACGGGCCTGGTGGAGGTAGGCGATGTCGCCGTTCCGCAGCGCGTCCTGGCGGCGCGTGAACTCCTCGTCGACCGTCACCGGCGGGTCGTGCGGTGCGGTCTTCTCACGCAGCACCAGGTCCAGCGCCTCCGCCTTGAGCTTCTCGCGGAGTTCGGCGTGGGCGGGCGGCACCGCGCCGCCGGTCCAGATACCGCCCAGGGACTCGGCCTGCGCCACCAGCTCATGGACGGCGGGGTCCGTGAACAGACCGCCGACGGGCGGATCGAACGGCGTGACCGTGGTGTCGTCCACGACGACCACCACCCGCCGGCGGTCGGTCTTCTCCTCCTTGTCGTAGCTGTACGCCTCGGGCTTGCCCTCGGCTTTCGGGTTCCCGGCGTTGCGCTCGTGCCACTCCCGCAGCGCGTCCGCGCTGACCCGGGCCTTGTGGAGTTCGGTGCGCAGCCGGTCCAACTCGTCGCGGAGACCGGCGCGTTCGCTCTCGTGCGCGGCGAGGCGGCGCAGCGCCGAGCGGTAGGCACGGGCCGTGGCGTCGCCGGAGTGCGGCGTGGTGGACGTGCCGCCGGCGTGGTGCTTCCCGCGCTCGCGGAGCGCCTCGTACAGCTCCTCGTAGCGCTTCTCGATCCGGGTCTCGGCCTCCTTGTACTCCTGCTCCGTCTCGACCAGCTTCTCCCGCAGGTCCTTGACGTGGTCGTACGCCGTGCCGACGGCTTCGGGGAAGGTCGTGTCGTCGAGGAGTCCGGCTTCGCGCAGCACCCACTCGGGCACCAGCGCCAGCACCCCGTCGTCGGCGGAGAAGGTGGTGCGGGCGGAGCCCTCCAGGGTTTCGATGTGGTCGCGCAGCAGCGCGGCTTCCTCGTCGGCGCCGGACGTGAGCAGCTTCTGCTTCAGGCGGTCCACGGTGTGCTGGAGAGTGGCCGATGCCGGCAGGTAGGGCGCCAGGGCGGCCTTGAAGGCGGCGGCACCGGACTTGAGGCCGTGCTGGACGACGGTGGCGCCGACGAGGAAGTCGAGCGGGACCTCCACGAGGAAGCGGCGCTCGGCCTTGGGGGCCACCACGGAGTTCACGGAGTTGGCGAAGGCGCTCTGCGAGGTGGCGACGTCGCTGCCCTGGAAGGCGGGCGGGGTGGCGCGGTGGGAGAGGTTGCCCGCGTCGTTCACGGTGTACGAGGGGGCGGCGCCGGCGCTGAAGCTGGAGGCGGCGGTGTACCCCTCGGCGTGCTGGAACGTCTGGGTGATCCGCTGGTCCTTACCGAGCGTCGCCTCGTCGAGGACGCCGAGGATGCGCGGCCGGTCGCTCTTCGCCCGGGCGTGGACGGTGACGGTGGCGCGCGAGGAGCCGAACCACGAACTGTCCTCGACGGCGGGCTGCTGCCATCCCGCGCGGAACGCCTCGGAGATCATCTCGCGCAGCGCCCGGGAGGTGTTCTGCAGGTTGAGCTGGCGCGCCGCGCCGCTGCCGGGCCTGGTGAGGCTGCCACCGCCGACGGCGCGGCGCGGCGCGGGCGGGGTCCCCGGCTTCTTCCCGGGGGCGGTCAAGGTGGTGGTCTTCCCGGCGGCCGCGTCGACCGCGGCGGTGACGTGGCGGAGCAGTTCCTGGGCGCCGTGGGCGTCGAGGAGGACGGTGTGCTCGTGTGCCAGGACGTCGGTCAGGGCCGTGTTCCGCTGCCGCCAGTCCTCGGGCGAGACCGGCTCGTTGAGCGGCTGCGGCGGCGTCGGCTGCGGCGTGGGCTGCTGCGTCACCTGCCCGGTCTGCGGGGTGGGCTGCTGGTCCGTCCGCTGCTGGTCCGTCTCCTTCGGTGCCGTCCCCTTCGGCTGGATGGCGGCGGGCTTCAGCAGCGTCTCCGGGTGCCCCTGGATCAGCGTGCCGGCGTCCTCGGACACCTGGACGACCTTGCCGGACCCGTCGATGTGGGTCAGCTCGATGCGGTAGCCGACGAGGTAGTCGACGTAGGGGCCGGCGAAGGACAGCGTCGTGGTCTTGCTGACCGCATCGGTGCGCGTCACCGACCGTGTGGTGGTGGCGGTGACGTTCGCGCTGATCGGGAGGCCGACGCCCACGGCGCCGGGCTGCCGCTTGCCCTCGGCGGTGTTGGGGTGGGTGGCCGGGGTCTGTGTGCTGGTCAGCCCCAGGCTGACCGCCTCGGACCGGGAGAGCGCCTGCGAGCTGGTGTAGGAGACCGCGCGGTCCTCGTCGACCGAGACGTGGTAGAGGGTCGTCAGATACTGCGGGGTGCCCTCCTGGATCAGCCGCAGCCAGACGCCGCCGGAGAGCGGGATGCCCTCGCGGACCAGCTGGTAGTGGAGGCCGCCGTTGAGGGCGTCGGGGGTCAGCAGCGTGTTCAGCTCGGTGCGCAGCGCGGCACGGCGGCCCATGCCGTCCGCCGGGAGCACCGACTTCGCCTTGCCCTCCAGGGCCTTCACGAACGACTCGACCACGGGCCCGGTGTCCAGCGCACCGCGTACGGAGACGAACGCGGGCAGCTGCTGCGGCGCCTCCCACAGGGAGCTGTGCGGCAGCTTGCCCAGACCGTTGGCGACCCAGCCCAGGGTGTGGGCGTCGTCCAGGGTGAAGACGGACGTGTGGTCACCGGCGACCGTGACGGCGCCGGAGAGATCGGACCGGCGCCCGCCGATCCGCAGGGGCTTCAGCTGCGCGTTGACGGCCCAGGTGATCGCCTCGTAGCCGACCAGCGCCATCCGGCCGGTACGCGCCTCGGTGAAAGTGACGCCGACGGAGAGGGAGTGCGAGGTGGAGCGGGTGTTGCTGTGGTTGTAGAGCGTCCACACCAGGCCCCAGCTCTGCGACTCCTGGGTCGCCCCCGGCTCGCCGGCGTGGAAGGCGGTACCGCCGGTCAGCTGGCCCTGGACGTTGAGGGTGCGGGCCACCGAGGTGCCGGTGCCGACGCTCAGGGCGCTCGGGATCGCGTGACTGGCGGAGAGGTGGGTGTCGACGATGTCGCGGACCACCGGGCCCCGGGGGTGGGCGTGGAGTTGCAGCCGCGTCTCGAAGCGGAACGCACGGCCACGATGGTGCAGCATGTCGAGGGTGCGGCCGCCGTGCACCGCGGAGTCGAACTGCGCCTCCAGCTGCTCGACGAAGGCCATCAGGTCGCCGTACTCCTGCGAAGCCCGGTAGGCGAGCCGGTCGTTGAGGTGCGTCGAGACGGCGCTGAGCACCTCCTTGGTGAGCGCGGCGAGGTACGGGCCGTGGCCGTTGCGGACATGGGCGTGGAAGGCGTTGACGTGTGAGCGGGACGGACGCGCGTGGCCGACCAGGGCCTTGGCCTCCGGGGCGGGCCACTTGGTGACGCCGTCCTTCGGGGTGTGCAGGGTGTTGCGGGCGCTCTCCAGCGCGGTGGGCCGGTGCGTGGCGACGGTGGTGATCTCCTGCGGGGGCGTGACGGGCGGCGGGGTGGGCTGCGTCAGCGGGCTCGGTGCGCGGTACGGCCGGCGCAGGTTGTGCGGCATCAGCGAGTCCGGCTGGAAGATCAGGACGCGGACCTTGCCGATGAGCTTGCCGTCGTTGTCACGGCCCAGTTCGACCTGGTGCGGGGCGATGTCGAACAGCCCGTCGGCCAGGGTCCGCAGCAGTTTCCGCGTCGTCCCGTGGTGCTCGGCGTCGAGCTTCAGCACGCCGACGGCCTCGTAGGCGTGGGAGCCCTTGCCGGTGCTGAGGGAGTACTCCGTGCCGGTCTCCAGTCCGGTTTCGGACTTGCGGCTGGTGCTGCCGCCGTAGGTGGCGGAGAAGCCGCCCATCGCGAGGTTCGTGAGGGCGACCGGCTTGATCCCGGCGTCGGCGCTGGCGCCGATGTGCCAGCTGGTCTGCGCCTCGGTGGACTGGCCGAGGTTGCGGGCGCCGGAGGTGCTGCCGGAGGTGGTGACGTCCCGCCACAGCCCCGCGTAGGAGAGTTCGTCGAGGGTGAGGGTCATCGCCACGGAGACGCCTTCGTGGCGGAAGAGACCGGAGCGGCGGAGCACCACCATCGGCCCGGACGTCTCGACGGTCAGGTCGTCGAGGGGCTGGAGCGCGCGCCGGATGAGCTTGGCGCCCTGGGTCTCGACGCTCGTCGCGCCGTGGTGGCGGAGGAACGACTGGTCGTTGGCGAGGGCGCGGCGCTGGCGGGAGTTGGGCTTCGGGTACGCGGTCGGGCCGGTGGTCATGCCCAGGCGCCTGGCGAAGGCGCGCACGGTGTGCTTGACGACGAACCCCGGGTGGAGCTTCCTGTTGCCCGGTCCGGGCTCCGCCGGAAGCATCTGCCGGACGTGCCGCTTGTCGCTGTTGACCAGCGCCCTGCGGGCGGCTTCCCGCAGCTGGCGGGCGAGCGGACGCGGGTCGCTGGGCGTCGTCGCGGTGACCGGCAGCTCCGCATGCGGCGAGAGCTGGGTCTCCGGATCGGTGAAGGTGGCGGACGTCGGGCTCGGCGGCTGCGAGCCCTCTTCCGTGACGAAGGTCAGGCGCGGCCGGGTCGGCGTGGTCGGGGAGACGGGCGGGGTGCCGGGGACGCCGGGCGTGCCGGGGGTGTTCGGTGTGTCGACGGCCACGGAGCCGGGGCGCTGCTTGCGCGGGGGCTTCGGGGTGGCCGACGGGGAGCCGTTCGCGGGCACGGACACGGTCCGCCGCATCGCATGGCTCTTCCCGTACAGGGCTCCGCCACCGGTGTGGCGGCGGCTTCCGAAGGTCAGTACCGACGCGGCGCGCTGCGACAGCGGCCGCGGCGCCGGGCGCTGCGGGGGCCGGGACTCGACGGTGGGGGCGTTGATCCGGATGTAGTGGTACGAGCTGAGCAGCAGCTTGAGGTGGTCGGCCAGTTCCTCCGGCTGCTGCGGCGGGACGAAATCCGGTACGTGCAGGGCGTTGGGGCTGTTCTTGCCGGTCAGGCCGGGCAGGGCCAGCGGGTCGCGCTGTTTGATCACCCGGTTGGGGTCCAGGTCCGCCCATTCGCGGGCGGAGTCCATGGGGGTGCGCAGGACGGTGTGGGCCTCGAAGCTCTGCTGGAGCGGCGGGTGGTTCCCGGTCTTCAGCTCCTGCGGGGTGTCCAGTTGGCTCAGCTCGTAGCCGGGCCGGAACCTGACATTGATCTTCAGCTGGTACGCGTAGAGCCCCTGGGCCGACTTGTCGGAGAGGCCGATCTGGACCTGCCCCTTGCCGGAGGAGGTCATCGTGCTGCTGCTTCCGGCGCCGATCTGGCCGGTCAGACCGGCCTGGAACCGGGCGGGGCCGTTGTACGCCGGGCCGCCGGAGAGGTTGACGGTGAGGCTGTTGTTGATCGTGTTGCTGTGGTCGTCGCCGACCGCGGTGTTCTTCTGGACCTTGGTCTCGCTCTCCTCCGCCGCGATCGTCTTGACGAGGGTGGCGTCCACGGAGCGGACGATGTCGACGCTGTAGGTGAACACCCCGATGGTGTGCTGCCTGGTGTCGACGACCTTGATCTGCTGGATGTCGCCGCGGATGGCGGCCACCAGATTCTCGTGCAGGGTGAAGGTGGAGAACCGGTGCAGGATCTCCTCCAACCCCGGCATCTCGGGCCTCAGCTGGCCGTGCACGGTGGCGACCTGGACCGCCCAGTCCAGCAACTCCTGGGAGACGACGAGGTGGTCGGCGGAGACCAGGTCGGGGAAGACGCCCTGCGGCAGGGTCAGGGACGTGGGCAGTCCGGTCGGGGCGACCGGGGGCTTCGCCGTCAGGGAGTCCGGGACGCGCCAGGAGAATCCGCTGTCGACGGCGACGTGGACGGGGGCGGAGCCGGTCGGCCGCCGCACACCGCGCTCGTCCAGGGTGTACGTCCGGCCCTCGTACAGCACATGGTTGACGTAGGTGTGCGACGGGCCGTCCGAGCCCACGGTGCGGGTGTCGGTCGAGGTGACCGAGTGGACGGTGGTGTGCGTCGCCTGGTTGATGTTGCCGGTGGCGGCGACGGTGATCATGCCGGTGGCGACGCTGGGCATCATCACACCGGTGTTGAGTCCGATGGCGTGGCTGGACGCCTGGACGTGTGAGGTGGCGTCCTTCTGGTTGCTGCGCTGCCCGCCCTTCACCTTGACGGTGACGGCGTCCTCGTAGCGGGAGTACGTACCGTGGTTGAGGGCGCTGAGGGCGAACAGGCCCCGCCCGCCGGTGGCGGTCTCGTACAGGATGAACGCGCCGTTGCCCAGGGAGGTCGGCAGCTCTCCGGTGCCGACCTCCGGGTGGGGCAGCAGGGTGTGCGGGCGGTGGACCAGCAGGTCGAGGAGGTCCTCCCGCAGCTTCGCGCGGGCGTGCCCGGCGACGTCCGTGACGCTGTTGGCGAGCTTGGCGGCGACCTTCCCGGCCTCCCGCAGCTCGATCGCGGTGCCGCCGACCAGCGAGGCGTGCTCCTCCAGGCCGGTGCCGTCCTCGAAGGTGGTCCTGGAGCCCTTCTTGTAGATCTTCTTGACGTCGGTGGGCGTCAGGTCGAAGAAGACCGGGCGGTCGTTGTCGCGGTGGTGGATGTCGAGGATCAGCTCCTCGACGGGTGTCTCGGACAGCTTGCCGTCCTCGTCACGGGAGGCGAACACGGCCTCGCGCTGGAGGGCGTGCAGCAGCTCCTTGTGGTGCTTGATCTGCTGCGCCTGCCACTCGGCTGCCCCGGCGGCGCTGACGGGGTGGCGCAGCAGCTCCTGCTCCAGGAGGTACTTCTGGAGCTCCTGCTCCGACGAGACGTGCGCCAGCCACTCCTTCAGCTCGTCGGCGGTCAGCGCGTCGGGACGCTTCTCCTTGGCCTTGGCCTCGGTCGTGGTCGTGGTCACGGCACCGTCCGTGGTGCCGGAGGGCGGTGTGGTGGTCTGCTGCTCGCCGGAGGCGGCCGGGTACCACTTGCCGCCGAGCGGCTCCGGAACCGGGCGGCCCTGCTCCCGGTAGAGCCGGGCACGCTCGGCCTCCAGCGCCAGGATCTTCCGCTGGATACGCCGGATCCGGTCACGGTCGTCGTCCGCCGTGTTCTGCTGGGGCGTGACCGGGGTGGCCGGCGGCACGGGCGGGGTCTGCCCGAGCTGCCGGTTCGGGTCCTGGTTCTCCTGGCTCTCGTTCTCCTGGTTCTCGGTGGGCCGGGGCTCCTGGTGGGCGCTGTTCGTCGGCGCCTGCTGAACGACGTGCTGGTCCCGCACCTCGCGCTGCAGCGGCTGCTCCGTCGGCGGCTTCGGGGAGGCGAGGGGCTGCTGCACGGCGGCGGAGCCGGGCATGGGGTCCGGGAACCGGTCCACGTCCCCCTCCATCCACTTCCGCTGCTGGACCGGAGCGGCCTTGGGCGCGTTCGAGGTGCTCCGGCCGGGCGGGTCCTGGCGGTTGAGCATCCGCAGCCGGCGGTCCAGCTCCTTCTCGACGTCATCCCCGTGCGCAGGCGTGTCCGTGCCGGGGGTCTTCCCGTCCGAACCGGCGGGCGCGTTCCGCTTCAGCTCCGCCAGCAGACGCTCCATCTCCGCCTCGGCGCTCTCCTCCTGAATGGGAGGCGTGTCGGTGCCCGGCGTCTCCTCCTCCGCATCGGTGGACGCGTTCCGCCGGAGCGCCTCGAACCGGCTGAGCAGCGTGTCGCCCCAGGCGGCGTCGGTGTGCGAGGTGCTGGACGTCAGATCGTCGGTGCTGGAGGTCGGGGCGTCGTCGGTGGCGGACTTCGGCGGGGTGGTGGCGTCGGTGGGGCCGTTCTCCAGGAGGTGCGGGGCGGTGTCGGAGCGGCGGACGAGGGCGGCGTCGGCCTCCGGTGCGGGGTCGGTGGTGCCGAAGCGGTTGCGGTGCTCACTCTCGTGCTGGAGCCAGCGCGCCGCGTCGAGGTCGTCCGGCCCCCAGGTCTTCTGGAAGGTGGTGAACCAGTCCTCGCGGGTGCAGGAGCCGATCCGGGTCAGGTCCTCCTGGGCGATGTCCCGGCCACCGGCCGCACCGTGGAAGCCGTCGGCCCAGGAGTCCAGGCCGCCGGTGGCGCTGATCTCGAAGTGCAGTCGGCTCAGCAGCTCGTCGCTGAGGCTCTGGCGGCCGTCCGCCCAGGTGGCGAACGCCTGCTGGAGAGTGGACTCCTCGTCCGGCCGCGGGGTGGTGGCGGTCGGCTCCTCGCCGCCGTCCGTGACGGAGCCGTTCCGCTGCCGCGGGAGGGTGCCGGCCGCCGGGTCCTGCTGCGCGGCGGTGGCCGGGGTCTGCTCGGTGGTCTCCTGCTGGGTGGCGTCCTGCCCGGGAGCTGTCGCCGGGTCCTGCTGCGGCCGGCCGGTCCCTTCCTCCGGGGTCACGTGGCCCGCGGTCTCCTCGGGCGGTGCGGAGCCACCGGCCCGGGTGGTGGCGGAGCCCTCGTCCACCGGGCGGCCGAAGACCGTGTCCAGGGTGAAGACCGCGTCGAACTGGGCCGTCACCCGCTCGACGTGCTCGGTGACGAACCGCTCCCGGGCGTCCTGGGCGAGATGCGCCGCCTCGTCGGAGGCGAGCGTCTCGGCCTCCGCGCGGGCCACCCGCTCCACCTCGGCCCGCGCCCTCGCGAGCGCGATCCGCTGCCGCACGAACGACGGCTTCGTGTACTCCGCCAGGAGAAGGTGCGGGTACGCGGCGTCGCGGAGCTCGCCGGCCGCCCAGGCGTCCAGCTTCTGGTGCAGTTCGTCACCGAGCTTGCGCGCGGCGGTGCGCTGCGCCTCGAGGGAAGCGCTTCCGGTGCCGTGCAGCGCGAACTTCTCCCGCAGCGCCGCCCGGACGTCCTCGGGCAGCGCGTCCAGCGCCTCACCCCAGGAGTTCGCCGCCTCCATGACCGCCGCGACGACCTCCTTCGCCGCGGTCTCCTTGGCGATCTGCAGCTCCAACTGGAGGTACAGCTGCTCCTCGTGGGGCGCCCGGAGCTGCTCCCACCTCTTCTCCGACGGGCCGGACCCGGTACGCGACCCGTTGCCCGCGGCGCCGTAGTGGTGGAGGCGGTCCCGGCCGTACTGGTCCAGCCACCGGCGGCGCAGCCGCTCGCGGCCGCCGTCGGAGAGCTGTGAGACGTTCGCCGGGGCCATGGCGCCGTCGGACTCGGTCACCTGCGCCGCGGGGCGCAGCGCGGCATGCTGCGCCGCACCGTCGAAGAACTTCTCCGCGGCGCTGTGGTGCACCACGTCCTGCACCGCGTCGCCGAACGCCTTGTACAGCTCCGGCAGCGCACCGGCCAGGGCCTTGCCCACGGCGCCTGCCTGCGCTCCCAGGTGCTGCTGGAGCGTCGCGGCGCTGAACGCGCCCTCGCTCAGCGCGTCCAGCGTGGCGATCAGCCGCTGCGGATCGGTAGGGAGCGCGCCGTCGCCGATCAGCTGCTCCACGACGGCGGCGGCATGCTGCTCGAACGCGTACGTCGCCTCGTTCAGGGCGGTTCGCCCCCGGGTGTGCGGCGCCGGGGTGGCCTCGTCCGTCTCCGTTCCGGAGCCCTTCGGGGGAACGGTGGCCGGATCGATCTCGTCGAGCAGCGCCCGGGTCTCGGGCGGGAGACCGCCGTGCCAGTTCTCGAAGGCGGCCTCGGCCCACCGGGAGAGGTGTTCCAGGGCGTGTTCCCGCACCCAGGCGCGGTCGAGGTGGGCGCGAAGCCCGTCGGCGGTGGCGAGTGTCTCGTCGCCGCCCGCCTGGAAGTGCTGGGCGGCGCGCTCCCGTTCCCGGTCGTGGAGGCGCGTCAGGACGCGGGAGCGCAGCTCCTCGTCGGCGGCGCGGAGCGGGGCGCCGCCCAGCCGGTCGGTGGCCCACCGGTCGAAGACGTCGTCGAAGAACTTCATCCGCAGGGCGTCCTGATGGGCCTGGGACAGTTCGGCGTCGTACCAGCCGGCCATCCGCTGCTGCTCGGCCTGCCACCGCGCGGCGCGCGCCGCGGCGTCCTCGTGGGTGGACCACTGCGGCGCCTGGGAGAAGTGCTGCTGCGCCTCGGTGCTCGCGGTGAACTCCGTCAGCAGATCGGCGTGGAGCTGTGCGAGGAACTCCTCCTGCTCCTCCCGGAACGCGGCCTCGGCCGCCCGCTGCTTCTCCTCCGGCGCCGGCTCGACGGTCGACTGCTGCTCATCGGTCGGCGAACCGGCGCCCGGGGCGGGGTCCCCGGTCTGCTGCTCCCCGTCGGTGGGGGCGTGCTGCGGCGGTTCCTGCCGCTGGTCGGCCTTCCTCCGCAGCAGCTGTTCCTGGAGCCACTCCTGCCGCTCCCGCTCGGTCAGCGGACGGAGTTCGCCGGTGTCGTGCAGGTGCGGGGCAGACGTCTGGGCGCCGTCGACGGTGGCCTCGTGGCGGGCGTTGCGGACCCGGATCATGCGGTCCACCAGCTCGGTCACCGACTCCTCGGGGAGCGGGGCACCGCCGCCCTCCCCCGGTGTGTGCGGGGTCGCCGTGGGTGAGCCGCCGCCCTCGGTGACTACGGAATGCGGCGTACCGGGGCCGGCCGTGGGGTCCGGGAACCCGGCGGTTTCGGTGTTGTCGGTGCTCGCCGTCGGGTGCTGCGTGGGCGGGGCGGGCGGCGTGTCGCCGGACGCGGTGACGGGGTGGGAGGTCGAGGTGGTGGACGGGTGCTCGACCGGGGTCTCGGTCGGGGCGGACTTCTCGTGGCTGGTGGTGACGGTCTTCCGTGGGGACGGCGGCGGTACGACGGTGGTGCTCGGCCCGCCGGTCGTACGGTTGCTGCCCGGCGGCGTCTCGTTCTGGGGGACGTGGGTGCGCTGCGGAGACGATGCGGTGCTGCCGCCCTGCCCGGCGCCCGGTGTGCCGGAACCGGGCACCTGGGACTGCCCGTCGGTCGCCACCGGGGTCACGGGCGCCACCGGGGTGTCCCCCGCACCGGTCGAGGGGTCGGTGTGGTGGTCGCTCTTCGGGTCGGAGAGGGAGTGCGTGTCCTCGTCGGTGACGGAGGAGGTCTCCACCTGGTGCGCGGCGGACGTGCCCGCCGTCGGATCGGTCGCACCGTCGGAGCTGCTGATCGACGCACCGTCCGCCCCGCTGTCGTGGACGGCGGGGGAAGCGGAGTTCTGGTCCGTGGTGCTGACGGTGGGAACGCTCGGCGCGGTCGCGGGCGGGTCGGTCACCATCGGTCCGACGGCGTTCGACGCCGACGGGCCGAAGACCTGGTCCTTGAAGCTCTTGAGGCCGCTGCCCACCGCCCCCATCGCCGGATGGATGACGTGCTTCTGCACCGGAGGCATCGCGTACTCGCCCAGGCCACGGCCGGCCGCGCCCATGACCGCGCCGCCGAGGAACGCACCGCCCGTCGTCTCGAACGTGCCGTTGTAGACGTAGTTGACGACCGCGTCGGACAGGGCGTTGTTGGCGCCGTCCGTGAGCGTGCCCGCGGCGGTCCCGGCCAGGCGGTAGCGGAGGTTGCCTTCGAGGTGGTCGCGGAGCGCGGCGTTCATCGCGTCGGGCACCTCGTGCGTGAACACCTTCACGCCGTCCGCGCCGAGCTGCTTCTCGTACCCCTTCAAGGTGGTGGCCAGGGCGTCCTTGGCGGCGCTCTGCTCCGCGTCCCGTCCCCAGTTCTTGACGACCTCGCGTCCCCAGGTGCGGCCCAGGTCCCGCGCCTCGCTCTCGGTCAGCCCCTTGGCGCCGCCGCCGAACGTCTTGCCGCCGCCCAGGTGCTTGGCGAACAGGTCGCCGGACTTCTCGGTGAAGGCATGGGCGATGGTGCCCTTGCCGCCCTCCAGGCCCTTGCCGAAGCCCTTGGACAGCTGTGCCTGGGTGTTGCTGATGAGTGTGCCGAAGTCCTTGCCGAACGCCTGGCTCTCGGCCTTGCCGAGCGCGTTCCCGAGGCCGCCCGCACCGGCCTCGGCCGCGCTCTTGCCGGCGGCGGTCTCGAAGGCGTTGCCCAGCTCCTTGCCGAGCGCGCCCGACACACCGGTGCCGATCTTGTTGCCGAGCCACTTGCCGATACCCACGCCGACCAGGTCGAACGGCGCGGCGATGGCGCCGCCGATCGCCCCGGCCACCGCGGCCTGCGTCAGCAGCTTCTGGTCGAAGCCGTCGCGGTGGCCCTGCTTGATCTGGAGGCCCTGAACGGCGGCGTCCACGGCGGCGCCCACCCCGGCGCCGAGGGCCGCCTGCGTCGCGATGGACCGCAGCAGCGCCATGATCAGGTTGCGGATGAACTCACGGACCAGCGTGTACTCGAAGCTCAGGCCGAGCATCACCTCGGGGCCGAAGAAGAAGCTCAGGAACGCCATCGCGGCCTGCATCGCGATCAGGGCGATGGCCTGACCGATGATCGACCACTTCGTGTGTTCCACATCGGTGGCGGTGTCGCGGGCGTTCTTCGCCAGCTGCTCGCACTGCTTCGCCGAGGCGTCCAGGATCGACTGGTCACCGTTGCAGAGGTAGTCCACCCAGTCCGCGAACTTCTGGGCGCTCTCCCCGCTGAAGTTCAGGTTGACGCCCCGGGCGATGTCGACGAAGTACTCCTCCGCCTTCCGCAGGTCGCCCGCGGTCCGCAGATACGCGGCGTCCGCCTCCCGCAGCAGATCCTCGTTGGCCTGCGGCCATTTCATGCCCAGCGTGTTGAGGAGGTTGATGACTTCCTGGGAGGGCATGAGGGCCACGGCCGACCCCTTTCTGGAACCACGGGCGGCGGGCCCGCATGACGGAGTGCACGGCGAGTGCGGGTGGACACGGAGAACGGTGGGACGGGACGGAGGAGGCCGGGGCGGCGGGGACGCCCGCGCGCCCGCCCCGGCTCTCCGGTGCGGGCGGGGCGCGTGGGCGCCGGCGCTAATGCTCTGCTGCGCCCTTCTCCTCGCCCTGGGTGTCCATGGCCTTCCACGCCTGGACCAGCTCTTCGCTGTCCTGCTTGGCCGCGTCGAAGATCTTCATCATGTTGTCCCCGGCCTGACCGGTGGCGTCCGTGAGGTCGGACATCAGCTTGACCACCGTCTCCAGGGCGTGCGTACCGGGCCCGGCGTTGCCCATGTACTGCTCGTGGACCTCGTCGTCCCGCCCGGCGCCTTCCTTGTTCAGACGGTTGATCTCCGCCACGTCCGCGTTGAGCGCCTTGACCGTCTCGGCGAGGTGCGGGTACTCGCCGAACAGCCGCTTCAGATCGTCGGTGGTCCTGATCTCCTCAGCCATCGGTCTCGTCCTCGTCGTCGCCGCGCCGGGCGGCTCCGGCCGCGCCCTGCTGCGGCCACATCTTCCGGGCGTCCTGCAGGGCCTTGAGCTGTTCCGTACCGCCGAGCATGGACTCGCGGATCTCGTCGCCGAACCCGGTGAACGGCGCGACGGCGCTGTGCACCTTGGAGTGCACCTCGGCGCGGGCCTGCTCCAGCAACTGCACCAGCGTCCGGCCCAGTTCGGCGGGGGCCATGGTGCGGTACTGCTCACCGTGGAACTTGATCTCGCGGACGTCCGAGCGGGTGCCCATCACCACGGTGACCGCCCGGTTCTTGGAGGTGACCTTGACGGTCTCCTGCGCCAGCCGCTCCTGCGTCTCCCGCAGCCGGTCGCGGTGCTCGGCCAGCCGTCCCATCATCTGGTCGACCTGGTCCTGGAATCCGGGGCTCATCGCCTGCCCTTCCGTTCGTCTGCCACTGTCCGTGCGGTCATCGGCCGATCACGCCCGGTGTGGCGCCGCCGTCCGTGCCCCACACCTCTTCCTCTTCGTCGACCCAGGTCGCCCGCTCCCGGTCACCGCCCTGGCCGCCGCCGCCCGCACCGGCCCCGCCGCCACCCATCGGGGGGACCATCGGGGTGCCGGACGAGGTGGACCGCCCCATCGAGGTGGCTTCCTGGAGCGCGCCGCCCCGGCCACCGCGGCCGCCCTGGGGAAGCTCCTCGGGCGGCGGGGGCGGCAGCGAACCGCCGTTCTTGAACGCCTTCGGGCTCATGCCCGTGCGCGGGGGCTGCACCTCGCCGGGCGACACCCCGCGACCCCCGCCGCCCTCGCCGCCTCCGCCACCGCCGGGGCCGCTCATGGTGCTCAGGCCGCGCGGGATCACCGGCGGATGGGCGCCGCCGCCGGTCGCGCCGCCGCCCTTGCCCCCGGGCAGCTGGACGTTCTCGGGCATCTTCCGCTCCCGCCACACCGAACCGTCGTGGGGCGGCTCCCCCGCGGAGTGGAGCTTCGTGCCGCGCGGCACGGTGAGTTGGTTGCCGTTGCGGTCGGTGGCGAGCGTGCCGTCGGGGCGGGTGACGGTGCCGTCGGCGTTGATCTTCGAGCCCCGGGGGACGTCGACGGCGTGCCCGTTCCTGTCGGTGAGCGCCTTGCCGTCCGGCCCGACCAGCTTCGCGGAGCCGCCACCGGAGCCGTACGGGGAGGTCTTCAGGCCGGACCTGCCGCTGCTGGTGCCGGTCATCGGCGGCTGGATCTTCGGCGGCGGGGGCGGGATCGCACCCGGCGGGAGGTGCCCGGTCTGCTCGCCGCCGTCGCCCGTGTGTCCGCCCGTGGCGCCGCCGTCGGTGCCGTCGCCGGTGCCGTCGCCGGTGCCGCCCGTGCCGCCGCCGAGCTGCTGCGCGAACTGCTTGACGTCCGGCGGCGTCTTCCCGCCCTCGGGGCCGTCCTCGCCCGAGCCGCCGGGCGGCTGTGTGCCGTCGCCCGTGCCGCGCTCGTCCACCGAGGAGTCCGTACCGCCGGCCCCGTCCGGGCCGGTCCCGGAGCCGTCCGGGCCACCGGCGCCCTCGGGGCCGGTCCCGGTACCGTACCCGTTGTTCTTCAGGTACTGCTGCATCTCGGGCGGCAGTTGCTTACGGTCGGTGCCCGTGCCGAACGGGTTGGTGCCGCCCGCACCGCCGCCGGGCATCCTGAGCCGGAGCGGGGTGATCTGCTGCGGAATCGCGGTGCTGGTCGAGCCGACGGTCGAGGTCAGCACCTGCATGTGCCGGCCGGCGGGCTGGTCGAGCCGGGTGTTGACGTTCGCCAGCCACAGCGCCTTCGCCCGCGACTGGACCCGGTCCCAGAACTCCTGCGTGCTCGGGTCCCCGTACGAGGAGGTGACCTTGGGCTCCGGGTTGCTGCCGTCGCCCACGGTCTGGTAGCCGAAACTCACGGTGGCGCCCTGCATCGCCTCCTGCAACGCGTCGTGCACCGCGTTGACCGGCCAGGCCATCCGGTCGGCCCGCCAGTCCCGGTGGGCGGCGAGCAGCGCGGTGAGCGTGTCGTGCATCTGGGTACGGGTGCGGTCCAGCTCCGCGGCGATGTCGCGCGGGGTGGTCATCTCGACGCGCAGCCGGTCGAGTTCGTCGGCCATGCCGTGCAGCACCGTCCGGAAGACGCCCGCCGCGCTGCCCTGCCAGTTGGAGTCGTCCTCACCGACCTCACGGGCCCAGGCGTCGAGGATGCCGCGGGCCCCTTCGAGGCGGCGCTCCAGACCGCGCAGGGTGAGTCCGGCGGTGTCGAAACTTCCCAGGCTGGCGACGTCGTTGCCCTTGAGGGAACCGGCGATCGGGCCGAGGATCGCCTCGGGCTGCTGGACGAAGTTGTGGAACGGGCCGGAATCCAGCCCGCCCCAGTCCATGGTGGCGCCGAGGAAGTACTCCAGGTCGCTGGAGCCCACCGAGAAGCGGAAGGACCACCACACGTCCTGGCCGTGCGCCATGTCCCCACCGCCGGCGAGCGAGGTGCCGGTGGTGAACCCCGACAGCCAGCTCGGGGTGCCATCGGTCCCGATCGCCGAACTGTCCGTCACGTTCTGCCCGCTGCCGGCGAAGGCTTTCATCGCCTCTCCCCAGTTCACGCGCGCATCCGTCCCTTCGGCCCGTACCGGTTCACCTGGTGGTCCCTCTCCGGCCGGTCCCCGGCGCCGGACGGGCCGCTGGGGGCCGCCCGGGGCGGGGCCGGTGTGTCATCGCTCGTTGCTCGCCGGACATGGTCCGATGCTTCGGGAGTTCTGCTACGCGGTCCCCGTGGAATTCCCCTGCGACGGCGGGGTCTTGCCCCCGAAACCGTTCAGAATGTCCTGGAGGTCCTGCATCATCTGCGACGCGGAGAGCTCGGTGTCCGCCTCCGCCTTGTCGAGAACCTGATGCACCGACAGCAAATCCTTCGACAGGTCGGTCATGGACTGCGCGAACCTGTCCAATTCCTGTTTCAGGCCCTTGCAGAACGCCGCATACCGCTGCTGAAGTTCCTGGCCTGCGGGGAAATCCTTGCTGCCGGCGAGGAGTTTCGGATAGCCGCCCGGGCCGGCGGCGCCACCGCCGAATCCCTCGATGTTGCGGTAGTCGTCGTTGTCCCGCAGACCCATGATGAAGTCTTGGATCCGTTGCTGGGCGAAGCTTTCGAGATATCCCTCGGTGATCTTCACCCGGCCGGTGCCGGAACCGTGCTCCTCATCCGCCATGGACCTGGTTCCCGCCGCGCAGGTCGGCCTGCATCATGGTCTCTTTCATCTGAGCCAGGACGTGCACACCCTGCGCATGGGAACTGTTCAGCGCATGGATCTGACTGTCCAGATTCCGCTGCACCTCGTTCCAGGCGTCGCCCGTGGTACCGCGCATACCCGTGAGCAACGGCGCCAGGTCCTGCTTCATGGTGTTCAGCGCCTCGACCATGCTCCGGTTGGCCGTGTTCAGATCTTCGATGTCGTTTTCCAGCTCTTTGGTTTCCATCCGGAATGACATATCGCTCCTCGCGAGGCAGGGAAGGGATGAGAGGGAAGGTCGCCCCGGTCGCGGTGTCGCGGTCGGGGCGGTGGTGCCCGGTGGCGCCGTGGGCGGCGGCGTCAGGACGAGGAACCGCCCAGCACGCCCTGGATCCCGTCGAGGTCACCACCGCTGTTCCAGCCGCCGGCGAGGTCGTGCGCGTCCGTGTCGCCCGTGTTGAGCGTCTGATTGGCGGCGTCGAGATTGTCGTGCAGGGTGTTCACCTTCTGCGACACCTGGTTGTACGTCTCGATCCATTCCTGCATCTTCGTCTGGAACTGCCGGCTGGCACCGGAGTCGAAGTTCCGGCCGACGGACTGGACGGTGGTCTCCACCGTGTGCCCGGCGGTGCGCATCTTGTCCATCTGTTCGTTCAGCAGCGAAAGCGCCTGCCGAATGTCCTCATCCTTCTTCTCAATGCCACCGGCACTCATGGGTCGTCCTCTCCGGGAAATGCTGGGGGTTGGGGCGTACATCGACGACGCCGGAAACGACGCCGCCGCGCGGGCCGGACACACGCAGACGAAAGGCGGGCGGAACCCTTCGTCGGGAATTCACGTTCTCCGGGCGCGCCGCTTCCGGGCTCTTCGGCCCGGTGTCGCTGTCAGGGAATCGCCGACGCCACCGGCACAGGCACCTGCGCGACGGCAGGAGGTACGCCGGTAATTCGGCTGCCACGACGCCGAGTTCACGAGGGAATCAGCTTCGGGAAACAACATCGAATCCAGGGTAACGACGGCGGTACGGGGTGTAGTCATACCAAAGGCTGATGTTCGGAAATCCCTTTTCCCGGTCCCCTCGTCACGGCTCATGAACCGGCGCCGGAGGGTGCGCACCCGGTGGCCGAGGACGCGGCGGCGGGCACGATGCCGCCCTTGGCGATCCGCGTCGGATCGAGCCGCGGCCCGGTCGGCAGCAATTTCACCAACTGCCCCGGGACAGTGGCCGGTTGGACCTTGTCGTAGCCGAGTTGTGCGGTGGCCCCGGCGCTCAGCGGGTAGGCCGCCCCGGCGTCGGTCACGAGGTAGTCGGCGGCCCCGGCGCCCGCCGAGGAGAGCGACCGCACGAGCACACCGCTGCCCGGCCGGACCCAGACCCGGTCGGACGGCAGGCAGGCCGCCTGGATGCCGGGCTGGGCGTTGGGCGCCCCCGCCGGAACGTCCTTGCTGTCGAGGACGACGACGCCGGTCGTGGGGCCCTTGGCGCCGCTGCCCGGGGTGACCTTGGTGCAGACACTCTGTGCGGCGTCCGCGGTGACCAGCCGCGGCGCCGTCGCCGGGAGACCTTCGGCGAGGGAGGCCCCCGGGCCGGAGGACGCCTGATGGGCCGACAGATCGGCCGGGCCGATGGCGCGCGGCTGGACGGGGGCGCCGTCGTACGCGTCCTTCTGGGTACGGGGGTCACCGCGCAGCAGATCGAACAGGAGCGGGGTGAGCGGGACGAGGCCCTGGTTCTGCAGGACGTAGCGCTGGCCGTCGGAGCCGGTGAACAGCTGGCCGACGCGGGTGGGGGCACCGGCCAGTTCGGGCCCCTCGGTGCCGCGGTCCGGGACCGGCGGCGAGGCGACGTCGATGCCCGCGGCCAGGGTGTTCAGGAACTCGTCCTTGACCGGCAGGGGGGAGACGCCGGACCAGCCGACGGCGGAGTGGGCGCCGTGCTCGGTGTCGACGCGGTGCCGGGTGCCGTGCCACAGCAGCTGCACACCGCCGGAGGGCGAGGTCACCAACGTGCCGGTGTGGTCGTCGAGGGCGTCGCCGACCTCGGTGCTGCCGACGGCGAGGCTCAGCACCTCACGCTTCTTGCCGTAGGCGTTGGTGAGGCGTCCGGCGCAGGCCAGCCAGGCGCCGGTGTCCAGCGCGTCGGGCGCCGGCACCGAGTCGGGGGCGCCGACGATGCCGACGGGCGCGCCGTGCGGGGTGCCGCCGAGGGAGGCCGCGCTGACGTGCCGCACGGTCAGCCGGTCACCGGCGACGAGCTTCGCCGACGCCTCGTTGAGCACCGGGTGCAGGGCGTTGTCGGCGTAGAGGTAGCGGGTGGTGGAGTCGTCGACGAGGACGAGGGTGCCCAGTGTGCGCCAGGAGGTGGCGCCGCCCGGGGAGATGACGCCGTAGAGCGCCACGCCGATGCCGACGAGCACCGCGACGACGGTGCCGCCGATCAGACCGCGTTTGGTGCGGGCGCTGGGGGCGTCGGCGGCGTCCGGCTCGACGCGGAGCATCCCCGCCGACAGTCGGCTCATCACGAACAGGTGGGCCTGTACCTGGTCCCGCCTGGATTGCATGTCATTCCCCTTCCCGGGCCGTGCGGCCGGTGGCGGTGCGGCGGGCCGGATCAGCCGTTGACGGCGCGCAGTTGCTGGTAGATGCCGGCGACGAGGATCGCCAGCGGGACGAGGGCGACGGCGGTCGTGCTGTGCAGCAGGTCGCCGACGCGGCCCCAGTACGGCACGAGGCGGCGGCCGAGCACCGTCCAGGCGGCGACGGCGGCGACCGCGGCCGCGGCGAGCAGCACCGCGATCAGCACCAGGCGGGCGGGGAGCCCCAGCCCCGCCGCGCCCGCCGTGGCGGCGAGGGCGAGTCCGTAGGCGCCGGGCAGCACCATCGACAGGCGCTGCCAGAGGCTGCCGAAGTGGCGTGAGTGGAGCAGCAGGAGCAGGCTCAGCACGCAGGCGCACACCAGGGGCGGCCAGCCGTCGGCGGCGGGGGCGGTGAGCAGTGCGGTGAGGCAGCCGGCGGCGACCAGGCCCAGGGCGGCGTAGAGGCCGGTCAGGTAGGTGTCGGCGAGGACGGCGCGGGAGTTGACGTGCTCGGCGGGGTGCGGGTCGATGCCTTCCTGGAGCTGGTCGGCGTTGGCCGGCAGCACCGGCAGCCGCAGTCCGGAGAGGCGGAAGCCGAGGCCGGGGACGAGGCCGCCGCAGATGAGGACCAGCAGGACGACGACGCCCGCGGCGTGGGCGAGGGGCAGTCCGGCGACGACGGCGCCGCCGCCCACGGCGACGAAGAGGGCGGCGGTCAGCGCGCCGAGGAAGAGCGGGGCGCAGGCGGCGACCGCGGCGAGGGCGAGCACCGAGGCACCGGCGCCGGCGGCGCCCGCCGCCAACAGCCGGGCACCGAGCAGGACTTCGGGATCCCCGCCGGTGGGCACCAGAGCTCCGGCGAGCGCCATGGCGGGCACCGCCATGATGCCGAGGACCGCGCCGCCCGAGGCGTCGCCGACGGCGCGGGACGCGGCACCGGCGCAGCCGATCAGCAGGAGGGCGAGTGCGGCGCCGAGCACGGCGCGCAGCCCGGCGGGGCCGGGCAGGGCGAGGACGGTGAGGGCGGCGGCGAGGCCGGTGGCCGTCAGGCCGAGGAGGAGGCGGCGGGTGAGCTCGGGCCGCCAGGAGTCGGGGCGTCCCCGCAGTGCGTCGCCGACCCCGTCCACGAGGTCGTCGTAGGCGACCTCGGGCAGCGTCTCGTTGCGGGGGCGGAGGTAGAGCGTCTCGCCGTCGCGCAACTCCAGGGTGCGGGGGGTGCCTTCGTCGTCGAGCGGGGGGCGGCCGAGGCGCTGGATCGCCCAGCCGCCCTGCTCCAGGCCCGCTTCGTGCAGGTCGTCGCCCGCGTAGTCGACGAGGACCGGCAGCAGGTCGGCGACGGGGACGTCGACGGGCACGCCGATGTCGAAGGCCCGGTCGGGGGCTCGGACGGTGAGTCGGCACAGGCCGACGGTGGTATCGCTCACGGCGGCTCGCTCTCTTCGGCCCGGAAATTCCTCCGGGTCGACGCGGATTGAGGAGAACACTATCGTGACTGCTTATCAGTAATGCGATCACAGAGGGTACTCCCGAAAGCGGAAGATGCATCCGGAGCCATCCGGTCACCGCTTCTCGATCTCCCTTTCCCCAACCGCCATTTGCTCCCTCGCATGTGCGAAGTGTCCTCGCTTCCGCGCCCGGTGATCCCTACCGGCCGCCGGGCAGCGCGGGATACGGCCCCCTCCCGAAGGAAGGTCCGTCTTGAGCACCGTCACATTCCGCCGCCCCCCACGAAGGCCGGGGCCCCAACTCCCGCAGGGTGAGCTGAGCCTCCAGGAACCGCCGACCCTGCCCGAGCCGCAGAGCGCCGTCTCCGGCATGCTCATGTACCTGCCCATGGCACTCAGCTCGATGGGCATGGTGCTGGTCTTCCTCAAGCCGGGCGGTGGCGGCGGGGCACTGACCTACGTCGCGATCGGCATGATGGCGCTCTCCGCCGTCGGGATGCTGGTCACGCAGTTCCTGCGCACCTCGCAGGACCGCAAGCGCAAGCTGCGCGGCGAGCGCCGGGACTACCTGCGCTACCTCTCCACCACCCGCCGCCGGGTCCGCAAGGTGATCACCCAGCAGCGGCAGGCACTGGCCTGGCAGCACCCCGAACCGCCCGCCCTGTGGTCGCTGGCCCGCACCAGCCGGCTGTGGGAGCGCCGGCTGACCCACGAGGACTTCGCCGAGGTCCGGATCGCCCGCGGCTCCCAGGCGCTGGCGCTCACCCTCTCGCCGCTGTCGACCAAGCCCGTCGAAGACCTCGAACCGCTCTGCGCGCACGCCCTGCGCCGCTTCATCCGGGCGTACGGCACGGTCGCCGAACAGCCGGTCGCCGTGCGGCTGCGGACCTACGCGCAGATCGTGCTCCACGGCGACGAGGCGGTCTCCCGCAGCGCGGTGCGGGCGCTCCTGGCGCAGCTGGCGGTGTTGCACGCGCCCCGGGAGCTGGACATCGTGATCGTCGCGGACGGCGAGGCGCGCACGGAGTGGGAGTGGGCGAAGTGGCTGCCGCATGTGCACCACCCGGCCGAGACGGACGGCGCGGGCGCGGCCCGGCTGGTCATCGACACCGTCTCGGAGCTGGAGTCGCTGCTCGGTGAGGAGTTCGCGCAGCGGCCGAAGTTCGAGGCCGAGCGGGAGCCGAGCCGCGACGAGCCGTACACCGTGATCGTGCTGGACACCGCGAACGTGCCGCAGGGTGCGCGGGTGGCGGGCGCGGGCTACGCCAACACCGTGGTGCTGGACGTGCGCGGGGTGCTGGACCGGCGGCACGCGCGGCAGGTGCTGCGGCTGCGGACCGGCGACGGCACGCTCCACATGCTCGGCACCGACCGCAACGGCAAGGAGACCGAGACCGCGATCGGCCGCCCCGAGCAGCTGGGCACAGCCGCCGCGCGGGCGCTGGCCGCCACCGTCGCGTCGTACCGGCCCGGGGTGCGCGCCCGGAGCGACCAGCCGCTCCAGGAGGACATGGACCTGGCGGGCCTGCTGGGCATCGCCGATCTCCGGACGGCGGCGCTGGACCGGCTGCGGCAGCGCCCCGGCGGTGCGCGGCTGCGGGTGCCGATCGGGCTGTCGGCGGACGGCGGGCCGGTCGAGCTGGACATCAAGGAGTCCGCGCAGGGCGGTATGGGCCCGCACGGCATGCTGATCGGGGCGACCGGCTCCGGCAAGTCGGAGCTGCTGCGCACCCTGGTGCTCTCGCTGGCGCTGACCCACTCGTCGGAGACGCTCAACTTCATCCTCGTCGACTTCAAGGGCGGCGCGACCTTCCTCGGCCTGGACGAGCTGCCGCACACCTCCGCCGTGATCACCAACCTCGCCGACGAGACCGCGCTGGTCGAGCGGATGAAGGACGCGCTGCACGGCGAGCTGATCCGCCGCCAGGAGCTGCTGCGGAAGGCCGGCAACCACTCCTCCGCGCTGGAGTACGAGCGGGCCCGGGAGGGCGGCGCGGACCTCGCGCCGCTGCCGACGCTGTTCGTGGTGGTCGACGAGTTCAGCGAACTGCTCGCCGCCCACCGCGACTTCATGGAGCTGTTCGTGATGATCGGCCGCCTCGGCCGCAGCCTCGGCGTCCATCTGCTGCTCGCCTCGCAGCGCCTGGACGAGGGCCGGATGCACCAGCTGGAGTCGCATCTGTCGTACCGCGTGGGGCTGCGGACGTTCTCCGCGATGGAGAGCCGCGGGGTGCTCGGCGTGCCCGACGCGTACAACCTGCCGTCCCAGCCGGGCAGCGGTCTGCTCAAGAACGACGTGGGGACGTTGACCCGCTTCAAGGCGGCCTACGTGTCCGGGTCCTACCGCCCGGTCCGGCGGGCCGCGCAGCAGGCGGTCGTGGCGGGCCAGGTGGTGCCGTTCAGCACCGCGTGGGTGCCGCAGCGGCAGTTGCCGCAGGCCGCCGAGGAACTGCCGGAGGAGACCGACGAGTCGGCGCCGAGCCTGCTCTCCGTCGCCGTGGAGCGGCTGCGGGAGCCGGACGCCGCCCCCGCGCACCGGGTGTGGCTGCCGCCGCTGGACCTCGCGCCGACGCTGGACGGGCTGCTGCCGCCGCTGACCGAGACCGCCGGGCGGGGCCTGGCACCGGCCGGGGCGGCGGACGGCCCCCGGCTGACCGTGCCCGTCGGGGTCGTCGACCGCCCCTTCGACCAGCGGCGCGACCCGCTGACGGCCGATCTGTCGGGCGCCGGCGGCCATGTCGCGATCGCGGGCGGGCCGCAGAGCGGCAAGAGCAACCTGGTCCGCACCCTGATCAGCGCGCTGGCGCTCACCCACACCCCGCGCGAGGTGCAGTTCTACTGCCTGGACTTCGGCGGCGGTTCGCTGTCCGGGCTCGCCGGGCTGCCGCACGTCGGCGGCGTCACCGGACGCCTCGATCCGGAGCGGGTGGTCCGTACGGTGGCCGAGGTCACCGCGGTCATCGCGGAGCGCGAGCGGCGGTTCGCGGAGCTGGGCATCGAGTCGATGGACGACTTCCGGCGCCGCCGCGCCGCCGGTGAGCCGGCCGACGAGCGGTACGGCGACGTGTTCCTGGTCGTGGACGGCTGGAGCACGGTGCGGCAGGACTTCATGGATCTGGTGCCGGCTTTCAACCTCATCTCGTCGCGGGGGCTGAGCTTCGGCGTCCACCTGGTCATCGCGTCGTCGCGGTGGTCGGAGATCGGCAGCGCCCTCCGCGACCAGCTCGGCACCCGCTTCGAGCTGCGGATGGGCGACCCCGTCGACTCGGTGATCAACATGCGGGCGGCGGACACCGTCCCGAAGATCCCCGGGCGCGGTCTGACCGGTGAGCGGCTGCACTTCCTCACCGCGCTGCCGCGGCTGGACGGCGACCCGCGGATCGCCTCGCTCGCCGACGGCGTGACGGCCATGGTGAACCGGGTCGAGGCCGCCTGGGACGGACCGCCGGCGCCCCCGGTGCGGATGCTGCCGCTGGAGCTGGACGCGGCGACGCTCCCGGCGCCCGACGGCGATCTGCGGGTGCCGCTGGGCCTGGAGGACCAGCGGCTGGAGCCGCTGTGGCACGACTTCGAGGCCCATCCGCACCTCATCGTCATCGGCGACGCGGAGACCGGCAAGACCAATCTGCTCTCGCTGATCTGCCGCGCGGTGACCCGGCGGTACGGCCCCGATGAGGGCCGGATCATGCTGGTGGACTTCCGGCGGTCGCTGGCGCCCGCGGTCCCCGAGGAGTCGCGGCTCGGGTACGCCGTCTCCACCGACAAGCTGCGGAAGATGATCGAGAGCGTGGCGCGGGCGATGCAGGACCGGGTGCCCGGCCCCGAGATCACCCCGGAGCGTCTGGGCCGCCGCGACTGGTGGACCGGGCCGCAGCTCTTCCTAGTGGTCGACGACTTCGAGATGGTCGGAGGCGGCGGGGTGGCCGGCCCGAGCCCGTTCGCGCCGCTGATGGAGTTCCTGCCGCAGGGCAACGAGCTGGGCCTGCACCTCGTCGTGGCGCGCAGCGCCAACGGCGCCTCCCGCGGTATGGGCGACCCGCTGCTGCGGAAGCTGCTGGAGGCCAACACCCCGGCGCTGATGCTGTCCTGCCCGCCGTCGGAGGGGATGTTCCTGCCCGGCGTGAAGCCGCGCGCCATGGCCACCGGACGCGGGCTCTACACCACCCGCCGCGGCACGACCCAGGTGCAGACCGGGATGCTCCGGGCCCCCGGCACCTCCTGAGCGACGGTCCCGGCGCCCGCCACGGCCCCGCGCGGATCCCTTCCCGGCATCCGCGCGGGGCTTTGCTCCTGCACATTCAATTGATCATCCCGCGCCCTTGCCGCACAGCCTTCCGCCTTTTCTCCGACCGCCTCGATATTCCTCCGGAACGCATCCCGATAACGCCACCCCCAGGTGGAGGGTTTACTGCTCCGATATCGACGGAGGGCGGGGAAAGAGCGGGCGCGAAGCGGCGAGAAAAGAGCACGCGGACCCCGGAATTCACGCCTTTCTGCACAGCACGGTCACATTCGCCGGGCCGGCATTCACACCCCGGCGCCCGCATCGCGCCGGCCCGGTGCGGTCGGCCCCTCCCCCACCGGCGGGGAACAGCGAAGCGCCCGGGGCGATTCCGCCCCGGGCGCTCCTCCCGCACTCCGTGCTCAGGCTCCGGAAGCCGCCGCGCCGGTACCTGCCGGGCCCTCGCCGGGCCCGGCGCCGCCCGCGGGGCCGACGGTGAACCGGCCGGGGCGCCAGCCGCGGCGCCTGCCACGCGGCACGACGACGGCGACGAGGCCCACCAGGGCCAGCAGGGCGGCCGACGCCCCGGCGATGACCCAGGCGCGGTGCGCGGCGGCGCGGGACGGCGCGGCGGGCAGCCGCAGCGCCATGGCGTCGTCACCGCCCGCGCCGTGCCGCGCGGCGCTCAGGTTGGCGCTGACCGCCGGTCCCGGGTCCACCGTCCCCGCACCGGCCAGCGCGCCCGCACCCTGGTCGTAGGAGGTCCGCTGCAACCGCGAGCGGACCTGCTCGGCCGTCAGATCGGGCCGGTAGGAGCGGACCAGCGCCGCCGTGCCGGCCACGAACGCGGAGGCGTAGTCGGCGCCGCTGCCCACGAAGTGGCCCTCCCCGCGCGGTCCGATGCTCAGCACGTTGTCGCCGGGGGCGGCGAGCGCCGGTGCGGTGCGCGGCGGCATCTGCTGGTCGGGGAGGCCGTCGGGCGGGGCGAGGGCGGCCACGGCCACCACGCCGGGCAGCTGCGCCGGGTACGCGGCGGGCGCCGGCGCGTCCCGGTCCTGCCGCTGGTCGCCGTAGGCCGGGGCGACGATCAGCACGTCCTTGGCGCGGGCCGCCTGCACCGCCGCCGTCAGCTTCGCACTGCCGGACGCCAGCGCCACCGGCACGTCGATCACCTTCGCGCCGCCCTTCACCGCCGCGTCGATGCCGGAGGCGAGGTGGTCGGGGGTGAGGGTGCCGTCCTGCGACGAGGCGCGGACGGCCAGGACATGGGTGCTGGGCGCGACGCCCGCGAAGCCGACGTCGGCCGGTTTCGCCGCCGCGATCAGCCCGGCGACGAAGGTGCCGTGGCCGACGCAGTCCGTTCCCGCCGAGCCGCCCGCGACGACGTCCGGGCCCGCCTCGACCCGCCCGGCGAGGGCGGGCGCGGACGCGTCCACGCCGGTGTCCACCACGGCGACGGTGGTGCCGTCGCCCTCGGTGAGGTCCCAGGCCAGCTCGGGCCGGAGGAGTTCCTGCTGCCAGGGCGGTGCCGGGGTCTTCTTCGTGGACGGCTTGGTGCAGCCCTTGCCGTCCAGCACCCGGGGGATCTGCGGCAGCGAGAGCCCCCCGTCCCCCGCATCCGCGGCCGCCGGCGGGGCGCCCGCGGCCAGCAGCCCGAGAGCGGCGACGGCCGCCAGGACCCGCCGCGCACCGGGCGGCCGGGTCCCGGCACGGCCAGGGACGGTGAACGGGGCGGCGTTCTCAGGGCAGTTGTCCACCGGCGGCGTTTCCCCACTTCCGTTGAAACCCGATCCCCCGCCCTCCCGGGAGACCGGGAGGGCGGCACCGGGCGGACACCCCCGCGCCCGGCCCGGTGCACGGCGGCAGGAGCCGCCACGTCCTCCCATTCACCCAGCCCGGCGGAGCGCCCACCACCTACAAGTGGGGGGTATGGAAAGGGAATTGGGCCAGGAGCACCAGGGATGTCGGTCCCTTCCCCTCACAGATTCGCGCTGGCCAGATCCTCCGGCAGCAGCCTGCGGAGTTCGTCGAGGCCCGCGTCCGGCATCCGGCTCAGGCGGCTCGCCTGGCGGGTGACCATCGCCTCCATCACCTTGCGGGCGTAGCGGGCGTTGCCGAAGTCCTCGCCGCGTTCGACCTCGTCGAAGTGGCGGCGCAGGCCCTCCACCGTTGCGGGGACGCATTCGTAGCCGTCCCGCGCGCAGGTGCCGAGGACGATGGCGAGGAGTTCGTCGGTGGTGTAGTCCTCGAAGTGGACGGTGCGGGAGAAACGGGAGGCCAGGCCCGGGTTGGAGGCGAGGAAGCGCGCCATCTCACCGGAGTATCCGGCGGCCACCACCGCGACGTCGCCACGGTGGTCCTCCATCAGCTTGACGAGGGTGTCCACCGCCTCCTGACCGAAGTCGTTGGCGGCGCCGCCGGACGGGGTGAGGGTGTACGCCTCGTCGATGAAGAGGACGCCGCCGCGCGCCCGGGCGAAGACGTCGCGGGTCAGCTGGGCGGTGTGGCCGACGTACCGGCCGACGAGGTCGGCGCGGGCCACCTCCACGAGCTGACCGCGCGGCAGCACCCCGAGGGAGCCGAGGAGTTCGCCGTAGAGCCGGGCGACGGTGGTCTTTCCGGTGCCGGGCGGCCCGGCGAAGATCAGGTGGTGGCCGACGGAGGTGGCGGGCAGCCCGGCCGCCTGCCGCCTGCGGGCCGTGCCGAGGAGGTTGACCAGGTCCTCGACCTCGTTCTTGACCGCCTCCAGGCCGGTCATGGCGCGCAGCCGTCCCAGCACCTCGTCCAGCGCCTCGTTGTCCTGCTGGACGGTGCCCGCGCCGACCGCGGCGGCTGCCTGCTCGCCGACGTCGGAGGGGACGAAGGTGGTCAGGTCGGCCTGGGACACCTCGGCCATCTCCGCCAGCCGGAACGCCTGCCGGTCCACCATCTCCTCGAACACCTTGCGGGCGGCGCGGGCGTTGCCGAACGACTCGTCCTTGTGCATCCGCCCGAAGTGCACCGCGAGCGCCTTCTCACTCTCCTCGGCGAGGGTGAAGCGGTGCGCCTCGCACTGCTTGCGGACGATGGTGACCAGCTCGGGGACGGTGTAGTTCTCGAACTCGATGGTGCGGCTGAACCGCGAGGCGAGGCCCGGGTTGGAGTCGAGGAAGGTGCTCATCTGCGAGGTGTAGCCGGCGGCGATGACGACTACGTCGTCGCGGTGGTCCTCCATCAGCTTGACGAGGGTGTCGACGGCCTCCTGACCGAAGTTGGCGCCGCTGCCCTCCTGGGCGGTGAGGGTGTACGCCTCGTCGATGAAGAGGACGCCGCCCAGGGCCTTCTCGAAGACCTCGGTGGTCTTCAGCGTCGTACCGCCGACGATCTTGGCGACCAGGTCGGCGCGGGAGACCTCCACCAGGTGGCCGGAGCGCAGCACGCCGAGCGCGGCGAGGATCGAGCCGTAGAGCCGGGCGACGGTGGTCTTGCCGGTGCCGGGCGGGCCCGCGAAGACCACATGGCGGGAGTGGTGGGGCACCGGCAGCCCGGCCTCGCGGCGGCGGCGGGCCAGCCGGTTGAGGTTGACGAGCATGGTGACCTGCTCCTTGACGCCCTGGAGGCCGACGAGTGCGTCGAGCTTGGCCAGCGGCCCCTGGGTGTCGGCGCCGCCGCCCGGGCCCGCGGCGGCCGCGGCCTTGCCCCAGATGTCCGGGTCGGCGTTGTCTCCGCTGGTCAGGTCCTCGACGCTGGTCTCGCCGTCGGGCGCGGTCTGGCGGACGCCCGCGCCGCCGTTGCCGGTGGCGGTGCAGCCGGTCACCCGGACCCGCTTGTCGGTCTCGGCGCGGACGCCGTCGCCGGTGTTGTCGGTGAGCCGGCAGCCGTTGAGCGCACCGCGGGCCTTCGGGCCGATGCGTACGCCGTTGGCCTTGGCGCCGTGCACCCAGGTGCGGACGGCGGTCAGTTCGGCCTCCTCCTCCAGCGCGACGCCGTCGTCCCCGGCGGCGTCGATCTCACAGTCGAGGAGGGTGACGGCGGCGCGCGCCCCGACGAGGACCCCGGTGCGGGCGGCGCCGCGCACCGTCGTGGCCTGGAGGGTGGGCCGGGCGCCCGCGGCGAGGGCGACGCCGCACCGGCCGGCGCCGGTCAGCTCGCCGTCCTCGATCTGGGCGCGGCCGGTGGACCGGACCTCCAGGGCGTGGCCCTCGGGGTCGGTGACGCTCACCCGGCGCAGCACCGGTGCGGCCTCGCCGTCGATGAGGACGGCGGTGCCCTTCGCGGCGGTGATCTCGGCGCGGTCCACACGGGCCGCGCCGTCCCCGCCGAGCGACAGGCTCTCCCCCGCGCAGCCGCGGAGCGTGAGGCCGGTCAGAACCGGTGCGGCGGACTCCTCGGCGACCACGCCGGAGCCCGCCGCGTCCTCGATGGTGCAGTCGGTGAAGGTGCCGCGGGCGTGCCCGGTGACGACGATGCCGTGGCCGTCGCTGCGCTCGACCCGCAGACCGCGCAGCACGGGGTCGGTGTCGCCGCCGAGCGTCACACCGTGGCTGGAGGTGGCGCTGACCGTGCACTCCTCGACGGTGGCCTGGGAGGTGGTGGACAGGTGCAGGCCGATGACGGTGTCGCGCACCTGGCAGCGGGCGAGGCGGGTGGCGCTGTCCTCCTCCAGGGCGACGGCCGGTTTGCCGGTGGTGGTCAGGGTGCAGTCCTCGACGGTGCCGCGGGCCCGGCCGTTGGCGAGGACGCCGTTGCCGCGGGCGTCGCGCACGGTGCAGCCGCGCACCACGGGGTCGGCGTCCTCGCCGATCACCACGCCGGAGCTGCCGAGGCGTTCGAGGAGGCAGTTCTCGATGATGCTGGGGGCGCGGGAGATGTCGACGATGCCGGCGCCCGCCTGGTTGACGACATGGCAGTTGCGCATCGCCAGGGAGCCCTCCTCGCGGGAGAGCAGCGCCGTCCAGGACGCGCCGGTGATCTCGCAGTCGTCCAGGGCGGCCTGTCCGCGCGGTACGTCGACGACCGGCAGCTCCGGGTCGTCGCTGCGCAGCCGCAGTCCGGAGAGTTTGACGGCCTCGGCCAGCACCTGGAGGGCGCTGCCGGTGCGGGGCGCGATGTCGACGGCCGCCCCGGCCTCGTGGGCGACGAGCGTGACCATCTTGGTCACCACGAGATTCTCCTCGTAGCGCCCGGCCCGCACACTGATGACGGCGCCGCTGCGGGCCGCCTGGATGGCTTCTGCGATGGTGCGGTGTCCGTCGACCCCGTCCGGGTCCACGATCAGCAGGTGGCGGGCCAACGCCGCTCCCCCTTCGTCTGGGTCGGGTCGGCGACCGTACCGGTCGTGCACCGGAGCGGGTCGGCTCCCTGATTCGGTGTGGTGTGGTCGGGCCGCCCGCTCCCGTGGCCCGGTGGGCCGGACGGTGCGGCGGCCGGTGGCGGCGGAGGGCTCCCGGGCGGCGCCGGGTGCGGCGGACCGCGCCGGCTCCGCCGTGCTGACAGAACCCCGGCACGGCGCACCCCGGGGGCGCGGCCGTGGGCCGGTGTCGATTGCTGAGGGGACTGCGGTGGCGGGCCCGCCCGGCCCCGGCGCGCCGGGGAGTGCCCCGGCGGCCCGTGCAGCGGGCGCATCGGGTGCGCCGCGCCGCTGCCGCCGCGAAGTGTACGCGCAATTCCGTTACGGGGAACGGGCGTTGCGGGGCGTCCGCAGTGACTTGGCCCGTTCCGTCCGGTCATGCCTCGGGGGGTGCGGAACGGTCACCGGGCGGCCGGGCGGCGGTGCCGTCGGGGGTGGGCAGGGTGACGCGGGCGACGGTGCCGGGGGCCGGGCCGCCGCTCTCGATGGCGAGTGCGCCGCCCATGCCGTCGACCAGTCCCTTGGTGACGTGGAGGCCGAGGCCCGAGCCCGGGTTCCGGCCGCGTTCGGCGCCCAGCCGGTCGAACGGGACGAACAGCCGGTGCTGGAGGTGGCGGGGGATGCCGGGCCCGTCGTCGGTGACGGTCAGGTCGAGGCGGCCGCCGTCGGCCGGTGCGGTGCCCAGGACGACGCGGCCGCCGGGGTGGTTGTACTTGATGGCGTTGGTGGCGAGGTTCAACAGCACCTGCCGCAGCCGCCGTTCGTCGCCCGTGACGGCCGGATCGCCCGCCGGCAGCTCGACGTCGAAGGTCACCGACGCCTCGTCCGCCGCGGTGGTCAGCAGCCCGTGCACATCGGCGAGGAGCGGTCCGACCGGCACCGGCTCGGCCCGCAGCCGCAGCGCGCGGGCCTCGATGGCGGCGACATCGCTGAGGTCGTCGACGAGATCGACCAGATGGCCCGCGGCGGAGCCCATCCGATCCAGCGCCTCCATGCTGCGCTCCGGGGTGAGGGAGCCGGAGCGGAGCATCTCCCCGAAGCCGACCACGGCGTGCAACGGGGTGCGGATCTCGTGGCCGAGCGCGGTCAGGAACTGCGACTTGGTGCGGCTGTTCTCCTCCGCGTGGCGCTGGGCGATCTCCGCCTCGGCGCGCGCCCGCCGCTCCTCCTCGGCTGCCTTGCGGTCGGTCTCGTCGACGAGGTTGACGCACCAGGAGACGATGTTGCCGTAGGCGTCGCGGACGCCGGAGTACGTGGTCGAGGTGACGACCGGCTCGGCGTCGGGGCGGTGGAAGCGGAGTTCGAAGCGGTGCCGTTCGCCGGTCTCGGAGGCGACGCCGTGCAGCAGCGGGGCGCGGTCCTCGGTCCGCACCAGATCCTGGAAACACCGTCCGACCAGGTCGGACGCCTCCCGGCTCAGCAGGGCGCACAGAGAGCGGTTGACCCGCAGCACCCGCCCGTCGAGGCCGAGCAGCGCCATGCCCGCGGCGTTGTCGTCGAAGGCGCGGCGGAAGCGTTCCTCGCTCTGTGCCAGGCTGCCGAAGAGCCGGTCGTGGTCGATGGCGACGGCGGCGAGGTGGGTGAAGCGCTCGACGAGGTGGCGTTCGTACTCGGTGGGGGTGTGCGGGTCGTCGTGGTAGACCGCGAACGTGCCGAGGACCTGGCCGTCCTTGCCGGGTATGGGCGTCGACCAGCAGGCCCGGACCCCGGCGATGGCGGCGGCCGGGCGGAAGGCGTCCCACAGGACGCTGCGGTGGATGTCGGGCACCACGACGGGCACGGCGGTGTACGCGGCGGTGCCGCACGAGCCTGCGCAGGGGCCGGTGTCCATGCCGTCGATCTCCTCGATGTACTCCTGCGGCATGCTGGGCGCCGCACCGTGGTGCAGCCGCCCGGAGCGTTCGTCGAGGAGCAGCACCGAGCAGCGTGTACCGGGCAGCAGATCCTCCAGCGCGCCGGTGACGGCGTCGAGGACGGGCCGCAGCGGTGCGCCCTCCGCCATCATCTCCAGCACCTGGGCGTGGTGGACGAGGAGCTGCGGGATGGCCTCGGTGTCCGGGCCCGTACCGAGGGAGGCACGCCGGTCGAATTCGCGCAACATGGCACCTTCTGGGGGTTTTCAGGGCTCGAAGCGGTAGCCGACACCGCGGACCGTGCGCAGCCAGTGCGGGCGGTCGGGGTCGCGTTCCAGCTTGCGTCGCAGCCGGTGGACGTGCTGGGTCACGGTGGCCGGCTCCTGCCAGTCGCTGGAGGACTGCCAGACGTGTTCGAGGAGTTGGTCGCGGGTGTAGACGTGGCGGGGCGAGGCGGCGAGGAAGGCCAGCAGGTCGAACTCGCGAGCCGTCAGCTCCACCGCGTCACCGCGCACCGTGACCGTCCGCGTCGCACGGTCGATGACCAGGCCGTCCCGCGACCGCACGGGCGCGGCCACCGGCTCCGCAGCGGGCGCCGCCGGCGCGGGCTCCGCCCGGCGGCTGCGGCGCAGCACGGAGCGGACCCGGGCGGCCAGTTCCGCCGGGGAGAAGGGCTTGACCACGTAGTCGTCGGCGCCGAGGTCGAGGCCGATGATGCGGTCCGTCTCGCCGGAGCGGCCGGAGACGACGATCACGGGGAGGTCGGCGGAACGGCGCCGGATGTGGGTGAGGACGTCCAGGCCGGCGACGAGCGGAAGGGTGAGGTCGAGCAGGACGACATCGGGCCGGCCGGCCGCGACGGCGTCGAGCGCCGCCTGACCGTCGGCGGCCGTCACCACCTCGAAGCCCTCGGATTCCAACTGCCATCTGGCCAGCGTCCGGACGTCCTCGTCGTCGTCCACCACCAGGACGTGAGCATGCGTGCCACCGCTCGGCAAAGTGCCTCCCCGCATCGATCGAACCGCACTGCGCGGGGTGTCGATGATCTCATCATTCACCCCTTCGCGTCACCACGCGATCACCTTGAGCGAGCAGTTAAGCAATATTTGATGAACCGTTGCGGATCAAGTGAGGTGGCCACAGAAGAGTCGGAACCGTGAGTACGAGAACCGCGGACACCGTCGCAGCCGCACTGGCCCAGGGAGCCGCCCGCCACGGCGCGAGGACCTTCCTCGTCGCCGAGACCCCGGAGGGCGGCCGGCTGTCGGTCAGCTGGGCCGAGATGGACGCCCGGGCGACCCGGACGGCGCGGCTGCTGCGCTCGCTCGGGCTGCGGTCCGGTGACCGGCTCAACGTGCACACGACCAACTGCCCGGAGTTCTACGACCTGTGGTTCGGCGCGGCCCGGATGGGCGCCGTGCTCGTCCCGAGCGATCCGCTGCACACCCCGGACGAGCTGGGGTATCTGCTCGCCCGCTCGCGCTGCCATGTCACCGTCACCCAGCCGCCGTTGCGGGACACCGCGGTGCGCGCCTGCGTCCAGGCGCCGGACTGCCGGCATCTGCTGGTGATCGGCGGCGTCGGCCACGACGCGTTCGAGGCCGCGCGCGACGCGCAGTCCGATGCGCCGTGGGACCCGGAGCGCGACGGCCCGGGCCCCGGCCCGCACGACCTGCTCGGGATGCTGCACGCCGCGTCGGGCCCGGGCCCCGCCGAGGAGGTGCCGCTCAGCCATGCCGCGTATCTGGGGGCCGGGCGGAACATCGCCGGGCGGCTGCGGATGCGCCCGGAGGACCGGCAGCTGATCGTGCTGCCGCTGTTCCGCGGCAACTCCCAGCAGTACGCGTCGATTTCGGCGCTGGTCAGCGGCGGTTCGATCGCGCTGACGCCGGGTTTCACCGCCGCGCGCTGGGCCGGTCAGGCCACCGCGCTGAAGGCGACGCTGGCCGGGCTGCTGCCCGCGCCGCTGTGCATGCTGCTGGCGCGGGAGGAGAGCGCCTGGGACACCGCGCACGGGCTGCGGGCGGTGATCGCCACGCAGAAGGTGTCCGAGGAGCGGACCACCTCGTTCGAGAAGCGGTTCCAGGTCTCGCTGCTCCAGCTGTACGGCATGCAGGAGACCGTCGCCCCGGTGCTGGCGTCCGCCCAGGCCCGGCGCCGTAAGCGGGAGCGCGGCGCCCCCACCCGGCGGGCGGCGGGCGGGCGGACCGGTCCGGACGGGGGCCGCCGGCCCGGTGCCCGGTTAGCCCGCGTCCACGTCGTGGGCGGCCCTGCGGCGCGGGGCCGGATACCGGGAAGATCATGTGAGAACCGGTCGGCGGGGTTCCGTGCCGACCTGCTGTCGTCCTTGAGAGCCGCCGGCTGCCGGCGGTCGGTGAACGAGCACGCTGAGGCGGAGTGACATGGTCAACGTTGTGGGTATCGGCGGCGGCATCGGCGCATCGCGCCTGTGGCTCACCCTGAACGAGGCACTGGACGAGGCGACACCGGGGCTGCCGTCCCCCCTGACCCTGGTGGTCAACACCGGGGACGACCTCTGGGCGCACGGCGTGCGGGTCTGCCCGGACCTCGACACCACGCTGTACGCGCTCGGCGGCCGCCAGGACGTGGAGCGCGGCTGGGGCACCAAGGGCGAGACCTGGCGGTGCATGGAGACCATGCGGGAGCTGGGCAACGAGGTGTGGTTCCACCTCGGCGACACCGATCTCGCCACCCATCTGCTGCGCACCTCCTGGCTGCGCGACGGCGTCGGCCTGGCCGAGGTGACCCGGCGGCTCGCGGAGGGCATGGGGCTGCGCTGCCGGGTGCTGCCCGCCACCGAACAGCCCGTCGGCACCCAGCTGTTGTGCACCGACGGCGAGCGCCGCAGCTACCAGGAGTTCCTGGTGCGCGACGCCGCGGCCCCCCGGGTGCACGAGGTGACGTACGCCGGGATCTCCGCCGCCCGTCCGGCGCCCGGGGTGCTGGCCGCGCTGGACGCCGCCGACCTGGTCGTCCTGGGCCCGAGCAACCCGGTCGCGAGCCTCGGCCCGGTGCTGGCGGTGCCCGGCATACGGGAGGCGCTGCGGGAGGTGCGCGCCCCGGTGGTGGCGGTCACCCCGACCGTCAGCCGGGTGCCGTTCGAGGATCCGGGCGAAGCGCGACGGGCGGACAGCAGGCAACGCCTCATGGAGTCACGGGGCGTGGCCGCCACCGCCACCGGTGCGGCCGAGCTGATCCGCGACCTGTGCGACGTCTACGTGCTGGACAGCGCGGACGCCCAGGAGGCGGAGGCGATCCGGGCGTTGGGGCCGGAGGTGCTGGTCACGCCGACGCTGGCGCGCGGCGGCCGGGTCCCGAGGGCGCTGGCGGACGCCGTGCTCGACACGGTGAACGCGGGCCGTCCGCTCCGCGGCGCCGCGATCGGGGGTGTGCGGCCATGACCCTCGTCAGCCCGGAGAACCCGGCGGCCGCACCGCGGCAGCGGCCGGACGGACGACCGCGCGGGGAGCGCGAACGGGAACGGCCGCTGCCCTCGACGCCGCCCCGGCCGCGGGTGCGGGCCACCGGTGACCTCCAGGTCGGTCTGAAGGGCGGCGGCACCGCGGTCGGCACGTCGTTCACCTTCAGCGGTCTGTCGCACGGCGGTGAGCACGTGGCGCTCGGCTTCGGTGCGGCCCCGGCGGGCGGCGGCCGGGTGCCGCTGGTGGGCGTGCACAGTGAATGCCTCAGCGGCCAGGTGCTGGGCGCCCTGCACTGCGACTGCGCGGCCCGGCTCCAGCAGACCATCCGTACCGTGCACGACGCCGGTGGCGTCCTGCTCTATCTGCGGCAGACCGGCCGGGACTTCGGTGCCGTCGGCGCCCTCGACAGCTGTGCCCGGCGCCGGTCGTCGGTGGCGGGCGCGCAGTACCGCGCGGAGCGGGAGAACGGCAGCCGGGTGGTCGCCGAGATGCTGACCGCGCTCGGCCTCTCCCGGATCGCCCTGCTGACCTGCCATCCGGACTGGGCGGCGCCGGTCGCGCGGTACGGCATCGTCGTCGAGCGGGTGACGGCCGCGACGGCCGCCGACCACCCCGCCGAGGCCCCGGCCCGGCAGTCGGCCGCGTCCGCCGTGGACGGGTTCGTCACCCCCCGCGAGCACGAGGTGCTGCGCCGGGTCGCGCTCGGCCAGAGCAACCCGGAGATCGCCTCCGCCATGTTCATCTCCCGCAACACCGTCAAGAGCTATCTGCAGAACGTGCTGCAGAAGCTGAACGCCCGCAACCGCGTCGAGGCCATCGCCCGCGCCCGTGAGCTGGGAATCCCGCTGTGAGCGCCGCCCCCGCGCCCGGCTCGGCACAGGCCCGCCGCCAGGACGTCCAGGAAGAAACGTGAAGGAACACCCCGGCTTTCCGCAACGACCGAATGAGCAGCGATGAACGGTCAGGCCGTCTTCCCCTCCCTGCAGGAGCGCGCGGGCGATCTCGCGGTGCTCCACCAGTTGCTGACGGACGACCGGCCGGGCCCGGCGCGGTTCGCCTTCCTCTCGGGTCCGACCGGCTGCGGTAAGTCCGAGCTGCTGCGCACCTTCGCCCGCCAGGTCGCCGACGGCGGCGGCACCTACCTCGGCGCGACCGCGTCACGGACCGAGCACCTGGTGCCATTCGGCGTGTGGGCGCAGCTCTTCCGCGGCGCGGCCGCCCTGCTGCCCGGCGACGGCGGCGAGCCCGCGCTGCCGGACGGCACCCAGCTGTGCGACGCGGCGGGCGCGGACGGCTCCCTCCCGCTGTCGGCGCGGGTCGTCAACTCCCTCTGCCTGCCGCTGCTGGACGCCGTCGAGCGGCTGCCCGGCCCGGTCGTCCTCGGCATCGACGACTTCCAGCACGCCGACGCGGTCTCCCTGCAGTGCCTGGCGGCGGTGGTCCGGCGGCTCGGGACGAAGCCGGTGCTGATCGTCCTGGGCGAGGCGCCCGACCGACCGTGGGCGCAGGCCGCGCTCCAGGCGGAACTGCCCCTGGAGCCGCACTCCCGGCGGCTGCGGCTGCGGCCGCTGTCCCGTCCGGCCGTCCGCGATCTGCTCACCGCCCACCTGGGCCCGGCGGCGGCCGAACGGCTCGCCGACGCCTGTTACGACATCACGGCGGGCAACCCGCTCCAGCTCCACGGCCTGATCGCCGACAACCGGTGGGCGGACCCGGCGGACGGCACCCCGGCCGTCGACTCCGGGTACACCGCGGCCGTCCTGTCGTGTCTGCACCGCTGCGGCCGCGAGGCGCAGACGCTGGCCCGGCACATCGCCCTCCTCGACGACCCGCCGAGCACCCGGGTCCTGACGCAACTGGCCGGTGTCGACACCACCGCGCTGATGTGCACGGTCAACACCCTCAACAACGCCGGGGTGTTGTCGGGCAGCCGCTTCCGGCACGCGAAGGCCCGCGCCGCGGTGCTGGACAACACCGCACCGGCGCAACAGGCCGCACTGCGCGGCCGGGTCGCCGAGGTGCTGTACCGCGGCGGCGCCGCACCCGTCACCATCGCCCGCCAGCTGCTGGCCGCCTCGCCCGTACCGGACGGCGACTGGCCGGCGGAGATCCTCGACGAGGCCGCCCGCACGGCGCTGCACGGCGGCGAACGGGACCTGGCGCACGACTGCCTGATGCGCGCCCGGGAGCTGGCGCCGTCCGACGGGAAGCTGCGGGCCGCCATCACGGCCACCCTGTTCGCCATCGAGTGGCGGACCGACCCGTGCGCCGCCGTCCGCGGCCTGCCCGCACTGGCGCCCGCCCCCGACGCCCCGGAGGGGACGGACGAGGCCGCACCGGCCACCGTCCCGCCCTGGCTGGACGACGTGGAGTCGGCCGTCGCCGGGCTCCAGCGGATCAACGCCGCACCGGAGGTGTACGCCCCCGGCGCGGCGGCCCATGTCCAGGCGTCGCTCCAGTGGCTGCGGCTGGGCTACCCGACGGCGACCGGCCGTTGGGAGACGGTCGACGTACCGGAGGGCCCGGCCCCCGCGACACCGTTCAGCGACCCGCTGAGCCCGGAGGTCCAGGGAGCGGTCCTGCTGAGCCGCCTCAGCGGCACCGGCCCCGACACCGATCTCGCCGACGAGGCGGAGCGGCTGCTGGGGCGGTACCGGCTCGACGAACGCAGCTTCCCGGTGCTGCTCTCCGCGCTGATCACCCTGCTCTACTCGGACCGGTCGGCGCCCGCCGACGCGGCCTGCCGCCGGCTCGCCGCCGAGGCGCAGCGGATCCCGGCACAGAACTGGCAGGCGCTGTTCACCGCCGCACGGGCGGAACTGGCCCTGCGGCGCGGCGCGTTGGCGGACGCCATCCAGCTGGCGCACACCGCGCTGGCGACGACCTCGCAGGACAGCTGGGGCGTGGGCATCGGGATGCCGCTGGGCACCCTGATCAAGGCGGGGATCGCCTCGGGGCAGATGGAGATCGCACGGCGGGCGCTGCGGGTCCCGGTGCCGGACACCCTCCTGGAGACGCCGATCGGGCTGCACTACCTGTGCGCCCGCGGCCGCCACCTCCTGGCCTCGGGGCAACCGCAGGCGGCGCTGGACGAGTTCACCGCCATCGGCGCGCGGATGACGGAGTGGGAGATGGACGTCCCCGCGCTGGTGCCGTGGCGCAGCGAGGCCGCCTGGGCCTGTCTGGCCCTCGGCGAGCGGGAGCGCGCCCGCGCTCTGGCCCGGGAGCAGCTGGAGCGGTGCACCGAGCTCCAGGCGCGGGCACGCGGCGAGGCGCTGCGGGCGCTCGCCGCCTGCGCCCCGAAGGAGGAGCGGGCCGCGCTGCTGGCGCGGACCGCGGAGGCGTTCGCGGAGTGCGGGGCGCTGCGGGACCGGGCGGCCGTTCTGCGGGAACTGGACGGAATCGAGCAGGGGAAAGGGCTGAGGACGTTGGGAGAAAGGCACACGGTGATGGAGCGTCAGGAAGTCCCGTCGAAGAGGGCCGAGGCGGCACCGCGCGGCCGGGCCGCGACGGCGCCCGCACAGCGCGCCGGCACACATCCCGGCCGCACGGCGACACCGCCCGCGCGCACGGCCACTCCCCCGCCGCGGTCCGCTGCCGCCGCGTCCCGCCCCCCGCGCCAGCAGCCGTTCGTCCCCGCCGCCCGCACCTCGCACGCCGCCCGGCCGGAGGGCGAGTCCGTGCTGCGGGCGCACCTCAGCGACGCGGAGCGCCGGGTCGCCGAACTCGCGGCCCGTGGCCACAGCAACCGCCAGATAGCGGCCCGCCTCTACATCACCGTGAGCACCGTCGAACAGCATCTGACCCGCGTCTACCGCAAGCTCCACATCAAGCGCCGCACCGACCTCACGGCTCTGCTGCGCGCCCGCACCACACCCCTCGCCCATGCGGCGAACAGCCACGCACCGCAGAGCCAGGACTCCACCCCGTACTGACCGCCCCCACCGGCGTCACGGGCCCGCGGGGCACCGCACGGCAGACACGCTCCCGCCCACCGCTGCCCGTGACGCCGACCGGCACCCGGCCTCGGCCCGGGCGGCAGCCGTGCGCCGCCCGGCCCGGAGCGCCCCACGCACGGAAAAGCCCGCCGATCCAGGTTTCCCCGGATCGGCGGGCTCTCCGACAACTGTCGGGACGACAGGATTTGAACCTGCGACCCCTTGACCCCCAGTCAAGTGCGCTACCAAGCTGCGCCACGTCCCGATGCTCGCCCAGCCGGTTCCCCGGCTGACCGCGCAAGAGAACAATACCGCATGTCAGAGGGTGCGCGTTGCCATATTCCGGACGGGGCGCACGCCCCGGGCGGGCCCGTCGGAGCGAGCGCTCGGCGGACCGCGGGGCTCCGGCCGCTCAGACCCGGGCGTCCAGCCAGGCCAGCAGGTCGCGCTGGACCTCGTCGCGGTTGGTCTCGTTCAAGATCTCGTGACGGGCGCCCGGGTACGCGTGCCAGGTCAGGTCCTGGACGCCGTGGTAGCGGTAGTCCTCCAGCATCTCGCTCACCTGCGTCAGGCGCTGGTTGCAGGGGTCCTCGGCGCCGACCGCGAGGTGGACCGGCAGCCCGCGGGGCATCCGGGCGAGGTGGGCCGGGTCGTTGACCTTGCGGACCGCCTGCAGCCAGTCCAGGGCGAGCCCGGCACAGAACGGGAAGCCGCACTCCTCGTCGGCGGCGTACCGGTCGACCTCGTCGGTGTCGCGGGTGAGCCATTCGAAGCCGGTGCGATGGGTGAAGGCGTCGTTGAAGGAGCCGAAGGCGCGCGGGAGGAAGGCGGACGGCGCGGTGCGGCCCTTCTCCGCGATCTCGGCCTCCAACTCCTCGATCGCGGAGCCGAGTTCCATACCGGGCATGGACCGGAACGTACCGGAGAGGATCAGCCCGGCGAGGTCGGCGCCGTACTCCTGGGCGTAGTCGCGGGCGAGCATCGAGCCCAGGCTGTGGCCGAGCAGCACCAGCGGGACGCCGGGGTGCTCGGCGGCGGCGTGGTCGCCGAGGCGCTTGAGGTCGGTGACGATCGCCCGCCAGGCGTCCTCACCCACCACCCCGAGGCCGCCGGTCGACGCGGCGGTGGCGCCGTGCCCGCGGTGGTCGGAGGCGAGAACACCGAAGCCGCGGGCGGTCAGGAAGCGGGCGAACCGGTCGTAGCGGCGGGCGTGTTCCGCCGCCCCGTGCGCGATCTGGACCAGGGCCCGGGGCTGCCCGGTCTCCGGCAGCCAGGTGTACGCGGCGATCCGGGCGCCGTCGGGGGCCTCGTGGAACTCCGGCTGAGGGGCCTGCATGGGGCATCGTCTCCTGAGTGCGGGCGGGGCCGCCCGGGTGGCGGCCGCATCGGCGGGACGCCCGCGCCGGATTGCGCCCACCGGACCGGAGCCCCACCGGTCGCCACTCTCCCCTCCCGGGCGGCGCCCCGCCAAGGGCCGGGCCCCGGGGCGCGCCGGATGACTCGGAACCGCCCCGCCTCAGAAGCCGGCGCCCGACCCGTCCTCCCGCCGCTGGATCCGGGCGGCCAGCACGTTCGCCGCCTTCTTGATCGCCGCCAGCCCCTCCCTTCCCCACTGCCGCGGTTCGAGGTCGACCACACAGACCGTGCCCAGCACGAGCCCCGTACGGTCGACCAGCGGCGCCCCCAGGTAGGCGCGGACACCGGACTCGTCGACGACCGGATTCCCGGCGAACCGCGGAAAGTCGCGGACGTCCTCCAGCGCCAGCGCCTTGCGGCGGACGACGACGTGCGGACAGTAGCCGCGGTCGCGGGGCAGCACCCGCACGTCACCGCCGCGGGCGGGCGGCGCACCCGGCACCCGGCCGCGGGGCGGGGTGTACAGCCCGGCGAAATACTGCCGCTCCTCGCCGAGGAGGTTCACCGCCGCGTACGGCGCCTTCAGCGTCCGGGCCACCTCGTGGGCGTACGCGTCGAAGGCCGGCACCGGGGCATCGCCCAGCCCCAACTCCCGCAGCCGGGCCGCCCGCCGCGGCGCCTCGGTGTCCACCGGGGTCCGCAGCAGATGCCGGTTCTGGTCGTACGCGGCAGGCCCGCTCACGGCAGCTCCCAGGTCGCGGCGGGCACCGGCGTGAGCAGATGCTGGACGAGCGCGACGAGCACATGCGTGGCCGAGCCGCAGCGCCGGGCGTCGCAGACCACGACGGGCACGTCCGGCCCGAGGTCGACGGCGGCACGCACCTCCTCGGGGGCGTAGTGGTGCGAGCCCTCGAACTCGTTGACGGCGACGACGAAGGGGATGGACCGGCGTTCGAAGAAGTCGACGGCGGCGAAGCAGTGGTCGAGGCGCCGGGTGTCGGCGAGGACCACCGCACCGAGCGCGCCGTTCGACAGCTCGTCCCACATGAACCAGAACCGCTCCTGACCGGGCGTGCCGAACAGGTAGAGGATGTGCGACCGGTCGAGGGTGATCCGGCCGAAGTCCATGGCGACGGTGGTGGTGTCCTTGTCCTCGACCCCGAGCAGATCGTCGTGGCCGACGCTGATCTGGGTGAGCAGCTCCTCGGTGCTGAGCGGTTCGATCTCGCTGACCGCTCCGACGAAGGTGGTCTTGCCGACCCCGAAGCCGCCCGCGACCAGGACTTTCACCGCGGTCGGGAAGACGGCCCCGTCGTCGGTCGGGGCCAGGGATTCACAGTCGGGTGCGCAGTCCATGCAGCACCGCCTCCAGAAGTGCTCGGTCGGTCCGTGGCGCGGGTCCCGCGGTCGCGGGGGCGTGGGCGGTGAGCGCACCGCAGTCGACGAGGTCGGCCAGGAGCACCTTGGTGACCACGACGGGCAGCCGAAGTTGCCCTGCGACCTCCGCGACGGAGACCGGCACCCGGCACAGCGCCAGCGCCCGGGCGTGCTCCGGCCCCTGCTCATCGGCCCGCCGCCCGGTCGCCCGGACCAGCGTCAGCAGATCGAACGGGGCGGTGGGCCGGGTCCGTCCGTTGCTGACGGTGTACGGGCGGACCAGACGGCCCGCCGCGTCGTCGTACCACGCGGGCTCCCGGCCGCCGTCGCGGCTGCGGTGGCACAGCGCCATCCTCAGCGTCCACCCGCCGGAGCCTGCCGCCGCGCGGGGGTGATCAGATATGGGCGGACGCTCTTGACCAGCATCCCCATCTCGTAGCCGAGGACCGCCACATCGGCCTCACGGCCGGCGATGACGGCCAGGCAGGTGCCCGATCCGGCCGTGGAGACGAAGAGGAACGTGGACTCCAGCTCGACGACGACCTGGAGGACGTCGTCGCCCTCGCCGAAGCGGACCCCGGCGCTGCGGGCCAGCGAGTAGAGGCCGCAGGAGAGGGCCGCCAGGTGGTCGGCGCTGTCCGGGTCGAAGCCGTGGGCGGCCTTGACCAGACCGTCGGAGGACAGCAGGAGCGCGCTGCGGGCGTGCGGGACGCGCTGGACGAGACCGGTCAGCAGCCAGGAGAGATCCGGCTGCGGACCGGCGTGCAGCGGGGGGTGCACCGGCATGTGCGCAGGCGCGTGGGTCGGTGTGTGCAGATCACTCACCATGATGGGGCTCGTCTCCTCGGGGGCGGGCCGTGGGGGCCTCGGGGTCGGTGGGGCGGGGGTCGGTGGTGTCCGGCCCGTCGAAGGCCGGGCTCAAGGTGGGACGGAAGGCGTCGCCCCCGGCCGAGTGCCCGGCCTCGAAGGCGTCATCGGAGAGGCTGATGCCACGCCGGAACGCGGCCATCAGGCCCGGGTCGTGCTCCGGTTCGGGCCCGGCGCGGTCGTCGGGGTGCCGCAGGATCGGTTCACCGCGCAATTCGGGCACCAGGTGTTCCTGGCGCCGCCGCCGCGGCAGCAACGGCCGGGGCCCGCCGGTCCGTTCCTCGGCCGGCGCACTGTCGGCGTCGAGGTCCGCTCCGGTGGGCTCGGCGCTCCCCACGGACGGGATGTCACCCGGCGACGGCACGGCGGAACCTCTCGGTCCGGCCGGGGCCGCCGCTCCCGTACGGGGCGCCGCCCCCGGCGCGGAGAGCGGGCCGCGCGCCGCCGGGATCGCCGGTGCGGGCAGCGCCTCCGGCGCGGCGGGGTACGGCTGCTCCGGGCCACCCGCGGCGTACCCGCGGTCCGGTCCGGACCCGACCGGTGCGGTGCGCTCCCCGTCGGACGGGCCGAGCGGGGCGTCACCGTGGGCGTCGGACGCGTCGTCGTCGATCGCCCCGGCGTCCTGGCACTCCGGGCCGAGCAGCTCCCGGGGCAGGACGAGGACGGCCTGCACCCCGCCGTAGATGTTGCTCTCCAGCCGCACCGCGATGCCGTGCCGCCGGGCCAGCGACGAGACCACGAACAGGCCGATCCGGCCGTCGGCCAGCAGCGCGTCCATGTCGACGTGTTCGGGGTCGGCGAGCAGCCCGTTCATCCGCGTCCGCTCGTCCGGCGTCATGCCCAGACCGCGGTCCTCGACCTCGACGGCGAGCCCGGAGGTGACGAGTTGGGCACGGAGCAGGACGTGGGTCTGCGGGTCGGAGTAGACCGAGGCGTTCTCGACGAGTTCGGCGAGGAGGTGGATGACGTCGGCGACGGCGTGGCCGCGCAGCGTCCCCTCGATCTGCGGGACGAGCTTGATCCGCGGGTACTGCTCGACCTCCGCGATGGCCGACCGCAGCACCTCCGTCATGGCGACCGGACGGCTCCACTGGCGGCGGGAGATCGCACCGCCGAGGACGGCGAGGTTCTCCGCGTGCCGCCGGGTGCGGGTGGCGAGGTGGTCGACGTGGAACAGGCCCTTGAGCAGGTCCGGGTCCTCGACGTGGTTCTCCAGGTCGTCCAGTAGCTCGATCTCGCGGTGCACCAGGGATTGCAGGCGCCGGGCGAGGTTCACGAAGACCTCGACCTTCTGCTCCCCCGCGGCGGCGCTCCGGGTGAGGCCGACCGCCTCGACGAGGGCCGCCGAGGCGGTGTGCGCGGCCACCGCCATCTCGTGGGCGAGCAGATCGAGGGCGTCCCCGTCCGGAGCGGACTCCGGCTCGGGCCCCGGGTGTTCGAGCCGCCCGCCCTGACGCACCCGTTCGACGAGCGCCTGCAGCTCCGCCTGGTTACGGGCGCTGAGGCGGCGCACCGCGGCGCAGCGGCCCGCGGTGGCGCGCGCCTGGGCGTTGGCCGCGGCACCCGCGGCGACGGCGACCCCGCAGACCAGCGCCAGAGCGGCGACCAGCACCGGCCAGGCGCGCCCGGAGAGCGTGGCAGCGCCGGTCTGGACGAGGCAGACGACGGCCGCCGCGCAGACCGCGGTGGCAACGGCGCAGGGCACCACGGCGATGCGGACCCACTTGGCCCGTATCACCGCATCGGTGGCCGAGCCCCGGAGGGCGGCCCGCCCGTGTCGGCCCCCCTCGCGGTCCCGCCGTCGCGCCCCGGTGGGTACGGCGGCGGTCCCCGGGGAAGGCTCGGGTCCCTGGGACCCCGTTTCCTGGGACTTGGGGTGCCCCTGGGGAAGTGCGGTAGGCATCGCGCCCTCCGGTATTGACCGTCAGCAGTTCGCAAAGCACGCACAGTAGTTGCTCTGCGAGTAGGGTCCGGACCACCTTGTCCCTTTCGCCACCCCCCGCCACCTCCTTACGAGGGTATCCCCCGCACGCCCACTCGAATCTGCACGAACCGCCGTTCCCATAAGGGCGGTGGAAACATTCCTTACGGTGACCGGCCCGAAAAGGCGCTCACAGCCCTTGCGGGGCTTACATCTGCCCACCGCACGCGGAGCGTGACCGCGGGCGGCGACGACCCGGAAAGGCCACTCCTCCTCCGAGAAACGGACCAAAACACCACCCGGAAGAGTTAAGTGACGCTCGGTAACCGAATGCCGTCGTTGCTCGAACTCCCGTCGAACGAGGTCACCCTGTCGTGCTCGAACAGCTTCGCTCCCACGGACCGGAGCGTTCGGACGCCGGCCGCCGGAAACGCCACGGGGTAATTGCAGGTCTCAAAGCCGGGCTCAAGCGCGCGACTTGACCGCAAGCTGGGCCCCGGGGCGTTCGGGGCTCTCAGGGGCCTCCACAGCCCGCTCACGGACTCGTGCGCCTTCGGCTGCGGGCCGTGCTGCACGGGATCAGATCCGCCGGCGTGCGATGCCCTTGTCCGGTCACCGATCTCCGTGCACCGGAATACCCGTGGAACGCAAAAATGCTCCGGCCCCCGCGACCATAAAGGTCCGGGGGCCGGAGCTGAATAATTGTTCGGCGGCGTCCTACTCTCCCACAGAGTCCCCTCTGCAGTACCATCGGCGCTGAAAGGCTTAGCTTCCG
>NZ_JBVHWT010000019.1:0-93836 GCF_055564055.1 Streptomyces sp. NPDC029159
CTTCCCACGGCTTCGGCCGCGCCACCCCGCACCCCCAGATCACCGGTCCGGGGGCGATCCAACCACGTCGAAGATCATTTCGTTAGGAGTTCTTAGTGCTCCAGTGCGGTTTCGTGATCTATTCAGCGGATCGTGTCGGCCGCGCCCCGCCTCGTCGGCTCTGGTTGTCTGGGCTGCGTCTCTTCGATCACTGCTGGCCCGAGGCCCGGGATGCCTCTGCTGCGCGCCTACCTGCTCAGTTTGTTTTCGATCCAGGTGGTGGCGAAGTCGATGACTTCCGCGGCCTCGAACAGATGGCTATCGGCAGCGCCGACTCTGCCCTGTCGACCGATTCCCGCAGCGAGCATGTCCTGGGCGATGGCTTCGAACGGCTCTTTCGCTTCGGGCACCACGGCCGAGTAGTCGAAGGCCCCGTCTTCCGAGTCGATGTCGTGGAAGTGGTGCCAGACCTGTCGGCCCTGCACGAGGATGGGCTGTTCGTAGTCCACGAACCGTTTGCCGGGGGCGTTGGCGAGCGCCTCGGCGTGGTGCAACAGCGTCACGGTGTCCAAGGGGGCGCCGAGCAGCAGGACCCGGCCTCTGTGGGCAGTCAGCCGTGCAAGGGGGCTGTCAGGGCCATGGGGATCATCCCAGGGGTGGTCGGTCATCAGCTCGGCTGCTGCCGCTCCCAGGGCCGCGAAGCTGGCATCCGGGTGACGACTGCGGACGGCTCCGGGCCAGCGGCGCAGTGCTTCTGGGAGACGGCCGTTGTTGTGGTCGGCCTCGCTGAGGTTCGGGTCGTAAGCGGGGTGTTCTGCGCGCAGGGCGTCCTGCCAGTCCTGTGGCCAGGTGACGAAGTCATAGGGGGTGCGTCGTTCCAGCCGCAGGTCACCATGAGGGTTCCCTGCGTTCCGACGACGTCGTGGAGTGCGCCGATGATGGTCTGCGGTCCGCCGGCCACGTAGCCGATGGCGGACATGCGCGTGTGGAACATGACGATGTCGCCGTCTCTGAGGCCGAGCGCGGCCAGGTCACGGCTGATCCGACTTCGGGTCACAGGACCGCTGGAGCGCTTGAGTAGTTCCATCTCGTCCTACCGCGACTGGGAGCAGCTGGCGGCACACAGCGCAGCCCACCTGCGCGCAATGGCGGGCGCCGACCCGGACATCCCGCAGCTCGCCCACCTCGTCGGCGAACTGATGCGGAAAAGCCCCGAGTTCGCCCGACTGTGGGAACGCTACGACGTACAGGCACGCAGCGGCGGCCACAAACACTTCCGACACCCCGAGGTCGGCCCGATACGCCTCAACTTCGAGATCCTGACCATCTCCCGCACAGACGGCCAACGCCTCGTCACCTACCAGGCACCACCCGGCACCCCCGACCACGACGCCATGCTGCTCCTCGACATGGCAAACCCCGCGGAGGCAGCACTCCCCGACGCGGCCGAGCAGTAGCCGACCAGGCTCACAGGACGAGAGGCGTACCTCCGAGGCCGGGCCTCCCCGGACCGCAGCTGGCATTCCCCGTCCGTGGAAAGTCAACACGCAAGCGGCACCGACAGCACGGCCCCAGCTCTTGGTAGTTGAGGTTAAGATCCGGACCAGGCAAGGACCAACGCGCTACCAGCGACAGTCTCGTCGGCATTTCGGCAGCTCAGCACCATCGCGAGTGCTGTACCACCAGCAGACGAAGAAGCTTCTGGTGTCGTACTCACCGAAGGATCTGGGGGTTCTTCTAGAGGCAGGAAAAAGGCGCCTGATCTGGCATTTTGCCGGTCAGGCGCCTTCCACTCGGCCCACCAAGCCATCGCCTGGTTTACGTCATACCCCCAGCCCCTCCCACCGCTATATCGATCCTGACCAGCTGTTCCGGACCAACGGCCTGACGCACGCACCTCGGCGCCCGCGGATATGGGGGCTTTCCCCCCGCGCGGGCAGAGGGATGCAGGCCCTGGAGTTTTTATGCCGCGAAATATGCGTGACCCGAAACGAACGGAAATTCCAGCTGTGACGCGCCACAGAAAAGTCGTCTTCACGGGCCTTGCGTCATTATCCATCCTGGCAACATCATGCTCGACAGCTTACGAGCCACTACCACGGGCGCCGCACTTCAAAGTTGGTGAGTTGCTGGGCGAGTGGCGCGGACCCGAAGGCGCTCGGCTCTCCTTGGGGAAAGGAGGGGAGGTGACGGCAGTGCGGCTCCGAGGACAAGAAATGGACTTCGACGACCACTGGAGCCTTTCTGGAAAAGGGAGTTGGCGGACCCGTAGCTCCTACGAGGGCAGCCGCACCGTAGCCGATGGGCACTTTGTGCAACTAACCATAACGAACGGAATATCCCGCGAGGCGAAGACCGGTCGAGCACAGATCGACGGATCCGACACCACCCCGGCGACCCGAACAAAGAGCCCGACCAATTACACTTGGGCGATGAGTCTCGAGAGGGAAGGCAAGGGGCTACACATTTACTACGTTGTGGGCGACCCCGACGCGCGATGGTTTTGCCAATTTACTCACATGTAATGAGAGTTCGAGGCGCCACGCGGCTCCCTGGGCGTCAGACCGATCGGAACAGGTCAGGCGTAAGGTTCGGCGTTTATCGACAGAGGTGGAACATTGCATCGAATATGCCTGGGATCTACTGTTGCCGGACATGAGGGCGGTCTCCGCCTGGCGTCGCGCTCCATCACAGTACGCCGGACTGTGCAGGTGCAACACTAAATGACTCGAAACTCTCCGGCCCACCGGTGTCCAGAACGCAGACATCTCATTGATGCCGCGGCTCGGATCCTGGTGATGCTCGTACTGACTGTTGGCGCCTCGGCGTCTCTTTCACACCTCATGCCGCGCCAAGTCGGGTCAGATGTACTGCGGAGCGACGCCGCACGCCAGAGTCAACTCGTCGTCCACGTCCAGTACCAATCTGACCTGGAGGTGAAGGCGCAGTGGACCACTGGACTCTGGGGCGAAAAGAAAATGATTCACCGGTTTCAGGAACTCCCTTATTCGCCTGGTGGAGTACATGAACTCGAGAAGGCACTGAATCGCGATTATCCGGCTGTACGCCACCATGTCGTGTTTGCACACGATGACACTTTGGAGGATTTCGGAGGGGTTGGCGCCTTTTTCCCTATAACGTATTGGCGGTTCATTCCTCAGCTGTGGTTGAAGTTCCTGACGCTTGGATGCTGCGTGGGGACCCTGGTGGCTATCACATTCCGGGAGAACCATCGAGCGAAAAGCCAAGGCTACTGGCTGCTGTCTTCTGCGCTGACGGGGGCGGGGATATTCGCCTATCTGGCCACGGAACCTTTCTCCATCATCCGGCACGCCATGGGAAGTCCTGACCTGCACGAAACGATGGGTGGCTGGCGGGTGTTCTTGAGCACGCTGGCGACCTGCGTGGTCGGAATGCTCCTCTTGATGGCCTTCGGGGCGGCAAGAGGATACGGAGTCCTCGAATTCGGTCAGGGGTGACCAGGCCATCGAGCGGGCCGCCGGGTGCGAGCAGTTCGGAAGTGCTTCGCCGAGGATCAGGTCGCGGTCGTCCGCGAGGCGGACGGCGAGGAAGGCCACGGCCACTTGGCGTTCGTCGGAGACGGTGACCTCGGCGTGCAGCTCCGCGGTCGCTGCTTGTTCGTCATGCCGTCCGCGCACATCAGTCCGATGCGCGCCCACCGAGTCAAACCCTGCACGGTTTGCGTCGGCTCGTCCCTTCACGCGCCCGCCGCTCGCCCTCCATCAGCAGGGGACTGCACGCCACCGGGACCATGTCACCGGACTCGAACCAGGTTCACAGAGTCGGGCTTGCCCTGCGTCGGCCACCGCCCTGCGAGCACCTCACTTCCGTGGGCAGCACCACTCACCGGAACAGCACCCACAACTCACTCACCCGGCACCAGCCACTTGGCAACATCGGCCACGTACGCTTCAACAAGCCATCGCGCCACAGGAAATGACGTCTCAACCGCGACCCATCTGCGAAAGGTGAGGCATGACGATGCCCCGGCCTCAGCCCGTACCGATCAACGGGGAAGACCTCGATCCACGGCAGCAGGGGCAGCGATACGAGCTGGCAACCTTGTTCTTCCGCCTGCTCGACGCCGAGAAGGCCGCCGCCGGGGTACTGCCCTGGGTCAACGCTCCTGCCGCACGGGGCAGATTGCTCGGCTGCTGGCAGACGGAGAACGGTCCGCTGGGGCAGCTGATGGTACTGCGCGGCTTCGCCGACGACGCGGAACTGACGCAGGAACGGACGCGGGCGCGCGGCAGCAGCGAACCGTTCGGCGCGGGCGAGCACCTGACCGATCTGACGCTGCAGAGCTTCGCCCCCTTCCCGTTCGTTCCGCCGGTACGCACCGGCCGGTTCGGCCCCGTGTACGAGATCCGCGACTACCACCTGCGCCCGGGAGGTCTGCCCCCGACCATCGCCGGCTGGCGGCAGGCGCTGCCCGCCCGGCACCGTGTCGATCCGCTGACGGTGGTGATGTACGCGCTCGACGGCGCCGACCGGATCATCCAGATCTGGCCCTTCCACAGCCTGGACGAGCGGGTCGGCATCCGCAGGGACCTCTACGCATCCGGCCTGTGGCCGCCGCCCGGCGCCCCGGAAGAGATCCTCGACGCCACCTCGATCATCGCCTGGCCGACCGAGTTCTCGCCGCTCTCCTGACGTGCCGTCGACGCCCTGGAGGGCCGGCGAAGTCGGTGTGCGCCATGGCCTGTCGGCCCTGGGCCCGTGCGGCGGGGTCTCACGTGCTGTCCTGGGCGTGGCTGAAGGGCGCGATCGTTGCGGCCCACCGGGCCTGCAGAGCGGCACGGAGGAGTGGCGGGATCAGGGGGTGCGTGAAGCCGCGGGTGGCGAGGCGGAATGGGCCTTCGATGTATGTGTTGGCGAGGGTGGGCAAGGTGAAGAACTCGTCGTGGGTGGGGCACGCGGCTTGCTGCATGGCGGGGGATCCGGGCAGGTCCGCGGGGCCCCATTGCCGGATTCCCGGGAGTCGGCTCAACCGGTCGATGAGCCAGTAAAGCAGTGAGGCGTGCAGCGGGGCGTCTTGGGTGGTGTCGGCGAGGGTGGTGATTTCGGCTGTCATGGCGACGCTCTCGGCCACCAGGAGGCCGTTCCCGAATTGGAGTTGCCGGGCAGCTGACGGTCCCCTGTGCTCGGTGAGTTCGGTGAGGTGATCCATGTGGGTGCCGTAGTGGAACTGCATGCCCGGGCGCTTGGCGGTCTCGTGCTCCGAGGGCGGTTTGAAGGCGACGACCAGGGTGGGGGTGTCCTCGTCCATCAACCAGTCCCGCCATGCCAGATCGACGCTGAAGTCCACATCGACGCAGCGGTGGCCGGTGCATCCGCAAGGGCGCAGGTGGGCAGTGCGGTCCAGATCGGCGGCGACCTCGGCCGCGCCGGACGGTGTGGGGGGGGGCGGGTCGGCGGGGCTGTCGTTGCGTACGCGGTCTGCCAGGCGCGCGAGGGTGACGGCGTGCCGGCGGACGTCAGCCGTGGGCCAGGGGGGCGGTACGGAGGCCGACCGTGGGCGGGGGTAGCGGGCGGGGACCGGCCCGAGCAGGCCGCGCAGGGCGCGCAGGGCGCGCAGACGTGCGGCGAAGCGTGGGAAGACGGGTGGCAGCGTCGATGCCGCCTCGTCGATGGCCGCGAGGGCCTGCAGTTGTCCGGTGACGACGGCGTGCAGGAGGCTCTCCGCCAGGTTTCGCGCGCGCCAGTCGTCAGCTTCCTCTCCCACCGCGGGCACCGCCATGACGCTCGCGACGGCGGAGTCGTCGTGGGTGGGGGGCGAGTTTTCCTCGGTGGTACTCATCCGGTCACCAGCCTGACGCGCAGGAGCAGACGTTGGGGGTCGGAGAACCAGGTCCGCCCGTGGAGGACCCGTTCGTTGTCGCATATCAGGACGCTGTCGGTCGCCAGAGGCAACTGAACCAGGAGGGGGTGTGCGTCGAAGTGGGCGTCGATGTCGTCCGCCACGGCCCGCAGGTCTTCGCCGACATCGAGGTTGTCCAGCCGCCAGCGGATCCGGCCGTCCTCACTGATCGCTGCACGGACCGTGTCCTGCTCTCCGCCGAAGGTGTCGGGTGGCACCCATCTCCACACCGGCTGACGAAGCCTGTCGAGCGTCGTCGGCTCCAGTCCGCTCTGTGCCCGGCGGGCAGCCAGCAGTCTGCTGAGCCCGCCGTCACGCGCCGGACGCACACAGATACAGAGCGAACCGGTTCTCCGGATCCGCCCGGTAGGCGGCGTCGGTGTGCAGGCGCGCCTCACCCGAGCGGATGCTGAACGTCGCCCCCGGTCGTTCCGTCGTGGCAGCCACCGGCCAGATCGTTTTGCCTCCGTCCCTGCTGGAGGGCGCGCCGACGCAACGAGCGATCCGTTCCACAGCGGCATGGTCGATCGAGGAGCCGTCGGTGAAGCCCGTCTCCTGCAGCACCGCCCATCCGCCGGAGGCCAACGCCTGCTGCGCCTCCTGTACGGATCTGCACGTCATCGACTGCTCCACCGTGTCACCAGGCTGCACCGCCACGGTTGGCTCCGCCGCTTGGCTCGCATGCACCCGCATTGACGGCCATGTGTCGCTCCCTTGTGTGCGTTGACCAGCGCCGGCGGTCCCTGTATCGCCAGTAACCCAGTTGGCCTGTCCGGGAGCAAAACAGCGGGCCTGTTCGGGTGACACAGGCCCTGTTCCCCGAAGCCACGGCGAAGTGCCAAGTAGCGCTCCGTGCGGCGTTGGCCCGGGACACGGGGCGACACCCGGCATGCCCTGGCTCACGGCGAACCCCGTGTTCGCCGAATCGGGCAGAGCGAGGGCGCATCGGGGCCCCGCGCTCATGAGGAGGGAGCGCCCTCGCTCGTTCGGTGTCTACGGACTTCGAGGATCGGCAGGAGCCGGCGCAGGGCGGCGTTCTCGCCGGGGTCGAGCACCGAGTGCTGGACGCAGGCGGGCAGCAACTGGCCGGTCCCGGGGTGTGCCATGCAGTACGTGCATGCCTGCAGGCGCTCCTAAGCGGCGCGGGCCCGGGGTTCGGTGCTCGTCTCACCGCGCTGCAACAGCTCCCAGGCGGGAGCGACATCGGCGGCGTCGATGAAGTTGTGCATGACGATCGTCATCGGCCGCAGCCTCCGCCGTACCGCGTGCCGTGCCAGGGCGGGCGTGGTGGCGCCGAGGTTGGCGCCGCCGAAGTGCCGGTAGTAGGCATCGCGGGCGGCCGCGTCGGCCGGCTCCTCGTCGGCCAGTAGCGGCATCCACTCCGCAGCGGCGGAGCTGGGAATGCACCACCGGCCGTGCAAGCACGCCATGAAGCGCTGACGCAGGCCCTGGGGTACGACCCGCGCAGCAACGTCGGCAAGATGCGCTACATCGCCGCCGCACTGCTGCAACGCCTCACCGGCCCGATCCCCCGCGCCGTTCCCAGGCCACCTGACCGGCACCGGACGCCTCTCCCCCGCGCGACGTCCCCTGAGGAAACGGCCCCCGAAACCGCACTGCGGAGACCTGCCTGGGACAAGGTCCGGCCCCGGGTCCTTCGCGGACCGCCCGAGCAGTCATCGGCTGACGAGGCCACGTCTCCGCAGATCTACCTGGAACAGGCCGGCATCGCCCGTGCGGCTGTCACCTTGCCGGGTCGATCAGGATCTTCCCCGAACGGCCGGCTGCCGGGCTGTTGAAGTGGTCGGCGAGTTCGCTGAGCGCGACGCGTCGCCCGACGGGGGTGCGCAGCCGTCCGCGGCGCAGGTTCTCGAAGACCGGGGCGAACAGCCCGGGCAGGTCCTGTCGGCCGTGCTTGTGGACGGTGTCGCGCAGGCGGAACAGCTCCACGCGGGCGCCGCCCCGGTCGGCGAAGCACTCCGCGGGGAGCGGTGTCCCGGACAACAGGCCGTAGTGCACGAACGTGCCGCCGCCCGCGGTCAGCGCGAACGTGTCACCTCCCACAGCCCCGCCCACGCAGTCGAAGGTGGTGTCAGCGCCCTGCGGTCCAACGGCCGTCCGCAGCCGTTCGCGCCATCCGGGCTCGTTCGCCGGGATCACGGCCCGCCACAGGGACGGATCGGCCACCGCCCGCCCCGGCGTTCCCCGTACCACTCCGACCGGCGCGATCCCGCGATCGGCCAGGAGTTCCGCGAGGTGCCCGCCGATCGCCGACGTCGCCGCCGTGACCACGACATGGCGCGCCCCCGGCCGGCAGAACCGGTCGACCATCATCATGGCCGTCAGCGGGTTGACGTAGGCGAAACAGGCGACCTCATCGGGCACATCGTCGGGCACCGGGACGCACCACGAGTGGTCGAGCCGCTTGTACTGCTGCCAGTTCGCCGCCGATCCGAGCGGAAGCACACGCCGCCCCACCGCCGCGGCGGGCACTCCCGGTCCGGCCTCGTCGATCACACCGACGCCCTCGAAGCCGGGAACCATCGGAAACGTCGTCCGCGACCCGTACGCGCCCGAGACGGTGACCTCGTCGGAAGGGTTGACGGTCGCCGCGAGCATGCGCACCACGACCTCACCCGCGCCGGGAGCAGGGGGCCCGTCCACGTCACGGACCGCCAGAACATCGCCCAACCGACCGGGCGAGTCAACAACAGCAGCCAGCACCTACGACCTCCCGCACACCTGTCAGCCCCCCATCCTACGAACGGCAGGACGCCCCCACGACGGGCCTCCCCGGCACGAGGTCCGCCCGCCACGCCCGCCGTCGTAGCAGGCCACGGTGGTAGAAACGGGGTGTGGCAGAGAAGCAGATCGAGGTGCTGGTCGCCGACGACCACATGCTGGTGCGTAGTGGTTTCAGCATGATTTTGGGGGCGCAGCCGGGCATCACGGTGGTCGGTGAGGCGGCCGACGGTGTGGAGTGCGTGGAGATGGCGCGTCGGCTGCGGCCGGACGTCGTGCTCGCCGACATCCGGATGCCGCGGCTGGACGGCCTGGAAGTGGTGCGGCAGCTGGCCGGGCCCGGGGCGGCCGGTCCGATGAATGTCGTGCTGATCACCACGTTCGACCAGGACGATTACGTGCGTACCGGGCTGCGCAACGGTGCGTGCGGGTTCCTGCTCAAGGACGCCTCTCCCGCCTTGTTGGTGGAGGCGGTGCGGGCGGCGGCCCGCGGGGACGCCTTGGTGTCGCCCGCGGTCACGGTCCGGCTGCTGCGGCGCTGGGGCGAGACCGCCACCGCCGAGGCGTCCGCCCATGTCGCCGCCGGTCTCAGCGCACGGGAGCGGGACATCGTGCGGCTGGTGTCGGTGGGGCGGACGAATCAGGAGATCTGTGAGGCGCTGTTCCTGTCGCTGTCGACGGTGAAGACCTATCTGGCGCGGATCCAGGGCAAGCTCGGGGCCCGTAACCGGGTGGAGGTCGCGGCCTGGGCCTGGGAGCACGGCGCGGCGCGCTCAAGCCGGTGAGTCCCCCTCCCCCACGTCGTCCGGTGCCGGGGCGGTGGGGGCGGCCAGGGGGAAGGTGGCGCGCACTTCCCAGCCGCCGTGCGGAGCGGGTCCGGCCCGGAGGGTTCCGTCGAGGGCCTCGATCCGTTCACGTACGCCCAGCAGGCCGAAGCCGCCGCGGCCGCCGGTCGGCACGGGAGACCTGCGGTGGGGCGCGGTGTTGCCGACCGTCACCACCAGCCAGGTGGCGTCCGTGTCGAGGCGGACGGTGGTGTGGGCGCCGAGTGCGTGGCGGCGGACGTTGGTCAGCGCCTCCTGGACGAGCCGCTGCACGGACAGAGCGGTCTCGGGGCTGAGCCGGGCGGTGCGGGCGGCCGCGGTGACGTCGAGCCGGGCCGGGGTGTCGTCGTGCGCGGCGGCGGAGTGGGCGGAGACCAGATCGGCGAGTTCGGTGAGCAGATCGCCGGGGCGCAGCGCGGTGTGGTCGGTCTCCCGCAGGACCCGCACGAGGCGGCGCGTCGACTCCAGGGTCTCGGTACCGGCCCGGGCGATGTTGTGGAGGAGGGGCGGCACGCTGTCGGGGGAGGTCGCCTGGACGGCCAGGGCGGCGTTCGCCTGGGCGATGATGCCGGTCATGTGGTGGGCGATGAGATCGTGCAGGTCCCGGGCGAGGGCCAGGCGCTCGGCCTGCCGGACGTCGTGCACCGCGCGCTCCCGGCGCGCCTCCAGAGTCCGGCCCCAGCAGCCGAGGGCCACACAGACCGCCAGGGCCAGGGTCAGCATGTAGTCCCCCGGGACGGACGCCGACGGAGGGCCGGTACGCAGCGGCAGCATCAGGACCGCGACGACGAGCGCGGCGGCGTGGACGGCCGCGGTGGCCGGACGGCGGACGTGGGCCGTGGTGCGGAGGGTGAGGACGAGCAGCCCGAAGGTCTCCAGCGCACCCCACCAGCCCAGGTCCACCGGCCGCAGAGCGCACCAGACGGTCAGGGCGACGGACACGGTCACGCTCACGACGACGCGGCTGCCCAGGGCGGTGGAGCGCAGTGTGCTCACCGCGCACACGCCGATCAGCGGGCCGGTGACCAGTACCGGCAGCCAGGAGGTGGTGCCGGACGGGATCGGCATCGCGCCGCGCACGGCGAAGTCCGTGAACCAGGTCAGTGCGAACGCGATCACGCCGCTGACCTTGGTGAGGCGGCCGGCGACCGGGAGGGGTGGGAAGTTCGGGTCCACGCTGATCAGCGTAGGACCGTGAGACGAGAAGCATGTCGGTCGAATGGCCGACACCGGCGGGGGCGGCCGGTACGAATGGCCGACGATGCCCTTTTCCGCCCGGCGTGATCATGGTGTCCGTGGCGGTCGGCGTTCCTTGCGCGCGGGCCGTTCGGCTGCCGCGTCCCCGCCGAAGAGGGCGCTCCGGCCGGCTGACACGTGCGCGTCCGCGGTAGCGGTCGCCCGCTTGCGACAGACAGAGCCCGTCCTGGAGGGCGGGGAGTACGACAGGTGGTCTCTCCCCGGTGTCCTGGTGTGCCGTCCGTGATCAGCATTCCCTGCTCGCACCGAACGACAGAGAGTTCCCACTCCCTCATGGCCACATTCCTGCACAAGATCGGCCGGGCCGCGTTCGCGCGGCGATGGCTGGTCGTCCTCCTGTGGGCGCTCGTCCTGGGCGCCGTGGGCGCCGCGGCCGCCAGTAGCTCCGGTCCGGCCAACTCCGCCATCACGCTGCCGGGCACCGAAGCCCAGCAGGCCATGGATCTGCTGGGGAAGAAGTTCCCCGCGGCCAACGCCGACGCCGCCACCGCCCGCGTCGTGCTGCGCGCCCCGGACGGGGAGAAGATCAGCGGCGCGGCGAACAAGGCGGCGCTCCAGGCGACCCTGGCCACGGCGGAGGACTCCTCCTCCCGCATCGCGCAGGTCAGCGACCGCGCTCTTCATCGTCTCCCGCTACCGCTTCGAACGCGCCGACGGCCACGACGCGCGGGAGGCCACCGCCCGCGCCAACGGCACCGCCGGGTCCGCGGTCGTCTTCGCCGGGCTGACCGTCGTCATCGCGCTGGTGGGCCTGGCCGTGGTGAACCTGCCCATCCTCACCGCGATGGGGTTGGCCGCCGCCGGCGCCGTCGTCCTCGCGGTTCTGGTCGCCACCACCCTGGTCCCCGCGCTCCTCGGGTTCGCCGGGGAACGTGTCCTCGGCAAGGCCCGTCGGCAGCGGGCCGAGGGTGCCGAGGAGTCCGCGCCGCGCCGCTCCGGCCTCGGGCACCGCTGGATCTCCTGCATCCTGCGCAGGCCGGCGACGGTCCTGGTCCTGGCGGTGCTCGCGCTGGGTGTCATCGCCCTGCCGTCGGCCAAACTCGAACTGGGGCTGCCGGACGACGGTGCCAAGGCCACCTCGTCCACCCAGCGCAAGGCGTACGACATGCTGTCGGAGTCCTTCGGCCCCGGCTTCAACGGGCCGTTGACGGTGACCGTCGACGACCGGGACCCGAAGGTCACCCGGACCGTCGCGAACGACCTGGCGACCTCGCTCACCGACGTACCGGACGTGGCCGCCGTGACCCCCGCCGCGTTCAACCAGGCCGGTGACACCGCCCTGCTCACCGTCATCCCCGAGAGCGCGCCGAGCAGCGACGCCACCAAGACCCTGGTGGCGGACATCCGCTCCCGGGCGGGCGGGTTTTCGGCGAAGACCGGGGCCGGCGTCCTGGTCACGGGGGCCACGGCACTGAACATCGACGTCTCCGACAAGTTCAGTGCGGCCGTCGTGCCCTACCTGGCGCTCGTCGTCGGTCTGGCCGTGCTGGTGCTGATCCTGGTGTTCCGCTCCGTCCTCGTGCCCGTCAAGGCCGCGCTGGGCTTCCTGCTCTCGGTCCTGGCCTCGTTGGGCGCGCTCGTGGCGGTCTTCCAGTGGGGCTGGCTGAAGGAGCTGATCGGCGTGGAGCAGACCGGGCCGATCATGAGCCTGATGCCCATCCTCATGGTCGGCATCGTCTTCGGACTGGCCATGGACTACCAGGTGTTCCTGGTCACCCGCATGCGCGAGGCCCATCTGCACGGCGCCGATCCGCGGACGGCGATCCGGACGGGCTTTAGGCACAGCTCCACCGTGGTCACCGCCGCTGCCCTCATCATGATCAGCGTCTTCGCCGGCTTCGCCGGATCCGACGACGCCATGATCAAGTCGCTGGGCTTCGGGCTCGCCATCGCCGTCGTCTTCGACGCCTTCGTGGTCCGGATGACGATCGTGCCCGCCGCCCTCGCCCTCCTCGGTGAGCGGGCGTGGACCCTGCCGAAGTGGATCGACCGCCTCCTCCCCCACGTCGACATCGAGGGCGAGAAGCTGGCCCGGCACACCCCGCCTGCCGCCCCCGAGCAGCGCGCACCCGCCCACAGCGGCGCCGCGAACGGGTAGCCCCTGCCCCTTCACCCCGGCACCGGCCGGGCCTCGGTCCCGGAGACCGCGGGTCCGGCTGGTGCCTTCGTATGCGGACCGGGGAGCCCGGACGCGTCCCGGCCCGCTGTCCGTCCTGCGTACGAGGGCGGGCAGCGGGCCGTGACGTCCGGCGCGGGGCCGGTCAGCCCTTCGGCGGGGTGACCGTGACCGTGTGCCCGGGGTCGTCCACGGAGGTCGCGATACGGAGGGTGAAGGCGCCCGGCTCGACCGCCCACCGGTGGGCGTCGGTGTCCCGGTGCCGGAACGCGGTGGGGGCGATCTCCACGCGGGCGCGGACGTGTTCGCCCGCCGCGCGGACGGCGGTGGACCCGCCGAGCCAGGCGGCCGGGCGCTCGACGGCGGAGTCCGGCCGCGACAGGTATGCCTGGAGGACCTGCTTGCCGTGCCGGGCGCCGGTGTTGACGACCACGACGGTACGCGGGGTGACCTCGCGGACGCGTCGGACGAGTTCGTCCTGGCCTTGCGGACCGCTCCCCGCAGCGGCGGCCGTACCGCCCGCCCACGAGCAAGTGCTGTTCGACGGCGGAGAGTTCCTGATGGGGGACGCCCTGGACGAGGGCTATCCGGCGGACGGCGAACGGCCGGTGCACACCGTCCGCCTCACCCCGTTCGCCATCGACGTCACGACGGTCACCGTGGCCATGTTCGAAGCCTTCGCCGAGGACACGGCCTATGTGACCGTGGCCGAACAGGAGGAGAGCTCGGCCGTCTTCCGCTCGGCCGCCGCCGCGGAACCGGCCGACATCCTCGGCGCGGACCCCGCCCTCCCCTGGTGGCTCACCGCTGACTGGCGCCCGCCCCCGTCCGCACACCTACCCGCCCAACGGTCACGGCCTGTACGAGGTCGCGGGCAACGTGTGGGAGTGGTGTGCCGACCGGTTCGCCCCGGACCACTACGCCCACTCCCCCACGGACGACCCGAAAGGGCCTGCCGACGGGAGCCGCCGTGTCCTGCGCGGCGGCTCCTATCTGTGCCACCGCTCCTACTGCCACCGCTACCGCGTCGCGGCTCGCTCGGCCAACTCCCCCCATGTCCAGCAGCGGGAACCGCGGTTTCCGGACAGCGGCTGCGTGACGGGGGCGGCACCGGACGCCACCACGCCCGACCCACCCCACCCGTCACCCATATGCCCGGCCCCATCGGCTCAGCCGCACGCGAACTCGTCAGACGTCGGCAGCGTCCCGTACTCCAGAAATTCCCCAAGTGCTTTCAAAGAAGGGGTAGTTGGGTCGACCATCCCTTGACGACGGCTTTGGTCTAGTCCTTTTCTGTCGGTGAACGGTCATGCTCTTCTCTCGTCCTCCCGGAAGGACCGGACACCTGATGAGGAAGCCGATCCGTACAGCCCTGACCACGGCCGCCGCCGGAGCCTTGTCCGTCGTCGGTATCACCACCGCCGACGCAAGTCCCGCGCAGCCGCAGGCGCTCCGCCCGGCCGCCCACGTGAACGCGGCGGGCGAGTTCGCCCCGTATGTGGACATGAGCAACTCCGGCGAAGGTCTGCTCGACACGGCCATCACCGGCCATGGCGTGAAGACCTACACCGCCGCCTTCACCATCGGCGCCGGTTGCGACAACATCTGGGGCGACACACTCCCCGTCGGCAACGACCCGTACACCGATCCGGAGATCGCCAAAGCCAAGGCCGAGGGCGCCGACGTGATCATCTCCTCCGGCGGGGCGAGCGGTCAGCCGCTGGCCTTCACCTGTACCGACCAGAGCAAGATCGACGCGGGCTATCAGAAGGAGATCACCGCCTACGGCACCACCTCCCTGGACTTCGACATCGAGGGCGCGGCCGTCGCCGACGCCGCGGGTGTGGCCCGGCAGATGACCGCGATCAAGGACCTGAAGGCGAAGAACTCCGGGCTGACCGCCTCGGTGACCCTGCCGGTGCTGCCCACCGGCCTGACCGCCGACGGCGTCAACGTACTGAAGGCCGCCAAGACAGCCGGCGTGAAACTGGACAACGTCAACATCATGACCATGGACTGCGGACAGGGCACCGGTACGGACATGGGCGCGGCGGCGATCAGCGCGGGCAAGGCCACCCTGGCGCAGATGCAGTCCGTGGACCCCGGCTACACCTACGCCAACCTCGGCATCACCCCGATGATCGGCGTGAACGACGACGGCTCCGTCTTCAGCCTGGCCGACGCCGCCTCGGTGGCGAGCTGGGCGGCGAGCAACGGGGTCGGCCGGATGTCCTACTGGTCCGTCAGCCGCGACCAGGCGTGCGGCGCGGTGGCGAAGACGGCGGCCAAGGGCCGCACGGACGCCGCACCGACCACGATGGGGGCCTCGCCGGTGTGCAGCGGCGTCTCCCAGGCACCGTTCGCGTTCACCGACGCACTCGGCAAGGGCTGACACCCGGGCCGTCCGGAGCCCCGCCCGAGGGCAGCTCGCCACCCCGTGGACGTCCAGGCCCGCGTCGACGCTTCCCGATCGCCCCGGAGAGCGATCGCCGGCGCGGGCCGGCGGGCCGTCCTGGCGGCGGCCGACAAGCGGGTGTTGCGCTCACACCGTGGACCTGTCACACCTCCGCAACGCATAACACCGACCTCGGCTGACACCGGCAGGGAGTGACGGGTGAGGCCGGCGAGAGGCGCGTGCTCCGCCGGCGGCCGGGCGGCGTGCGGATGCGGTCTCGACGCGGTGCCGGTCTTTGGTGGACTGTGCCTGCGCTCTCACCTTGAGTGACCGGCCGGGATCGTCGCCCGGGGCACTCACCCGCGGCCCGGGAGGGGCACGATACGGCGATGAGTGCACCTGCTGCCCGACCACGGAATCGGGCATATCGTTCGTAGTGTGGTCGGGCGGTGCGCCCCGGGGCAGCTTCCGTCAGGGCGGGCTCCGTGAGGCGCCGTCGCCGCACTTCGCGGCTCTTCCGCCCCTCCCCGATTCCGCTTCGGCTCCGTGAATCCTCGCGCCGAAAGAAGGCTTCCGATGCATGCAGCGCTCTCTTCCGCCGACCTCGCCCAGCTCCGACGGCGGCGGCCCTATCCAGCCGTGTCCGTCCTGATGCCCACGCACCGTCGCGAGCCGGACAACGCACAGGACCCGGTCCTGTTGCGGAACATGCTGGCGGAGGCCAAGGAGCGGCTCCAGGACGATCCGGACGTCTCCAGGGAGCGGCGGATCGATGTCGTCGAGCAGTTGGGCCGGGCGGTGTCGGAGATCGACCTCGCGCACGCCGAGGACGGCCTGGTCGTCTTCGCGGCGCCGGGGGAACACCAGGTGTGGTCGCTGGGCCGTACGGTCCCGGCCCGGGTGGTGCTCTCGGACACCTTCCTCACCCGCAACCTCGTGGCCGCCCAGGCCGCCGAGCACCCCTTCTGGGTGCTGGCGCTCTCCGCCGACCGCGTCAGCCTGTGGAGCGGCACGGCCGACCGCCTCACCGAGGCCCACCGCGGCGGCTTCCCCCTGACCCGCAGCCTGGTGGACCCCGACCCCGAGGACCAACTACAGGTGGGCAACGTGCCCAGCACCTTCCGTGACGAGCACACCCGCAAGTTCCTGCGGGACGCGGACACCGCCCTCACGGCCGTCGTCAAAACCGCCCCCCGGCCGCTGTACGTGGTCGGCGAGACGGCGGCGCTCTCCCTGTTCGAAGAGGCCGGGACGGTCGTACGGGGCGGCAACGGCACCGGGATCACGGTGACGCAGGTCCCGCACACGGGGCTGGCGGCCGGCCCGCCGGACGCCCTCCGGCAGGCGATCCGCCCGTACGTCGAGAAACAGGCGGAGGCCGAAGTCGCCGACGTACTGGCCGAACTGGACCGGGCACGCGGCCGCCGGACGTTCGCCGCGGGCGTGGACGAGATCCGGCAGAACGCCGAGGAGGGCCGGGTCGCGCTGCTGGCGGTGGAGGAGAACTACCGGGAGACCGTACGGGACACCGGCGAGCACCTCGTGCCGGCCGAGCCCGGTGCCCCGGACTCCGTGGACGACATCGTGGACACGATCGTGGAACGGTCGCTGGACACCGGCGCGGACGTGCGGTTCGTGCCCGACGGCGTACTCGCCGAGGTGGGCGGGATCGCGGGGACGTTGCGGTATTAGCCCGGGTCCGGTCCTGTCGGCCCGCCGCCGTCACGCTCGAAGCGTTTTCTTCACGAAGGCAACGAGCCCGGTTCCGTCACACTCGGCCGGTCCGGCTCCGCTGGAAGCCCGGCCCCTGGGATCCGCGGTGGCCGAGCAGTGACGGGCAGTGGCTCTCAGGCGCCGCGCCGCACCCGGGCCGCCTTGCGGGCCTCGGCGAGCTTGCGCGCCTCGTTCGCCTTGCGGGACGGCTTGCCGCCGCTGCCGCGGGAGGCGCTCTTGGCGGTGCCCAGGCCACGGAAGGGGGCGTTGGTGTTCTTGGGCCGGGCTGCGGCGGGGCCGCCGTCGAGCGGGATGCCGGAGGGGGTCCTGGCCCCGGTGATCCGGCTCAGCTCCGCCTCGCCCGAGCGCACCTTGGTGGTCGTCGTCTCGATGCCGGCCTCGGCCGTCAGCCGGTGCAGCTCCCGGCGCCCGCCGGACAGCACCAGCGTCACGACGCTGCCGGACTCCCCGGCCCGGGCGGTGCGGCCCGCACGGTGCAGATAGTCCTTGGGATCGGTGGGCGGGTCGACGTTCACCACGAGATCGAGGTCGTCGACGTGCAGGCCACGGGCCGCGACCTTGGTCGCCACCAGGGCGGTGACCTGGCCGTTCTTGAACTGTGCAAGGGTCCGTGTGCGCTGGGGCTGGGACTTGCCGCCGTGGAGGGCCGCGGCGTGCACCCCGTGGGCCCGCAGATGCCGGGTGAGCTGGTCGACGCCGTGCTTGGTGTCCAGGAACAGCAGGACGCGGCCGTCGCGGGCGGCGATCTCCGTGGTGACGGCGTACCGGTCGGGGCCGTGGACGACCAGCACATGGTGGTCCATCGTGGCGACCGCGCCTGCGGACGGGTCGACCGAGTGGACGACCGGGTCGTGGAGATGGCTGCGGACCAGCTGGTCGACGTCGCGGTCCAACGTGGCCGAGAACAGCATCCGCTGGCCGTCGTGGTGCACCTGGTCCAGTACCTCGGTGACCTGCGGCAGGAAGCCCATGTCACACATCTGGTCGGCCTCGTCGAGGACGGTGATCCGTACCCGTTCCAGGCGGCATGCCTTGCGCTCGACGAGGTCGTGCAGCCGGCCCGGCGTGGCGACGACGACCTCGGCCCCGTCGCGCAGCGCAGCGACCTGCCGGCCGATCGACACCCCGCCGACGACCGTGGCCGTCCTCAGGCGGAGCGCCTCGGCATACGGTGCGAGCGCCTCGGACACCTGCTGGGCCAGCTCCCGGGTGGGCACCAGGATCAGGGCCAGGGGCTGCTTCGGCTCCGCACGCCGCCCAGCCGTCCGGACGAGCAGCGGCAGGCCGAAGGCGAGCGTCTTGCCCGATCCCGTGCGCCCGCGCCCCAGGACGTCGCGTCCCGCGAGGGCGCTGGGCAGCGTGGCCGCCTGGATCGGGAACGGCTCGCGCACGCCGCGCTCGGTGAGCGTACGCAGCACCTCGGCCGGAAGGTCCAGGTCGGCGAAGGTGACCGGGGACACCGCTTGGGCGGCGTCGCCGTGCGGGGTGCTGGGGCGGTCCGGGTGGTTCATGAAGAGCCTTCCGCAGGGGGAACGTACCGAGAAAGGCCCGGCAGGATGGACGAACGGCCGACGTACGGAGAAGCCGGCGGGCGGAGTCGCCAGCCGTCACGGCCGTCCAAACGGTGAAGATTAACACAGAGTGACAATTGGATCTGCATCGCCGCACGGGTGCCCTCCTGCCTCCGCCGTACCACGGCGTCTGCGGGTGACGTGATCCTTCTCGTCCGAGGAGGGTCATCTTCAGCCTCCGGTGCGGTAGTTCACCCTGCGGATCACCGGCGAGCCCGGCTTCCGCCGCCCGTTCGGGGTTCAAGCCAACCTCCAGGAAGGCCGGCGCGCGCTGCGCGGAAGACCATGTACGGCCGGACCGGGCCGCTCCCTCCGCCCTACCAGGGCCGCGTGGCGGACCGGATCGCGGCAGGAAGATCCCTCAGCCTCCGAGGGCGCCAACCCGGTGATATCTGCCAGGTGGCCGGCTTCGGCCCCTTCGACGGGGCTGCCGGAACTCCGGTGCGGCAACGGCGCGTTTCTCCGACCGTGGACGACTCCAGCGGGTACAGCGTGCCATTTGGCTTCATCCCCGTACTGCTCTTCGGGGCGCCCCCGCGGTGATCTACTACGACCCCGCCGACCCCGACCGCGCGTCGCTCAAGGGCTACGACGGAGCTCTCGTCCATTGGTTCTTCGTGGTGATCGGCCTCGCGGCCACCGGCCTCGGGCTGTACCTCCTCGTCACCGTGCCTCTCGGCGGCTCGATCTAGGTCGCCGGATGGGTATCTCGGCGGGAGACGGCGCACTCCTGGGGCCGGGACATCCCGCTCGGCCAGGTCGGTGCTCACGTATGCCTCGGTGGCATCAGAAGCGGTGCACCGGGACGGAGTGCGCCGCCCAGTGCCAGTTCACCGGGGCGTTCTGCCGCTTCAGCGCGTTGCGCCCGGGGCCGTAGCTCTTCAGGGCGGCGCGCACCGCGGCTTCCAGGTCGCCGAGGTCCGGCGGTACCGGCACCCGGAGCAGCAGGTGCTGCTTGCGGTGGACGAGGAGCAGTTCGCCGGCGGGTGAGCAGCCCTTCAGGGAGAAGTGGGTGAGCGCCGTGAACGGCGCGTCCGGAGTGGGTATGCGGGCCCGCATCTGCCCGTCGGCGTCCCAGGCGTACAGACCGTGGCGGTTGAGGTGGAAGGCCCGTCCGCGGTACGGGTCGCCCGCCACGGTGAAGCAGAAGCCGGGGTACGGGCTGTCCTCGTAGCGGTGCATCCCGTCCAATCTCCCGCGTACCCCGCCCTCCCCGTCGAGCAGCAGGAAGGCGAAGACCTGCCCGCGGTTGCCGGACCGGTACATCCGTCCGAAGACGGGGACGACGAACAGGTCGTCGCCCATGGCCGAGGGGCGGCCCATCTCGCAGTCCGTGTAGTCGTAGCGGGCGCGGTCGTCCGTGGAGACGAGCTGGGTGAGGGAGGGGGACGGGCGGTTGGCGCCGCCGACGGGGGCGCCGTCGAAGACGACGTGCGTGCGCCGGTCCGCGTCGGTCTGCCGGTCGGTGCGTGCGTCGTGTGTGGCGATGGCTCGCAGGGTGGCCTTGGTCCCGGGGCCGAGGGTGGTGCCGGGCTCGGAGAGCGCGACGAGGTTGGCGACCTGCCCGGCGTGATTGCTCACCCCGTACTCGGCGAGGGCGCACAGCAGCCGGCCGGAGGGCGTGACATCGATCGAGAGGGCGAAGGGATCGCCGGTCCGCTCCTCGTTGCCCCGGTCCCACGGTGCGCGCCAGGACTCCACGAGGCGGCTCAAGTCGGCGGAGAAGAGGTGGGTGTTGCCCGGCGCGGAGCTGATCGCCACCGTTCCGTCCGGGAGGACGGCGAGGTTCATGTCCGACCCCTCGGTGAGACCGGTCGGGACGTTGCCGGGCGTCGGCCCGCCGAGCAGGGCCGTCGCGGTGGGCGTCCCGTCGGCGGCGAACCGGGTGAGCAGGTGGTACGTGAAATTGAGTTGGAAGGGGTCCGCGGAGGCGACGGCCTGCGGTCGGTAGCGGACCGCTCCGCACAGCGCGTACGTCTCACCGGCCGCGTTCGCCGCCACGTCGTACGTCTGGAACGCCCATCCCTCGGAGGGTTTGGCGGTGAGGTCGACGCGGTGCTCGCCCACCACGGCGGCAGGCAGGGTCAGAGGAAGGATCGCAGCCATGACCGCCATCCTGCCCCCGACCACTGACAACGGGCGCGGCCGTGGCAGTGGCCCCGCGCCCCTCATCGCCCCCCGCACCGACGGTGACCAGCAGCTCAACGCGTCGACCGCCGCTCGCCTGCGGGTCCGCGCTGATAGCGTCTGCGCCGTCGAAGGCGTGTCGTCGTGTACGCGCCGTAGGGGGAGGACGAACGCACCATGATGGGCCATTCGCATGCGATGAGCGGGGCTCTGCTCTTCGCAGGCACCTCACCTTTTCTGCCGCCGCTGCTGATGCACGCTCACCTGGCGCCGGAGGAGATCTTGATGGGCACGGTGCTCTGCGCCGGTGCCGCGCTGTTGCCGGACCTGGACCACCATGACGGCACCATCGCCAACTTCCTCGGCCCGGTGTCCAAGACGCTGTGCCGCTTCGTGGCGTGGATCTCCGGTGGCCACCGGCACGCCACCCACTCGCTGTTCTTCGTGGCGCTGATGACCGCGGGGACCTGGGCCGGTGTCGAGTACCTGGGGCGGCCGTTCACGCTCGGTATGACCTTCTTCCTTCTGGCCCTCGCGGTCCGGGCGCTCAATCTCTGTCCGCCCGGCCACGGGTTCTCCGCCTGGGGCACGATCGTGGCGATGGCCGGGATCGGCACCGCCACGATCGCGAAGTTCATCCCGTCGGCCCCCGGTTGGCTGCCGTACGCCGTCGGTCTGGGGTGTCTGGCCCACCTCCTCGGCGACTCCCTCACCAAACAGGGCGCGCCGTGGCTGTGGCCCCTCAAGAACCGCTACGAGATCGTCCTCATCCAGCACAGCGGCAACAAGCTGGAGACGGAGATACTGACCCCGATCATGGGGATCGCCACCGTCGTCCTGCTGTGGTTCACGGCGCTGTCGCCGCACCCCTTCAGTTAGGGCGTGACCGGTCGCTGGCACTCGACCTCTGCGACTTCCCGAAGAGCATCGTGTTCTTCTGCCCCGCCCCGGACGGCTCCCGCCGGGCGCCGCGGCCGGTCAGGGCCTGCGGTGCACGGAAACCGCGTAGGGGCCGCCGGTGTAGGGCTCGCGTGACCAGGTCGCGTACCTGGCCTCCGGCGCGAGCCCCGCCGCGTGGCAGTGCGCGTCGTAGTCGTCGAGACCGTAACCGCGGTCCAGGGAGAATCCGGCGATGAGATGGCCTCCGGGCCGGACGTGCCGGGCCGCCCCGGCCACCAGGTCGGCCTCCGTCCCGGGCGGCGTGAACAGCGGGACGTTGCCCGCCATCACCACGACGTCGAAGGTCCGCCCCAGATCGAGGCCGACCAGGTCACGGCGGTGCCAGTGGATCTCCGGCGCCCGGCGCCGCGCGGTGTCGAGCATCGAGGCATCGGCGTCCACACCCGTCACCTCGATCCCGTGCCGGGCCAGCTCCACGGCCACCCGTCCCGTGCCACAGCCCGCGTCGAGCACACTCGTCGGCGCGAAGGCCCGGATGAACACGGCCTCACCGTGCACGTCCTCCCCCGCGGCAGCCATCCGGTCGAATCGGGCCTGGTAGTCGTCACCGTTCCACGTCATACGTCCCACCCTGGCACACCGGTCGCTGACCGCCGCAGGGGCCTTCTCCGTCCCGGCCGCGGGAGCGTGAAACGCGGCACACTCCACCCACGCCTCCCCTCCGACCAGCGGTTTCCTGGCTCCGCTCACATATCCCGGCAGCAGCGGCAGGGCGGTCAACGATCCGACCTCATCCGCTGCTTGACCCCCTCGCGCCACGAACTGGGCGACGAACCAACGACGTTCCGGACCCGATCCGCGGCATCGGGCCGCCACGCACCCGGTCTCCTTTACACACATCCCACGACCACACACGCGCACTATCCGCTTTTCCCACCATTTGAGGGAACCCCAGAGATCATCGCGCCCGGGGCGGCGTCGTGCTGCACAGAATTGCGGTGTGTGCCAACTCCACGTAATACCCCGGCCGGTGGCCGGTCTCGCCACCGCCGCCTTCCTGATACTGACCGGATTCGCCGCGGTGCCGGTCCTGGCCTCCTCCGCCGCGGCCGACCAGACGCACGACAACGGGCACCGGACCGGACACAGCGCCACGCACGGCTCCCGGCACGACGGAGGCCACGCCACCGTCGGTGATCACTCCGTCCACGCCTCGTCCGGCGACTCCACCGCATCCGTCACCCCGGACGGCGCGTACGCCTCCTCCGGTGACAGCTGTGCGTACGCCGGGGCATGGCCGCCGGCCGTCGGTGTGGCGACCGGGTTCCCGATGCCGCCGGACTGGCATGTCCCCTGTACGGAACCGACCCCCACGCCCACGCCCTCGCACGAGCCGACGCCCCGGCCCCGTCCGTCGGAGACCGGCCCGCGCCCGACCCCCACGCCCGGGACGCCCTCGCGCCCGCCCACGCCGCCGCCCGCGCCGCCGGCCTCACCGCTCCATCCGGCGCCGCCCGCTCCCCACTCTCACCGGCCCACCCCGGCGCCGTCCTCCCCCGCGTCGCCGGGTGCGTCCCCGACGTCCCCGCCCAACTACGCGGCGGTGGCGCACAAGCCGCACAGCGGGAGCTCGATGGTGACCAGGACCTTGGTGATCACCACCCCCGCCGTGCTGGCCGGGGTCGCGCTCCGCCCCCGTTCACGTTCCTCGTCCGGTTCTTCCGGACGCCGTTCCTCGTAGGAGAACCCATGTCGCAATGGCTGGTACTGGCAATCGCCACGGCCGCCGTCTGTGGCGTCGTCCTGGCCATCACGGTGCTCAAGCAGCGCCGGATCGGCGAGGACGACGACCCGTCCGAAACCCCCGATGTCATCGAGTACATGACGATGATGGTGGGGGTCGTCTACGCGATCGTGCTGGGGCTGGCGATCGCCGGGGTATGGGAGGCCCGGGGCACCGCGGAGGACACCGTGCGCACCGAGGCGCAGGCCCTGCACGAGATCAGTGCGCGGGCGCGGGCCTACACCCCGCCGGTGCGCGACCAGATCCGCGCCGACGTCGACCGGTACGTCACGTATGTGGTGCGGAAGGAGTGGCCGGTGATGGCCGAGCGGGGTGAGATCACCGCGCAGGGCACCGAACTGCTCGCGAAGGTCCGCGCCGATGTCACCGACCACCGTCCCCGTGACACCTTCGAGGAGCAGTCCTACCAGCCCCTCGTCGACCAGGTCGCGGTGGCGGACGGGGCGCGCAACGCCCGGGCGGACGCGGCCGGTACCGCGCTGCCGGCCGTCGTGTGGTTCGGGCTGATCAGCGGCGGCGTCGTGACCGTCGGACTGATCTTCACCCTGCAGATCCGGCGGTCGGGGAAGGAACTGCTGATGGCCGGTCTCTTCAGTGCGCTGATCGCGTTCCTGCTGTTCCTGGTCTGGGACCTCGACGCACCGTTCAGCCGCGGCCTCGCCGCGGGCGTCGACTCCTTCACCGCGCTCTTCCCGCAGGCGGGGTGACTCCCACCTCCGGCCGGTGCCCCCACCCGGGCCCCAGCCGGAGGTCTGCCGGCCCCTGGCGGCGAGGACAACGGCGGCCGACCGGGCAGCCCACACCTGTTCCCACACCGCCGCGAGCCGGTCAGGTGCGGAACTCCTCGCGGGCGGTGGTCTTACGGGTCAGGTCCACGAAGTCCGGTTCGGAGCCCTTGATCGCGGTGACGGCCTCCCACAGGCGGCCGGCGGCGGCATGGGAGATCGGCAGTTGCCGGGCCGGGTCGGGGACGGCGGCGAGCAGGGTGTCATCGTCCTGCGCCGAGCGGCGCAGCGGGCGCGGGTTGGTGGTGTCCCGGGCGCGGGCGACGACCGCGGCCATGGGGCCGACCGCCATCAGGTCCAGCGCGGTGTCGTAGTCCTGCCCCAGGTGGTCGGCGAGGTCCAGGGCCTCGCGGATACCGGCCTCGGCCGCCATGACGGCGACGTTGGTGATCAGCTTGTAGGCCACCCCGGCTCCCAACTCGCCGACGTGCCGCACCTTCCCCAGTGTCTCCAGCACCGGGCGCGCCCGCTCTTCGACGTCCGGTGCCGCGCCGACGAGGAAGGTGATGCCGCGCTCACGCGCGTACTTCACACCGCCGACGATCGGCGCGTCCAGGACCGTCACCCCGGCGGGGGCGGCGGAGACCACTCGGTGCAGCAGTTCGGGCGTGGTGGTGGAGCAGACGACGACCAGGGAGCCCTCCGAGGCACCGGCGAGGATGCCGTCGGGGCCGAGGTAGGCGGCGGGGATGTCGTCCGACATCACCAGGCCGAGGGTCAGCTGCGCGCCGTGGGCCGCTTCGGCCGCGGCGGGGTGGACGGTGGCGCCGAGGGCGGCGGCGCGTTCCCGTTTGGCGGGGTCGGTGTCGCTGATCCGGACCTCGTATCCGGCGGCGACGAGGTGGGGGGCCAGCTGCTCCCCCATGTCCCCGAAACCGATGATCGCGACCGTCTTCATTCCGTCCCTCCAATGTGTCCGTGGGCAGGCGGGGCCGTGCAGGTGAAGTGGGCGGCGCCCGGGCGGGCCGTCCCGCACCGCAGGAAGACGTAGCGGTGCGTGAGGGAAAAGTTACCGGTGGGCAGGGTCGGTGGCGGGGCAGGATCGCCGGTCGGACGCCGTCCGCACGAGGGGCGGCGGGTTCGCCGTCGCGGCCGTGACGGGGTCTCGCACCGTCAGCCGCGCAGAAAGTAGCGGACGGTCGTGATCACGGCAGTCGTCAGAAGGACGCCCCGCAGCAGCCGGGCCGGGAGGCGGCGGGCCAGGTGGGCTCCGGCGAAGCCGCCGGCCACGGCGCCGAGCAGCATGGCGGTGAGGAGCAGCGGGGCGCCCAGGGCGTCCGGGGCGAGGAGGAAGAGTGCGGTGGCGCTGAGATGGACGGCCGCCAGTTGGGCGGCGCGCATCGGGTTGCCGACCGCGGCGTCCAGGTCGAGGCCGATGCTCCACAGGGCGAGCATCAGGATGCCTACGGCTCCGCCGAAGTATCCGCCGTACACGGCAAGGAAGAACTGCCCGATCAGGACGGCGCGTCCGCTCATGCCGACCGGGCGGCCGAGACCGCCGGTCAACGCCCGGGAGAAGGGACGGCCGAAGGCGAGGGTGGCCGTGGCGAAGGCGAGCAGCCACGGCGCCGCGGCGTCGAACGACGCGGCGGGCAGCGCCAGCAACAGGCCCGCACCGACGCCGCCCCCGATCACGCTGACCGTCGTCAACGCCCTGACGGAGGTGGGTCCGACGGGTGTGAGGTCGCGCCGGTACACCCATGCGCTGACGATCGCGCCGGGCACGAGGGCGACCCGCGACACCGCGTTCGCCGCCACCGGCGGCAGGCCGAAGGCGACCAGTGCGGGCAGCGCCACGAAGGTCCCGCCGCCCCCGATGGCGTTCAGGGCTCCGGCGGCCACACCCGCCAGCAGGGCAGGGAAGAACTCACTCATGTGCCGAGCATCAGCCTCGGATAGGCGGTTCCACAATGCGGAATCTCCAGACGTAGGCTTCGGCTGCGCCTTAGTCTGAGCAGGTGCGCTACGACCTGGACGATCTGCGGCTCTTCCTCCACGTCGTCACGGAGGGCTCGATCACGGCGGGGGCTCGGCGTATGCATCTGAGCCTGCCGTCGGCCAGTGCCCGGGTGCGTGCGCTGGAGCACCACGCGGGCGTGGCGCTGCTGATCCGCGGTCGCCGGGGCGTCCGCCCCACTCCGGCGGGGACGGCGCTGGCCCGCCATGCACGCGGCGTACTCGACCGGACCGCGCAGCTCGAAAGCGCCGTGGCGAGCTACGCCCGGTCCCCGAGCGCCCCGCTGACCCTGCTGGGCGGCGGTTCCGCGATGCACGGGCTGGTGCCGCAGGCCCTGACCTCGTTCCTCCGCGCCCACCCGGACACCGATGTCACCGTGTCCGAGAGCCGCACCCCGCAGACCGTGCGCAGGCTCGCCGACGGTGAGGCGGAGTTGGGGGTGGTCATCGACGACGAGGCCGGTGACTGCGGGCTGCGCACCGAGCCGCTCGGCGACGACTCCCTCTTCGTGGTCGGCCAGGTCGGCGGGGTTCTCAGCGGCCGGACGGCGCTGACCTACAGCGAGGTCGCCGAGCATCCGCTCGTCGGGCTGGACGCCGACTCCTCGCTGCGCCGCTGGATCGAGAAGCGCCTGGGGCCCCACGCCCCGGTGGTGCGCCACCGCACCACCGTCGCCGACCTGGGCGTCCTCGTCTCCCTCGCGGCGGCGGGCGCCGGGCTCGCCGTCGTCCCGCGGCGTGCCGTCGATCCCCGGCAGCCCCTCGACGTGTGCGCGCTCCAGGACCCCTGGGCCCGTCGGAACCATCTGCTGGCCTGGGGCGTCAAGGATCGCGCCACCTCCCCGGAGGCCCTGGCCCTCGCCGAACACCTGCGCCGGGCGGCCCGGGTTTCGCCGCCGTTCGGGGCCGTACGGGGAGCGGATCCGGACGGCCTTCCCGGCCGCTGAGCACTTCCCGGCCGAACGGTCAGGCGTGCTCGCGCCAGACCAGAACGGCGGCCACCGCGAGCAGGGCGAGGGCCGCGAGGTCGATCCGGGCGACCCGCATCGTGGCGCCGTTGAGCCCCGGGGTGGTGTGGGCGAACAGCAGGAAGGTGCCCATGCTGACCCCGCCGGCGGCCATGGCGGGCACCCGCAGCGGCGGGAGGAACACCGCGCAGAGCAGCCCGATGCCGACCAGTGCCAGCAGCACCGCGCGATGGCGGAGCAGCAGCATCAGGTCGGGGCTGTCGTCGGCGTCGACCCCGTAGGCGGTGCCGATCCGGGACGGGGCGAGCGCCACGACGCCGGGCAGCAGGTTGACCGCCCCGACGAGGAACAGCAGGGCGGCGGTGAGGCGTTCGGTCGGCACGGCGGCGCTCCGATCGAGGGTGATGTGCGGGCCGGGGTGTGCGGCACGGCGGCCGGGAAGGGCGGACGGACCCGGCGGTTAGCATGCCCGCATGTCGCCCGCGCCGCTTTCAGAAACGTGCTGCGACCGGGCCGCGTTGTGGCTGTGGCCGGGGCAGGCCCTGTACGTCGGGCCCGCGTTGGGGCTGGGGTTCCACTCCGGTGCGGTGAGCTGTCTGGCGGTGGGCGTCGACGGGGATTTCACGGTCGAGGTGGAGCACGGCGCCCGGCACCGGGCCCGGACGGCGTGGGTGGCGGCCCGGGTGCGGCACCGCATCGTCGCCGGCGGGACCCGGATGGCGTTCTGCTATCTCGACCCGGCGTCGGAGCGGGAGCGGGCCTGCCGCCGGCTGATGGGCGGCGGCGCCGAACCGGCCCTGGGCCATGCGCACCAGGACGAACTGGTACGCAGGGCCGTGTCGTTGGGCGCGGACGCGCCGCTCTGGGAGGTCCGGGGCTGGCTGGAGCTGGCCGGCCCGGGCGGGCACGACGGCGGCCGGGACCCGCGCATCCTCCTGGCGACCGCCCGGCTGGCAGGGCCGCGCGGGCAGCGGGTCGCGGCCCGGGAGCTGGCCACCGAGGCGGGCCTGTCCGTCTCGGCGTTCCTGCGGCTGTTCCGCGCGGAGACCGGCACCACCGTCCGCCGGTACCGGCTGTGGGCCCGGATGCTGCGTACCGCCGAACTGCTGCGGACCTGGCCCGATCTGGGCACCGCGGCCGTCGAGGCGGGGTTCGCCAGCCCGTCCCACTTCAGCAGCGCCTTCCACGCGATGTTCGGGCTGCGCCCCAGCACTCTGCTCTCCGGCCGCGCGGTGATCCGCACGGTCGGGCATCCGCCGGACGTGTCCGTCCCGTCCGCGGGCTGAGCGACGGCGGGCCGCCACGGGAGGCAGGCGTGGCAGGAAGGGTGGGGTTCTCGTCATTGCGGACGCGGTGCGGGCCGCGAAGGATGGCGGCATGACACAGCGATCGGTGCTGGTCGTCCTCTTCGAGGGCGTGCAGAGTCTCGATGTGACCGGCCCCGTGGAGGTGTTCGCGGGCGCCGGGCAGGCGAGCGGGGAGCCGTACGAGATCCGCACCGCCTCGCTCGACGGTGCGCCCGTGCGGACGTCGAGCGGGCTGCGGCTCACCCCGGACTGCGCACTGTCCGACGCCGGGACGCCGCACACTCTCCTCGTCCCGGGCGGTGAAGGCTCCCGCCGCCCCGCCCCCGGGCTGATCGACTGGCTGCGGGAGCACGCCGGGCGGGCCGAGCGCACCGTGTCGGTGTGCAGCGGGGCGCTGCTGCTGGCCGCGGCCGGACTGCTCGACGGCCGCCGGGCGACGACGCACTGGGCGCTCTGCGCGCAACTGGCCGAGGAGTACCCGCAGGTGACGGTCGAGCCGGACCCTGTCTTCGTACGGGACGGCCGGATCGCCACCTCCGCCGGGGTCACCGCGGGCATCGACCTCGCGCTCGCCCTGGTCGAGGAGGACCACGGCCGGGACATCGCCCTCCTCATCGCGCGCCATCTGGTCGTCTTTCTCCGACGCCCGGGAAACCAGGCGCAGTTCAGCGCCCAGCTGTCCGTCCAGACGGCCCGCCGGGAGCCGCTGCGGGACCTCCAGCAGTGGATCACCGAGCACCCGGACGCCGATCTGTCGGTCGCACGCCTCGCGGAACGCGCCCGGCTCTCCCCACGGCACTTCGCGCGGGCCTTCCACGCGGAGACGGGGACGACACCGGGCCGGTACGTGGAGCGTGTCCGCCTGGAGCAGGCCCGCCGTCTGCTGGAGGAGACGGCCGACGGCGTGGAGCAGGTCTCCCGCGCCTGCGGATACGGCACCCCGGAGGCCATGCGCCGCGCCTTCGTCAAAGCGCTGCACACCGCACCGGCCGCATACCGCCGGCGCTTCCACCCGTGACCCGGGCCCTCGCCCCGAGCCACCCCTCACCTCTGAACTCAACTCCCTCGAAGGAAAGACCATGCAGATCGCCATCGTCCTCTACGACCGCTTCACCGCCCTGGACGCGATCGGTCCGTACGAGATGCTCTGCCGCACCCCCGGCGCCGAGACCGTCTTCGTCGCCGAGCGGCCCGGTCCGGTCGCCAACGACCAGGGCGCCCTCACGCTGATCGCGGAGAAGGCGCTCGACGAGGTGCCGCACCCGGACATCGTGGTGGTGCCCGGCGGCCCCGGCCAGCGGGACCAGATGACCAACGAGACGCTCCTCGGCTGGCTGCGCACCGCGGCCGCCACCAGCACCTGGACGACCTCGGTCTGCACGGGATCGCTGCTGCTCGGGGCGGCCGGACTGCTCCAGGGCCGCCGCGCCACCTCGCACTGGCTGGCCCTGGACACCCTCGCCACGTACGGCGCGGAGCCGACCGGTGAACGGGTCGTCGTGGACGGCAAGGTCGTCACCGGGGCCGGGGTCTCGGCCGGTATCGACATGGCACTCACCCTGCTCGGCAAGGTGGCCGGCGACGAGTTCGCCCAGACCGTCCAGCTCGGGACGGAGTACGACCCGCAGCCGCCCTACGACGCGGGCTCCCCGCAGAAGGCCCCGGCCGCGGTCGTCAGCAGGCTCCGCGACGGCGCCTCGGTCTTCCGCTGAGACCAAGGCGGCACGGGTGCCGTCCTCCGCGCCCGTGCCGCCGCTCTTCTCCCGTGTGGTGGCGCCGCTCAGCCCACCTTCACGTCCGTGCCGGTCAGCTGCGCGCGGATGCCGTCCTTCGTCACGGAGAGGGCGCGGAGCCGGATGTCGCCCGGCAGATCGTCCGGCAGCTGCGCGGAGAACTCCATCTGCTGTGCGACCTTCGGTTCGCGGAGCTTCTGCAGACCCTTGATCAGCGAGGGGTCGATGCCGGTGGGCTCGAGCAGCGACGGATGGTCCACCAGCGTGTCCAGCATCCGGCCCGTCAGCAGCTGCCGCGGGCTCACGTCCTCGCCGGTCGCCTGCCGCAGCTCGTCCTCGTCCATCCGGTCGGCGAGGGGCGTGGTCAGCTGGAGGCCGCCGCCCTTGCCCGGTACGTAGGTGAGCAGGCCGGGCACGACCACCCGGGTGTCCTGCACGGTCATCCGCAGGCCGCGGTCCCCGGTGCGCTGCAGCTGCGCCCGCCCCTGGATCCGGGCCCGCTTGTCGCCCACCGGCAGCTCGCCGGAGGCCCGCACCGTGTTCTCCGGTCCGGGCTTCAGGGTGATCTGCGAGGCGCCGACCTCGCGGTTCAGGTCCTTGAAGTCGAGCAGGACGTCACCGCGCACCCGGCTCAGGACCGCTCCCGTGACCGAGGACGGCAGGCTGCCGACGATCCGGATGCCGTCCACCGTCCCCTTGACCTGGGCGACGGAGACCGGCCCCGCGTCGACATGGGGGACGTTGACCTCGACGCGGTCGATGCCGCCCGCGAGCACCTGCCCGATGAACGGGAAACTGTCGATGTGCACCTCGGGCGCGGCGTGCAGTTTCAGTGCCTTCTGGACCTGCTCCGCCGCCGCGTTCTCCGCGTAGAGCACGGCCCATCGGTCACCGAGCGCGAGAAATGCCAGGACGACGGCGAGCGCGACGGCCGTCTTGACGGTCCGCCGGACGATCCGACGCCTGCGCCGCCGAGTCTGCGGGGGTGCCTTCCCGTCGTCGGCGGGCGTGGTGTCCGTGGTCTCGTCGGCCGTGGTGGTGGCGGTGTCAGCGGCATCGGCGCCACTGTCGGTGGCGGTGGTGGCACTGTCGGTGGTGGGGGCGGCGGGGGCGCTGGCCGGGTCGGTGCCGGTGTCCTCGGCGGGTGCGGCGTCCGGCTCCTCGCCGTCCTGGGCGGTACGGCTGCCCGGTATCCGGGCCGTGGAATGCGCAGAAGGTTCGTTGGAGGGCATCGGCGCCATGCGATCACAGCCCGGGGACGCGGACCAAGTTGCCGGCCTTCGATACCGGGCAAGCGCGCACGGGGCGGGAGATTTCGCGCCCTGGAGCGTCCGAGCGCCTCCCGGACCGTCCCGGAGGGTCTGCCGTGGCCCGGGCGGAGCGGCAGAGCCCCGCGCCGCCGGAGGCCGGGCGCCTCCCCCGAGGACGCCGCGCTCTCCCCAAGCGGGACGGGGCCGATGGGGTGACGATGGAAGCGTCCGTATCCGACCGTGCTGTCCCATGAGAGAGGTGGCAGGTATGACGAACCCCTCCGCGGCCTCGGACGACGGCCCGCCGCAAGCCCCGGAAGCCCCCGCGGAGAGCAGTCCCCTGGGCATCCTCTCCAACCTCGGCTGGCAGGCCCTGTTCACCCTCGGCCTGGCGTCGATCGCCCTGGGCGTGGTCATCCTGGTCTGGCCGGGCAAGACCCTGCTCGTCGTCGGCATCGCCTTCGGCGTCTACCTGTTGGTCAGCGGCGTCTTCCAACTGGCCAGCGCCTTCGGCGCACATGTCCCCGGGCATCTCCGGGCGCTGCACTTCATCACCGGTGCGCTCAGCGTGCTCCTCGGGCTCATCTGCTTCCGGGGCACCCTGCAGTCGCTGCTGTTGCTCGCCCTCTGGATCGGCTTCGGCTGGCTGGTGCGCGGCATCATGATGACCGCGGCCGCCGGCGCCGCCCGTGAGACGCCCGCACGGGGCTGGCAGCTCTTCCTGGGCATCATCACCCTGCTCGCCGGCATCGTGATGATCATCTCGCCGTTCGGTTCGATCGCCGCGCTCACGCTGGTGACCGGCATCATGGCCATCGTCCTGGGCGTCACCGAGGTGATCAACGCGATCCGTCTGCGCATCGCCATCGGACGCGATCCCAAGGACACCCCCACCAGGCATCGGCGGTCGGGGTTCCACCCGCGTCCGCACCCGCAGCACTGACGCGAAGACCGCCGGATTCCGTCCCGGCGGTATGGCCTGACCACTCCCGTGGTCGCGGTGGCCGGTGGCCGCCGCAACCACGGGAGTGGCGCCCTATGACCGGAGCAGCTGGACGGCCGGCCGCCACAGCCCCTCCGGCCTCCCCCGCATCGGCCCTCACCGCAATCCGCCGCGGCCGCGGGAATACTGGCCAGTATCCGTGACAGGCACGGAGATGCACAGTTTCTGATCTTTATTCAGCAGGAAGAATATCCTTGGAAGGCGCCCCCATCGGGGAGTTCGGAAGCATTCCGAGTGGTGCACCACATCTTCACGCAACCAGGACCGCGCCCCTCTCGTCTTCCAAGTAACCTTGCATGCCCCGCTGATCGGAATCGGCCGGGTGCCGAAGACCCGGCGCGGGCCACCACAATCCGAGCAGCACGCTCCATCTCAGAAAAAGAGAGAGTCGTTCCGTAATCGCACACCCGCACAGTGAACGGGGGATTACTCATGAACATCAGGTGTGGCAGGCCAAGGGTGAAGATCACCCTCGCCGTCGCCACGGTTTCAGCAGTGGCCGGCGGAATGCTGGGGGTCATCGGAGCCGGATCGGCTTCCGCGCAGACGCTCACGCGCACATTCGCCTATACGTGCCAGGCACAGATGATCGGCACTCAGCCGCTGACGGTGAAGATCACCTCGGACCTCCCGAAGTCGGTCGCCGTGGGCGCGCCCAGCAGGAACATCGCCGTCAAGGCGGTGGCAGAGGTGGACGCGAGTTTCACGGAGTGGCTCGCCAAGGCCGGTATGAAGTCCATCGGGGGCACGGCGGAAGCGCGGGCCCACGTGGCCGCGCCGCAGAAAGACGTCGACCTCACGGTCCCCTTCCAGCTCAGCACGGCCAACGCCCCCGCGTCCGGCCCCTTCCCCATCAACGCGACCGCCCACGCGACCGCCCCCACCTTCCACCAGCCCGGCAAGGGCACGGTCACCGCCGGCGACCTGCTGCTCCACCTCGCCGCGACGAACGGCAATCTGTGGCTGAAGGCCGACGCGCCGTGCACCCTGAACGCCGGCCAGAGCAACGTCGTGACCTCCTTCGACATCACGAAGCCGGGCTCGGGCGCCTCCGCCACTCCGCACCCGTCGACCGGATCGGGGACCTCCGCGGCTCCGCGGCCGACGACCGGATCGGCGGGCGCCCCGGCTCCCGGACCGACGGCCGGCTCGGTGGGGGCTGCCGCTCCCGGCCCCACGGCCGGATCGGTGGGAGCCGCCCCCGCAGCCCACGGTGCGCCCGCGCCCGGCAAGCCGAGCCCCGGCGTGCCCGGTGTCCCGACGGTGACGGCCCCCAGCCAGGCGGCGCCGGTGGCGGCCGGGCCTGCGCCCGGCGGCGAGGTACCTGCCGGCGGACAGAACATCAGGGATCTCCTCCTGCCGGTCATGGGTCTGCTCGCGGCATGCGCCGTCGCCTTCGGCCTCGGCGCGAGGCGGCGGCACAACGGGCGGCCCCGTGGCGACGGAGAAGAGCAGCGGCCCCTCGTACCGCAGCAGGGTCCGTTCGTCGGAGGTGTCAGGGACGGCAGCGCCGATGTGCGTCGCCACAGGAGGGTCTTGACCGCTGACGCCCCTCCGCGTCGGGGGCACAGCGGCGGGACCGTCTCGTACGGCAGCGCGGGCCGGAGGGTGTCCGAGGGGCAGAACGTGCTGATGGGGCGCCATCACACCGACCATCAGGGCGTCGGCGCGCGGGCCTGCGGCGGCGCCGAGGTGGACGGCCCACTGCCGGAGCCACGGGAGCGGGACGGCGTCGGCGCCGTGACCGACGAACAGCCCGGCGCCGCATACGTTCGGCAGTCATAGGGAAGCGGTCACCGTCCGCGTGGCGGAGGCCGGGCAGGGCGGCAGGTAGGCACAGCAGGTGCCTACCTGCTGTGCGGTGGGAACCACCGCGGAAAGCTGACTGTTCACCGTTCACGCGAAGAGGAGGTGCTTCCGGTGACGGAGATCGACACTCCGCTCGGCCAGGTCGTACCTACAGAAACACAGGGCCCCGGGGCGCGTAGCGCGGCCGTCGGGGACAATTCCGGGGGCCTCTCCATGGGCGACAACTCGACGATCATCCGGTATCGGTGAGCATCGCACCGGAGCCGGAGCCCGCCGGCCGTACCGCTCACCCGCCGGACGGCCGAGATCTTTTCAAGATCGGGGTCAACACGGGCATTGTCGTCAGCGGAAACCACAATTTCATCGTGCAATTCCCTGCGGAGTTCTCCGCCAAGGAGGCACTCGCCGGCTGGATCGAACAGCTCGCCACCGCGGTACGCGCCGATCAGCAATCCGTTGGCGGCAAACTGGCCGAACAAGCCGATACGCTCGCGCTCGCCGTCCGTGCGCATCTGAAGCCCGAGGTGGAGCAATTGCGCCTGAAGCACGGGACGTTGCCTTTGCGCTGGCGGCTGATGCTGGAGAAAGCACCCGGCCACGAAGACGCCCCGGACGACCCGACCGGGGAGACACCCGCACCCCCGACGGATCTCGCGGACGTCCTTGAGCAGGCGGATTCCCGTTGGCTGGTGGTCCTGGGGCGGGGAGGCTCGGGGAAGACCGCCCTGGCGCTGCGGTTCGCACTGGCCCACCTGGACGCACGTCTTGCCGGCCGCAGGGCGGCGCCGGTGCCGGTGATCTTCAGTCTCGGGTCCTGGGACCCCGGCGCCCTGCCGCTACGGGACTGGTTGATCGGCCGACTGGAGCGGGACCACACCTTTCTCGCCGAGAAAGGCCCCGGCGACATCACCTGGGCCGAGGCGCTGGTGAGTGAGGAATATGTGCTCCCGATCCTGGACGGGTTCGACGAGATCGCCATCGGTCTGCGCAAGAAAGCGCTGCAAGAACTCAACAACTGCCTCTTGCCGCTGATCGTGACCAGCCGCCGCGCCGACATCGAAGCCGCTGCGGAAGAAACCAGAGTCGCTCCCTACGCCGTCGCCGTCGAATTGACCGACGTCACCTTGGACGACGCCGTCACCTACCTGGAGAAGACCACCAACAGCCGCCTCCTCCGCCATCCGAACGCCGCCTCCCGGAGCGAATGGGCGCCCGTTCTACGGGAGTTGCGCAGCCGTCAGCACACACCGGCCGGCGCCCATCTCGCCGCCGTACTGACCACCCCCTTGATGGTCACACTCGCCCGGTTCGCCCACGAATCCGGCCTCGACCCCGCGGACCTGCTGAACACCGAGAAGTTCAGCACCCGGGAAGCCCTGGAGAAACACCTTCTGGACAGCTTCATCTCCGCCGCCTACGAGCGCGACGCGTCCACGCTGCGCTGGGACCCCGAACGCGCCCGGCACTGGCTCGGCTATCTCGCCGCACATCTGACGGAACTCGAAACGCCCGACATCGAATGGTGGCGGCTGGGGACCAGCGTGCAGCTGCGGTGGCTCATGCTGCGGGTCGGCGTCACGGTCGGAATCCTCTGCGGACTCGTGGCCGGGCTCGTCTACGGGGCCGAGGGCCTGCTCCTGTACGGGCCGTTGCAGGGGCTGATGACCGCCGGTGTCACCGGCCCGACGAACGGGCTCGCGATGGGGCTGACCTTCGCTCTCATGCACGGCTTCGTCACCAGGATGAAGGTCGGCGGCCCGATGTTCGAACCGTCGCTGATGGAAATCAGGCTCGGCGGCTGGACGAGGAACAAGGTGGGGAGGAGATTGCGGGAGAGCTTCCGCCCCAGAGTGGTGGGCGGGCTCACCGGGGGCCTCCTGTTCGGGCTCCTGTGGGCGCTCGGAAGTGCGGCGATCACGGCCTCCCTGCGTTATCCCGCGCCCCTGATCGCGCTGAATTCGGCGATGCTGCTCGCGGCGGGAATCGGCCTGGGAGGTGTGCTGGGGCTCATCGCCGCGCTCGGGGCCGGGTTCGAGACCGCCATCCCGCGGGAGAAGAGCGCCCGCCCGCCGGACCTGTTGCACACGAACCGCGCCACCGTACTCAAGCAGCTGCTCACCGTCGGGCTGGTGATAGGGGTCGGGTGGGGAGTCCTGTTCGGGTCCGCGTCGCGCAGTGCTCTGGCCGGCGCCGGGGCCGGGCTGGTGGCCGGAATCATGATCGCGCTGGGCGTGGGCACCATGACCGCCTGGGGGCGGTGGGTGGTCCTGGCCCGGATCTGGCTGCCCCTGTCGGGGTGGTTGCCGAAGGACCTGGACGCCTTCCTGCAAGACGCCCGGGGGCGCACCCTCCTGCGCAAGGTCGGCGCGGTCTACCAGTTCCGCCACGACCAGCTCCGGGAACACCTGGCCGCGACCGTCGGCACCCCGCCCGCGCGCGTCCTCCACCGCATCCGCAACCTGGACCGCCTGTTCGACGCCGTCGACACCGATGGCGACGGCTACGTCGGCGAGGACGACTACCTGGAGATCGCCGACCGCTGCCGCACCGCCTACGGACTCGACGCGGACGCCGACGAGGCGAAGGCTCTGGACTCCTTCTACCGGGAGTTCTGGGCAGGTCTGCGGCGTCATGCGAAGACCGGCGGCAGGCTCTCCCTCGCCCAGCACCGGACCGCTGCCGGAGCGCTCGCCGCGGACCCGGATCTGCACAGGCCGGTCGCGGCCTTCGGGGCGGCGATGTTCAAGATCATCGATGTGGACCGCGACGGCTCCATCGGTGAGCAGGAGCTGAGCCGGTACCTCGCCCTGTGGAACCTCGCCGGAGATGTCTCCCGTGTGCTGGGGCGGCTGGACGGCGACGGCGACGGCTGCCTCGGCGAGGCCGATCTGATCCGCGCGATCGACGCGTATGTCCGCTACCCCCACCTGGGCGGAGCGGGCAGGGTGTTCTTCGGCGTCGCGTGACGCGCGTCGGACAGCGCAGCAGGTCAAGGGAGACTTCGAAGGCATGAGGGAAGCAACGCAGGCGGCAGGAACCCCCGGCGAGGGCGAGGTCGGCGGCGGTTCGCCGGGCAGCGCACGGCTCGCGGCCGACTCCCTGGAGGCGACCATTGGCCGGCTCGCCCGGTGGTTCACCGCACACGACACGGCGCGGGGGCTCAGCGCCGTCGAGCAGTGGACGCTCCAGGTGCTGAAGATCTCGGAGGAGACCGGCGAGGCCGCCCAGGCGGTGATCGGGGCGCGCGGCACCAACCCCCGTAAGGCGCCCGTCCCCTGGGACGAGGTGCACGCCGAGGTCGCGGACGTGGTGATCACCGCTCTGGTCACGCTGAAACGGATGCGCCCGGACGACGCCGAGGAATATCTGCGCCGCCAACTGGCCCTCAAAGCCGCCAAGTTCCTCCCGGAGCCCGCCCCGACCGCCGGTGGCGCCCCTGCGGCGGACCGCTCCGGCGCCCCGTCCTCGTAGCGGGGTCACCCCTCGCGTGGCTCCTCCGGGGCGACCGTCCGGAAGCTCTGGGCGACGACGAGGGTGTCCCCGTCGATGACGGGGGTGTGGCCCAGGAACTCGCGTACGCCTGCGCTGCGGAAGAACTCCTCGTGGGCGGTGCGCCACTGCGCGGCGTCGGAGTAGCCGCGGCCCTCGGCGTGGGCGAAGGCCTCGTCGATCTCCTTCATGGGGACGACACGGACGTCGGTCAGCTCGATCGTGACGGCCGGGCGGGCGTCGGAGTCGAGGACCGCGAACCGCTGTCCGGCCTGCGGAACGTCCTCACCGGCGTGCTCGTAGATCTCCAACAGGCCGGTGAGGGCGGTCTTTTCGCCGGTGAGGATCGCCGCCACGCCGCGGTCACGCTCCGGACCGGGGAAGGCCAGTTCCAGGGTGGGAAGGTCGTCGTCATGCGCCATCGGGCGAGCGTACGGAGCCGGGGCACGGTGATCAACGGGATATCCGCCCCGCCCGGCAGTCCGACCGGCCGTCCGCCGGGAGCGCGTCCGCCGCCCGCAACCTCCGGGGCGGCGCCACGGGATGCGCAGGACCTTCCCCGACCTGCACCGACCCTCCCCCACCGGTCGATTCGGTCCCTCTTACCATGACTCCCAGACATTTTCCGTTGGCAGGAAGGCAGTGGTGATGACCGAGGGCTATTCCGGCGTGGACCAGTCGAAGCCGAGCATCGCCCGGGTCTACGACTACCTCCTGGGCGGCAAGGACAACTACGTCGTCGACCGTGCCGTGGGAGATACGTTCAAGCACGACATGCCCGGCTCGGTGGCCATCGCGCACGCCAACCGGCAGAACCTGGTGCGTGCCGTGCAGGAGCTGGCGCTCGCCGGTGTCGATCAGTTCATCGACATGGGCAGCGGACTGCCGACCGCGGACAACGTCCATCAGGTCGCACAGCGCCATCTCCCCGACGCCCGGGTGGTCTACATCGACAACGACCCCATCGTGCTGGCGCACGGCCGGGCGCTGCTGGAGGACAACGCGCACACCCGTGTCCTCCAGGCGGACGTCCGCGACCCGCAGGCCATACGGGAGCACCCGGACACCGTGGGGCTGATCGACTTCGACCGGCCGGTGGCGGTGGTGCTCAGCGCGATCCTGCACCACATCAACGACGACGAGGACCCCCGCTCCCTCGTCCGTTACTGGCAGGACCAGGTGCCCTCCGGCAGCTACTTCTTCATCTCGCACTTCCGCAGCGGCGACAACCCGCAGACCACCGAGGCGGAGGCGGTGCTCCAGTCGACGTTCGGCCGCGGGCGGTGGCGCAGCGACGAGGAGATCCGCGCGCTCTTCGGCGATCTGGAGATCCTGGAGCCGGGGATCGTGCCCAGCTCGCTGTGGCGCCCGGAGGCGGCGCCGGATCCGCTCTCCGCCGGGGCGGCGGAGGCCGAACTGACCGTCTGGGAACAGCTCATCGTCGGCGGGCTCGCGCGCAAGGCGTGATACGGGGCGGGGCGGCGCCGGGAGGGTGCCGCCCCGCGCGGCTCCGTCAGGCTCCGTCGCCGTCGTCGTGGTCGAAGTGGACGACGCCGTCCTCGTCGAGGAACGGGTGGAGCTTGTCGGGGAGATGGCTGTCGGTGTCGGACGGGCGGGGGCCCTCGGGGCCGTCCGGGCCCCAGCGGAGCAGGCGGCGGGCGCGGCAGATGCGGTGGACGGTGCCGTGCACCTCGATCTGGTTGGCGCGTTCGGTGCGCAGGCGGTCGGCGGCGCGGATGTACTCGGCGAGTTCGGCGGCGGTGGCCTCGTCGCTCTCGGCGGCCACCGCGCGGGCGTCGGCGGTGCGGTCGGGCAGGTCCCAGGGGATGAGGCCCTGCTGGCGTGGCTCGAACCAGGTCAGGGAGAAGTCCAGGGTCTTGCGGGCCTCGTGGGCGCTGGCGTGCAGGGCGCTGCCCGTCTTCCAGCCGATGCCGTCCTTCTCCACGACCCGGAAGGCGGGCGGCAGCAGCAGGACGTCGGGGTGGCTCTCGCGGATCAGCCGGGAGTCGCGGCAGACCTCCTCGGGGAAGCGGGATCCGGCGTAGACGAGGGCGCGCAGGGCCAGGCGTTCGGCGGCCAGGGCGGGGGTGACCGGCTCCTGCGGGTCCAGCAGCAGCTGGTCGTCGATGCGGTCGCGGACGCTGCGCTCCCAGTCGGGGACGGCGGGCTCGGGGTCGGTGGCGCGGGGCTGTTCGATGCCGTCGCGGCCGCTGCCCGCGTACTCCTCGGCGCGGATGACGCGGTAGCGGGTGTCCTGGACGGTGAGTTCGTCGACCGGTTCCTTCTCCAGGCGGGCGACGCCGGCCAGCAGGGCGCGGCGTTCCTCCCTGGTGTGGGCCTCGTCCTTCGCCCGGAACCACAGCCAGGAGTTGAGGCTGTCGCGGGCCTCCTGGGGGCTGCTCGCCGTCACCGGGACGACCACCCGCCACCGGGGTGCGTCCTCGGGACTCTGGGCCGCGACGCCGAACAGCGGGCCGCGTACCAGCATCACATCCACGTCCGACATCGCGTCGAGCGCATCGGCCTCCATGACCGCCTCGACGGGGCCGTCCGGGGACCTCACCACGACCGGCCGGCTGCGGCCGGGGCTCACCTCACCATGACTCATGGGTTCATCCTGGCGACCCCGGCGGGAGCCGACAGGCGTTCCCCGGAACCCCACCCCGCTCTCCTCGACCACCACTCGGACGAGTGAGCGGATTCAGGACAGGCGCGGCGCCGCCCGGGACCGGGGTGGTTTCCCGGGGCCGGGCGGCGTCCGTCCGTCCGCGGTGTCAGGCCGATTCGAGGTCCGGGGTGACCGGGTCGGGGCCCAGGACGTCGTCGCCGTAGAGGGCGTGCAGCCAGTTGGTCTGGTAGATGGTGTCCAGATAGCGTTCGCCGAGGTCAGGGGCTATCGCCACGGCGGTGAGGCGTGGGGTGCGGTGGTGCGCGAGCCAGGTCGTGGCGCCGCTGACGACGGTGCCGGTGGAGCCGCCGAAGAGGAAGCCCCGGCGGGCCAGGCGGTGGCAGGCGCGGACGGTGTCGGCCTCCTCGACATGGATCACCTCGTCCACGAAGTCCTCGTCGAGCAGGGCCGGGCGGACGCCGGCGCCCAGGCCGGGGATCATGCGGCGGCCCGGTTCGCCGCCGAAGGTCACCGAGCCGACGCTGTCCACCGCGACGACCTTCACCGCCGGGCGGTGTTCGCGGAAGTAGCGGGCACAGCCCATGAGGGTGCCGGTGGTGCCCGCGCCGATGAACAGGACGTCCAGGTGCGGGAAGTGGTGGGCGATGCCCGGTGCGGTGGTGCGGTAGTGGGCCTGCCAGTTGCCGGCGTTGGTGTACTGGTTGAGCCAGACGTACCGTTCGTCGGCCGCGCACAAGGCTCTGACGTGGGATATCCGCGCGCCGAGCAGACCGCCGGTGGCCGCCGGTTCGGCGATGATGTGCACCCGGCCGCCCATCGCCTCGATGAACCGGCGGGCCGAGAGGTTGCAGCGGGCGTCGGTGACGCACAGGAAGCCGTAGCCCTTGCTCGCCGCGATGATGCTGAGGGCCGCGCCGAGGTTGCCGGAGGAGGACTCGACGAGGACGGAGCCCGGTTTGAGGATGCCGTCGCGTTCGGCGGCCTCGACCATGGCGGCGGCCGCCTTGAGTTTGATGGAGCCGGCGAAGTTGAAGCCCTCGCATTTCAGGAAGAGGGAGTGGTCCACCATCGGCCGCAGGTCGACGTAGAGGTCTTCGGCGTTGAACTCCGCGGGACCGGAGATGATCGTCATGCTGTGTCCCTCCTCGGCGGCAGCGCTCCCGGCCGGTCAGCCATGACGGCGCAGTTCGTGGAAGAAGTCGTCGACGCGGTGGAGTTCGCCGGCGCGGGCCACCTGGTCGTAGACGTACCGGCCGACCGCGAGGTCGAGGACGCCCAGGCCGAAGGGGGAGAAGATCACGGTGCGGTCGGCGGGGACGGTGACGCGGCCCGCGGTGACGTCGTCGAGGGTGCCGGTGAGGAAGTCGCGGTGGCCGGTGAGCTGTTCGGCCAGGTGCGGGGAGGTGTCCGCCTTGAGGCAGTGGTCGATGTCGTCGACGACGTTGACGGAGTCGAGGATGATCTCGGGCGCAAGGTCGCGCAGCGAGATGTGCAGCACCAGCGGGTGGTGGTCGAACCACGTGACGTCGTCGACGTGCGGCTTTCCGGCGACGGTGGCGAAGACGACGACGTCGCTGGTGCGGATCAGGTCCTCGGCGGCGGGGTGGACGGTGACCGGTCCGGCGCCGGACTGCTCCAGGTAGAGGCGGAAGCCGGCCGCGCTGTCGGGGGACACGTCGTGCACGCCGATGTGGTCGAACTCCCAGCCGGTCGCCGCCAGGAAGGTGTGGATGTAGCGGGCGATCAGGCCGGTGCCGAAGAAGCCGATGCGGCGGGGGCGCGGGCGGCCGCGGCTGAGCCGGTCGGCGGCGAGCGCCGCGGACGCCGCGGTCCTGGTGGCGCTGATGATGGAGCTCTCCAGGCAGGCGAACGGGTAGCCGGTGTCGTGGTCGTTGAGGATCAGCACCGCGGAGGCGCGGGGGAGGCCGGCGCCGACGTTGGCGGGGAAGCTGGAGATCCACTTCATGCCGTCGACCGGGGTCCCGCCGCCGAGCGAGGCGGGCAGCGCGATGATGCGGGAGGTGGGCCGGTCGGGGAACTTCAGGAAGTACGAGGGCGGGTTGACGGAGTTCCCCTCGCCGTGCAGGCGGTAGGTGGCCTCGACGAGGCCGACGATCTCGTGGGCCCGGCCGGCCAGCGCACGCTGGACCTGGTGGCCGGGGATCACCGCGAACGACGGCGCGGGGGCGGTGGGCCGGGTGGCGGTGTGGTGCTCGGTGGTGGTCATGCGGCGGTCACCTCGATGGTGGGCGAGCAGTCGGTCAGGGAGATCCGGTCGGCGAGGGCGACCAGGATTTCGCGGCGGCCGTGGAACGGTTCCCGGCCGTGCGCGGTGCGGACGTTGTCGACGAGCAGCAGATCCCCGGAGCGCCACGGTGTGCGGCGGGTGAGCGCCTGGTAGACGCCGTTGAGCAGCTCGACGGTCTCCGGTTCGAGGGGGTCGCCGTTGCCGTAGCGGGTGTTGAACGGCAGGCCGTCGGGGCCGTAGCTGTCCACCAGGTACTCGCGGATGTCGGGGGCGAGCGTCCATTCGTTCAGGAAGGCGACCTGGTTGAACCAGCAGCGCCGGCCGGTGACCGGGTGGCGGACGACGGCGCTGCGGCGCTGGCGGGTGGTCAGGGTGCCGTCGGGCTGCCAGTGGTGGGCGATGGCGTGGGCGCGGCAGTGCTCCTCGACGGCGGCGCGGTCGTCGGTGCCGAAGGCTTCGGCCACGGAGGCGCCGATCTCGTCGTTGTAGGTGCGGGTCAGCAGCCAGCCCTGCCGGGCGAACCGCCGGACGAGCCGCCGGGGCAGCGCGTCGAGGACGGCGGACGCGTCGGCCACCACCGTCTCCCCGCCGACGTCGGGTTCCGTGAGGCAGGCGAAGAGCATCAGGCCGGGGAACTCGGTGGCGTAGCTCAGCTCGTGGTGCGGGCACATCTGCTGGTTGGCGGGCCACGGGGTGGTGGTGTACGTGCCGGTGGCGCGGGTCTGGCGGGGGGCGAAGCTCTCCGCCTCGGCCATCAGGTCGTCGGAGAGGGCGGCGAAGACCTCGGCGGTCCCGGTGGCGTCGCGCAGTCCGAGGCCGCGGACGAGGAGGGCGCCGTGTTCGGTGACGAGGGCGCGCAGGGCGTCCCGGTGCCGGGCCGCCCAGTGCGCCGGGTCGCCGCCCGGCTCCACGGGGAGGACCGGTGGCCGGCCGACCCGGAGGAGCGGTGCGGGCAGGGGTGGTGAGGGGGGCGATGCCATGGGGCCTCTTTCCGTGACGGAGTGCTCGGGGGGCGGGTCGCTCGGCGGGTGGCGGGTCGGCGGGCCGCGGGTCGGGCCTGGTGGGCCGGTGTGGGTGAAACGTCGGGCGGCGGACGCGGGGTCAGGCCGGTGGTGCGGTGAGGGCGTCGAGTACGGCTCGGGCGGTCTCGGCGGGGCGGGTGTGGTGGAAGTGGTGGCCGCCGTCGGGCAGCCGGTGGAGGGTGACGTCGGCGGCGAGCCGGCCCCAGGCGTGGTGCGGCTGGCCGGTGGTGCGGGTGAGCGGGTCGTCGTCGGCGAGCACCAGGGTGAGCGGCACGGTGAGCCGGACGGGCCGTTCGTCCTCGTCCAGCGCGGCGGCGAGGTAGCGGTGTGCCACGGCGCTGTCGTGCCGGTGGGCCGCGGCGCGGGCGGCGTGGACGTCCTCGGAGTCGGTGGGTGCGGCGTCGCCGGGGAGGGGTGGGGCGGCGTCCGTCCCGGTGCCGGCGGTTCGGGGTGCGGCGAGGGCTGTCACCGTGCCCGTCCGGCCGGTGCCGGTGCGGATGGCGGTGAGGCGGGTGCCGCCCTCGGTGATCCGGACGGCGGCCGGGTTCGGCCCGCCGTCGGCCGCAGGGTCGGTGGCCGCGCTTCCGGACGGCGCCTGGCCCTCCTCCGTGGTGCCGGGGACCGCGGGCTCCTCCCCCGCGGCGGCCCCCTCGGTGGTGCCGGGGACCGTACGCCCTTCCGCCGCATCGCCCGGTGCCGTCGTCGCCTCGGCGGCCTCGGCCAGCAGACGGGCGCCGATGAAGACATGGTGGGCGGGGGCGCCGCGGTCCTGGAGGAGGCGGGCGGTGGCGACGGCGAGGGCGGCGCCGGCGGAGTGGCCCCACAGGACGACGCCGGTCAGACCACGGCGGGCGATCTCGTCGGCGGTGGCCTCGGCGACCCGTTCCAGCGGGGTGAGGGGGGTGCGGTCGGCCGGGTCGTGGCCGGGCAGTTCGACGGCGTGGGCGGCGTACCCGGCCGACCGCAGCGCCTCGGCCAGCGGCAGGAAGCCGAGCGCGTTGCCGCCCGCGCCGGGGAAGGCCACCAGATGGCCGCGGGGCGGGTCCGCGGGTTCCGCGAGGGTCTGCAGAAGGCCGGGGTCCGGTGCCCGGCCGTCGTCGAGCAGGGCGGCCAGGTCGGTGAGGACGGGGCGGCGGATCAGGTCCTTGAGGGAGACGGCCCGGTCCAGGGCGATGACGAGTTTGACCGCCGCCAGCGAGGTGCCGCCGCGGTCGAAGAAGTGGTCGTCGCGCCCGACAGTGACCTCCGGGACGCCGAGCACCTCGGACCAGGCGCGGGCCAGGCGCCGTTCGGCGGGGGTCCGCGGGGGGCGATGGCGCTCCTCCGGTGGCGCGGGGCGGGCGGCGAAACCGGCGAGCGTCCGCTTGTCGATCTTGCCGTTGCCGGTGAGCGGGAGCCGGGCGTGCCAGTGGAAGGCGGTCGGCACCATGTAGGCGGGCAGCGACTCCCCCAGGCGCGCCCGCAGCACGGTGGTCTCCAGGGGGTGCGGCCCGCTGTAGAAGGCCACCAGGTGCTTGCCGTGGCCCTCGCCGCTCACCACGACGGCGCCGTCGCGTACGCCGTCCACGCGCAGCAGCGCGTTCTCGATCTCGCCGATCTCGATCCGGAAGCCGCGGATCTTCACCTGGGCGTCGCGGCGGCCGAGGAATTCCAGCTTGCCGCCCGGCAGCCAGCGGCCGATGTCGCCGCCCTGGTAGAGCCGTTCGCCCGGGCGGTGCGGGTCGTCGCCGAAGACCTGCCGGGTGCGTTCGGGGTCGTTGACGTAGCCGCGGCCGACGCAGACGCCGGAGAAGACGATCTGGCCGGGGGCGCCGAGCGGGACCGGCTCCAGGTGGTCGTCGGTGACGTAGACGCGGGCGTTGGGGACGCACGGGCCGAGCGGGATCCGGTCGCCGTCGGGGGCGTGGTCCATGACCTCGTGGTTGGTGTCGTCGGAGGTCTCCGTCAGCCCGTAGGCGTTGACGAGGCGGATGCCGGGGCGGGCGGCGAACCAGCGCTGGACCAGTGGTTTCTTCAGCGCCTCTCCGGTGACCGAGACACATCGGAGGTCCGGGAGCGGGCGGGGGGTGCGTTCCAGGTGGGTGAGGACGGCTTCGAGGTAGGACGGGACGACCTGGAGGACGGTGATGCGGGCGGTGGCGAGGGTGTCGACGAAGCGGTCCACGTCCAGGATGACCGGCTGTTCGACCAGGTGGGTGCGGCCGCCGACCAGGAGGGCGGCGACCAGTTGCCACAGGGAGATGTCGAAGCACTGGGGTGCGGTCTGGGCGACGGTGTGGCCCTCGGCGATGCCCAGGTCGGCGATCTTGGCGTAAAGGTGGTTCAAGAACCCCGCGTGTTCGCACATCGCGCCCTTGGGCTCGCCGGTGGAGCCGCTGGTGAAGTAGATGTACGCGAGTTGGTCGGCGGCGACCCGTACGCCCGGGTCGTCGGTGGGGTGGCCGGCGGCGAGGGCGGTGTCGATGCCGAGGGTGCGGACCGCGGGGAGGGCGGCGAAGGCCTGGTCGAGGGTGGTGGTGGCGCCGGGTTCGGTCAGCGCGAGGGCGCAGCCGGCGCGGGTGAGCATGGCGGCGATGCGGTCGGGCGGGAAGTGCGGTTCGACGGGGAGGTAGACGCCGCCCGCCTTGAACACGGCCAGGACGGCGGCCATCCAGTCGAGGGAGCGCTCGCTGACGACGGCGACGACGCCCTCCCGGGTCAGGCCCGCGGCCAGGAGGGCGTGGCCGAGGCGGTTGGCGCGGTCGTTGAGTTCCCGGTAGGTGAGGGACCGGTCGCCGAGGGCGGCGGCGACGGCGTCCGGGTGGGTGCGGACGCGTTCCTCGAAGAGTTCGTGGAAGCGGCGGTCGGGCAGCGGGCGGCGGGGACCGGCCAATCCGTCGAGCTGGAAGCGGCGTTCGCTGTCGGAGAGGAGACCGAGGCGTCCGTAGGGGGCATCGGGGTCGGCGGCGAAGTGGGTGAGGGCGGTGCGGTGGTAGCCGGCGATCCGGGCGGCGCTCTCCGTGTCCAGCGCGTCGGTGCGGTGGCGGGTCCGCAGCCGGGCGCCGGTGCCGTGGCGGGTCACCGAGAGCCGCAGCACGCTGGTGCCGAGCGGGTCGCCGCCGTGGCCGTACGGGTCGAGTTCGGCCTCGAAGAGCACGGTGTCGAGGCCGAGTTCGGCGGCGAGGCGGGGTACCGCGCAGTGGCGGTGGGCGGCGAGGTCGGTGAGGACGCGGGCGGCCTCCTGGGCCAGTTCGCGCCAGGTGACGGGGGTGGCGGCGAGGCGGCAGGGCAGGGCGGGGCCGGTGGCGGCGGTGGTGCAGCCGGTGGTGACCTGCCGTTCGCCGGAGAGCGCGGCGAGCACCCGGATGTGGGCGGCGAGCCAGATCGCCTCCCGGGGGACGCCGTGCTCGCCGCCCCAGCGGTCGAGCCGGTCCATCAGCTCGCCGGGCAGGGCGAGTTCATGGGTGGCGAGGCCGGGCACGGGGGCGGGGGCCCAGCGGGGGACGGCGGTGAATCCGGCGTCGGTCAGGACGGTGCGCCAGTACTCCCGGTCGTGGTCGGTCGGCTTTGTCATCAGGAACCTTTCCTGCTGGTCGGACGGGCACGGCGGGCCGCGGCGGCCGCGGTGCCGGGTGGTGGGTGCGGCCGACGGGGTCAGCGCGGTGCGTGCTCCGGGGCGGTGGCGCCGGGCTCGCGGGGCCGGGGCGGCACCGGGGCCGGTCGGTGGCTGGGGTCCGCGGGGGCTGCCGGGTTGCCGGCCCAGTGGGCGTGTGCGGGGACGTCCTCGCCCTTCATCAGGAAGGAGTCGGCGCCGAGTACCGCGCCGCGGCCCATCGTCACGCCGTAGTGGACGAGGGCGCCGACGCCGAGGGTGCAGTCGGCGGCGAGGGTGCTGTGGGCGGACTTGTAGGTGCCGTCCTCCTGGGAGTGGCACTGGATCTTGCTTCCGGCGTTCAGGGTGCAGTCGTCGCCGATGGCGGTGAGGGTGCGTTCGGTGAGGATGCAGCCGTCGTCGAAGACCCGGCGGCCCATCCGGACGCCGAGCAGCCGCCACAACAGGCTCTTGAAGGGGGTGCCGTTGAAGGCGTTAAAGTGGGTCTCGGGCACCTTCCACACGCGTTCCTGGTGCCAGAAGTCCCGCTCGTAGATGGAGCACACCTGGGGCCGCAGGGGGCGGAAGCGGGTCAGGAAGCGTTCGACGAAGGCGTAGTAGACGGCGGTGTACGTCATGGCGCCGACCAGGAATCCGGCTTCCAGCAGGGTGCCGAGAGTGTCGTCGTCCCCGGTGGTGATCAGGCTCAGCAGGACGATGCCGTGGAAGTGCGCCCAGCGGATGAAGAGGAAGAGGGCGATGGTGCGGAGGTTGTAGCGGTTCTTCTTCCGGAGGCGGTCGCGGAGGGTGTCGCCGGTGCGCAGATGGTCGAAGCGGGCGTCGCGTTCGACGGTGCGCGGGATCTCGAAGCTGGGCGAGCCGAGGAGGCCCACGCCGGTGCGGACCTCGCCGTCGAGCGGGATCATCACCTTCGTCGCCAGGAGGCAGTTGTCGCCGGTGCGGCCGCCCGCCGGATAGGCGATGTAGTTGCCGAGGAAGTTGCGGCGGCCGATCGTGGTGCGGCGGACGCGGAAGGACGAGCCGGAGAACTCGGCGTTCAGGAGCGAGAGCCCGTCGGCGATCATCGTGCCGCTGCCGACGGTGGTGAGGAACGGCGAGTCGTGCTGGATGAAGCAGCCGAAGTTGGAGCCGGTCTGTTCGACGCGGGTGAGGTCGTACCCGATGCCTTGCAGGTAGGGGACGATGTAGCTGCTGTCGCCGAAGAGTTGGATGAAGAACTTGAGGTTGGTCAGGCGGGCGATGGTGCGGTGGGTGCTGTAGCGCAGGCCGTACAGCGGATAGACCGTGTCCGGCTCGATCGTCCGGCGCAGCAGGCGGGGGACGGTGAACAGCGCGCCCAGCCCGAGGGTGACGGCGCCGAAGAAGAGCGTCAGGGACAGCAGCAGCGCGTTGAGGTGGAAGACGGCCGAGGTGAAGGGCTGTTCGTCGAGGTCGCCGTGGCCGCCGAGCACCGGGACGCCGTTCCAGACCAGGGAGAGCAGGGAGAGGGTGAGCGGGATGGTGAGGAGCAGGGTCTTGGCGAGGTCCGCGGCACCGAAGACGGCCCGGCGCAGGGTGCTGCAGCGCTGCGGGGCGACGCGGACGTAGTCGACGTCGGTGGGGCGGGCCGGGGAGCCGTGCCAGCGTTCGCCCGCGGGGACGGTGTCGCCGCGCCGGAGGGTGGAGGTGTGGCCGAGTTGCGCGCCGTCGCCCAGGGAGCTGTCGATGTCCAGGACGGTGCGTTCGCCGACGAAGGTGTCCCGGCCGAGGGTGACGGGGCCGGTGCGGATGCGTCCGGCGTGGGCCCGGTAGCAGAGGAAGAAGGCGTCCTTGCGGATGACGGAGCCGGCGCCGATGGTGAGCAGGTCGGTGCAGACGGGGACGATGCGGGACAGGATGGTGACGTGCCGGCCGATCTTCGCGCCGAGCGCCCGCAGGTAGAGCGGGTAGAGCGGGCTGCCGACGAAGAGCACCACCGGGTTGGCGTGCACCACCACCTTCACGATCCACAGGCGCAGGTAGGTGAGGCCCCAGAGGGGGAACTCACGCGCCGTCCACCTTCCGATGAGCAGCCACTTGACCAGCACCGGGAAGGCACAGAGGCCGGTGAACTCGGCGCTGCCGAAGAGGACCGACCGGCCGTAGAGCGCCGGAAGTGACGCGGCGCGGGAGACCCAGGCGTAGCCGCGGGTGGTGGCGAACGCGATGAGGCAGGAGTAGCCGAGGAAGAAGGCGAGCTGGGCGGCGCCGCAGGCGACGTAGCGGGCGGTGCGGTGGGCCGGCGGGGGCACGGCGGGCTCTTCGGCCGCGGCCGGGGGCTCGGTTTCGGCGGGGGCGGCGTCGGCGCGGGCGGCCGCGAGGGCGGCGAGGGTCGGATACCGGTAGATGTCCTTCATCGAGACCGCGGGCAGCTCCGGGAGTTTCCTGACGCGGGCGCAGAAGTGCGCCATGACCAAGGAGTCGGCCCCGAGATCGTCGAAGAAGTTGCTGTCGGCGGGGGCGTGTTCGATGCGCAGAACGGCGGCGAGGACGGCGCCGAGCGCGGTCTCCAGAGCGGCCGCCGGGTCGGTGGTGTCCGGGGCGGCGGGTGGTGCGGCGCCATTCCCGGCGGCCGGTGGTCCGGTCCCGTCCGTGGTGGCGGTGGTGGCCGGTGCGGCACCGGCGGGGTGGCCGGGCGTGCTTCCGGTCGGTTCTTCTCTCCCCACGTGAACTCCTTGGACGCGTCGTGCCCGTACGCGGGCGGGATGCGGTGGTGGTGCGGTGACGGAGGGGCGGTGACGGCTCAGGGGGTGCGCGCCCGGGGGCTCATCGGTGGGTACCGGTGCCCGGGGAATCCGGCAGGCCGCCTCGGGCGCCTGCCGGGTACCGCGCTTTTCTTCCGCACAGCTCCCCCATTTCCCGTTCCCACCGAAGGGATCGTTGAAGAACGTAGAACTGCCCTCTCTCTCGAACCAGCCGGGTGCAGGCCACAAAAACAATCGGCCGCGCCGCAGGGAGAGGACCGCCGCCGCGCCGTGGAAGACCCGGCTCCACGTCCGAGGCATTTCCGTGTGGCGCGTCCGCCACCTGCGGATACCCCCGCCTCTCCGCGCGACGGCACGACCGGAACCCAAGCCTTCACCACACCCACACATAAAGCATGTAAATGCTACTTATCAGGCGACTCCCTCCCGCACGAATGGGGGTAAACAAGGCAATCCGCCGGGCAACATGACACACATTCAAGACTTCGACGGCACCTCCGATTGGCGCGAATCGACCGACACGCCACGCGCCGCGGATAAAGAATTACCCTGGCTCCGGTAATGGCCCGCCACAATCCGGCGGACGGCTCCCCGGGGCACTCCGAGAGTATTTTTATCTTCCCCGCCGGGAATTTCCGTCGCCCGCACCATTCGGCACACAGTTCACCGCGCACACCGGAATGCACCCACTTTCCCCAGGCCCCGAAAAGCCCTCTTCCGCGGCGCGGGAAATCCGCCGGCGCGGAAGAACACCACGGGCGCACCTGCGTGCGCGCCCGGCGCAACGGACACCCCTCCGCATCCCTACGGTGGACTGCGGCACAACCGCGAGGAGAAGAGGCAGAGATGACGGAGCATCAGGCGGCACCCGTTGACGGACGGATACCGAGCGGCGCGCAGACCCCGGACGACGAGCTCGCCTGGCTGGACGCGACGGCGCAGGCCGATCTGGTCCGCCGGGGCGCGGTGTCGCCGACGGAGCTGGTCGAGGTGGCCATCGCCCGGATCGAACGGCTCAACGGCAAGCTCAACGCGGTGATCACGCCGCTGTTCGAGAAGGCGCGCGCCGCGGCGGGCTCGGCGGCGTTGCCGGACGGCCCGTTCCGCGGGGTCCCCCTGCTCCTGAAGGACATGCTGTGCCACTCCGCGGGCGACCCGGCCCACAGCGGTATGCGCGCACTGCGCGACCGTGACTGGCGCGCCCCGGAGGACGCGGAGCTGACCAGGCGGTTCCGGGCCGCCGGGTTCGTCATCTGCGGCCGGACCAACGTCCCGGAGCTGGCCACCAGCGTGACCACCGAACCGCTGGCCTACGGCCCGACCCGTAATCCGTGGGACCTGACCCGCTCCCCCGGTGGTTCGAGCGGCGGCTCGGCGGCGGCGGTCGCGGCGGGCCTGGTGCCGGTGGCGCACGGCAACGACATGGCCGGTTCGATCCGGATACCGGCGAGCGCCTGCGGTCTCGTCGGCCTCAAGCCCACCCGGGCCCGGACGTCGCTGGGGCCGGAGTTCGGCGAGTACTGGGGGCCGGTGACGCATGAGCACGTCCTGACCCGGTCGGTCCGCGACACCGCGGCGGTGCTGGACGCCACCGCCGGGGCGGCGACCGGCGACCCGTACACCGCCCCCGCTCCGGCCCGGCCCTACCGCGAGGAGGTGGGCGCCGACCCCGGCACGCTGCGCATCGGGTTCCGTACCGTCCCGCCGGGTGCGAGCGCCCCGGCCCATGCGGACTGTGTGGCGGCGGTCGAGCAGGCCGCCCGGCTGCTCGACGGGCTCGGCCACCGGGTCGCTCCGGAAGCGGCGCCCGCCCTGGACTCCCCCGGTCTCTTCGAGGCGCTGCCGGGTCTCTTCGCCGCCATCCTCGCCTGGGAGGTGGCGTACTGGTCGCAGCGGACCGGCGCACCGCTCGAACCCGGCGATCTGGAGCCGATGAACGCGGCGCTCGCGGAGGCGGGCCGCTCGGTGACGGCCGCGCAGTGGCTGTCCGGGGTCCAGATGTGGCAGCGGTGGGGGCGCGAGGTGGCCGCGCTCTGGGAGAACGACGTCGACGTGCTGCTCACCCCGACGCTCGCCACACCGCCGCTGCCGCTGGGCGTTCTCGCGCCGACCGCACAGGAGCCGATGGAGCTGGTGGCGGGCGTCTCCCAGGGCATCGCCTTCACCCTGCCGTTCAACCTCACCGGCCAGCCCGCCGTCTCCCTGCCCCTGTACCGCAACGCCGAGGGCCTGCCGATCGGCGTCCAACTCGTCGCGGCCCACGGGCGGGAGGACGTGCTGCTCCGGTTGGCGGCCCAGCTGGAGACGGCGGCGCCGTGGGCGGGTGAGCGGCCGCCGTTCTCGGCGTAGTCACCGGTCGTCATGGGACGCGGGCGGCCGGGGACGGCTGGGCCGCCCGTGTCCGTCACGCCCCGGGCCGGAGCCCGTGGCCCCTCGGGGCTCCGGGCGCGGCGGGCGTGGCCCCGCTCAGCCGACGCGCACACGGCGCCGTGCCGACCCGTCCCGTCACACCGTCAGCTCCGCCCCGTCCTCCGGCACCTCCACCCCTGCGTCCCGTACCTCGGCGGCGGCGTCGGACGACGGGTCCAGCAGCGGATTGGTGTTGTTGAAGTGGGTGTAGAGGCGGCGCAGGTCCGGGTGGCGGGTGAGGCGGGCGAGGGTGCCGCCGGGGCCGCTCACCGGCAGATGGCCCATCAGGGACTGCCCCGCGTCGGGTGAGCGGACCGCCCGGCCCAACTCCTGTGCGCTGAAGAACGTCCCGTCGACGACGGCGCAGCTCACCGACGCGAGGAGGTCGTCGAAGCCGTCGGGCCAGGTGGCCAGGCAGGGCGCGTGGAGCAGTGCCCCGCCGGTCGCCGGGTCCTCGATCCGGATCGCGCTCACCCAGGGCGCTCCGGCGGCGGGCTCCGCGACGTACTTCGGTGCCTTCGTGCCGACCGGGTGCAGGGTGGCGGTGAGCCCGCCGGACAGGATGAAGGGGGCGGAGGCGGATCCGGTCTCCTGCCACCGCCAGGGTGCGTAGCGGTCCAGCAGGCCCCGCAGCGGGAGCGCGGTGGAGAGCGCCTGGTGGACGGGGTGTGCGGCGTACACCGTCAGATCCGCCCCGCCGCGCAGCACCGCCAGCCCGAGGCTGTGGTCGACCTCCGCATCGGTCAGCAGGACGCCGCGCACCGGGGTGTCACGCGGGCCCGGGCCCGCGGCCAGTACGGACGCCGCCTCCAACTGGACCCGGATGTCCGGCGAGGCGTTCAGCAGCCACCATTCACGGCCGTTGCCGCTGACGGCGACGGAGTCCTGGAAGCGGGGCGGCAGCTCCCCGCGGCGGCACCGGGCGCAGAGCGCACACCCGCAGTTCCACTGCGGGAACCCGCCGCCCGCGGCGGTACCGAGCAACTTCACCCTCATCGAAAGCCTCCCCAGCTCGCGGAACATGCAGGGCCGCTGCCGATTGCGTGCGCCCCGGGACGCCGGATACCGCCGCGGGCACGGCGGGTCTCCGTGATCACCGGGGAATCTCCCCGGGACGGGACGGGCGAACACGCCTATCGACGCGGGAAGTTGGCACGGGTCACGTGCGATCGTCCGCCGGGTACGGTGGCGCGATGTCCCAGCTGGAGCCGCTGCGCCTCGACCACGCCCCCGCGGTGCTCGCCTTCGAGCGGGCGAACCGCGCCTACTTCGCCGCCGCGGTCTTCGATCGCGGCGACGCCTACTTCGACCAGTTCGCCGAAGGGTTCCGGGCCCTGCTGGCCGAACAGGCGGCGGGCGACTGCGCCTTCCATGTGCTCGTCGCCGAGGACGGCTCGGTGCTCGGCCGGTTCAACCTCGTCGACCTCGCGGAAGGCGCCGCGGACCTCGGCTACCGGGTCGCCCAGCACGTCGCCGGCCACGGCGTGGCGACCGCGACCGTCCGGCAGCTGTGCGGTCTGGCGGCGGAGCGGTACGGGTTGCACACCCTCCGGGCAGCCGTCTCCCACGGGAACGCCGCGTCCCGGAAGGTGCTGGTCAAGACCGGTTTCCTGCCGGTCGGCCCGGCGGACCCGGCCGACGTCGGCGGCAGGCCGGGCACCTGGTACCGGTGCGATCTCGCCCGACCGCGGTAGCCGCCGCGCCCTACCCGCCCACGCCCCGGTGGCGTACCGCCGACCCCGACCGGTCCTTCACGACCTCCAGCTGGGCCGGGATGCGGCCCTTCAGGTCCGCGACATGGCTGACGATGCCGACGCTGCGGTCGCGTTCCCGCAGCCCGTCCAGGACGTCGAGCACCTCGTCCAGGCTCTGTTCGTCGAGGCTGCCGAAGCCCTCGTCGATGAAGAGGGTGTCCAGCCGGGTGCCGCCCGCCTCGTCCGTGACCACGTCGGCGAGGCCCAGCGCGAGGGCGAGCGAGGCGTAGAACGTCTCCCCGCCCGACAGGCTGTTGGTGTCCCGCTCGCGCCCCGTCCAGGCGTCGATCACCCGCAGCCCCAGCCCGGAGCGGCGCGCCCCGGCGCTGCGCGCGTCCGTGTGCACCAGGGTGTAGCGGCCACCGGACATCCGCTGCAGCCGCTCCCCCGCCACCACCGCGACCTGCTCCAGCCGGGCGGCCAGGACGTACGACTCCAGCCGCATCCGGCGCACGTTCTCGCCGGAGGTGCCGGCGACGAGCGAGGCGACACCGCCGACGACATCGAACTCCGCGTACCGCGGGGCGAGTTGGCGGGCCTCGGTGGCCGCCCGGTGCGAGAGGCGGTCCAGTGCGGCGCAGCGTTCCTGGGCTCCCGTACGGGCCACGGCCGCCGCGCGCAGCCGCCGTCCGGCGTCCTCCACGGCCTGGCGCGCGGCGACCGGGTCCGCCTCCGCTCCCGTCGCCGCGGTGGCGGCCGCCGCCTCGGCGTCGACCAGTTCCCGGGCCGCGGCGGCGGCTTCCGCCTCCCGGTGGGCGACCCGTTCGGCCAGCTCCCGCCGCGCCGCCTCGGGCAGCTGCGCGGCCACCGCCTCGGCGACCTCCGCGAACCCGGCCGCGGCGACGGCGTCGGCGCGCGCCGCCTCGGCCTCCCGCAGCCGCCGGTCCGCGGTGCGGGCGGCGCCCGCCGCCTCCACCACGGCGGCCAGCATCGCGGCCCGCCGCTCACCGCGCCGGGCCCGCTCCGCGACGCTCGCGCACTCCCCGCGGGCCCGCGTCACCTCGTCGCGGAGCGCGGCCCGTTCGGCCTCCAGCGCCTCGCGGCGGGAGAGGCGGGCCGCGATCCGACGCTCGGCATCCTGCCGCTCCGCGCGGCGCCGCTCCGCCTCGCGCTCCGCGGCCGCCAGCGCCTCCCGCGCGGGCCGCACCCCGGCCGCCACCGCGCGCACCTCGGCGTACTCGGCGGCCAACTCCTCGGCGCGGGCGGCACGTTCGGCGGCCGGGGTGTCGCCGGCCGCGGCGACGGCGGCGGACAGCTCGCCGTGGACCTCGCGCACCCGGCCCTCCGCGGTGCGGTACGCCTCCTCGCGCTCGCGGTACGCGGTGAGCGCGGCCTCCTCCTCGGCGCGGCCGACGTGTCCCGCCCCCGGCCGCGCGGGCTCGGGGTGTTCCGTCGCGCCGCAGACCGCGCACGGGGCGCCGTCGCGGAGCGCGGCGGCCAGTTCGGCGGCGACGCCCCGCAGCCGGCGGTCCTTCAGCTCCAGCCACTGCTCGTGGGCCTCGGCGGACCGCTCCCGTGCGGTCAGGGAGGCGCCGCGCAGCCGCTCCAGGCGGTCCGTCAGCTCGTCCCGGCGCCGGGCCGCCGCCGCGTGCTCGCGTGCCGTGGCCACCGCCGCCTCCAGCGCCTCCGCGCGGCCCACGGCCTCCTGGGCGCGCTCCGCCCGCTCCTGGAGGGCGCCGCGCCGCGCCTCCCAGCCGTCGAGCCACTCCGCGCACTCCGCCACCGCGTCCTCGTCGGCGGCGCCCTCCCGCTCCGACGCCTCGCGTTCGGCGGTCAGCGCGGCGACACGCTCCTCGGCGCGGCGGGCCGCGGCCAGGGTGCCGAGCTGTGCGCGCTCCTCGTGCTCCCGGGCGGCGAGCCGGTCCGGCTCCTCGTTCGCGAGGGAGGCGGGCAGCTCGGCGCGGCGGGCGCGCTCCGCGGCGCCCGCGGCCTCCGCCTCCCGCCGGGCCGTCGCGCACCACGCCAGCGCCGGTGCCACCTCGGCGGCCCGGCCCGCGGCCGCCAGCCGCTCCCGGTCCCGGGCGTCCGCCGCGGCCGTCTCCGTCAGCCGGTCGGCGCGCGCCCGGGCGTCGGCGAGGCGGCGCCGTACCCGGTCGCGTTCCTGCGCCTCCTCCCACACCCGGGCGGCCGCCCGCTCGGCCTCCTCGGCCGCGCGCTCCGCGCAGGCGGCCACGGTCAGCCGCTCCCGCGCCGCGGCCCGCGCCACCGCCAGCCGTACGAGGACGGACGCGGCGAAACCGGGCTCGCCCACGCCCGGGGCGTCCGCAGCCGCCTCCGGGGCCGCCCGGCGGGTCACGGCGCCCGGCTTCCGTGCGGCCGGGACGGTGCCCGCCGCGGATCCGGCCGGCAGCGCGGGCAGCGCCGCGAGGTCCGGGCAGTCACCGGCCGCCTCCGCCGCGCGGTGGGCCAGCGCCAGCAGCCGTTCGTCGCCGCCGCGGACCTGCTCGGCGGCGGCCTTCCGGCGGGCCGCCAGCCGCTCCTCGACGGCGGCGAAGCGGCGGGTGTCGAAGAGGCGGCCCAGCAGCCGCGCCCGGGATTCCGCGTCGGCCCGCAGAAAGCGCGCGAAGTCGCCCTGCGGCAACAGCACGACCTGGCAGAACTGTTCCTTGTTCAGGCCGAGCAGCCCGGCGATCTCCTCGCCGATCTCCTGGTGCGACCGGCTCAGCCCCTTCCACCGGCCGCCGTCGCCGGGCCCGGGCACGTACTCCCGCAGCCGGCTCTGCGCCTTCTCCCGCGTCGTGCCCGTACCGCGCTTCTTCGGGCGGGTCTGCTCGGGCAGCCGGGTGATCTCCAGCCGGCGCCCGGCGACGGTCAGTTCGAGGACCACCTCTGTCGGCGTCCACGGGTCGGCGAGATCGCTGCGCAGCGCCTGTCCCGCCTGCCGGACGCCGGGCACCGAGCCGTACAGCGCGAAGCACACCGCGTCCAGGACGGAGGTCTTGCCCGCGCCGGTGGGGCCGTGCAGCAGGAACAGACCGTCGCGCGAGAGCCGGTCGAAGTCGACGGTCTGGGCGCCGCCGAACGGCCCGAACGCCGTGACCGACAACCGGTGCAGCCTCATGGCGCCACCTCTTCCGCCGCCTCGTCCAACCGGACCTCCTCGAACGCGGCGCGCAGCACCGCCCGCTCCCCGTCGTCCGCCGCCCGGCCCTCGCGCACATGCTCCACGAAGTCCTCGGCGACCTCCTGGTCCCCGCGACCACGCACCCGCTGGGCGTACGAGGCGAAGGTGGCGGCCGGGCCCTCGTCCGGGTCGAAGGCGAGGGCGAGGGTGTGCGGGAAGCGCTCCGTCAGCCGCGCCATCGGCTCGGCCGGACGCACCGGGTCGGTGAGCGTCACCTCCACCCAGTGCTCCGCGTGCCGCTCCAGCGCCGGGTCCGCCAGCAGCGTCTCCAGGCGGCCGCGCAGCCGGGCCAGCGGGCGCGGGACGGGGGCGTCGACGCGCTCCGCCGTGAGCGTGCCGTCCGCGCCGAGGTCGATCAGCCAGGACGATTTGCGGTGCGTCGCCTCGGAGAAGGAGTACGCGAGCGGGGAGCCGGAGTACCGGATCCGCTCGGTCAGCGTCTGGCAGCCGTGCAGATGGCCCAGCGCGACGTAGTCGACGCCGTCGAAGACCGCAGCGGGCACCGAGGCGACGCCGCCGACGGTCAGGTCCCGCTCGCTGTCGCTCACCTCGCCGCCGGTGACGAAGGCGTGCGCCAGGACGACGGAGCGGGTGCCGGCGGGCCGGGCGGCGAGGTCGGCGCGGACCCGGTCCATCGCGGCGCCCAGCACCTCGGTGTGGGCCGCGCGCCCGGCGCCGAGGCGGTCGCGGACGAGGGCCGGTTCGAGGTAGGGCAGTCCGTAGAAGGCGACCGGGCCGTCGGCGTCGTCGATCAGGACCGGTTCGCCGCAGCGCTCCGGGTCGGTGCGCAGGTGGACGCCACCGCGCTCCATCAGCCCGGCGCCGACGCCGAGGCGGCGGGCGGAGTCGTGGTTGCCGGAGATCATGATCGTGGGGACGCCGAGCGCGGCGAGGCGGTGCAGGGCCTCGTCGAACAGCTCGACGGCGGCGAGCGGCGGCACCGCCCGGTCGTAGACGTCACCGGCGACGAGGACCGCGTCGACCTCCCGGGCGGTGACGGTCTCGACGAGATGGTCGAGGTAGGCGCGCTGCGCGGTGAGCAGGCTCACGCGGTGGAAGGAGCGCCCCAGGTGCCAGTCGGAGGTGTGCAGCAGCCTCACCACGCCGCTCCCGTCCGCATCGTCACTCCCTCACCGGCCGCCTCGAAGCGGCCACGCCGGTCCGCAGTCACCCGGACATCCTCCCAGGCGTCCGGGGTGCGCCCGGCCGCCCGGGTCGCTCACGCCTCGCCGTACGCCTCGCCGCCCAGCTCCAGGACGGCACTCCCGGCGGTGCTGTCCGCCAGCCAGGCGCCGAACGCCTCGACGTCCGCCTCGGGCAGACCGACCTCGATCCGGACCTCGGCGCCGTAGGTGACCTCGCGCACGGTGCGTCCGGTGGCCCGCAGGTCGTTCTCCAGTTTTCCGGCCCGCTGGTGGTCGACGGTGACGGTCGCCAGGCGGTAGCGGCGGCGGACGACCGTGCCGAGGGTGTCCAGGGCCTCGCCCACGGCGCCGCCGTAGGCGCGGATCAGTCCGCCGGCGCCGAGCTTGATGCCGCCGAAGTAGCGGGTGACGACGGCGACGACGTACCGCATCTCGCGGCGCAGCAGCATCTGGAGCATCGGGACGCCGGCGGTGCCGCCCGGTTCGCCGTCGTCGCTGGCCTTCTGGACGCCGCCGTCGGCGCCGAGGACGTAGGCGTAGCAGTGGTGGCGGGCGGTGGGGTGCTCCTTGCGGACGGCCGCGATGAAGTCCTGTGCCTCGGCCTCGGTCGCGACGGGCGCGAGGGCGCAGAGGAAGCGGGACTTGTTGATCTCGATCTCGTGCACCCCGGCGTGGGCGAGGGTCCGGTACTGCTCCTGCATCGCACCAGCCTATGCGGCGGCGCGGCGGGCCCGGTCACCGGCCGTGGCACGGGGGTACGGGGCGGTGTCCGCCGTACGGGGGCCCACGGCACGTCCAGGCGGCGTATCCGGGCGGGTGTTGCGGTGCGTCGGACGGACGCGGGGGCCGCCCGTGGGCACTGTGGCCGGGGCGACGGCCTCGTGCGCGGGGCCCGCTCGCACACCCAGAACCGTACGGGTCGGCGGAGGGCTTCATGGACGACAACACACACACGACGCTGGCGGCGGGCGTGCCCGTGACGGGCGAGGCGATGCCCGAACCGCCGCCGGAGGTGGTCGAGGCGGCCCGCGAGGCGCCGGACCACTGGCTGGCCATGGTCGACCTGACGTGGACGGGCGAGGGCCCGCCACCGCTCTGGTCGGTGATCGGGCAGTGGCGGTCGGGGCCGACCGGCGAGATCGAGGACTGGCGGGACAACCCGGAGTACCGGCCGTCCCCGCAGATGCTGGACTGGGCCGAACCGACGGACCCGGTCGACCAGGCCGTACAGCTGGCGGCGACGGGGTACGGACCGGTTCCCGAGGTGGCCCGGACGCTGGCGGACGCCGAGGTGTCGTACCTGGTGACCGCTGCGGGCGCACCGCTGCCCGCGGCATCGCCGGAGGGCACGCCGGTGGTGCCCGTCTACACCTCGGAGGACCATCTGGAACCGGTCGGACGGCTGCTGGTCGACCGGCGCCCGGTGGCGGAACTGCTGGAGCGCCTCCCTGCCGGGCATGCGCTGTACGTCAACCCGACGGGCGCGGTGAGCATGCTGGTGGAGCCGGACACGGTGCGGGCGGCGATCGCGGAGCGCGCGCCGGGCCGGATCGCGGTGGAGGCGGCGATCGGCCGGCCCGGTACGGGTGCGGGCGGCGCGGAGCCGGTGCGGGACGGTGAGGCGGGTGAGCGCGGCGGCCTGCCGAAGCCGGCGCGGACCGCCGCCGTCCGGGCGGGCATGGCGAGCAGCGGGGCCCGCGGCGGCGCCGCCTGACGGCCCGCCCCACGAACCCGCCCCGCCCGTCTTCCCCTTCGGGCGGGGCGTTCGCCGTCCGGGTTCCGCACGGACGGGAATCCCGGGCGGCCCCCGGCCGTTGTCGGTACGGGCCCGGCCGCCCGCCTCGCACCTGGAGACGGTTCCGGGCCACGGCACGACGACAGGGAAACGGGGAGGCGCACGTGTACGGCGATCCAGCGGTGATCCGCAGCATGCTGACGGAGATGGGCGACACCTGGGCGGTGGTCGGCCTGTCGAACAACACGTCACGGGCGGCGTACGGCGTCGCCGCGGCGCTGCAGCGGTTCGGCAAGCGGATCGTGCCGGTGCATCCGCGGGCCGAGACGGTCCACGGCGAGCAGGGCTATCCGTCCCTGTCGGCGATCCCGTTCCCGGTCGACGTGGTGGACGTGTTCGTGGCCGCCGACCGGGCGGGCGCGGTGGCGGACGAGGCGGTGGCCATCGGCGCGAAGGGCGTGTGGTTCCAGCTCGGCGTCGTGGACGAGGCGGCGTGGGAGCGGGTGCGCGGCCAGGGGGTGGCGATGGTGATGGACCGTTGTCCGGCGATCGAGATACCGCGCCTGGGCTGAGCGGCGGCGTGGGGGGACGGTGGTGACGGCGTGGCCGGGTGGCGGTAGCGTCCGGGCATGATCACGCCACGTTCCGCCGTTCCCGGGGACGCCGCCGAGTTGGTTCGGCTGCGTCGTGCGATGTTCGCCGCGATGACCGGCAAGGACGAGCCCGGGCCCTGGGAGCGCGCCTCGGAGGTGGTGGCCCGGCGCCGGCTGACGGACTCCCCGGACTCGTTCGTGGCGTATGTGATCGACGGGCCGCCGGGGTCGGGGGCGCCGCATCTGGCGGCGTGCGCGGTCGGCACGGTCGAGGAACGGCTTCCGGCGCCCGGGCATCCCACCGGCCGGTTCGGCTTCCTCTTCAGCGTCTGCACGGACGCGCGCCACCGCAGTCGCGGGTACGCCCGGGCGGTGACGGAGGCGGCACTCGACCGGTTCGCGGAGCTGGGGGTCAGCCGCGTCGATCTGCACGCCACGGACGCCGCCGAACCCCTCTACCGCAGCATGGGGTTCGCGCCGCACTCGACCGCGCTCTCGGTGGATCTGCGGTCGTGGCGGGCGGGCGGCTGAGCCGGGTCGGGCAGGTCAGGCGGTCGCCAGGCCGTCGAGGACGGTGGCGTGCGGGAGTTCGGCCAGTGCCTTGCCGGGGACGATGAGCTTGCCGCGGCGGCTGCCGCTGCCGATCAGTGCGTAGGGCGTGTCGGCGACGGCGGCGTCGACGAGCAGCGGCCAGTGGGCGGGCAGCCCGATGGGGGTGATGCCGCCGTACTCCATCCCGCTGTCGTCGACGGCGGTGTCCATGGGGGCGAACGACGCCTTGCGGGCGCCGAGTTGGCGGCGGACGGCGCCGTTGACGTCGACGCGGGTGTGGGAGAGGACGAGGCAGGCGGCGAGGGTGGTCTCCCCGCCGCGCTTCCCGGCGACGACGACGCAGTTCGCCGACTGCTCCAGCAGCCACTCGCCGTGGTGGGCGACGAGGACGGCGGTGTCGGCGATGTCGGGGTCGGTGTCGACGTAGCGGATCTCCTCCACGGGCACCGAACCGCTCCAGGCGCGCAGGGCGGCGGCGACGGGTGCGGCGAGCAGGTCCAGGCGGTCGACGGCGGGCCGGACATCGGAGAAGGCATCCATGGGCACGGGCATGGCGCCAAGTTAACAGCCGGACGCGGGGGTTCGGCTCCGCGTCTCATGGTGTGGGCGGGCGTCGGGGGCCGATCGGCGGGAGCCGGAGCGGCGGGTTTCCCGCAGGTCGGGGCCCGGCCGCCGGGAGTCCGTACCGGCGCGAGCGCGGTCCGGTCGGCCGCGGCGAGCCCCGGTCGATACACGGCGGGCCCGTCAACACCTCGCGGGCGCCGTTCACCCGCCGGCCGGCGTGGTGCCTTCGGGCTCGGGCGGCGTCTCCAGGGCGGAGAGGGCCACGAGTTGTTCGGGGGTGACGCCCTCCGGGACGGGGACGGGGGCCGGGGTGCGCAGCGGTGGCTGCCAGCCGGAGGCCGCCTCCCAGCGGCGGACGACGCGGGCGGGGGCCCCGGCGACGACGGCGTGGTCGGGGACCTCGCCGCGGACCACCGCGCCCGCCGCGACGACCGCGTTCCGGCCGAGCCGGGCGCCGGGCAGGATGACCGCGCCGGTGCCGATCCAGCTGCCCGGGCCGATGCTGACCGGCGCGCTGCGCGGCCACTGCTTGCCGACGGGCACCTCGGGGTCGTCGTAACTGTGGTTGGTGGTGGTGAGGTAGACGCCCGGGCCGAAGAAGCAGTCGTCGCCGATGGTGAGCGGGACGTCGGCGATGACATGGCTGCCGCGCCCGAGGACGACGCCGTTGCCGAGGGTGAGGATCGGGTCGGGACCCAGGTCGAGGTCGGGCATCATCCCGGCGGTCAGGGTGACGTCCTGGGCGATGATGCAGTGGTCGCCCAGGGCGATCCAGGGGTCGCCGAAGACCGTGCCCTGCGGGAAGGCGAGGCGGGTGCCGGGGCCGATGGCGCGGAAGCGGTACGGTCCGGGGCGCTCGGCGGTGACCGCGCCCGCCCGGCTCATCCACCGCGTCCCGCGGTGCACGGCGCGCGAAGCGGCCCGGCGCCGCCAGGCGGCGAGGGAGGAGAACACGTTCTTGTTCGACACCACTCGCACACGGTACTCAGCGCGCCGGGCGCCCGGTCGCCCCGCCCCTGTGATCTTCACCCCAGACCGGCGGTGCGGGCCGGGGACGCGGCTCGGCCGGTGAACGCGGCGGCGTGGGTCTCGGCGAGGTCCCGGTAGACGGCGGCGTTCAGCTTGATGCCCTCGCGCTCCTCGCCGGTCAGCTCCCGCTTGACCTTGGCGGGGACCCCGGCGACCAGCGAGCCGGGCGGGACGACCATGCCCTGCGGCACCAGCGCCTGTGCGGCGATCAGCGAACCGGCGCCGATGTGCGCACCGTTGAGGACGGTGGCGCCCATGCCGATCAGGACGTCGTCCTCGACGGTGCAGCCGTGCAGTACGGCGTTGTGGCCGACCGAGACCCCGGCGCCGACGGTCACCGGGAAGCCGGGGTCGACGTGGACGGTGCAGTTGTCCTGGATGTTGCTGCCGGCGCCGACGGTGATCGGGCCGCAGTCGGCGCGCAGCACCGTCTGGTACCAGATGCTCGCCCGGGCGGCGAGGGTCACCTCCCCCAGCACGACCGAGGTCGGGGCGGTGAACGCCGCCGGGTCGACGACCGGTGCGGTGTTGCCCACGCCCGCGATGAGTGCGCCCTGCGCCATTGCCGTTCTCCTTCGTCCGTTCGAATCGCGCCGGGTGCACAGTAGGCGACGTGGCGGACGGGGCGTCAGGCGGCCTCGCCCACCGGAGGACCGGCGCAGCCGCGGCGGCCCTCGTCCCCCCGACCCGCCGGACGGCTGCTCCGGGTGCCGCTGCGCGCCTACCGGAAGCCGAGGTCCGGGTCGGCGTCGGCCAGTTCGCTGCTGATCGTCCAGAGGCGGGCGGCGGTGACCGGGTCGGTCATGTGCGCGGGGACGGGCTCGCGCCGTGGGGCGCCCCGCAGTCCGAAGACCTTCGGTCCCCAGAGGTCCCCGCCCGCCACCTCCGGGTCGAGGACGGCACGGACGACGGGCCAGGCCCCGGCCTCCTTGCCCTGCACCAGGAGTCCGGCGGGCAGGGCGCGCAGCCGTTCGCCGCGGGTGGTCACCCGGATCGGCGGGCGGGACGGGGTGAGCCCGTCCAGCGCGCCGCCGGGGTGGGCCACGACGCTGAGGACCGGGCTGCCGGCCGCGCGCAGCCGCCGGTCGAGGGCGAAGCCGAAGCACATCTGCGCCAGCTTCGACCGGCCGTAGGTGCGCTTGGGCCGGTAGTCCCGCACCGACTGCGGATCGTCGAGGTCCAGCCGCTCGGACCGGGCCGCGAAGCTGCCCACCGTCACGATGCGGCCGGCCGGTGCCGCGGACAGCAGGGGGGCCAGCCACCGGGTGAGCGCGAAGTGGCCGAGGTGGTTGGTGGCGAACATCAGCTCATGGCCGTCCGCGGTCTCCCGGCGTGACGGGTCGTCGAGCGCGACCCCCGCGTTGTGGACCACCGCGTCGAGGCGGTCCAGCTCCAGCCGGTCCACGGCGGTCTTCAGGGACGGCAGGTCGGCGAGGTCCAGCGGAAGGTGGCGCAGCTGCGCGCCGGGGACCCGCGAGCGGATCGAGGCGGTGGCGGCGTCGGCCTTCGCGGCATCCCGGCTGCCGAGGACGACGACGGCGCCGGTGGTGGCGAGCTGTTCCGCGACGAAGTAGCCGATCCCGGCGTTCCCCCCGGTGACCAGGAAGGTCCTGCCCTCGGCCGGCGGGAGCCGGTCTACGTTCCACACTTGGCTCCGGGATGCGGTGGACACGGTGGCAGGCTCCTCTGCTCGGGGCGGTGTGCTCGCGGGGAGCACCGGTCCACACAAGATCGCAGCCTGCGCCGACACACCGCCGACAGCTCACCTCCGCCGCCGACAGATGTCCGATCGCCCCGGAGGGCGAGCGGGTCGCCCTTACGTACGGTCACGCGCCCCGCACCGCCGGCATGCGATCAAGAGGGGTGGCGGTCAGGCTGGGGCCATGCAGCGCGCACCCGTCATCGTGCACCCGCCCTGCTCGGGCGGGCGCCGCGTCACGCTCCACGGGCAGGACATCGGGCGGGCCCGGCGGCCGGGCGACGTCGCCGCGTTCCTGCGCCGCGCCGGGTTTCCGGCGGCCGATCTGATCTGGGACGACGCGGGGATCTGCGAGTGGCGGGAGGGCGGGCCGGAGATCTGGTTCACCCGCTGAACGCCACCGGCCCGGCGGCAGAAGCCACCGGGCCGGGAGAGAAGGGAAGACGGGTCAGTCGGTCGAGGCCCCGACCGGCTTCTCCTGCGCCGCCTCGCGTGCGGCGGCGGCCTTCTTCGCGCGCTGCTTCATGACGAGGAACGAGCCGACGCCGAAGAGCAGCGCGGCGACCAGGCCCAGCCAGGAGAAGCGCTGGAGCCATGCCTCGGCGACCACACCGACGCTGTAGATGAGGGCGGTGGTGCCACCGGCCCAGACGATGCCGCCGAGGACGTTGGCGATCAGGAACTTCCAGTACGGCATCTTCAGCACGCCCGCCAGCGGACCGGCGAAGATCCGCAGCAGGGCGATGAAGCGGCCGATGAAGACCGCCCACATGCCCCACTTGTGGAACTTCTCCTCGGCCATCGCGACCTGGTCGGGCCCGAAGTGCTTGGGGAACTTGCGGCCCGCCCAGTCCAGCAGCGGCTGCCCGCCCTTGCGGCCGATGAGGTAGCCGATCGAGTCGCCGATGATCGCACCGGCCGACGCGCAGGCGCCCAGTACGAAGGGGTCGATGTGGTCCTGGGTGGCGGCCAGGATCGCCGCGCTGACGAGGACGATCTCCCCCGGCAGCGGAATGCCCAGGCTCTCCACCCCGATGACCACTCCGACCAGGAGGTACACGCTGATGGCCGGTACCGTCGCCAGCCACTCCTGGATGTGCAAAGCCGCTTCCTCCGCATGGTGTCGGGCCCCCGTGGGCCGCTGCCGGGTGTCACCGAAGCCGGTGCATCCGATTCCCCCGGCGCGCCCGGACGGGCGCGCCTGGGAAGCGTACTCGACACCCCGGCACGCGGGCGGGGCCGCGCACGCGCCGGGGGACGTCGGGAGGCGGAGGTGGGGCGAGGGTCAGCTGTTCGGGCGGAGGGTCCAGACGATGGACATCTCGCCGGTCACCGCGCCGTCCTCGCGGGTGAGCGTGACGTTCACGGGGAATTCGGGGCGCTGCCCGGCGTCGAGGTCGGCGATCACCTCGGCGACGGGGCGGCCCAGCTCCGCGGTGGCGGTGACGGGGCCCATGGCGAGCTTCTTGTAGCCGATCTCGGCGCCGACGGCGAGCGGTACGGCGCGGTGCAGCTCGGAGCCGAAGGCGCTCATCACGATGGCGCCGCTGGCGGACTCGGCGAGGGTGAACATCGCCCCGGCGTGCGGTCCGGCGACGTGGTTGTGGAAGGCGGGCTGGTCGGGCAGGCGGACGACGGCGCGTTCGGCCGTGGTCTCGGTGAATTCGAGGTTGAGGGTGCGGACCATCGGCACGGAGGCCGCCATCATCGCGCCGATCGACGGCAGGGACTCGGAAGACATGCGCGTCATGTTACCTACGAGTAGCTTGCCGGGGAAGGCCCCGACCTGCGGCATCGCCGCGGCGCCTATCGTTGACGTCCATGACGACGACCGCACCGCCGCCCGGGAGACCCGGCCCGCGGCACACCGCCGCCCCGCTCCCCCGCCCCGTACGCCCGGCCCCGGCGTCGGCGGTGCGGCGGTGAGGGCACGGCCGGTCTGGGCGGGGCGGAACTTCACGATCCTCACGGCCGCCACGGTCATCTCCGGGCTCGGCCACTCCGGTGCGCTGATCGCCGCCGCGTTCGCCGTGCTGGGGGCGGGCGGCTCGGCCACCGACGTCGGGCTGGTCGCCGCCGCCCGGACCGTCCCGCTCGTCGCGCTGCTCCTGGTCGGCGGGGCGCTCGCCGACCGGCTGCCGCGGCACCGGGTGATGGTCGCGGCCAACGCCCTCAGCTGCGTCTCCCAGGGCGGCTTCGCACTGCTGGTGCTGGCCGGCGAGCCGCAGCTGTGGCAGATGGCGGCGCTCGCCGCGCTGGGCGGCGCCGGGCAGGCGTTCTTCGGGCCCGCCTCGGAGGGCATGGTGCTCGCCAGCGTCTCCGGGGAGCACACCTCGCGGGCGTTCGCGGTGTACCGGATGGGCATGAACGGCGCCAACATCGGCGGCGCCGCGCTCGGCGGCGCACTGATCGCCGCCGTCGGACCGGGCTGGGTGCTCGCCGCCGACGCGGTGGCCTTCGCCTGCGCCGGGGCACTGCGCGCCTTCCTCGACGTACGCGGGGTGCCGCCGCGCACGAACGACGGCGGCATGCTGCGGTCGCTGCGCGAGGGCTGGCGCGAGGTGATCTCCCGGCCCTGGCTGTGGTCGGTGGTGCTGCAGTTCGCCGTGGTCAACGCGGTGATCGCGGCGGCGGAGGCGGTCTACGGGCCGCTGGTCGCCGATGCGCATCTGGGCGGTCCGGGGCCCTGGGGCGTGGCGCTCGGCGCGTTCGGCGCGGGCACCCTGGCCGGGGCGCTGCTGATGACCCGCTACCGGCCCCGGCGGCTGCTGCTGACCGGTTCGCTGTGTGTCTTCCCGCTGGCCCTGCCGTCGGCGGCGCTGGCGGTGCCGGTGTCCGCCGGGTGGCTGACCGTCGTGATGTGCCTGACCGGCGTCGCCGTCGAGGTGTTCATCGTGACGTGGATGACGGCGCTGCACCAGGAGGTCCCGGAGGAGAAGTTCTCCCGGGTCTCCTCGTACGACTGGCTGGGCTCGGTCGCCGGGATCCCGCTCGCCACCGCGCTCGCCGGTCCCGTCCAGGAAGCCGTCGGCCTCCCGGCCGCCCTTTGGGGCTGCGCCGGTCTGGTCGTGCTGCTCACCGCGGCGGTGCTGTGCGTCCCGGACGTACGGCGGCTGACCCGGCGCACACCGGACGCGGCGGCGGTCGCCGCCGCGCCGGACGTGGTGCCGCCGGTGGCCGAGGGCCCCGCGGTCGGCTGAGGCGGCGTGCCGGCCGGTCAGCCGAGGCGGAACGCGCCCTGCGGCGGCTCGGGCGAGGCGACCGCGTCGGCGTCCTGGACCGGGACGGCGTCGCCGGTCAGCCGGCGCAGCGCGGCGCCGTGCGTCACCCGGGCGGGGAAGGCGTCGCCGGCCGCGCGGCGGGTCAGCGCGGCGAGCGGCAGCGGGGCATCGGAGGCGACGAGGACGGTGTTGCCGAAGCGGCGGCCGCGGAGCACGGACGGTTCGGCGATCAGCGCCACCTCGGGCCAGACCGCGGCGGCGCCCGCGAGCTGGCCGCGCAGGAAGGTGAAGGGGGCGCCGTCGGCGAGGTTCGCCGCGTAGATCCCGCCGGGGCGCAGGACGCGGGCCACGGCGCGGGCGTAGGTGAGGGTGGTCAGATGCGCGGGGACCCGCGAGCCGCCGAAGACGTCGCCGATGACGAGGTCGGCGGAGCCCGCGGGCGCCTCCTCCAGCGCCTGCCGGGCGTCGCCCGCGTGGACGGTGACGCCGCTCCCCGCGGGCAGCGGCAGTTCGTCGGCGACGAGGGCGAGCAGCCCCCGGTCGGCCTCGACGACGTGCTGGCGGGAGCCGGGGCGGGTGGCCGCGGCATAGCGGGGCAGGGTCATCGCGCCGCCGCCGAGGTGGAGCACGTCGAGCGGTTCCCCGGGCGGCGCGGCCTCGTCGAGGACGTGGGCGAGGCGGCGGACGTACTCGAACTCCAGGTGGTCGGGGGCGTCGAGGTCCACGTAGGACTGCGGGGCGCCGTCGACGGTCAGCAGCCGGGCCCGGGGCCGGTCGACGTCGGGCAGGAGTCGGGCGGTGCCGCCGTCCACGGCACGGATGACCGGTATCGGCTCGGAGGGTGCGTCCACGCCCCCATTGTGCCGGGCGGGCGGGGGCGGAGCGGAGACGGGGCGCGGCGGTGGTGGCCGCGTGCGCCCGCGGCGCCGCCCCTGAGCGGCGCGCCTCATGTGCCCCTGGTGGGCGGGTGCCCGTCGGTTACGCTCCCGACGTGTTCGAACCCGCCGCGCCCTCCGACGGTCCCGCCGCGCGCGCCGTGCGCCTGCTCCTCTCCCCCTGGTGCCGGCTGGCGCTGCTCGCGGTGGTGCTGGCCTGCGCGGCGGGGGCGATGCTGTGGTGGCAGCCGCAGCGGCTGCTGACCGGGGATCTGCCGGAGCGGATGACGGGGCCCGGCGGGCTGATCGTCTACGCCGTGGCGTACGGCGTGTGCACCACGGCGTTCGTGCCGCGGCCGGTCCTCAACCTCGCGGCGGGCGCGGTGTTCGGCAGCAGTTCGGGGAGCGCCACCGCGCTCGCCGGGACGGTGCTGGGCGCCGGTTTCGCGTTCGGGCTGGGCCGGTGGCTGGGGCAGGATGCGCTGCGGCGGATGCTGCGGGCCCGGTGGCTGACCGCCGCCGACCGGCAGCTGAGCGAGCACGGTTTCCGTTCCATGCTGGTGGTCCGGCTGCTGCCGGGGCTGCCGTTCTGGGGGACCAACTACTGCGCCGCGGTCTCCCGGATGCGCTGGTCGCCGTTTCTGCTGGCCACCGCGGTCGGCAGCGTCCCCAACACCGTGGCGTACGCGGTCGCGGGGGCGCGGGCGACCGCCCCCACCTCCCCGGCGTTCCTGCTCGCGATGGCGTTCATCGCGGTGAGCGGGCTGGTGGCGGCGGGCCTCGCCTGGCGCAAGCGGGCGGCGCTGCGCGGCGGCTGACCGGCGGTCACCCCGCGGCCGTCCGGGCGTGGCCCGCCGTACACCTTCCGTCGTTACGGTGCCCGGGCCGCCACATGATCGCCTTCGCCGTCCGCCGTGCCGTGCCGCTTCCCCGACGCCCGGCGGCGCGCGGGGGCGGGCGGAGGCGGGCGGCCTCATCCCGGGATTGCCGCCCCATGAGCTGGTTCGCCTCCTTCGTCCTCGGACTCGTCCAAGGGCTCACCGAGTTCCTGCCCGTCTCCTCCAGCGCCCATCTGCGGCTGACCGCCGCGTTCGCGGGCTGGCACGATCCGGGCGCGGCGTTCACCGCCATCACCCAGATAGGCACCGAAGCCGCCGTGCTGCTGTATTTCCGCGCCGACATCGCGCGGATCGTCTCGGCGTGGGCGCGATCGCTCTTCGACCGCCGGATGCGGAGCGATCACGATGCGCGGACGGGCTGGCTGGTGATCGTGGGCTCGGTGCCGATCGGGGTGCTGGGGCTGACGCTCAAGGACGCGATCGAGGGGCCGTTCCGCGATCTGCGGCTGATCGCCACCACGCTGATCGTGCTGGGCCTCGTCCTGGGCTTCGCCGACCGGCGGGCGGCGCGTGCGGAGCACGGCGGGCGTCACCGCGCCGCCGCCCGCCGCAAGGACCTCGGCGACCTGGGCGTCCGCGACGGTCTGCTCTACGGCGTCTGCCAGGCGATGGCGCTGATCCCGGGCGTCTCCCGCTCCGGCGCCACGATCAGCGGCGGTCTGCTGATGGGCTACACCCGCGAGTCCGCCGCCCGCTACTCCTTCCTGCTCGCCGTCCCCGCCGTCCTCGCCTCCGGTCTCTACGAGTTGAAGGACGCGGGCGAGGGCAACGTCGCGTGGGGGCCGACCCTGCTCGCCACCGCCGTCGCGTTCGCCGTGGGGTACGCGGTGATCGCCTGGTTCATGAAGTTCATCAGCACCAAGAGCTTCCTGCCGTTCGTGATCTACCGCATCGTGCTGGGCCTCGCGCTCTTCGCCCTGATCGGTGCCGGGGTGCTCGCGCCGCACGCGGCGGAGTCGGCCGGATGAGGCTGCCGGCCCCGCGGCGGTCGCTGAGCGTGTGGGAAGGGACACATGCAGCCAGCGAACCTTTGGGGAACGTTCCGTTGTTCGCGCTGGTCAACCGGGAGTTGCGGCACGGCCGGTGGCGGCAGGTGCGGCCCCGGGGACCGGGAAGGGCCGTGCACGGGGTGCGGAAATGTCAGTGACTGCCCCTAGCATGTCTGCCATGTCCCCTGCTCCTTCCGCCCTTTCGGGCACCCCCGCCCCTGCCTCCGAGGCCAACGACGCGATCCGCCGTTTCGTCTGCGCCCGGCCCAGCTGGACGTGGACGGCGCAGGACATGACGGAGTACGCGACGCTGCTGGAGAACTGGACGCAGGCGGTGCGCGCGGAGGTCGTCGAGGCGGCGTGACCCACCGCGCCTGACGGTGCGTCACACGCGCCCGGACCACGGACGCGCGGTGGCCCCCGGCGCTCCGGGGCCACCGCTCCGTTCATCCGCGCCGGGTCATCCCTCGTACTGCGCCACGATCTTGGTGTACGCGTACGGCTCCTGGTCGACGCCGCTGCAGCTGTCGCCGTCGCTGCCGGAGCCGCAGGAGCGGTCGCGGTTGACGGCCCAGTAGGCGAAGCGGGCCAGGTGGTGGGCGCGGGCGTAGTCGAGGATCTTCTGGAAGTCGTCGAGGGTGACGTTCTCGTCCTCCTCGTCGGTGTGGCCGTTCATGGAGGAGACGCCGATCTTCCGGTAGGCGTCGTCCTCGCTGTAGCCGTAGGCCGACTTGACGTCGGCGGCGAGACCGTCGAGGGCACTGACGGTGGCCTCACCCATGGTGCCGCTGTGGCTGCCGAAGTCGAACGGCATGATCACCCAGCCGTCGTTGTCCAGCCCCGCCTTGGCGCCACGTGCGATGAGGTCCTTGCCGTCGTCCGACGGGCCCTCGGGCGTGGCGCCCATGGTGACGTAGGTGACGAGCCCCTGGTTGGCGTCCTTGACCTTCTTCAGGGCGTCGACGACGCGCTGGCGGACGGTGGCGTTGCTCATCTCGGTGTCCTCGATGTCGATGTCGAGGGCCTTGAGGTGGTACGCGTCGATGACCTTCTGGTAGGCACCGGCCAGGGCGTCGGCGCTGGTGCACTTCTCGCCGAGCTTGTTGCCGCTCCAGCCGCCGGCGGAGATGACGACATCGCCGCCGCCGGCGCGGATCGCGTCGATCGCCTTGGCGTCGCTGCCGCCGGTCAGCGGCCGTTCACCGTCCCAGGCGGGGTTGCAGCCGCCGTCGGAGAGGATGAAGGCGAGGGTGAACCACTTGATACCGGTCGCCTTCATCACGTCGGCGGGCGGCTGCGGGTCGCCCCAGCCGAGGTACTCGTAGGGCGCGGCGGCCATCGGCGGGGCGGCCTTCGGGGTGTGCGCGGGCGGCGCGGAGGCGGCGGAGGGGCCGGCGGCACCGGCCGTGGCGGCGGTGGCCAGGAGCGTCGCGGCCACGGCGCCGACCAGGGCGCGGCGGCGGGTGGGGGAGGTGGCGCGATCCATCAGGAGTTCTCCACTCTGCGGGACGGGGACGGTCGGCCGGGTCGCCGGGGGCGGCCCAGCGCGCGGGACGGTGGCGCGGGTGCGTCCACCAGGTCACGGATGACGGTGTGGTGCGGGGAGTGGCGGCATGCCGGGTCGGTGGCGGCGGCGTCCCCGGTGAGGGCGTACGCCTGGCAGCGGCAGCCGCCGAAGTCCCGCTCGCGCAGCGCGCAGCTGCGGCAGGGCTCGCGCATCCAGTCGGTGCCGCGGTAGCGGGCGAAGGCCGGGGAGCGCTCCCAGATCCAGCGCAGCGGCCGGTCACGGACGCCGGGCGGGTCGAGCCCGGGGAGGGCGGCGGCCGCGGGGCAGGGCAGGACGGTGCCGTCGGGGGTGACGGTGAGGGAGACGGCGCCCCAGCCGCCCATGCAGGGTTTGGCGGTGCCGTCGAAGTGGTCGGGGACGACCCAGATCACCTCGACCCGGCCGTCGAGCTCCCGCCGCCGGCGCCGTACGGTCTCCTCCGCCTCGGCCAACTGCGCCCGGGTGGGCAGCAGTTCGGCCTTGTTGAGGAGCGCCCAGCCGTAGAACTGCGTGTTGGCCAGCTCGATGCGTCCGGCGCCCCAGGCGGGGGCGAGGTCGATCAGCGCGTCGAGGGCGGCGAGGTTGTGGCGGTGCAGCACGACGTTGAGGCCGAGCGGCAGTCCGGCGTCGGTGACGAGGGCGGCGGCGCGCTCCTTCTCGGCGTGGGCGCGGCGCCGCCCGGCGATCCGGTCCCCGTCCGCCGCGTCGGCGTGCTGGACGGAGAGCTGGACGCTGCGCAGTCCCGCGCCGGTGAGCGCGGCCAGCCGCTCGCGGGTCAGCCCGACGCCGCTGGTGATCAGCTGGGTGTGGATGCCCGCCCCGTCGGCGGCGGCGACGATCTCGGTGAGGTCGGCGCGGAGCAGCGGTTCACCGCCGGAGAGATGGGCACTGACGACGCCGAGGTCGGCGGCCTGACGGAAGGTGTCCTGCCACTCCGTGAGCGTCAACTCGGCGCTTCTGCCGGTGAGTTCGAGCGGGTTGGAGCAGTAGGTGCAGTGCAGCGGGCAGGCGTGGGTCAGCTCGGCGAGCAGCGCCCAGGGCGGCGGGGGCGCGTCGGTGCCGGGCGCGGGCCCGTCGTCGGGGGTGAGGTGGGCGGTCATCGCAGCCAGCCCTCCTTCCGTACGCGGTCGAGGAAGGCGGGGACCTCGTCGGCGATCGGCGCCCCGGGGTGGCGGGCGGTCAGCTCCCGCACGATCTGGGGGACGTCGCGGGTGCCGTCGCAGAGCCGCAGCACCTCGCCCGCCGAGCCCTCCAGCACCACGACGCGTTCGGGCAGGAGCAGCAGGTCGACGCCGCGGACCCGGTCGGCGCGGAGCAGGACGCCGGGGGCGGGGCCCGGGCGCCAGGTGGTCATGCCGGGGCTCCGGCCGGGTCGGCGGCGGGCGGGCGGCCGCCGCGTTCGACCGCGTCGAGGAGCGACCAGAGGACCTCGCATTTGAAGGTGAGGGCGGCGACGGCGCGGTCCTGGTCCGCCTCGGTCCGGGCGCCGTCGAGGACGAGGGCGAGGGCTTCCTTGCTGTCGCGGCTGCCCTGTCCCTGCCGGTCGTGGAAGTAGGTCAGGCCGTCCCGCTCGATCCACGGGTAGTGGCGTTCGAAGGCGCCGATGCGGGTGCGCATGATGTCCGGGGCGGAGAGTTCGGTGAGGGAGGCGGCGACCGCCTCCAGCGGGGAGCGCAGCCGGCAGAAGTTCACATAGCCCTCGACGGCGAGACGGACGCCGGGCAGCACCCCGGACTCGTCCAGCAGAACGGCGCGGTCGATCCCGGCGGCCTCACCGAGCCGCAGCCAGCGCTCGATGCCGCCCTCGCCCTCTCGGTCGCCGTCGTGGTCGCGGATCCGCCGCAGCCACATCCGGCGCAGCTCGGGCGTGCCGAGTTTCGCGGTGATCAGGGCGTCCTTGACGGGGATGTGGCGCTGGTAGTGGAACCGGTTACGGATCCAGCGGCGCAGCTCGTCCGGCGTCAGTTCTCCCTCGTGCATCCGGACGTTGAAGGGATGCCGGTCGTGGTAGTGCTCGCGTGCGACGGTGCGCAGGCGCTCCTCGAAGGAGGCCCGGGCCGCCGGAGGGACACAGTGGTCGGGGGTCGGGTCTCCCTGCAGGCCGTTCATGGCGCGATCTCCATCCCTTCCGCCGCGGCGCATTCCCCCGCGGCGGACGCCCAGGTGGGCGCCGCAGGCCGGGGTGCGCGGGGCGGCGGTGCGCGGGGTTGGTGGGGGTGAGAGGTGTGGGGGTGGCGTTCCGGTGGGCGCGTGCCCGGCCGTTGCGGGTGGGCACGCGCCGCGGGGCCGGGGTAGGCGGCCGCCGGCCCGGCCACCGGCGTGCCCGTCGGCGGTGCGCGGTGTTCGGGCAGGTCGGCGGCGGGTGCGGTCGGTGGGTCAGCGGTCGGCGAGGCGGTACGCGGTGACTTCGAGCGCGGTGTCGATCACGGTGTACCCGGGGGTTACCCAGGCGGTCGCGGGCCGGGCGGCGACGCCGTGCGGACGGGGCGCGGCCGCCGGGGCCTCGGTGGACGGGGCGTCGGTGGTGTGCGGGGTGTGTACGGTCTGCAGGCTGGTCATGGGGGTTCCGCCCTTCGCTGATGACAGGTGATGGGAACGGAGAGTTTCGGACACGGCCGTTACATGCCCCGGGCGCCTCCCGCGTCGGCTACGGCGCCTACGCTCTGGACGGTCGCCAACTCCCTTGCAATGCGGGCAGGTTGGCGCGAGAGGGCATGCGGCACGGCACCGTCCCGGCCGACCGGGCATACCCGGTGCACCTGCCGCGCCGTGACGCTCCGTACCGCACCGCAGAATCACCGCCCACGCGCGCCGGAGTCAATGGGGCGGGACAGCATTGGTCCGGTCCTTTTCCTCGCGGGGCGCCGGAGCCACTCTTCGCCTTACGGGTAACACGCCTGGTGGGGCCGCCTGTTCGCAAGCGCTTCCGGGACGGGGCGATCTCTGGCACGGCGGCGACATCTGTGGGCGTGAGTTCCGGATGTCGAACGGGCGAGAGGTTTTTCGAAGGGTGGGGCTGGCGGGATGCGGCAACACGACGCGGGTCGGGGCGCGTTGAGGTATTCGGGGGCGGGGCGCGTTGTCGCGTTGGGGAAGCGGGAGGGCTGCGGGGGCCATGCGGAGGGCGCCGGGCGCGCGGAGGTGGCGCTGGGTGCGCGGAAGCGGCGCTGGATGCGCGCATTTTGCGCGGGGCGAACTCGCTTCGGTGTCGAACTCCGCGGTGATGCCGGGCCGGATTGCTGGTGCTCAACTCAGCTCTGCCGCCCGGCATTTCCGCAGGTAGTTAGCGGTCTTTCGCTGAACTTCGCCACAGGCGGCAGGCCCGGCGCGGGCGTCTCATAGGGCGACGGGCGGCGCACCCAGCGGGAAGCCACCCGGCACCGCGACCGCGCGCCTACGCCCCTCGCACCCCTGTCGGGTCTCTTGACGGTGTGCGGGGCCCGCAGTAGGTTCCCGGCCAGTCAACAAACAGGAAACTTTCCTATCAGCTTTTGGCGGTCCACCACCGGCCCCGTGCCCGGACGGGGGTGGGGGTGTTCCGCGCCCGATCGCCGTGGACGAGGACCCGTGTCCCGCCACGCACCGCCCGCGCCACCGCTCCCCCGGCTCTGTCCTGCCGCACCTTCCTGACCCGGAGGTCCCCCATGCGCAAGCGCAGCCCCTTCGACACCCACCGCCTCTCGCTCCCCAGCCTCGGCGCGTCCGCCGTGGCCGTCGGGCTGCTGCTCGCCGCCGGTACGGCCGGACCGGCCACGGCGGGCCCCGCGCACCCGGCGCACCCGGCGGGCGCCAACAGCCCGGCCACCGTGGCCGATTCCACGCCCGGCAAGCCCGTGACCGTTTCGGAGGGCTGGTCCATCCCCTGGGGGCTGAGCTGGCTCCCCGACGGGTCCGCGCTGCTCACCGAGCGGGACACCTTCAAGGTCTTCACCCTCACCCAGGACGGCAAGAAGAAGCAGGTCGGCAAGGTCCCCGAGGTGGTGACCACCGGCGGCGAGGGCGGGCTGCTGAGCATTGCGGTGTCGCCGAAGTGGAAGAGCGACCACCATGTCTTCGTGATGCACACCGCCAAGGAGGGCAATCGCATCGCCCGCCTCACCTACCAGGACGGCAAGCTCAGCGACTACACCGTGCTGGTCAAGGGCATCAAGAAGAACACGTACCACAACGGTGGGCGCATCAAGTTCGGCCCCGACGGGCTGCTCTACGCCACCACGGGCGAGGCCCAGACGCCCGATCTGGCGCAGGACAAGAAGTCCCTCAACGGCAAGATCCTGCGAATGACGCCCGACGGCAAACCGGCGCCGGGCAACCCCTTCGGCAGCCTCGTCTACTCCCTGGGCCACCGCAATCCGCAGGGCCTGACCTGGGATGCCCAGGGACGCCTGTGGGAGGCGGAGTTCGGCAACGCCAAGTACGACGAGCTGAACCTCATCGAGCCGGGCAAGAACTACGGCTGGCCGGTCTGCGAGGGCACCTGCTCGGACAGCGGGATGACCAACCCGAAGCGCCAGTGGCCGGTCAAGGACGCCTCCCCCAGCGCCGTCGCCTACGCGGACGGTGCGATCTACATGGCGGCACTGCGCGGCCAGCGGCTCTGGCGCATCCCCGTCGACGGCACCACCGCCGGCACCCCCAAGGCGTACTACACCAAGGACTACGGCCGGCTGCGCACCGTCGAGGCCGTGCCCGGCAAGAAGGCGCTGTGGCTGACGACGACCAACGCCGACAACAACGGTGACGGCGGCGCCGGTTCGGACAAGGTGTTCCGGATCGACCTGAAGTGAGCACGGCGGGCACCCCCTCCCGGGGCCGGGCCGTGTATGCCCGGCCCCGGGTGGGCGGCGGTCCCCCGCACTCAAGCGCCCCCGGCTCAGCCGGCCTCGTCGGACGACGGCTGGACGAGGTCCACGTCGAGCGTCCGGTGACTGCCCGCGGTGAGGGATATCGGGGTGGCGCGGGGCGGGTAGCCGGACGCGGTGAGCGTCAGGTGGCTGCCGGTCAGGCCGTCGAAGGCGAAGGCGCCGTCCGGGCCGGTGACGGTGTGGCCCGCGACCGTGCCGTCCGTCAGCACCGTCACGGCGGCGTCCGCGAGCGGCGCACCGCCAGGGCCCCGGACCGTGCCGCGCACCGAGGCCACCGGCAGCAGCCGTATCTCCTCGCAGCCGGTGACCCCGGAGGCATCCGCCAGATCGACGGTGCGGGTCTCGGTCCGGTGCCCAGGGGCGCTGACAGTCACCGTGCAGACGGTGCAGGGCAGTTCGCGGATCTCCCAGCGGCCGTCGGCGCCGGTGGTCGCCCGGCCCGCCACCGTGCCCTCGGCATCGGTGACGACGACCTCGCCCCCGGCGAGCGCGGCGCCCTGCTCCCCGCCGTACAGCGTGCCGGTGAGCCGCGCGGCGCCGGTCAGCGTCAGCAGGACGTCCACGGGGGCGTCGCCGCAGGTGAGCGCGAGGGCGTGCGGAGTGTGGCCGGGGGCGGTGCCGGTGAGGACATAGCTGCCCGCGCCCGGGTCCGGGAGGGCGAAGCGTCCCTCGGCATCGGTGGTGGTGACACCGGCCTGGCGGCCCCGCCGGTCGATGAGGGTGACGCTCGCCCCCGCCACCGGCGCACCGGCCGCGCTCCGGATGCCGCCCCGTACACCGGCCCGGCCGACCCTGTCGACCGGGGCGTCAGCGGGCTCGGCGGTGCCTGCACCGATGGTCTCCGGCGCCCCGTCGGTGTTCCCGGCGACGAGCGTGGGGCGGGCGGTGCGGCGCTGCGAGGGCAGGAATGCGGCGAAGACGACGCCGAGGAGCACCGCGCCGGTGGCGATCACGAAGGAGGTCCGGAACCCGGCCATCGTCGGGTAGGTGACCGGCCCCCTGGTGGTGGACATATGGGCCAGCACCATGCCGATGACGGCGCTGGACACGGAGGTCCCGATCGACCGCATCAGGGTGTTCAGTCCGTTGGCGGCGCCGGTCTCGGACGGGTCGACGGCGCCGATGATCAGGGCGGGCAGCGAGGAGTACGCCAGGCCGATGCCGGCGCCCACGACCACCGCGATGATGACGGTCTGCCAGGGGGCGTTCATCAGGCCGATTCCGGCGCCGTAGCCGATGCCGATGATCAGCATGCCCAGGAGCAGGGTCACCTTCGGGCCGCGGCGGGCGGCGAGCCGGGCGTAGACCGGGGCGACCAGCATCATCGTCAGGCCGAGCGGCGCCACGCAGAGCCCGGCGGTCACCATCGGCTGGCCGAGGCCGTAGCCGGTGGACGTCGGCAGCTGGAGCACCTGGGGCAGCACCAGGGAGATGGCGTAGAACGCGACACCGACGGTGATGGACGCCAGGTTGGTGAGGAGGACTTCGCGGCGGGCGCTGGTGCGCAGGTCGACGAGTGGGTCGGCGAGGCGGAGTTCCAGCACGCCCCACAGCACCAGGAGGAGCACGGCGAGGCCGAACAGTCCGAGGGTGGTGGGCGAACCCCAGCCCCAGTCGCTGCCCTTGGTGATCGGCAGGAGCAGCGCGATCAGTCCGGCGGAGAGGCCGAGGGCACCGAGCAGGTCGAAGCGTCCTGGCGCCCGGACGGCGGTCTCCGGTACGACGAGCAGGGTCAGCGCCATCGACAGGACGCCGAGCCCGGCGGCGAGGAAGAACAGGGCGTGCCAGTCGGCGTGCTGGGCGACGAGGGCGGCGACGGGCAGGGCGAGGCCGCCGCCGACGCCGATGGACGAACTCATCAGCGCCATCGCCGAACCGAGGCGTTCCTTGGGGAGTTCGTCGCGCATGATGCCGATGCCGAGCGGTATCGCGCCCATGGCGAAGCCCTGGAGCGCCCGGCCGACGATCATGACGATCAGGTTGTCGGTGAAGCCGCAGATCAGCGAGCCGACGACCATGACGGCGAGGCTGGCGAGGAGCATCTTCCGCTTGCCGGAGAGGTCGCCGAGGCGCCCCATGATGGGCGTGGCGACGGCGCCGGAGAGCAGGGTGGCGGTCAGTACCCAGGTGGCGTTGCTCGGCGCCGTGCCCAGCAGCGTCGGCAGGTCCTTGATGACCGGCACGAGCAGCGTCTGCATCACGGCGACGACGATGCCGCAGAAGGCGAGGACGGGGACGATGCCGCCGGATCTCCGCTCCTTGGCGGGGTCGGAGACCGGGAGCGCGGCGGTCGGCGGCGCGCTCCGGGGTGGCTGTTCCGTCGTCGTCTGGGTCATGCCTGCGGCCTCCGGGCGGAGAGTGGAGCGGATAGGGATAGAGATACGGATCCGGTCTGTGCGGCTGGACGGTGCGGTGCGGTCTCGGGTGCGGCGGTGGCGCCGCGGGGCAGCGGTCGTTTCGTACGCGGCCGTGCCCGGTGGGCAGGGCGGTGTCGTCACGAGGTCCGGCGCACGGCGGGGCCTCGGGCCGGACGGCCCGGGAACGGCTGTGCACACCGGGGTCGAGGTGCGGGTGGTCGCCGCGTGGAGCGGTCAACGTGGGTGCGAAGAAAGGGTGTTGGCGCGGCGGTGGCTTCGGTGGGGCGAGGTCAGGGTGTCGGTGTGCCGCGTGGCGGGCCAGGTACGTGCATACCGAACGTTGTATGCCGTGGCCGTATTCCGGCGCGACCTCGTCCACCCCACGAGATGCGGGTGATCTGGGTCACTCCCCTCCCCGCCATCAGGTGTCTCTCCGTCATCGGCCCTCCCCCGGTGCCGTTTTCGCTGCTGATCCGGCCGGACGGCCGACGGTGCGGCCGGACGCGGACCCGGCTCACCGGCGGCCGGACGCCGTCCCGGCCGCGGCGACCACGGTCGGTCCGACCACGGATACCAGTCAACAGCACACCACTGACAACGGGTTGGCGCGCGAGCGAAGCCGAAGCGTTCGGGAGGCGGCGGAAAGGGCCAGGGCCCCTCACCCAACCGCGGCGAGACCCCCAGGTCGGCGCCCATGCGGAAGGTTGGGTGGATCTGGAGAGTTGGATCGAGAAAGTTGGACCGGCCGGAATCCGGCCGGGGCCGTGGAGCGGTCCGGAGCAGTCCGGTCGGCCACGAGCAGCCCGGTGCTCTTACGGCCGTTGGCGGGGCAGCGGTTGGAGCGTGGGCCATCGGACGAGCATGGCGGACCGGAGGGCCGCGGCGAGTCGCCCCAGGCCGTTGAGGGCGCTGCCGTCACCGCCGTCGGCGGTCATCCGGCTGACGGTTCCGAGGCGGTGGACGAGTCGCTGCCGGGCCGTTGCCGTACCCCAGGTCCAGTCCCGGTCCGGGATCGCGGCCAGGTGGTCGGCGGTGCCGCGTTCCGCGCGCGGGACCAGGGCATCGCCCCGTAGCAGCCACGCGGCGCAGGCATCGGTGAGGTCGGAGGGGGCGTCGGTGCCCGTGGCGTCACGCCAGGTCGCGCGGTAGGCGGACTCCGCCGCGTGCAGCAGGGAAGGGGGCGGGGCCGTGACGCACCAGCAGGTCGGGAAACCGACGCGGAGGTAGGCGAGTTCCACCAGGCCCTCGCCCAGCGCGGCCTGTTCGAAGTCGATGAATCTGACCCCGGTGCGGGTGTGCAGGTCGTTGCCGGGGCACGGATCGCCGTGCAGCAGGGCGTGGCCCTCCGTGCCGGACCGGCGGTCCACCAGGGCGTCCAGCTCGGCGCGGACACCGGCCGGAAGCGCCACGCCGAGCGTCCGGGCGAGTCCGAGGAAGGAGTCGATGTCGCCTTCGGTCGGGCCGGACCAGGCGGGGAGTGTGCCGGTGTCGTCGGCACCGGTGGCCGCATGGAGGCGGGCCAGCGCCGTGGCGTGGTCGACCACCCAGTCCTCGCGAGGCGGCTGAGCGTCCACGTACTCCAGAACCAGGACACGTGCGGCCGGATCGGTGCCCAGAAGCCTCGGCACCACGGGCGGGTCGACCCGGGAGGCGAGCTTCAGCGCCGTCACCTCACGGGCGTACCTCTCGGCCGCCGCCGGTGCGTCGACGAGCTGCTTGACCACCACGGGGGTGCCGGACAGCTCGGCCCGCCACACCCGGGAGCGCGGGCTGCTCTCCAGTCGGCGGGCCTGGCGGGGTGTGCCCAGCGCGGACCGCAGCTCGTCCCCGAAGGGCAGTGGTGGGCGCATGGGCTCATGCTCGCACGCGCGGGTACGCGCGCACCGCGCATTCACGCCCGGTGCCGCCGCACTTCACGCCTCGTGGAAGACGATCCCGAGGGAGTGGCGGCGGCCGGACCGGACCGTGCTGACGCCGTGGCGGATCTGCCCCGCCGACCAGCCGCGGGCGGAGCGCACCGGGCGGTCGCGGGTGGTGAAGACGAGGCCGCGGCCCTGTTCCAGGACGGTCGTCGTGCCGCGGGACTGGGCGCGCGGGCGCTGCTCGACGAGGAGGAATTCGCCGCCGGTGTAGTCGTCGCCGGGGACGTCGAGGCCGATGACGACCTGGAGCGGGAAGACCAGATCGCCGAAGAGGTCGCGGTGGAGGGCGTTCCAGTCGCCGGGGCCGTAGCGCAGCAGGATCTGGGAGGACCTGTCCTGGCCTGCGGCGTGGCACCGCTCCAGCCAGGCGTCGAGGCTGTCGGGCCAGGGGGCGGGGCGGCCGAGCCGGTCGGCCCAGTCGCGGGCCACGGGCAGCAGCAGCGGGTAGAGCGCGGCGCGCAGTTCACGGACCGGGCCGGGCAGCGGGTCGGCGAAGTAGCGGTACTGACCGGAGCCGAAGCGGTGGCGGGCCATGTCCACCGTGGAGCGGAAGAGTTCGGGCCGGTCGTACAGGGCGATGAGGTCGCGGCAGTGCGCGGGCGTGAGCAGCGGTGGCGTCATCGCGCAGCCCAGGGTGTCGAGTTCCGCGGCGAGGGCCTGCGGGTCCGTGGCGGCGACACGGGCCGCGAGGCCGGCGCGGGCGGGGTGGCGGACGGCGGTCGTGGACATGCGGGGCTCCGGTGCGGGGCGGGTCGGGGGGCCGTGGCGCGCCCCGCGGCGGGGGCGCGCCGGTGGTCATGCGGTGCGGGGCAGCGCGTTCTCCAGGCGGAGCAGCTGCTCCTTGCACGCGGGGCCGGCCGCGTAGCCGGAGAGGGAGCCGTCGGCGCCGATCACGCGGTGGCAGGGCCGGACGATGAGCACCGGGTTGGCGCCGATGGCGGAGCCCAGGGCACGGACGGCTCCGGGGACGGCGCCGATCTCGGCCGTCAGCTTGCCGTAGCTGGTGGTGGCGCCGTACGGGATGGCTTCGAGGGCCTTCCAGACGCGGGTGCGGAACTCCGTGCCCGGGGTGGCGATTTCGAGGGTGAAGTCGGTGAGTTCACCCGCGAAATAGGCGCGGAGCTGGCGGATGACCTCGGTGAAGGCCACCGGGTCGTGGGTCCAGCCGTCCTGGACGGTGGCGCCGCCCTTCTGGCCGGGCAGGGACAGGGCGGTCAGTGCGGTGCCGCCGACGGCCGTCGCCGACACCTCGCCCACGAGGAGGAGTTCGCCCAGGGGGCTGTCGTACGTGGCGTAGTGGGTCATGGGACTGTCCGTTCCTGAGATTCTCGGCGGTACACGCTCCACTGTGCGGTACTGCCGGGGCTCTCGCTGGCGGAAATCGGACACGGCGCTCCGGTGGGGGCGCCCCCCTGGGCAGGCGCCGGACGGCTTCGGGGCGCACGGCCGTCGCCGACGCCCGGAGGCCGGTCAGGCCGGTGGGATCGGCCAGTCGTCCAGGTCGCCGCCGCGCCATTCGACGAGGCGGGGGTCGTCGAGCGGGATGTCCTCGGCCGGTTCGCAGAGGCCGGCCCGGCGCAGGAACTCGGCGACGTCACCGCGGCCGTGGGCCAGACCCACGATCTGGCCGTGCACGGTGACGCGGCGCCCTCCGGAGGACGACGGCGGATGCACGATGACGGGCGGGTGCTCGGTCATGCCTCCAGCCTGCGACGGGGTCCGCGCCCTCGCATGTCGACCCGGTCCGCGGCGTCCCCGGCGGTCCGTGGGGGAAGCCCCGGCCGGACGGGGGGGAGAGCCGGCCGGGGCGGCTGGGGTGCGGGCCCGAAGGCGGTCGCCCCTCGGCGAAAGGCACTGTGGGGCTTCAGCCGAACGATCATCCCCACAGGCGGAGGGTTAGGCCCGGGGACACAGTTCCTCCGGCACCCGCACTCAGGAGAACAGCGAACCGGAGAGCGGTGTTCCGCCCCGCCCCAGTGACGGCGGTCACGCGCCCGCCCCGGAGCGGGAGCCCTTCCGGGAACCCCGTCCGGGGCCTGCGCCGAAACCGTCTCCGCCGGGGCGAACGCGCAGGTCAGACCTTCAGCGGCTTGATCGCCGTGGGGGCGTGGCCGGGCTCGGTCGCCAGCTCCTCCCACTCGTTGACCTTGTCGATCTCCGCGCCGGCCATCGAGATGTTGGTGATCCGCTCCAGGATCGCCTCGACGACCACCGGGACGCGGTGCTCGGCGGCGAGCTTCTTCGCCTCCTCGAACGCGGGCAGCAGCTGCTCGGGCTCGGTCACCCGGATCGCCTTGCAGCCCAGCCCCTCGGCGACCTTGACGTGGTCGACGCCGTAGACGCCCAGCTCGGGGGTGTTGATGTTCGCGAACTCCAGGTTGACCTGGAAGTCGATGTCGAAGTTGCGCTGCGCCTGACGGATCAGGCCCAGGTAGGCGTTGTTCACCAGGACGTGGACGTACGGGATGCGGTGCTGGGCGCCGACCGCCAGCTCCTCGATCATGAACTGGAAGTCGTAGTCGCCGGAGAGCGCGACCACCGGGGTCTCCGGGTCGGCGGTGGCCACGCCCAGGGCGGCGGGGATGGTCCAGCCGAGCGGTCCGGCCTGGCCGCAGTTGATCCAGTGGCGCGGCTTGTAGACGTGCAGCATCTGGGCGCCGGCGATCTGCGAGAGGCCGATGGTGGTGACGTAGCGGGTGTCCGGCCCGAACGCCTTGTTCATCTCCTGGTAGACGCGCTGCGGCTTGATCGGGACGTTGTCGAAGTGGGTGCGCCGCTGGAGCCGGGCGCGGCGCTCCTGGGTGGCGGCGGCCCACTCGCCGCGGTCCGGCAGCGCGCCCGCGGCCTGCTGCTCCCTGGCGACCTGGACGAACAGTTCAAGGGCCGCCTTCGCGTCGGAGGTGATGCCGTAGTCCGGGGCGAAGATCTTGCCGATCTGGGTGGGTTCGATGTCGACGTGCACGAAGGTGCGGCCCTCGGTGTAGACGTCGAGCTTGCCGGTGTGGCGGTTGGCCCAGCGGTTGCCGATGCCGAGGACGAAGTCGGAGGCGAGGAGGGTGGCGTTGCCGTAGCGGTGGGAGGTCTGCAGGCCCACCATGCCGGCGTTCAGCTCGTGGTCGTCGGGAAGGATGCCCCAGCCCATCAGGGTGGGGACGACCGGGACGCCGGTCAGCTCGGCGAACTCGACCAGCAGCGCGCAGGCGTCGGCGTTGATGATGCCGCCACCGGCGACGATCAGCGGGCGCTCGGCCTCGTTGAGCAGGGCGAGGGCTTTCTCGATCTGGGCGCGGGTGGCGGCGGGCTTGAAGGCGGGCAGCGGCTCGTACGTCTCGGGGTCGAAGTCGATCTCGGTGAGCTGGACGTCGATCGGCAGGTCGACGAGGACGGGCCCGGGGCGTCCGGAGCGCATCAGGTGGAACGCCTGCTGGAAGACGCCGGGGACCTGCGCGGCCTCGGTGACGGTGGTCGCGGCCTTGGTGACGGGTCCGGCGATGGCGGCGATGTCGACGGCCTGGAAGTCCTCCTTCTGCATCACCGCGACCGGTGCCTGGCCGGTGATGCAGAGGATCGGGATGGAGTCGCCGGTCGCGGAGTACAGGCCGGTGATCATGTCGGTGCCGGCCGGGCCCGAGGTGCCGATGCAGACGCCGATGTTGCCGGGGTGGGTGCGGGTGTACCCCTCGGCCATGTGGGAGGCGCCCTCGACGTGGCGGGCGAGCGTGTGGTCGATCCCGCCGGCGGCCTTGAGCGCCGCGTAGAAGGGGTTGATCGCCGCGCCCGGGACTCCGAAGGCGTGGGAGATGCCCTCCCGCTTGAGGATCTCCACCGCGGCGCGGGCGGCTGTCATTCGAGGCATCGCGTACTCCTGCGTCGGCCTGTCAGGGGCGTCGTCCGGCCCGGAGACCGGAACTCCTTCAATTCCGTATTGTGAAAGTCATGTTTTGCTTTACGGAAGGAAAGTAGAGCGCGGTGCCGGACCCGTCAAGAGATCCGGTGACGGTGAGCGAGCAGCCGCACCCGGCCGGGGGTGCGGCGCATACGCCAACTCCCCTGCCTGATAACGGAGTTCAGGATCCCGAATCCCCCACCGCGACCCCGCCCCCGGCGGCCGGTACCGCAGCGACCGGCCGGCGGCGTTCCCGTACACGATGGAGGCGCACGCCGACGCGGTGGCGGTGGCGCTGGAGGCGGCGGGGGTGACGGGTGCGGAGGTGGTGGCGCACAGCATGGGCGGCACGGTCGCGGTGCTGCTCGCGGCGCGCCATCCGCGGCTGGTGTCGCGGCTGGTGCTGGTCGACGCCAATCTCGACGCGTTGGAGCCGGAGCGGGGCGCGGGCGGCAGCCGCGGGATCGCGGCGCGGACGGCCGAGGAATTCCGGACCGGCGATGCGGAGAGCGCCGCCGCGGCGGGCAGCGAGTGGTGGGCCACGATGCGGCTCGCCGGGCGGGAGGCGGTGCACCGCAGCGCCGTCGACCTGGTCCGCGGGACCACGCCGTCCGTCCGGAAGGTGCTGTGCGATCTGCCGCTCCCCCGGACGTTCCTGTACCCGGCCGACGACGGACCCTTCCCCGGTACGGACGGGCTGACCGCGGCGGGCGTCGCGGTGGTGGGCCTGCCCGGCTGCGGGCACAACATGATGCTGGACGCCCCGGAGGCGTTCGCCCGGGCGACGGCCGCGGCGCTGGCGTAGGCCGCCCGGACACACGGAAAACCGCCGGTCCCCCGCTTTGCGGAGGCCCGGCGGTCGGATCCCGTACGGGGCGCGCGGCCGCGGCGGCGCGCCCCGTAGGGGTTCAGCGGATCGGCATCCCGGAGAGGGTGCGGGCGATCACCAGGCGCTGGATCTCGCTGGTGCCCTCGAAGATCGTGTAGATCGCGGCGTCGCGGTGCATCCGCTCGACCGGGTACTCCCGGGTGAAGCCGTTGCCGCCGAGGATCTGGATGGCCTGGGCGGTGACCTTCTTGGCGGTCTCGCTGGCGAACAGCTTCGACTGCGAGCCCTCGGCCGCCGTGAACGGCTTGCCGTTGACCGCCATCCAGGAGGCCCGCCACACCAGCAGCCGCGCCGCGTCGATCGAGGTGCGCATGTCGGCGAGCTGGAAGGCGACGCCCTGGTTGTCGATGATCGGGCGGCCGAACTGCTCACGCGTCTTCGCGTACTCCAGGGCCTCCTCGTACGCGGCGCGGGCGGTCCCGACGGCCATCGCGCCGACGGCCGGGCGGGACGCCTCGAAGGTGGCCATCGCGGCGTTCTTCACGCGCTCACCGCTGGTCTTCGCGCGCTCCCGGGCGCGGGCGAGGCGCTCGTCCAGCTTCTCCTTGCCGCCCAGCAGGCAGCTGCCGGGGACGCGGACGTCCTCCAGTACGACCTCGGCGGTGTGCGAGGCGCGGATGCCGTGCTTCTGGAACTTCTGCCCCTGGGAGAGGCCGGGGGTGCCCGGCGGCACGATGAAGGAGGCGTGGCCCTTGGAGCCCAGCTCCGGGTCGACGACCGCGACGACGACATGGACGTTGGCGATGCCGCCGTTGGTCGCCCAGGTCTTGGTGCCGTTGAGGACCCACTCGTCCTTGGCCTCGTCGTAGACGGCGCGGGTGCGCATGGAGGCGACATCGGACCCGGCGTCCGGCTCGGAGGAGCAGAAGGCGGCGACCTTGACGTCGTCGGGGGTGCCGTACATCTGGGGTATCCAGGTGCCGATCTGCTCCTCGGTGCCGTTGGCGAGGACGCCGACGGCGGCGAGGCCGGTGCCGACGATCGACAGGGCGATGCCCGCGTCACCCCAGAACAGCTCCTCCATCGCCATAGGGATGCCGAGACCGGTGGGGTCGAAGAACTGCTGGGCGTAGAAGTCGAGCGAGTAGATGCCGATCTTGGCGGCCTCCTGGATGACCGGCCAGGGCGTCTCCTCGCGCTCGTCCCACTCGGCGGCCGCGGGGCGCATGACATCCGCGGCAAAGCCGTGGATCCAGTCCCGGACCTCCTTCTGCTCGTCGTTCAGCTCCATGATGAACTCGGCCATGTCCCCTCCAGCGGTACGCGCCACATCAGGCGTTACTTACGGTAACAGGAGTCTGTTACTCACGAGTAGGCGTGTCAACTCCCCCGCTGACGACAGGCACCGCGCGGCACGGGTGTTACGTTGCGCGAGCACCACGGGTTCACAAGGGCGGGGAGCTGGACGATGGAGAACACCGAGCGGGACGGCAGGCGGCAGACGACCGCGGACCGGCGGCGCGAGCTGCTGGAGGCGGCCGAGCGGATCGTCCTGCGCGACGGCCCGGAGGCGTCGATGAACGCCATCGCCGCCGAGGCCGGGATCACCAAACCGATCCTCTACCGCCACTTCGGCGACAAGGGCGGCCTCTACCGCGCCCTCGCGGTGCGCCACACCGACGGACTGCTGGCCGGGCTGCGGGCGGCGCTGGCCTCCCCGGTGCCGCGCCGCGAGCGGGTCGAGGCCACCCTCGACACCTATCTCCTCGCCATCGAGACCCGGCCGCAGGTCTACCGCTTCCTGATGCACCCGGCCGACGAGGCGACCCCCGCCGAGTCCGGATTCGACGTCGGACGGCACTCCGCCCCGCTGCTGCGCCGCCTCGGCGAGGAGCTGGCGGAGGTGATCAGCGAACGCCTCGCCCTCGGCCCGGCCGGCGAGGAGAAGGCCCGCGTCTGGGGGCACGGCATCGTCGGCATGATGCACGCCGCCGGCGACTGGTGGCTGCGCGAACGCCCCTGCTCCCGCCGGCAGTTGGTGACCCACCTGACGGATCTGCTGTGGGGCCAGCTCGCCGCGATCGAGGACCGGCCGGACGGCCCCGGCTTCTGAACCGCGGGCTCCGGGAACCGGCACACCCGGGGTCAGCGGGCGGCCGCCGCCTCCTTCGCCCACGGGGCGCGGGCCGCGGACCGCAGCGCGCGGCGGCGCCGCAGACCGGTGAGCCGGTCCACGTAGAGACCGCCCTCCAGGTGGTCGCACTCGTGCTGGAGGCAGCGGGCGAAGAAACCGGTGCCCTCGACGCGCAGCGGCGCACCGGTCCGGTCGACACCCTCCACCACGGCCTCGTCGTGGCGCGGGGTGCCCGCCTCGATGCCGGGCAGCGAGAGACAGCCCTCGGGTCCGCGGACGACCGGCCCGTCCGTCCCCGCCAGGTGCGGATTGACGAGGTGGCCGAGGTGGCGGCGGTCCTCGTCATCGGGGCAGTCGTAGACGAACACCCGCAGCGGGACGCCGATCTGATTGGCGGCGAGCCCCACGCCCCCGGCCGCGTACATCGTCGCGAACATGTCCTCGATCAGCCGGGACAGCTCGCCGTCGAACGACGTGACCTCCCGGCAGGGGGCCGAAAGGACCGGATCGCCCAGCAGTCGGAGGGGGCGCGGCTGCCCGGTGCGGCCGGGAATGGTGCGGGACGGCATGGGGACCAGCGTACGGTCCCGCGGAGCGCCGGATGACGTCGCGGGGGTGGCGGGGTTCGGGCACGGGCGCGGATCTCGATAGGCTGATCCCCGACCGACAGCCTCCGGACGGGCCCTCGGCCCCGGAGGAGGCGTTCCACCGGCAGCCCGGAGGGCAGGCGGGCGCCGGATGCAAGGAGGATCAAGGACGATGGCAGGCAACACGGACCCGCTGTCGCCGCGGGCCAAGCTGGCCGTGACGGCGGGCAGAGCCGCGGCGGCGGTATCGCGCGCGGCAGGCCGCGGCAGCGGATCGGTGATCGGCGGCCGGGTGGCACTCAAGCTCGACCCCGACCTGCTGGCCCGGCTGGCACGTCATCTGGATGTCGTGCTCGTGTCCGCGACGAACGGCAAGACGACGACGACCCGGCTGATCGCCGAGGCGCTGCGGGCCGGCGGCCCGGTGGTCTCGAACGCGCTGGGCGCCAACATGCCGGCGGGGATCACCTCCGCGCTGGCGGGCGGCTCGGACGCCAAGTTCGGCGTCATCGAGGTCGACGAGAAGTACCTCGCCGGGGTGGCGCGGGACGTCACGCCCAAGGCCATAGCGCTGCTGAACCTCTCGCGTGACCAGCTCGACCGTGCCGCGGAGACCCGCATGCTGGCCGAGCACTGGCGCGAGGGCCTCTCCGGCTCCAAGGCGCTGATCATCGCCAACGCCGACGACCCGCTCATCGTGTGGGCGGCGTCCTCGTCGGCGAACGTGGTGTGGGTCGCGGCGGGCCAGGAGTGGAAGGACGACGCCTGGTCGTGCCCGTCGTGCGGCGGTGTGATGCAGCGCCCCGACGACGACTGGTTCTGCGGTGAGTGCGGCTTCCGCCGCCCCACGCCCAGCTGGGCCCTGTCCGGCGACTACGTCCTCGACCCGCACGGCAGCGCCTGGCCGATCAAGCTGCAGCTGCCCGGCCGTGCCAACAAGGCGAACGCGACGACGTCCGCCGCGGTGGCCGCCGCCTTCGGCGTGCCCCCGCAGGTGGCGCTGGAGCGGATGTACAGCGTGCAGGCGGTCGCGGGCCGCTACGACGTGGTGTCGTTCATGGAGCGGGAGCTGCGGCTGCTGCTGGCGAAGAACCCGGCCGGCTGGCTGGAGACGTTCTCGCTGATCGACCCGCCGCCGACCCCGGTGATCATGTCCGTCAACGCCCGCGGCGCGGACGGCACCGACACCTCCTGGCTGTGGGACGTCGACTACACCCGCCTCGCCGGGCACCCGCTGTTCGTGCTGGGTGACCGGAAGCTGGACCTCGCGGTCCGCCTGGAGGTCGCGGGGCTCGACTTCGAGGTCTGCGACAGCCTCGACCAGGCGGTTCAGATGGCGCCGCCCGGGCGGATCGAGGTCATCGCCAACTACACGGCCTTCCAGGACCTGCGTCGGCGCGTGGGCAACTGACGGCGATGGAAAGACAAGGACGAGCGAGAATGAGCGACAACAGCCTGCGGCTGGTGTGGGTCTACCCGGACCTGCTGAGCACCTACGGCGACCAGGGCAACGCGCTGGTCGTGGAGCGCCGGGCCCGGCAGCGCGGCCTGGACGTGCAGCGCCTCGACGTACGGTCCGACCAGCCGATCCCCACCTCCGGTGACATCTACCTGATCGGCGGCGGTGAGGACCGGCCGCAGCGCCTTGCGGCCGAGCGGCTGCTGCGCGACGGCGGACTGAACCGCGCCGTCTCCAACGGCGCGATCGTCTTCTCGGTCTGCGCCGGGTACCAGATCCTCGGCCACGAGTTCATCAACGACCAGGACAAGCAGCAGCAGGGCCTGGGCCTCCTCGACGTGGTGAGCACCCGCGGCGAGGCGGAGCGGTGCGTCGGTGACGTCCTCGCCGACATCGACCCGCAGCTCAACCTCCCGCCGCTGACCGGCTTCGAGAACCACCAGGGCGTCACGCACCTGGGGCCGACGGCCCGTCCGTTCGCGAAGGTCCGCTTCGGCAACGGCAACGGCGTCGGCGACGGCTTCGAGGGCGCCTGGCAGGACACCGTCTTCGGCACCTACATGCACGGCCCGGTGATGGCGCGTAACCCGCACATCGCGGACCTGCTGCTGAAGCTGGCCCTGGACGTCAACGCCCTGCCGCCGGCCGACGACCGGTGGTACGAGGCGCTGCGTCAGGAGCGGATCGCCGCCGCGACCGCGACCACCTGACGGCCACCGCGCGGGGCACCTCCCGCGCGGCCACGCCCCTTCCGTACGCCCGCAGTCCCGCACTGCGGGCGTACGCGCGCGTTCGGGCGCCGCGCTTGTAGGGTGAGCGCCATCCCACCGGACGACGGGGTCCGGGCCCCCGGTTTCTGTTGCAGAGGGTTTCTGGCATGCGTATTGGTGTACTCACCTCCGGCGGCGACTGCCCCGGTCTGAACGCCGTCATCCGCTCCGTCGTCCATCGGGCCACGGCCGACCACGGCGACGAGGTCATCGGCTTCCACGACGGGTGGAAGGGCCTGCTGGAGTGCGATTACCGCAAGCTCGATCTGGATGCCGTCGGCGGCATCCTCGCGCTGGGCGGCACCATTCTCGGCTCGTCCCGGGTGCAGCCGGCGCACCTGCGCGACGGTGTGGAGCGGGCCCGCGGGCACGTCGCCGACCTGGGTCTGGACGCGATCATCCCGATCGGCGGCGAGGGCACGCTGAAGGCGGCGCGGCTGCTGTCGGACGCCGGGCTGCCGATCGTCGGCGTACCGAAGACCATCGACAACGACATCGCGGTCACCGATGTGACGTTCGGCTTCGACACCGCGGTGGGGGTGGCGACGGAGGCGCTGGACCGGCTCAAGACGACCGCCGAGTCGCATCAGCGGGTGCTGATCGTCGAGGTGATGGGGCGGCACACCGGCTGGATCGCGCTGCACTCGGGGATGGCCGCGGGCGCGCACGCGATCGTGGTGCCGGAGCGGCCGTTCGACATCGAGGAGCTGGCGGAGCGGGTCGGCGAGCGGTTCGCGGCGGGCAAGAAGTTCGCGATCGTGGTGGCGGCCGAGGGCGCGAAGCCGCGCGAGGGGTCGATGCGGTTCGAGGTCGGCGACACCGACATGTACGGGCACGAGCGGTTCGCCGGGGTGGCGCGGCAGCTGGCCCGGGAGCTGGAGCACCGGCTCGGCAAGGAGGCCCGTCCGGTGATCCTCGGCCATGTGCAGCGCGGCGGGACGCCGACCGCGTACGACCGGGTGCTGGCGACCCGCTTCGGCTGGCACGCGGTGGAGGCGGCGCACCGCGGGGAGTTCGGGATGATGACGGCGCTGCGCGGTACGGACATCACCCTGGTGCCGCTGGCCGAGGCCGTCGAGACGCTGAAGACGGTGCCCGGCGACCGCTACGCCGAGGCCGAGTGCGTGCTGTGAGCGGCGGCCGCGCCCGCAGGTAGGCGCGCCGTGTGAACCGCCCCCGGCCGAGGCAGGCACCGGGGGCGGTTCTAGTCTGGTCGCCGGAGTATCGGTACGAACCAGGAGCGAGCGGATGGATCACAGCGGGCACGGCATGACGATGGATCTGCCGCCGTTCACGCTGGGGCGGGGGATGGAGTTCGGCGGTGATCCGTTCTTTCTCGTGGGTTGTCTGCTGGCGCTGGTGCTGTACGGCTGGGCGGTGGCGCGGCTGCGGCGGCGCGGGGACGCCTGGCCGGTCGGGCGGACGATCGCCTGGGTCGTCGGCGTCCTGACCGTCGCGCTGGTGATGTGCACCAAGCTCAACGACTACGGCATGGTCATGTTCAGCGTGCACATGGTGCAGCACATGGTGATCTCCATGCTGTCGCCGATCCTGCTGCTGCTCGGGGCGCCGGTGACGCTGACGCTGCGCGCCCTGCCGGCCGCCGGGCGGGGCCGCAAGGGGCCGCGGGAGCTGTTGGTGGCGTTCCTGCACAGCCGGTACGTGCGGATCATCTCGCACCCGGCGTTCACCATCCCGCTGTTCATCGCGAGCCTCTACGCGCTCTACTTCTCGCCGCTCTTCGACTTCCTGATGGGCTCGCGGGTGGGGCACATCGCGATGATGGTGCACTTCCTGGCGGTGGGCCTGGCGTTCTTCTGGCCGATCATGGGCGTGGACCCGGGGCCGCACCGGCCCGGCTACGTGATGCGGATGCTGGAGCTGTTCGCGGGCATGCCGTTCCACGCGTTCTTCGGCATCGCGCTGATGATGGGCACCGAGCCGATGGTGGACACCTATCTGCACCCGCCGGCCTCGCTGGGCATCGACGCGCTGTCCGACCAGTCGGCGGCCGGCGGCATCGCCTGGGCGTTCAGTGAGATCCCGTCGGTGGTGGTGCTGATCGCGCTGGTCTACCAGTGGTACCGGTCCGAGGCGCGGCAGTCGCAGCGGGCGGACCGGGCGGCGGACCGCAACGGCGATCAGGATCTGGCGGACTACAACGCGTATCTGGCGTCGCTGCACGCGCGCGGGCGCTGACGCGGCGGACGGATGGCGGTGCGGGCCGCGGCCGGGGACGATGGGTCCCAGGCCGCGGCCCGCCGCCTTTCGGCCGCGGCCTGCGTGAGGAGGTACGCCGATGAGCGGATCCACGAGGACGATGACCGGGCTCACCGTCGGCGGGCTGGTGGTGGTGACCGCGTACAGCGTGGCGCTGGGCGGCAATCCGTGGGTCTGGCTCACCTGGGTGGTGGTGGCGCTGGTGACGGCGGCGATGGTGGTGACCACCCACCGGTGAGGCGCGGTGCGCCGGCCGTTCAGAAGCGGAAGAGCGGCCCGGTGGCGGCGTCCATGGTGCAGGCGTTGGCGAAGGTGCGCTCCCAGTCGAGGTGCGTGCCCCGCCAGACGCCCTCGGCGGTGACCGTCACCGGGTCGTACTCCTTGGTGCAGGCGTGCGGTGCGCCGCGCAGGGCGTCGAGGTCGCCGCGGGCCCAGGTCAGCGCGGAGCAGGCGGCGTCGTGGTGCGGATGGTGGTCGCGGCCGTCGGGGCAGCGCAGCAGGACGCCGCGGATCCAGGTGTGGGCGGTGTCCGAGACGGTGAGGAAGACGCCCCGGTCCTCCTGGGCGGTGGCGGCGTCGGCGGGGGTGGCGGGGGCCACGGCCACCGCGGTGACGAGGGCGGCGGCGGTGACCGCTACGGCGCGGGCCGCGCGGCGGCGTGGGCTGACGGGCATGGGGCGTCTCCTGGCACTCGTGGGGGTGGGCGGATACGGGCCCGGGGGGGGGGGGGGGGGGGGGGGGGGGGGGGGGGGGGGGGGGGGGGGGGGGGGGGGGGGGGGCGGGAAGGGGGAGGGGGGGGGGGAGGGGGGGTGGGGGGGGGGGGGGGCGA